>NZ_JAFCUW010000001.1:0-1063481 GCF_049896725.1 Massilia sp. PWRC2
CCACCACATTCCGCAGCGCGCTATCGGCTCCAAAACGCCAATTCAAGCGCTGAAGGAATGGCAGCAGAAAAAACCAGAGTTATTCGTTAAACGCGTTTATGACCAGGCGGGACTTGACACTTAGCCAGCCAATTAACTAACTCCAACATGGCTTCACGACTCAATATAGGAGCACATTCAGTGCTTGCCAAGCTTATAGCGGTATTATTGATGGGGCAGCCTCTAAAACCAAGTGCAACACCCTTTGCTGTAAGGTGCTGTCAGCCATCGATCGCATTGAGCGGGCGCTGGCGCTATTCATGATCGGCGCCTGGCGGGTGGCCTACCTGATGCGCATAGGCCGGACCTGCCCGGATCTGGATGCCGCTCTATTCTTCAACCCCGATGAAATTCGGGGCGCGTATCTGCTCTCGAAGAAGCCTCAGCCGACCGAACCGCCGCGCCTCAACGAGGTGCTACGATTGATCGCCCAGCTCGGCGGCTTCCTTGGCCGCAAGAGCGACGGCGAACCCGGCGTCAAGACGATCTGGCAAGGATTGCAGCGCGTGATGGATGTGGCCACTGCATTACAGTCGATGCGCGAAGGGCACGGCTGAGTTGTGTATAACGATATGACTTATACTGGCAATGTGGTCACGGCACGAGCGGGTAGCTCTAGTGGGCGAGTTCGCTTCGTATCCGATACCAAGTGGGGTGCAAAAATTATCGGCACAGGCACCGAAGCGCACTGGACCAACAACGGCAACTTCGTCGATGTGTCTGGTTTCGACATCAGCGGCCCAGGCCGCTTAGGCATTTTAAACTACGCTTCGAATACCCTCATTGAGGGCAACCATGTGCACGACTTGAAGGTGGGCGGGGGCTGTAACGGTAGCGGGGGCGCCGGTATCGTCGATGCCAATTACAATGCCGCCGACGCCGATATTATCGGCAATGTGGTGCATGACATAGGTGTTCCGGGCAAGTGCAATGGCGTGCAGGGAATTTATCATTCTAATTTGCGCGGAAAAATCATGAATAATATTGTTTACCGCGTGTCAGCCTGGGGCATCCATTTATGGCACGCTGCAAACAATGTTGTGATCGCCAATAACACGGTGTTCAATAATGGATCAAGCAATATGGGAGGCGGGATCGAGGCGGGTTCCGGCGACAGTCCGGGCGGCATCATATTGAACAACACCAGCATTATCAACAATATCGTGTACAACAATCCCGGCGCCTCTATTGCTCAGTATTGCTACACGGGTGCGAGCTGTATTGGATCTTCGAATCTCACCGCCAATAACCTGGTTTATGGGAATGGCCGCGGCATCAGCCTGCGCGTCGGCAGCGCAACGGGCACGGTTACTGCTGATCCGAAATTCATCAATTATCAATCGAATGGCTCGGGCAACTATCGCTTGCAAAGTGGCTCGCCGGCAATCGATAAAGCATTGACGAAGGCAGCGCCAGCTTACGATATCGACAGCGTTGCTCGACCGTTCGGTGGCGCCATCGATATTGGTGCCTACGAAAGCTTTTAAGTCATCTCCTTTCAGTAAATCAACCAGAAACATCCGCTGCTGACACGCCAGTGGCGGATGTTTCCGTCTACGCTATCTGATTTTTACCCGCTGCGCGTGCGTTTGCGGGGCTTCAATACGTAATGACTTACGCTTGATATCGTCGACAAGTGGCTGTAATACAGCGCTTCGAACCGACAGGTATCCCTTGAATATTCTGCTGATCAACCATCATGCTGGCTCATTGCAGCACGGAATGGAATATCGCCCCTATTATCTGGCTCGGGCCTGGATTGCGTTAGGGCACCGCGTTCGCATTGTTGCCGCAGATCATTCTCATGTACGGCGAGAAAATCCTTGCTTGAATAAGCGGAGCCGACTTGACCAACAAATCGATGGCATTGAATACACCTGGCTAAATACGCCCGGTTACACGGGAAACGGCCCGGCGCGTATTCAGAACATGCTCATTTTTCTGTTCAGGCTACATTATTTTTCAACAGCGCTGGCCCGCAGCTTTCGTCCCGACGTTGTCATCGCATCGAGCACCTATCCCCTGGATATTTGGCCCGCATACCGCATTGCCCGCCACGCCGGTGCGCGCCTGCTGTTCGAATTGCACGATCTTTGGCCGCTTTCGCCCATCGAACTGGGCGGATACTCACGCTGGCATCCTTTTATCCAAGTACTGCAAGCCGCGGAAAATTTTGCATGCCGCAACTGTGACGCCATTGTGTCAATGCTGCCCAACGTACGTGGCCATCTGGAAGCGCATGGGATGGCGCCTCACAAGCTGCATATCATTCCCAACGGTACCGATGCCGCAGAATGGCGCGACGCGCCTGCCCCCCTTTCCGAAACTGTCGCCAACACATTTTGCCAACTGCAAAAGGCGGGCTTTTTATTGGTTGGTTTTGCCGGTGCCCATGGTTTGGCGAACGCCCTCGATACCCTGCTCGATGCAGCCCGCCTGCTAAGCGAAGTGCCCGTGCGGTTCGTTCTGGCAGGGTCGGGTCCGGAAAAGTCGAGGCTGCAGGCGCGTGTGCGTGACGAGCGATTGAACAGTGTCATCTTTATCGACGCTGTCGCCAAAAAGCAAATTCCGTCGCTGCTGCGCGCATTTGATGTCGCTTATATCGGTTTGCAACGTCAACCATTATTCAGGTTCGGCATCTCACCCAACAAATTGATCGACTACATGATGGCCGGCTGCCCGGTGCTGCAGGCAATTGAGGCTGGCAATGACCCGGTCGGGGAAGCGCGCTGTGGCTTAACAGTCGCGGCCGAAGATCCCGAAGCAGTCGCCGCAGGCATCCGTACCTTGCTTGCCATGCCGCCGGCCCAGCGCAAGGCGATGGGGCGCAATGGAACCCGATTCGTCCTCGAGAACCTGACATACGACGTGCTGGGCAAACGTTTTTTACACGCATGCGTTTCTCAGCGACAGCGCAACGTGAGTTCAGTAAGTTCGCTCGCTCCCAACAACTCCTCAACCTCGATCGGAAGCAGCCATGAATGACCGCGCCCCGGACTTGCTCACCACTACACCTTTCCTGCCATTTGCCTTACCGGACATCGGCGAAGAAGAAATTGCGGAGGTGGTAGCGTGCCTGCGCTCAGGCTGGGTGACGACGGGTCCCAAAACCCGACAGTTTGAAAGTGATTTCGCTGCGTACCTCGGCGGCGGCGTTGAAGCGGTTTCAGTCAACTCGGCGACAGCCGGCCTGCATCTGGCGCTTGAGGCGCTCGGCATCGGTGCGGGCGACGAAGTCATCGTGCCCACCATGACGTTTACTGCAACTGCGGAGATCGTCCGCTATCTCGGCGCCAGCCCAATACTGGCCGATGTCGACGGCACTACACTTAATTTGACCGCCGATGCCATTCAGGCGGCGATCACGCCGCGTACCAAGGCGGTCATTCCCGTCCATTATGCGGGGCTTCCGTGCGACATGGATGCGATTTTGTCGGTGGCGGCGGCGCATAACTTGCGTGTCGTCGAGGACGCCGCTCACGCGTTCCCCACACTGTATCGATCACAACTGGTGGGCACGCTGGGCAGCGACGCCACAGTGTTCAGCTTCTATGCCAATAAAACCATGACCACCGGCGAAGGCGGCATGGTCGTCACGCGCGCGCCCGAGCTGGCTGCACGCGTGCGCATGATGCGTATTCACGGCATTCGTCAGGACGCTTTTTCCCGCTATACGGCCACCACACCGTCCTGGTTCTATGAAGTGGTAGCGGCCGGATACAAATACAATCTGACCGATATCGCCGCAGCGATCGGCGTACAGCAGCTACGCAAGATCGATGCTTTCCTCAAACGGCGCCAGTTACTCGCCGCAAACTATGCAGAGGCACTTGGCGACCTGCCACTGGTACTGCCGGCCGATGCCGACATCGCCAGCGGAAGCCGCCATGCCTGGCACCTGTACGTTATTCGACTGCGGGACGATGCCGCTATCAGCCGCGACGCATTGATTTCACGCTTGTGCGAACTCGGCATCGGCACCAGCGTGCATTTCATTCCCTTACACCGTCACCCTGTATGGCGAACCATTTGTCACCGCGCCACTAGCGAGTTTCCGGCGGCAGAAGCGAGCTTTGCATCAATGCTCAGTTTGCCCTTGTATACCAGGATGAGCGATGCAGATCAGCGACGGGTCATCATGGCGCTGCGTGCCACCCTCAGCGGCCAGATGGTATGAGCAAGCGCCTGTTCGATGTGATGGTTTCTACGGTCGGCCTGCTGTTGCTCGCGCCGATGCTAATGCTCATTGGTATTTGGATTCGCTGCGATTCTCCAGGGCCTGCACTGTTCCGTCAGCAACGGGTGGGTCGGAATGGTTCCTTATTTTTTATCTACAAGTTTCGCACCATGCGCATTAGCAATGGGAACGATGCGCAACTGACGGTGGGACGCGACCCCCGTATCACGCGCGCCGGCCACTTTTTGCGTGCCTATAAAATTGACGAGCTGCCGCAGTTGCTCAATGTGTTACAAGGTTCGATGAGCCTGGTAGGACCGCGTCCTGAAATAGCCCGTTATGTCGCCTGTTACCCGGAGGCAGTGCGCCGCGAGGTGCTGTCAGTGGCGCCTGGCATGACAGACTGGGCTTCGATCAAATATCGTCAAGAAAATGCCCTGCTGGGTCAAACAAGCGACCCGGAGCAGATATACCTCGATGAGGTCCTGCCCATCAAGCTCGCTTTTTGCCAGCGCTATGTTCGCGAACGAAATTTCTGGATGGACTTGCACATCATCGTTGCCACCCTGGCGGCCCTGATACGCACGCGTTAATGCCATGCCGTGGAATTACGTCGTCCACCTTGGCGATTTACCACTAACTCTGGCGGCTGCAGCGGCCATGTCGGTGTGGATGATGACGTCGCGTCTTTGGCGCCTGGCGGTTTGCTGGACCCTCCTGTTCCTGACCGCAATCATGCTGGTAACGGCGAGCAAGATTGCGTTTCTTCTCTGGGACGTGGGTTCTCAAGCCATCAATTTTTCTGCGCTCAGTGGTCACGCCACTGGTGCCACCGCTGTCCTTGTCGTTTTTCTTCATTTGGTAATGCAACGATTCGATGGGCGATTTGGCAATGCCGGGATTGTTGCGGGTTTGTTACTCGGCGGTTTGCTTTGCCTTGCTCTGGTCGTGCGTCATGAACATACCATTGCAGAAGCGGCTGCCGGGTGGCTTGTGGGTGCGCTGGCCGGCGTGGGCGCTATCCGCCTTGCCGGTCAGATATACAAGCCCAGCAGCACCTGCGGCACCCACTGCATCGTCGGCGCCTTCCTGGTGTTTGTATGCGCCGTCGCGCTACTTCGCCAATTACCACTTGGCTACCTCATCTGGCGCTGCGCTGCAGTCATTGCTAGCCAGATCACAAGTTTATCAACTGCAAAATTTTAATTTTATGAGGATGCGATGAGTACGAATCTTACAGCAACAAAAATCCCTGATCCGTATTCAAGCGCTCAGCAAGACAGTTGGGGGTCCGCCCTGATTGCACTGGTACGCGCGCTGGCAGCGATTGAAGTGGCGGCGGCCCACCTGCGCGCCATATTTTACCCAGGCATGCGGACGATTGCCGATCCGTCACTGTGGTACCAGGGTTTTGCATTCATTACGGGATTTGGCCACCAGGCGGTGTTGCTGTTTTTCGTCATCAGCGGCTGGCTTGTCGGCGGCAGTTTGCTCGATAAATGGCAACAGAGCGGTGCGATTGCCAACTACGCTGTCGATCGCTTGACCCGCTTGTGGACCGGCCTGATTCCCGTCTTCATCTTGTCGTTGCTACTAAGCCTGAGCCGGGGTGAACTGGACACCAGCACCATCGACTATACCTCTCGAGGCGAATTTTCCGCACTGACTTTCGCCGGCAATCTAATTGGATTACAACTCATTAGCGTGCCCGCCTATGGCGGCAATTTCGCGCTCTGGAGCCTGTCGAATGAATCCTGGTACTACCTCTTATTTCCCTTGCTCGTTCTCATGTTTCGCGCGGACCGGCGCAGCGTCCGCGTGATGGCGGCGTTGACAATCTGTGCCTTGGCAATCGCGCTTCCACCGGTCCTGCTTTTGTATTTCATTATCTGGCTGTTGGGCGCCGCAGCGTCACGCGTTCAGATTGATTGCAGCAGCCCAATGCGCGCCATCGTAATCTTCATCGCGATCATTGCCTCATGCTTTTGTCGTCTGAAAGGCTTGAACGATGACATATCGATGGCAGCCTTTGTCCCTGACCTGGTGCTTGGGCTGTTGTTCTTGCTCGTTTTGTGTAGTTTGCAGAACTCAGCGGCGCCAACCTTTCCAAGCTTTGTACTTCTGGCCAAGCTCGGCCGCTTTTTCGCTGAATTTTCCTTCACGCTTTATCTCATTCACGTACCGTTGATCTACGTCTTGAAAATTGTTTGCCACAAAACTCTTGGTGTCGGACAGTTTTCGCCACACGACCCTCTTCACATCGGGGTGTATATCTTGATGCTGTGCTTCCTTGTCGTGTGCGCCTATCTGTTCTACCTGCTGTTTGAGGCACGCACGCCACAGATTCGCACATGGGTCAAACGCAAGCTGTTGCGCCCAGTGCAGCGCCAACCCATGCCAGTATGAGCCACAATCGACACCGCGCTTGATACGAACCATGCATGCTGCAGCCCGATAATCGAAGCCGCAAGCGAGTAGGCAACTGAAAGCCCGCTTGCCACCGCATAGAGTTCTGTACATGGGGCGCGGGCGGCATGTAGTGCCGGGCTCGCTGCCCGTTGCTGCCCGATCTGCTCACCCAATGGCAAGCTGCGTTGCAGCGCCGAACACCCAAGCATATTGCCTGCGCCGACGCACCAATGCGCCGATGCGCCAATGCGGCCATGCACCGACACGCCGGCCCGCCGGCCCGCCGGCCCGCCGGTCAGTCGATCATGGATTAGCGCCGTGTGTCAACGTGAGTTGAGAGTAACCAGGCGCGCAAGAACAAACGGCGAAGCTCCAAAAGAAGCGCTCGCACAAGGCGGCAGGTTTGTGCGAGCGCAACCGAACATCGAGCCGATGCGAGCGCGCCGGGACGCGCTCGCAAGGCGTTTTATGCCTGGGTGTCATGCACTCAAGACCCGTTGCTGTGTGTCGTCGCTGTAGTGCATTCGGCGCCTGCCAAGGCGAACGACCATGTCGTTGAACAGCACGCCTTGGGGCGCGATGCCTGCATGGTTGAGCCGCTTGATCGATTCGTTAATATCGCTTTCATTGGTCACACCGGCACGCGTCAAGATGAATACGGCACCTGCGTGCGCTCCGATGATCAAGGCGTCGGCGACCGCCAGGATAGGCGGCGGATCAATCAAAACCAGGTCGTAATTCGCGCTGACGGTAGCAAGCAACTGGGCAAAATTGAGCCGCAGCAGGAATTCCGAACGATTGGGCGGAAGCGGCCCAGTGGCAATGAAGTCGAGGTTGTCGACGACATTTTGGTAGATGATATTTTCTACCGCCTCGGTGCCAGTGATTGCCTTGGTCAGCCCATTTTCCCGATCGACGCCAAAATAGCGGTGCAATTGGCCATGGCGCAAGTCAGCGTCGATCAACAGCACCCGCTTGCCGCTGGTGGCGACCACCGCCGCCAAGTTTGCAGCAATAAATGATTTTCCCAAGTGCCGTGTCGGTCCACACAGCATGACAATATTGTTTCTAAAATGCGGCATCGAAAACTGCAGCGCAGCGCGAAAGCTGCGCAGACTTTCGATTGCCATGTCATCCGGCGCGGCGCTGGCCAGCAAGGGCAGGCCGGCGCCACCATTGCGTCCCTTGCGCGCCAGTTTATCCTGGTTGTCGCTGTGTGGAATGGTGGCGTACACCACGCGTGCGCGCAACATGCGCTCGATTTTTTCGGGCTCATCAATGCCACTGCGAATGGCTTTGCGGGCAAACGCCAGCACGATACCCAAGAACAGGCCGATCAACGCGGCCAGGGTGACAATCAGCGGTCGGTTTGGTCGCACCGGCCGCTCCGGCGCCATCGGGGCGTCGATCAGGCGTACATTACTGACCCGGCCCACCGATATCAAGCGTAGCTGCTGAGCTGTGTTCGACAGCGCCGTGTACAAATCGGTATTGACCTTGATTTCACGGGTCAGTCGGGTTTCATCCTGCTCCAGCGAGGGCAGTGAACGGATGCGCTTGGCGACGTCTTCGATTTCGGCGTCCACCTCATGGCGCTGGCCATTGAGTCCCTTGATGACGGGATGATCTTCGGTAAATCGCGCCAGCAACTCATTTTTTTTCTGCATCAGATCAAGTCGGCGGCTGCGGGCGGCCGCCGCTTGCTGCAGGCTCATACGTGCTTCCTCGCGCAAATCGATGGTGCCGTGCGCGTTACGAAACTGGTTGTAGCGGTCTTCCGACTGTTCAAGTTGCCGTTTAAGGATAGGAAACTGCTGATTGAGAAAGGCCAGCGATTTTTCGGCCTCCTCTGTCTTCCGCGCCAAATTTTGCCGTAAATATTCACGCCCGATCGCGCTGAGCAGCATATTGATACGTTTGGCGTTTTCTCCTTGCAACTTGACCTCGATGACGCCGGATTGCTTGCCCTGTTCAGTGATGAGCATGGCGTTCTGAATACGTTCGATGGTACCGAGACGGGCCATCCGGCGCAGGCGGAACTGGGCGCCGGCGAACGCGTAAATTTGCGTGACCTTCAATTGCATGGTGCCGTCAGCAGTAGGCACCACATATTGCTGACCGACCTGCCCTTCGAAGGCCGGCGTGCCACTGCCACCAGCAAAACGGTAGCGCTCGCCGCTGAGCGCAGTGATAAGAAATTCACGCCCGATCAAGGCATCAGGAACATTAAAGACGCCCGCTTCGAGTTTTTCACCGCCCCACACGTAGCCCCCCCAGCCGAACATGCCGGGCCGCGACAACGCGCCCTTGGAGCGATCGGCTAGCCACGAGCCGATGATGGGGAAATACACGGGCTGCACCTCGACGTACAACTGCAGGTTGTCGACCGCACGAGCAATGACCATACGAGAGCGCAACAATTCCATCTCGGCGATGGCAGCCTTTTTGGTCTCGAACAGGGAAGATGCCTCGCTGAGGATGTTTTTTGACGCATTCGGACTTTCTTCTTCCACGTGGATCATCAGATTGGCTTCGTAGACGGGCTTTGCCAGCAGGGAATAGATCAGCGCGCTGACCGTCAGCAAGGCGGTGATGATGCCAATCAGCCAGCGATTGTCATACACCATATTGAAATACAGCCTGAAGTTGACCGGCGGCTCCTCCGGCGGCAAGTTCGGTCCCGGCGGATCGAGTCGCATTGACAAGGCAGACGCCTGCTGCGTCACATGCGACAGTGAGTGTTGCTCGTTGGGTAGGTCCATAGTGGGGCTCCGACGTCGCTCAAGGCTTGGCAACCGTGGCAGCCGAGGTCAACGCGCCGGGGAAAAGCAGGCTCAGGCTGCGGTTCCAGTTGGCCAGCGGTGACGCCGCGACGAATACCACGTCCTTCGGCGCCAGTTCAAAGCCTTCGGCCATCGCCAGGGCGCCCGTTATGCGAGCGTCAAGCTGATACACGCGGACGTCTTCGCCCGCCTTGCGCACCACGTAGACCTGGCGCGAATCGCCCGACAGCGGGCTGACGCCGCCTGATTCGCCCAGCGCCTCGTTCAGGCTCAGGCGACCGTTATGCATGGTCAAAGCACGCGGCGTGACCACTTCGCCGGTGACAAACACCTTGCTTTCGTCACGCGAATAGACCCGCACAATGTCACCATTGGCGAGCATCACTGTCCCTGGATTGATGCCTTTTTGCACCAGCTCACGCAAATCAATGCGATAACGTGCACTGCCTCGTTCGAGCAGCAGACGGCTCTGGTCAGCCGTTGGCAACAAGCCGCCGGCGCGGTTGAGCGCCTCTGTCAGCGTCATGGGAATATCGTTGATGGCCTGCAAGCCAGGCGCACGTACCTCGCCATCAATATAGACGCGCTTGCTGCGGAACGCCTGCACCCGCAAGGTGATATTCGGGCTGGCAATAAATCGCGATAGCCGGCTCGCCAGTAAATCGCGGGCCTGCTCTTCAGTCAAGCCGACCAGCTTGAGAACGCCGGCAAACGGGAATTGCACCCTGCCCTCGTTGTCGACAACAAAGCCGTTCGGTGGCGCCCCATTCGGACCCAATTCGGCAGCGCCGGTTGCCGGCACCACGACACTGGCGCCCAATTCAGGATGATCCCACACCACGATCGACAGGATGTCGCCGCGACCGATGGTGTAAGCAGGCGGATCGTTGACCACCAACGCGGACAGGTCCTGGTGCGCCGCCGCTTCGCGCTCGGTTCGCTCGGCAGCGATTAATTGCGGCGTGATCAGAATGGTGGGAGGCGGATTGGCGACCGGGATGGCGCTGGCGGGGCTGGCCTGTTGGATTCCCGTCCAATTCGCGCATCCCGATAGCATCGCAATAGTCACGCCCGCCAGCACCCTACGCCATCGTGCCTGCATGCTGAGAGGACAGCATCGTGTAAATATAGCTTGCATAGTAGTTCGCCCATGGTGGCGCTGGTCGCGCCTGTTTGTTACTTTTGACCTTAGCGTTGCCCACCTTGTGGCGCGCGGCGCTAACGCCATCTCACATTGCTGTTCCTGCAATGAACCACCATTGCAACGGTAGAACTCAGGGTAAAGCCTCAGATTGGGTGGGCTTTGGCGCAAATCAAATTGAATGCTCAGCTAAACTGGGAAGTGACAGCGGGGCGACCACTGTGGCGCATTTGGAAATACCACAAGTCGTTCTGCCACCCCAGTTGCCTATTTTGAACTGCCTCGCCGCCATGTCCGTACGTCCGTCTCAGAGCTTGATTGAAGAATGTGCCCACGCAAGTGGACTGTCCCGCCGCAGTGGCGATCCCGGTAGTGACTGCGTGATGCTGGTCAATTTCGCTGGCGAACTCATTGACATCAATGCCAGCAGTGCACGGGTGCTGGCGCTGGGAACCGACGATTTCGCAACGTTGTTACGTCAACCGCTCAGCCAACTATGGCAGGCGGCGGCGCACGATGCCATCGCGGCCGCGCTGGCCATTGCGCGCGCAGGCGGTATCGGTCGCTTTGACACGCCATCGACGACGTGCGCGGGAGCGGCGCGCTGGTGGGATGTCACGATTGTGCCGGCTGGCAGCGGCGATGATGGTGGCGCGCGCCTGCTGGTGCTGGCGCGCGACGTTCTAGAGCAACAGCAGGCGGATCAAGCACTGCGTCGCAGCCAGGCGCGCTACCGTGCGCTCACGGTCGACGCCAAGGTGATTGAATGGGAAGCTGACGGCAGCGGTCAGTTCGACGCCATGCAAAGCGCATGGAGCGCGTTTACCGGGCAGCGCTTCGACCAGTACTGCGGTGATGGCTGGCTCGAGGCGATTCATCCCGACGATCGCGCACGCAGCGCGACCGGCTGGTCGGCGGCGCGGCAGTGCCGCCATGCCTATATCGACGAACACCGTCTGCGCAGCGCCGATGGCCACTACCACCACATGCTGGTACGGGCGGTGCCGGAGGTCGACAGCGACGGTCGCGTGCGCCAGTGGGTCGGACTGCACATGGATGCCGAGGATCGCCGCGGCGCCGGCCGGCAGCTTGACCTGCTCGATGCAATCAGTGAAGCCGGCCGCAACACCGACAGCGTCGACGCCTTGATGGCACTATCGTTGCGCATGCTCGGCGAGCACCTGGGTGTGACCCATTGCGCCTATGCCGACGTCGCCGTCGACAATGAGCATTTTTCAATCCGTCACGACTGGCGGAGCGCCGACGCCAGCAGCATCAACAGCAGCACCAGCACCATTGGCCACCATGCGCTCGCCCTGTTTGGCAGGCGCGGCGCCGATCACCTGCGCGCCGGCCGCACCATGCGCATCGGCGATGTCGACCTCGAGCTGGGCAGCGGCGCCGCCACCGCCTTGTTCAATGCCTTTGCCTGCAAGGCCATCGTCTGCTGTCCGCTGCTCGACAAAGGTCGGCTGGTGGCGATGATGGCGCTGCACCACCATCACCCGCGCAACTGGAGCCCGAGCGAAGTGGCGCTGGCCGAACAGGTCATGGAGCGCTGCTGGCTGCATGTTGAGCGCGTGCGCGCCGCGCAAGCACAGGACAGGGCCGCGCGCCGCCAGAATGAATTTGTGGCGATCCTGGCGCATGAACTGCGTAATCCCCTGGCGCCACTGCGTAACGGCCTGCAGCTGATGCAGCTGGCAGCGGACGACGCCGTGGCGATGGCAAAGGTGCGCGACATGATGGAACGCCAGGTGCTGCAAATGAGCCACCTGCTAGACGACCTGCTCGACGTCGCACGCGTCACCACCGGCCAGCTCGATCTCAAGCGGCGCCACCTCGACCTCGCCGGCGTGCTGGAGGCGGCCGTCGAAACCACCATGCCGCTGATCGCGGCCAGTGGCCACAGCCTGCAGCTCGACATGCCGCAACAGCCATTGCCATTATTTGCCGATCCGCTGCGGTTGGCGCAGGTGCTTGGCAATGTGCTCAATAACGCTGCCAAATACACGCCGCGCGGCGGCCGCATCACCGTATCGGCGCGCGCCGCTGGCGACACGGTGGCGATCCGCATCAGCGATACCGGCCCTGGCATCGCGCCTGCTGCGCATGCCAATTTGTTCGACATGTTCGCCAAGACGGCAGCAGCGATCGGCCGCGGCGATGGCGGCCTCGGAATCGGCCTGTCGCTGTCACGCCATCTGCTCGACCTGCATGGCGGCAGCATCCTGCTTGACAGTAGTTCAGCGGCCGGCAGCAGCTTCGTGATTTGCCTGCCGCTCGAAGCCGCACTGGTGAGCGGCGAAGGCAGGGGCGGCGCCGGCGCCGCCAGCACGCCAGCGCAAACCAGGCAGACACCGGTCGCTCTCTGAACATGGCCGGCCGCGCGGTGAGCTTCAGCGGCACGCCGTAACGCAGCACTTCAACGCAGCACCTCAACGCAGCTCTTCCAGCAGTCGCAAGGTGTCGGTAAAACTCCAGATGCGGCGAATTTCGATGACGTCGTAGCGCGCTGCCACGTTTGGCGGAAATGCCGAATAGCGCGCATTGACAGCGATGATGCGGCGTACCGCCTGGTCGACTTTCGGCTGGCCACTCGACCGCACGATGGTCACCTCGTCGACACTGCCGTCGCTGCGCACCGTCATACTTACCAACGGCTCGATGCGCACGCGGTCGGCGTCTTGCGCGGCAAAGGCGATACCGCCATTGCGTTCGATTTTCAGGCGGATGCTATCGACATACATGCGCAATACGACGTCGCGCTCACCAGTACCGACAGTGACGCGGCGTTTGCCATCGTTATCGGCGCGCGCGGTCGCTCCGCCTGGCGGCACACCACTCAGCAGGTCGATCCCACGCGTCAGTTCGCGCACCCGTTCAGCGGCAGCGCTGCCCAGCGATGGGCGGCCGCTGCCGGTAGCAGCGCCATTACCACCGCCACCGCCGCCGCCAGCACCGGCACCGGCAGCGGCACCGGCACCGGTAGGATTGCGCACTGGCGCAGCCATGCGCTGCGTCGCAGCGTCACGCTCGGCCTGATCGCGCCCGGCCTGCTCGCTTTGCTGTCGGGCGCGCGCCTGCTCCTGTGCCCTCTGCTCCTGTGCCCTCTGCTCCTGTGCCCTCTGCTCCTGTGCCCTCTGCTCCTGTGCACTCTGCTGTTGTGCTATCTGCTGTTGTGCCATCTGCTGGCGTTGGCGCTCTTGCTGTTCGATCTGGCGCCGCTGCTCCGCCAGCCGCTGTGCCTCGATCTGGCGGCGCTGGTCGGCAATGCGCTCTTGTTCGATGCGCTCTTGTTCGATGCGCTGCTGCTCGAGCAGCCGCTGCTGGCTTAGTCGCTCCTGATCCAGTCTTTGCTGGTTCAATCGGGCCTCGTTGAGCTGTTGTTCGCTACGGGCCTGTTCGCTGCGCGCCTGTTCGATGCGCGCCTGTTCGATCCGCGCCTGTTCGATGCGCGCCTGTTCGATCCGCGCCTGCTGCTCGCGCCGCAGTTCGAGCTGCGACCGCTCCTGCGCCCGCTGCAACTCTTCAGCCTGCCGACGCGCATCTTCGCGCCGGCGTTGTTCATCAATCTGGTCCTGTTGCCGTAGGCGTTCGCTTTGCTGGGCCAGCCGCTCCTGCTCGTCGCGTTGCCGCTGCTGCGCCAGCGCGTCCTGTTGCGCTTGCGCGATGGCTTGCGCTGCGACTTTCGCTTCCAGGTGCTGCTGTTCTTGCTGCTGTTCGCGCGCTGCCTGCTCGTCGGCCAACTGCTGCTGCGCCAGGCGCGCCAGTTGCTCCGCCTCACGCTGCTGTGCTTGCTCGTTTTTTTCGGCTTGCAGGGCACCGTCCTGGCGGGCAGCGGCGGCATCACTAACATCCTGCGACTCGGCCGCATCACTGCTATTGCCCGACCCCGGCTGCGGCAGTACGAAATCATTGACCACGCGCTCCTGGCTGATCACAGCAGTGCGGGATGGCGCCGGCACTCTCCGTTTGCTGCCGCCGCGAGACTTTGCCGGCAGCGCTAGTGGCGCGGGGCGCAGCGGCACCAGACGCATACCACTGGCTGGCGCTGCCGCTGCCGCTGATGTTGACGCCGACGCCGGCGACAACGGCAGATCAAGCGCCGGCATCTGCGGCGCCAGCACCACGCGTAATGGCGGCAGTGCCGCCACGCCACCCTGTGCCGCAGGGCCGAAACGCAGCAGTAGCAGCGCCGCATGCAACAGGGCCGACAGCACCACACCCAACAGCAAGCGCAGCGCTGGCCGCTCGCTGCGGCGGTGCCGGCGGACCGCGGTGGCGGGCAGCGTCTGCGAGTGCATGGGCGTGGCCTTCCGGCCTAGCGCCGCCGCGCCAGTTTAGCGGCGCGGGCGGCGTGCATGCCGGCCTGCCAATCGCGGCCGCCATTGGCCATCGCCGCGTCAACCACCGCCGCCGATAAACTGTACACGGCCGCCCAGGCGCCGCGGCCGTCGGCGGTATTGGTGGGAAAATCGTGGCGCTCAATCGGCCAGCCATACTTGCGGATCAACGCCCGGATCACGGTATTGAGTGCGATTTTGCGGTGTTCGAACAGGCTTTCGACGCCCAGCATATCGTCGTTCGACAGCAGCACCAGCAGCGTTTCGGCACGCAACGAGGTACCGACGGTGGGAAAGCGTCCAGGCGCGGGCGGCTTCACGGTCGCCATGTCAGGCTGCCCGATCCCACTGCGCCAGCAGCGCCGCGCCGCCAGGCGGCCGCGCTAGAAACGTCTCGAGCCAGGCGAACACACTGCGCGCCTTGGCGTCGATGGCGCCGCCAAAGCCGTGCTGCGCCAGCAGCGCGATGCCATTGGTGGTGTTCAGCAGGCCCGGCCTGAGCACCAGAGCGCCGCCCTCGTCGCGCGCCACGCATAGTGGCGTCAGTCGGTGGGCGAGCAGGCTGCCCAGCACCAGATTGTGCGACGACACCAGCACCATGTGGCCGAAGGCCAGTTCGTCGACCACCGCGGCGGCACTCGACACCGATTCGAGGTGATTGGTACCCCGGAAGATCTCATCGATAATAAAGATGGCGCCGTCGTCACCGCCCTGCGCGGCCGCCTTGAGTAGCTCGCGCGCGCGCTGCAGTTCCGCCACATACAGGCTGGCGCCGCCCAGCAGCGAATCTTCACTCTGCATGCTGGCCCAGACCGCCGACATGGGACACTGCGCAGACGCCGCATAACAAAAGCCAAAAGCGCGCGCCGTCAACAGATTGATACCGACCGTACGTAGCAAGGTGCTCTTGCCAACGCCGTTCTGGCCGGAGATAAAGGCCCCCCCGCCATTGAGGGTAATCGACAGCGCCAGCGGCGCGGCCAGCAGCGGATGGACGGCGGCGTGAAGACGCACCTCGCGGGCGTGCTGCGCCCAGCAGGTGGCGCTATCGGCGCGGTGGCGCGCCAGCGTGAAGTCGGCGTCGAGGCGCGCGCACAGATGAAAGCACTGCTGCAAAAAGGCCTGTTCATTGCGCACCAGGCGCACCGACCTGAAATAATGTTCAACGTTGGCTTGCAAAAACCAGTCCAGATAAGCGCCCACTATGGACAACGACTGCAGCGGCGAGCGGTTCAGGGCGCGGTTGTAGCGGCCAGCCTGACGCCCCAGCGCAGCAAACGCCGCCAATGCCGGATGCGCGCTGCCAGCGGCCAGGCTGCAGGTGCGCAGCAGCAGTTGCAGGCTGGCGCGCTGACGGTCCCAGACATCGATGATGGAATGATAGCGCGCCTGCAGCGTCACCATCTGAAACAGAAAAAAGAGCGCAGCCAGCCAGGCCAGCGGCGACCAGGCGACGGCGGCCACCGACAGCGACAGCCCGGCGAACAGCAGCCAGCATTTGCCGGCCCAGGCGGGCACCAATGGCAAACGCGCTTCGAACAGCATCGCCGACAGCTCCGTATCAGCAGCGCGCAGGGGCGCCAGCACCGGTTCGAGCGCCTGACGCCCGGGCGGCTCTTCGAGCCGGGTCAGGCGCGTCACCAGCGCGGCCCGCTCTTCGTCCGCCAAACCATGGCGCAAGTCGCGGTACAACTGCTGCTTGCCGAAGATGCTCGCCGCGGCGGTGAGGCGCTCGAAGTACGGCGCCATCAACATGCCCTGCCAGGTCGGCTCGTCGACGCCACCCGATTCCAGCCGATGCAGGCGGGCCAGGTCACTTTCAGCGAACGTGTGAGAGCACGACACGCTGGCTGCAGGTAGAGCGGCGACAGCGGCGACAGACGAGCGCGCGCCCGGGGCGCGCATAAAATTGAGCAGTGTTTGGGCCAATGCAGCCATGCCAGCTTTCGTTGGGCGCCGGCACAGCGCGCACGCGCTGGGCTGGCTCGGAATGGGCTGATTGTACTGCACGCCGTTCGCGCCAGACCAGCAAATATGCGCCCGCCTGCGCGCCAGCTGCGTCCTGTCAAGTAGTACTGCGGCGGCTGGCGTCGAGGTGCCCGATCACCTCGTCCAGCGGCATCGGCCGCGAAAACAGATAGCCCTGCATGCCCGGTCCGCCATTGTCTGCAAGAAAACGCGCCTGCGCCCCGGTCTCTACCCCTTCGGCTACCACGTGCAAACCGAGGTGCCCCGCCATCGCGATAATCGACTGCACGATGGCGGTGTCGTTGGCGTCGCCCGGGGTGGCGCGGATGACGCTGCGGTCGATCTTCAACTCGAACAGCGGCATGCGCGTCAAATAGGCCAGGCTCGAATAGCCGGTGCCAAAGTCATCGATCGACATGCGGATACCCAACGCTACCAGCTGGTGCATGCGTTCGATGACGCTGTCGTGCGAATCGACGAACAGCCCTTCGGTTACTTCGAAGGTGAGCTCGTTGGCCGGTATGGCCATCTCGCGCAGCAGCGCGCGCACGGCATCGACGAACTCCGGCTGCCGGAACTGCATAGGGCTGACGTTGACCGACAGCGCCAGCCGATGACCGGCGCGTGCCAGCGCATGCCAGGCTTCGCAGGCGCTGCGCAGGGCGAACTGGCCCAACTCGATGATCAAGCCGCTCTCTTCGGCCGGTGGGATGAAGCGCTCGGGCGCGACCAGGGTGCCATCGGCGCGCCGCCAGCGCATTAACAGTTCGGCGCCGGTTGGGGTGCCGGCTTGGTCGACCTGGAGCTGCAGGTGCATCGACAGTTCGCCATTTCCCAGTGCGGCAGCAAGGTGTTCCTGCAGCTTTAACCGGTATTCATTCTGCACATGCATGGCGGTTTCAAACAGCGCCACCTGGTTGCGGCCGCCCGCCTTGGCATGGTACATAGCGGTGTCCGCTTCGCGCAGCAAGTCCTGCACGGTGCCGGCGCGCTGGCCGACCAGGGTGACGCCGATACTGGCCGACGACTGGTAGCCGTGATCGCCAATGGCAAAGCCCCTGGCCACCGCGTGACGGATGGTTTCCGCCACCTGCAGCGCCGCCTGGCGGGCCGCCTGCGCGTCGTCGCCAAGACCGCCGAGCAGCACGACGAATTCGTCGCCACCGAGCCGCGCCACCGTATCGCCCTCCGCCATCAGCGCCTTGAGCCGTTCAGCCGCGTTGGTCAGCAGATGGTCGCCGATGGCGTGGCCCATGGCGTCGTTGATCACCTTGAAATTGTCGAGGTCGATGAACATCAACGCGCCATGGCCGCCACCGGCGGCAGCGGCCAACAGCGCCGCCAGCCGCTCCATCAACAGGCGCCGGTTGGGCAGACCAGTGAGCACATCATAGAAGGCCAGCTGGTGAATATGGGTCTCGGCCTTCTTGCGCGCGGTAATGTCGCAGGCAATGCCCACCCAGTGGGTCTTGACGCCGCCGGCGTCGGCAAACAGTTTGAGTTCGAGTTCGATCCAGCAGGCCTCAGCAGCGTCGGCGTCGGCACCGGCACCGGTATGGAAACGCAGTTCGCCGGCAACGGTTTCGCGGCGGTCGATTGCCGCGCAAAAACGCGCAACTTCGGCAGTATCAATGCTACGTTCTAGCAGCTTGCGCGCGCTACTTCCCAGCAAGTGCTGGCGTGAGCGGCCGCTGCGCCGTTCGAAGGCGTCGTTGACGAAGATAATCGGCTGGCGGGCGCCGGGAGCGTCGACGATGCGGGCGATGACCACCATGTCGCTGAGCCTGGAGAGCGCCGCCGCTGACAGACCGAGCTCGGCGTTAGCCGCGTGCAATTCGAGCTTCCCTTCTTGCAAGGAGGCGGCAGTGGCCTGCAATTGCGCGAGCGAACGGACGAGCCGCTGTAGCAAAAACGTACACGACAGGGTGATAACGCCCGAGATGAACGCATAGTTGCTGCTGATGAGTAACGCTTGCGCCACCCTACCTTGGGGCAGCCCTGGCAGATGCACGGCACCGATGCCAGTCGCACTGATGATAAAAACTGCTGCGCTGCCGAGCAGCAAGGTGAGCAGTGCAGCATGCGTGCTGAGCAGCAGCGCCGCCAGCACCGGCGCCGCCGCCATGTAGAGCTCGCTGGTGGGCCCTACTGTCACCATCAGGCCGCAAGCGAATAACAGGACAATGGCGACAAACTGCAAGACCGTGGCGCGATAATTCAGGTGCCGCTTAAAACGCAAAAAGGCCAGCCAGGCCAGGGCGACTGCATCGAGTACGCCGACCGGCCAGTGCGGACCACCACTGAACAGGATGGTCGACGGGATTGCGATGAGCACGCCTAATGCAAGGACGACGTTCAGCACGGTGTTCAATACCTGCTTGCGCCAGTGTGCCAGATCGTCGAAGGTGTCCACGAATATGCCTTGTCAAACACGTCAGCAAGGCTTTGGTGTGTGAGTTTTGGATAGAATTGTGCGTTGCGGCATCATAAACCGAGGCGGCGCACCTGTCACACCAATAGCACCTCGCTGTTCATAAAAGCAACAGATGTTATGTTAATAGTATTTTTATGCTGACAATAACCCACTGGCGATAACCCTCCGCAAGCCAGGTCAGCGCCGGCTTCGCAGTGCCCCCCGCAGTGCACAATGTGAGGTGAAAGCGTGCTTGCTATGGTCTGCCCAACAGGAATCGAACCTGTGACCCTCAGCTTAGAAGGCTGATGCTCTATCCAACTGAGCTATGGGCAGTGTGTTGAAGCGGCGACCGAACAGTCGCCAGAATGGAAAACGGGCTGTCACTTGCATGACAGCCCGTCCTTGAAACTTTGGTCGGAGTACAAGGATTCGAACCTTGGACCCCCTGGTCCCAAACCAGGTGCGCTACCGGACTGCGCCACACTCCGAAAACAATATTATAGCGGGGAGTCGCGCCGCCGTCAATGCGACGCTGCGCGCGACTTCATCGCTGGGGCGCAGCTCAGGCGGCGACCGCCACCGGCACATGATCGGCAATGCGCCGCGCCATCGCCTGCGCCCGGGCCTTGTCCTTCGCTTCGACCATCACGCGGATCAATGGCTCGGTGCCGGACGCGCGGATCAGCACGCGGCCAGTATCGCCCAGTTCCAGTTCAACGGCGTCTTTTTCGGCCACCATGGCTGGCGTCTTGGTCCAGTCAAAGCCGGGCGCCACCTTGATGTTGATGAGCGTTTGCGGGAACAGGGTCAGCTCGCCACAGCACTCGGCCAGCGTTTTGCCACACCGTTTTAGCGCCGACAACACCTGCAGCGCCGAGACGATACCATCGCCCGTGCTGTGCTTGTCGAGCGCGAGCAGGTGGCCCGAGCCTTCGCCACCAAACAACCAGCCCTTCTCTTTCATTACTTCCAGCACGTAGCGGTCACCCACCTTGGCGCGGGCGAAGCCGACGCCGAGTTGCTTGAATTTGACTTCCAGCGCCATATTCGTCATCAGGGTGCCGACCGCGCCAGCGACCGGTCCCATGGCCAGCCGATCGAGCACCATCACATACAGCAATTCGTCACCGTTATAGATGCGGCCGCTAGCGTCGCACATGATCAGGCGGTCGGCATCACCGTCAAGAGCGATGCCCAGGTCAGCCTTGTGCTCGACCACGGCAGCGGCCAGCGCGGCCGGCGCGGTGGCGCCAAAACCGGCATTGATATTAAATCCGTCCGGACTCGCACCAATCGCGATGACTTCCGCGCCCAGTTCGTGAAACACCGGCGGCGCAATGTGGTAAGCGGCGCCGTGCGCGCAATCGACCACGATTTTCATGCCGTGCAGGTCCAGCTCGTTAGGGAAGGTGCCCTTGCAAAATTCGATGTAGCGGCCCTGGGCATCGAACAGGCGTTTGGCGCGGCCCAGTTGCTGCGGTGGCACGCACTCCATGGGCAGGTCAATGGCCGCTTCGATTTCCGCCTCCACATCGTCCGGCAACTTGGTGCCATGTTCGGAGAAAAATTTGATACCGTTGTCCTGGAACGGGTTATGCGATGCTGAAATGACCACCCCGGCCGACAGGCGCAGCGCGCGCGTCAGATAGGCAATCGCCGGGGTTGGCATGGGACCGGCCAGCATGACGTCGACCCCCGCAGCGGCAAAGCCGGACTCGAGCGCGGCCTCCAGCATGTAGCCGGAAATGCGCGTGTCCTTGCCGATCAGCACGGTGGGACGACCGCCTGCAGGCGGGCTCTTGGCCAACACCTTGCCGGCCGCATAGCCCAGGCGCATCACGAAATCGGGGGTGATCGGCGCCACGCCAACCAGCCCGCGAATGCCATCGGTACCAAAATATTTACGTCCCATATGTCTCTCTTTTCTTGGTAATTAAAGGGTGGCGACCCGATGCCAGACTTTCAGGGCATCGACGGTTTCAGCCACATCATGCACGCGCAGCAGGGTTGCGCCCTGCGCCACCGCAGCCAGTGCGCCAGCCAGGCTGCCTGCGAGGCGCTGATCGACAGGTCGACCGGTAATGGCGCCGATGGTCGACTTGCGCGACAGGCCTGCCAGGACCGGCAGGCGCAGTTCGCGTTCAATGCGACCGATGTTTTTTAATAACGTTATATTATGCTCCACCGTTTTGCCAAACCCAAAGCCGGGATCGATACAGAGTCGGTTACGGGCGATGCCAGCGGCCGTCAAGGCCTCGACCCGCTCTGCCAGAAAAGCGATCACCTCGGCAACCACGTCGACATACTGGGCCTGTTGCTGCATGGTGGCGGGGCTGGCCACCATGTGCATGATGCACAGGCCACAGTCACTGTCGCGCACCGCGTCGATGGCGCCAGGCGCCCGGAAACCATTGACATCATTGATCATGTCGGCGCCGGCGATGACCGCCTCGCGCATCACCGCTGGCTTGAGAGTATCGACCGACAGCGCTTTACCGAGGCCGCGCAAGGCGTACAGGGCGGGCATCACGCGCTGCAATTCTTCCTCGACGGAGACGGGCAGCGCCCCGGGACGGGTCGATTCGCCGCCGATGTCGATCATGTCGGCGCCATCGAGCACCATTTCTTCGGCGCGCGAAATGGCAAACTCGAGCGACTGAAAACGGCCACCGTCGGAAAACGAATCGGGCGTGACGTTCAGAATGCCCATGACGAGGGCCGCACTGGCGTCACTGCGCACAGTTGAAGCAGCTGGGCCATCGACGCCGAGGGAATAGCCAAAGCGGCCGCATTGCAAAAAATGTCGCATCAGGATTCGCTACTACGTCAAAGAGAGGAAAATGGCGGCGTTGAGCAGGCTGGGCAGTAACGAAAAAAAGGCACCCCAGGGGATGCCTTTCTTTATGCTAAAGCTGCTGCAATCAGGCAGGCGCCGTGGCGTTCGGCGAGACGCCGCCGGCACCGGTGCCGCTGTCGCCTGGCGGCGGCGTACGCTTGGTGAGATTGGTCGATGCCGTCATGCGTGGCTCCTGGCCGGCCATGATGTCGTTGATCTGGTCGGCGTCGATGGTTTCCCAGTCGAGCAGCGCGCGCGTCATGGCTTCGACCTTGTCGCGGTTTTCTTCCAGCAGGCGGCGCGCCAGCGCATATTGGGTGTCCAGAATGCTGCGAATCTCGGCATCGACTTTTTGCTGGGTGGCTTCGGAAATGGTCTTGGTAGCACCACCGAAAAAGCCTTCGTTTTCGCTGTCTTCGTAGACCATCACGCCCATGCTGTCGGACATACCGAAGCGGGTAACCATCGAACGGGCCAGCTTGGTGGCGCGCGAAAAATCGTTCGACGCGCCGGTCGACATTTGCCCAACGAAGATTTCTTCAGCAATACGGCCGCCAAACAGGATTGAAATTTCTTCCAGCATCTTGTCCTTGTAGCCAGACAGTGCATCGTGTTCCGGCAGCTGCCAGGTCAGACCCAGTGCATAGCCACGCGGCATGATGGTGACCTTGTGAACAGGGTCGGCCTTCGGCAGCAGCTTGGCGATGACGGCGTGACCGGACTCGTGGTAAGCCGTGTTACGACGCTCTTCTTCGCGCATGACCATCGACTTGCGTTCGGGACCCATGAAGATCTTGTCCTTGGCATCTTCGAAGTCGCTCATTTCGACCAAGCGCTTGCTGCGACGGGCGGCGAACAGGGCAGCTTCATTGACCAGGTTGGCCAGGTCGGCGCCCGAGAAACCGGGGGTACCACGGGCCAGGATGTCGGCCTTGACGTCGGTGCTGATGGGCACTTTGCGCATGTGGACGTTAAGAATCTGCTCGCGACCACGGATGTCAGGCAAGCCCACCATGACCTGGCGGTCGAAACGACCTGGACGCAGCAATGCCTTATCGAGCACATCGGCGCGGTTGGTGGCAGCGACGACGATCACGCCGGAACTCGCTTCGAAACCATCCATCTCGACCAGCAACTGGTTGAGGGTCTGTTCGCGTTCGTCGTTGCCGCCGCCCATGCCGGCGCCACGATGGCGACCGACAGCGTCGATCTCATCGATGAAGATGATGCATGGCGAGTGCTTTTTGGCATTCTCGAACATGTCGCGCACCCGCGAGGCGCCCACGCCGACGAACATTTCGACAAAGTCGGACCCGGAGATGGAGAAAAACGGTACTTTAGCTTCGCCCGCAATGGCGCGCGCCAGCAGGGTTTTACCGGTGCCCGGAGGACCGACCATCAGCACGCCGCGGGGAATGCGACCACCGAGCTTTTGAAATTTGGTAGGGTCCTTGAGGAAGTCGACGATTTCGTTGACTTCTTCTTTCGCTTCGTCGCAACCGGCGACGTCGGCGAAGGTGACGGTGTTGTTGGTTTCATCCATCATGCGCGCCTTCGATTTACCGAAGGAAAAGGCGCCGCCCTTGCCGCCGCCCTGCATCTGGCGCATGAAGAACACCCAGACGCCGATCAGCAGCAGCATGGGGAACCAGGAAATGAAAATTTGCTGGAGGAAGCCAGCTTCTTCAGGCGGCTTGATGTCGAAGTGAATGCCGTTGTTGACCAGGTCGCTGACCAAACCTTTGTCGAGGCCGGTGGCGGTGGCGCGCACCTTGGTGTCATCAGCGCGCAGGGCGGTGATGTTTTGGCCTTCAATAACAACATCCTTCAGTCGACGCGCCTTGATGTCGTCGAGCAGCTCGGAGTACGCGATGGTCTTGCTGCCGCCAGTGGTGCTGTGATTGTCGAACTGCTTGAACAGCATAAACAGCAGTAAGGCAACGACCACCCAGATGGCGGATTTGGAAAACATATTATTCACGAAAACTCCTTCGATGCTGACGCATCCTGTACCTAAATGTAGTACACCGATTTTACTCGCAATGGCCGGGCCATGCCACGCACGCCCGAGCCACCGCGTAAAAAACCACTGAAAACAACCGTTTCAGATCGCCTTCGCCGCCGCCTGGGGCACGCAATCGACCATTAACTCGGCAGATGTGCGGCCGCCAGCAGTAAATATCAAGAGCGCGATTGATCCATCAGGTCAATTTCTTCCTCTTCGACGACATTTTGTACGCCGGGATTCTTTAATCCCTTGCCGACCAGGAAAATCTCCGACGATTTATCGCGGCTGGCCTTCGGCTTGACCTGTTTGACCACCTTGAATTCAGCGCGGAATTTCTCGACGATTTGCGAGAAACCCATGTCCTTGAAACACTTCACGACCAGCGAGCCGCCCGGCTTGAGGTGCATCTGCGAAAATTCGATGGCCAGATCAATCAAGTGTTCCATCCGCGCCGAGTCGGCCGTCGGAATACCCGACAGATTCGGCGCCATATCCGACAGCACCACATCGACCTGACGGCCGGCCAGGATCACCGCCAGCTCGCGTAGCACCCGTCCCTCGCGGAAATCGCCCAAAATAAAGTGAACGTCGGCAATCGGCTCCATCGGCAGCATGTCCAGGCCAATCATGGTGCCATTGATGCCGCCGCCTTCCTTGCCAGCGAGCTTGCGGCGCACGTACTGGCTCCAGCTGCCGGGCGTGCTACCGAGGTCGACGATAACCTGGCCCGGCCTGATCAATTTTTCAGTTTCGTCAATTTCTTTCAGCTTAAAAGCCGCGCGTGCGCGAAAACCCTCTTTTTGCGCCAGTTTGACGTAGGGGTCGTTGATATGGTCATGCAACCAATTCTTGTTTAATTTTTTCTTCTTCATTCGCGTAGAATACTGCTTTTAAAAGGTTTAACTAAGGTTTGTCCAAAAATATGCAAAAACTTACCCCCGCCGAGCGCAGCGAACTGCGCGCCGAAGCCCACGGGCTCAAGCCAGTCGTCATGATCGGCGAGTCGGGTCTGACCGAATCCGTCCTGAAGGAAATCTCGGCCAGCCTGGACTCCCATGGCCTGATCAAGATCCGTGTCGCCGGCGATGACCGCGAAGCGCGCGTGGCCATGTACGAGCAGATCACCGAAACACTCAAGGCCCACCCGGTCCAGCACATCGGCAAGCTGCTGGTGGTGTACCGCCCGAAAGTGGAAGCCGTCAAGGAACGCTCGAGCAAGGCCGGCAAAGGCATGCGCGAAGTGACCATCGTCAAGGCCAGCGCCAGCGGCACCAAGCGCCCCAGCGTGACCAAGGTCATGATCAAAGGGAATGAACGGGTCACCGAAGGCGGCACCATCAAGCGCGCCAAGCCGCGCCAGAGCAGTCCGAAAAAAGGCGCCCTCGGCCGCTAATACCAGCTGCACGGTGTAGCACAGTAACGCCCTGCCCCGCTGCCTGCGGCGCAGGGCTTTTTTTAGTTAGCGCAGCTTGAGCAGCAACCAGCCCGCCAGCCCACTCTCGGCCAGATAAAACAGCTGCGACACGCCATGCAGCATGCCGAACGTGCGCCCCTGTGGCGTGCCAGCCAGGCCAGCGGTGCCGGCGTCGATTTTTAACTGGGCCATCACCGGTTGCAAGCCCAGATAAATCACCAGCGCGCACGCGAGCATGGCCACGATGATCAGGGTGCAGGAACGGCGCTGCGCCGGCGGCGTCGATCCTTTTGCCACCTGCAGCAACAGCAGCAACAGCGCGGCGCAAGCGATCGCCAGCCACGCCTGGCTGCGCAGCAGCACGCCGACGATGGTCCCGGCCAGCACGTTGTCGTGCAGCGCCAGGAACAGGGTGGGCGCCACCACGTAACCAATCGTCCACAGGCTGCCGGCCCACAGGGCGGCCACCAGCAGACCAAGGCGCCAGGTCAGCATGGCAAATGCATCAGATGTATTTGACTTCGAGGATTTCGTATTCGCGCGGGCCCGATGGCGCCTGCACTTCGACGACGTCGCCGGCGTACTTGCCGATCAGGGCACGCGCGATCGGCGAGGTGATCGACACTTTTGACAGCTTCAGGTCCGCTTCGTCCATGCCGACGATCTGGTAGGTCACCTTCTGGCCATTTTCCAGGTCTTCCAGGTCGACGGTGGCGGCGAACACCACGCGCCCTTCGGCGTCCAGGGTGACGGGGTCGATGATCTGGGCCGCACCGAGTTTGCCTTCGAGTTCGGCGATGCGTCCTTCAACGAAGGCCTGGCGCTCCTTGGCGGCGTCGTATTCGGCATTCTCGGACAGGTCGCCGTGCGAGCGCGCTTCGGAAATGGCGTCGATGACGATGCGGCGCTCTTTGGTTTTCAGCTGGTGCAGTTCTTCCTTGAGAAGTTCGGCGCCAAATTTGGTCAATGGAACGGATGTGTTCATGGTGTGTGCTTCTATTCTGTGATGAGTGGCGTGACCCAAAGTGAAAACCACAGAGGCGCACGACGCAAATCGCGCGAACTCTGTGGTCAAGAGATACTGCAAGAGTATAGCTTAGGACACCTGCATGCGGCCTAGTTTAAGGTTTTATGCAGCCCTTGTAAATCATACACATGCAACTCGTTCAGGTGGCGCATGCCCTCGACCGCCGCCTCGGCGCCGGCGATGGTGGTGTAGGTGACCACCCGTGCATGCAGGGCCGAGGTGCGGATGGCGCGCGAATCGACGATCGCGCTGCGCTTTTCTTCGACCGTATTTACGACCATGGCGATCTCGTGGTTCTTGATCATGTCGACGATGTGCGGACGCCCTTCGAGCACCTTGTTGACCGCGCTGACGGGAATACCGGCAGCAGCAATCACGGCCGCAGTGCCCTTGGTGGCCACCAGCTGAAAGCCCCGTTCGACCAGGTTGCGCGCCACCGCCACCGTGCGCGGCTTGTCGGACGCTTTCACCGACAAAAACACTTTACCCGATTCCGGCAGCTTGACGCCGGCGCCCAGTTGCGACTTGACGAAGGCTTCGCCGAAAGTCATGCCAACCCCCATCACTTCGCCGGTCGACTTCATTTCCGGTCCGAGGATGGTATCGACGCCCGGGAACTTAACGAACGGGAACACCGCTTCCTTGACGCTGAAAAATGGCGGCACCACTTCCTTCGTGATGCCCTGCTGCGCCAGCGTTTGGCCAACCATGCAGCGCGCGGCGATTTTTGCCAGTTGCAGGCCGGTCGCTTTCGACACGAAGGGCACCGTGCGCGACGCCCGCGGATTGACTTCGAGGACAAACACGGTATCGACCAGCACGCCGTCTTCTTCGCGCTTCTGGATGGCGAACTGCACGTTCATCAAGCCCACCACGCCGAGGCCCTTGGCCATCAGCGCGGTCTGGCGCTTGAGTTCTTCGATCGTCTCGCCCGACAGCGAATACGGTGGCAGCGAGCAGGCCGAGTCGCCCGAGTGCACGCCGGCCTGTTCGATGTGTTCCATCACGCCGCCAATAAAGGTGGTCTCGCCGTCGGAGATGCAGTCGACGTCGCACTCGATGGCGTCATTCAAGAAGCGGTCGAGCAGCACCGGCGAATCGTGCGATACCTTGACCGCTTCGCGCATGTAGCGCTCGAGGTCGCGCTGCTCGTGGACGATTTCCATGGCGCGGCCACCGAGCACATACGACGGCCGTACCACCAGCGGGTAGCCGATTTCCTGCGCCAGCGTTAAGGCCTCGGCTTCGGTGCGGGCGGTGCGGTTGGGCGGCTGGCGCAGGCCGAGCTTTTGCAGCAGCTGCTGGAAACGCTCGCGGTCTTCGGCAGCGTCGATCATGTCCGGTGAAGTACCGATGATGGGCACGCCGTTGCGTTCCAGGTCCAGCGCCAGTTTCAAGGGGGTCTGGCCGCCGTACTGGACGATCACGCCGACCGGCTTTTCGAGGGCGACGATTTCCAGTACATCCTCTAACGTCAGCGATTCAAAGTACAGGCGGTCGGAGGTATCGTAGTCGGTCGAGACGGTCTCGGGATTGCAGTTGACCATGATGGTCTCGTAACCGTCTTCGCGCATCGCCAGCGCCGCGTGCACGCAGCAGTAATCGAATTCGATGCCCTGGCCGATGCGGTTCGGGCCACCGCCGAGCACCATGATTTTTTTGCGGTCGGTGGGTTTCGATTCGCACTCTTCTTCGTACGTCGAATACATATACGCGGTGTTGGTGGCAAATTCGGCGGCGCAGGTATCGACCCGTTTATACACGGGGCGAATGTTCATGGCGTGGCGCCGTTCGCGCACTTCGGTGTCGGTCACGTGCAGCAGGAAGGCCAGGCGACGGTCCGAAAAACCCTTTTGCTTCAACTTGTAGAGCATCGGCTTGTCCAGGGCATCGAGCTGCTGGTTATCGAGCCACAGTTCGATGTCGACGATTTCCTTGATCTGCACCAGGAACCATGGATCGATGTGGGTCAGCGCGTGCACTTCTTCCAGGGTAAAGCCCTGGGCAAACGCGTCGCCCACATACCAGATGCGGTCCGGTCCCGGCTCGCCCAGTTCTTCTTCGATGATCTCGCGGTCGCGGGTTTTTTCATTCAGGCCATCGACGCCCACCTCCAAACCGCGCAGCGCTTTCTGGAACGCTTCCTGGAAGGTGCGGCCAATGGCCATCACTTCGCCCACCGATTTCATCTGGGTAGTCAGGTGGTGGTCGGCGGTGGGAAATTTTTCGAACGTGAAGCGGGGGATCTTGACCACCACGTAATCGATGGCGGGCTCGAAACTCGCTGGCGTGGCCCCCCCCGTGATTTCATTGCGCAGTTCATCGAGGGTAAAGCCAACGGCCAGCTTTGCCGCGATCTTTGCGATCGGAAAACCGGTCGCTTTCGACGCCAGCGCCGACGAGCGCGAGACGCGCGGATTCATTTCGATGACGATCATGCGGCCGTCGGCCGGGTTAATCGCGAACTGCACGTTCGAGCCGCCGGTGTCGACGCCGATCTCGCGCAACACCTCCAGGCTGGCGTTGCGCATGATCTGGTATTCCTTGTCGGTCAGCGTTTGCGCCGGGGCGACGGTGATCGAGTCACCGGTGTGCACACCCATCGGATCGAGGTTTTCGATCGAGCAGATGATGATGCAGTTGTCCGCCTTGTCGCGCACCACTTCCATCTCGTACTCTTTCCAGCCGATCAGCGATTCTTCAATCAGCAGCTCGGTGGTGGGCGACGCTTCCAGGCCGCGCTTGCAGATGGTCTCGAATTCTTCTTCGTTGTAGGCGATGCCACCGCCGGTGCCGCCCATGGTGAACGACGGCCGGATAATGGTCGGAAAACCCATCTCGCGCTGCACCACCCACGATTGCTCCATATTATGGGCCACGCCCGAGCGGGCCGAGCCGAGGCCGATTTTGGTCATCGCCTGCTTGAACTTGGAGCGGTCTTCCGCCTTGTCGATCGCTTCTGGCGAAGCGCCGATCAGTTCGACGTTGTACTTGGCCAGGATGCCATTGTTGTGCAGGTCGAGCGCGCAATTGAGTGCCGTCTGGCCACCCATGGTGGGCAGGATGGCGTCCGGACGTTCCTTGGCGATGATGCTCTCGACCACTTTCCAGGTGATCGGCTCGATGTAGGTCACGTCCGCCATTTCCGGGTCGGTCATGATGGTGGCCGGATTGCTGTTGACGAGGATGACCTTATAGCCTTCTTCGCGCAAGGCCTTGCACGCCTGCGCGCCCGAATAATCGAATTCACAGGCCTGGCCGATGATGATCGGGCCAGCGCCAATGATCAGGATACTTTTGATGTCACTACGCTTAGGCATTTAATTCTTCTCCAGCTTTTGATTCTTGTCGGCGGCCTGCATCAGGCTGATGAAACGGTCGAACAGGTAGGCGACGTCGGTCGGTCCGGGCGACGCTTCCGGGTGGCCCTGGAAGCAGAACGCCGGCTTGTCGGTGCGGGCAAAGCCCTGCAGCGAACCGTCGAACAGCGACACGTGGGTGACGCGGCAATTGGCCGGCAGGGTGTGCGCGTCGACGGCAAAACCGTGGTTCTGCGAGGTGATCAGCACCTGCTTGCTGTCGAGATCTTGCACCGGGTGGTTGGCACCATGGTGACCGAATTTCATTTTGAGGGTTTTCGCGCCGGAAGCGAGTGCCATGATCTGGTGACCGAGGCAAATGCCGAAGGTGGGGATGCCCCGCTCGATCAGTTCGGCGGCGGCGGCAATGGCGTAGTCGCACGGCTGCGGGTCACCGGGACCGTTGGCCAGGAAAATACCATCCGGATCAAGTGCGAGCGCATCGGCAGCGCTGGCCTGCGCCGGCAGCACGGTGATCTTGCAGCCGCGCTGGGCCAGCATGCGCAGGATGTTGCGCTTGACGCCGTAATCAAAAGCGACCACGTGGTACTGCGGCGCGCTCTGGGTCCCGTAGCCTTCGCCGAGCACCCATTCGGTCTCCTGCCACTCGTAGGGCACCTTGGTCGAGACCACCTTGGCCAGGTCCATGCCAGCCAGGCCGGGGAACGAGCGGGCCAGATCGAGCGCCTGCGACACCGACGGCTCATTGCCCTGGGTGCCGGTCAGGATGGCGCCGCTCTGGGCGCCCTTTTCGCGCAGCAGGCGGGTCAGTTTGCGGGTATCGATGCCAGCGATGGCGACGATGTTTTCCGCTTTCAGATAATCGGACAGCGACTGGGTCGAACGGAAGTTGGAGGCCAGCAGGGGCAGATCGCGGATGATCAGGCCGGCCGCGTGGACTTTCGATGCTTCGACGTCTTCGGGGTTGATGCCGCAATTGCCCACGTGCGGGTAGGTCAGGGTGACGATCTGGCGGCTGTAGCTGGGATCGGTCAGGATTTCCTGATAGCCGGTCATGGCGGTATTGAAAACGACCTCACCGGTGGTATGGCCGGCGGCGCCGATGGCAATCCCTTTGAAAATCGTGCCGTCGGCAAGCGCGAGGATGGCTGGAACAGCTGGGCCAGAAAAGAATGGCGGCAAGGGTAACTCCTGATAAAGTTACCGTAGCTGCGCCACGTCAGATCGACAGCCGTCATGCCGAGCCAGTTTTACTCGGGGTGGACGTCGAAAAATGATGGGATGGTGGGTCGTCGCTACGGTAGATGTGGAATGGCTAAACCTCCGAATTATAGCGCAACGGGCCTGTTTCGGCAATCGCCGGCGCAACGATCACCAACCGTCACATCGACTGCACAACCAGATGTACAATGCGGGGCATCGACCCAAAATCAGTTTTCGCAAATAACCAACAACGCCAGAAAGAGGCCACATGACGACCTTTGGTTTCGACACGCCGATGGAGCGCCCCCGTGCGGGCGGTCGTGCTGCGGTGTTTGTGCCAGACCCGAACGCGGTCGAAGCGGTGCGCGAAGCATTGCGCAACGGCTCCGGCATGGTCGGCTTTGGCAATCCCGACCGCACCGTCACCATCTACTTCGAAAACAACCGCTTCAATGACCCTGCCCTGCAGCCGTGGCAGGCCAAGACATTCAAGTCGTACAGCCGCATGGTCGAGCTGTCACCGACGGTGAACAAGCTCACCTGCGCGGGAGAGAACGTGGTGCAGATCGGCTTCATCGAAGGCAGTGAAATCCTCGTGCGCGACATGGCCAAGCTGCGCGCCTGGCTCACCATCAGCGGCGCCGCCGACTCCATGCCGGACAGCGCGGAAATCCACGCCTGAGCCGGTCTCTGTCGACGATTTACAGGCCGAGGGCGGCGATACCAGCCTTGGCAATCTGCGCGTCTTCCACCGATTTCACGCCCGACACGCCCACTGCACCGACGTACTGGCCATCGACGATGATGGGCACGCCGCCTTCGAGCATGCCTTCGATGTGTGGCGCCGACAGGAACGACATGCGACCGTTATTGATCATGTCTTCATAAATCTTCGATTCGCGCTGGCCCATCGCCGCCGTCTTCGCCTTGGCCGGAGCGATGTACGAGGAGATCGGGGCAACCCCATCCATGCGCTGCAACCACAGCAGGTGACCGCCATCGTCGACGATGGAAATGACGACGTTCCAGTTATTTGAGCGCGCTTCGGCCTCGCAGGCAGCGGCGATGGTTTTGGCGTCGGCCAGGGTCAGTACGGGCTTGGTTTGCATGTTTGATCCTCTAATTGAATAAATTAAATAGCTTGAAAAAATCTTCCGGCATCACGGCTGTTGCTTGGCCTTGAGCTTGGCTTTGAGCTGCGGCATGACAGCCGCGGCGGCCTGCTCGCCGGCGAGGATGGCCAGATTGCGCGAATTAAAATCGCCGCCGCCCATGGTCCCCAGCGACGGCGTGATGACAATATCGGCATCCTTGAGTTCATAGTGATTGAGCCGCTGGCCCATGATGCTAAAGGTTTGCATCAGCACTTCCAGCGAACTCAAGGTCGCCTGGCTGTCGGTCTGCGTCGAAATATTCACAGCGATAATAAAATCGGCGCCCATCTCGCGCGCAAAGCGCACCGGCACGGGCGCCACCAGGCCGCCGTCGACGTAGCTGCGGTTGCCGATGCGGACCGGCTGGAACACGCTGGGTACGGCCGACGAGGCGCGCACCGCTTGCCCGGTATTACCACGCTGGAACAGGATCGGTTGCCCACTGTTCAAATCGGTGGCGACGGCGCCGAACGGGATCTTCAGCTTTTCCATGGGGGCGTTGTGGACCGCCTTGTTGACGTAATTTTGCAGGGCATCGCCCTTGAGTACGCCCGAGACTTTACCGAACAGCGGGATGGCCCAGTCGGAAATGGTCGCTTCATCCATGTCCATGGCGACCCGCTGCAGGGCGAAGCCGTTGTTGCCGGCGGCGTACAGTGCGCCCACCACGCTGCCGGCACTGGTGCCAACGACGATGTCCGCTTCAATTCCCTGCGCTTCGAGCGCCTTGATGACGCCGATATGGGCGAAGCCGCGCGCGGCGCCGCCGCCCAAGGCCAGGCCAATCTTGATTTTACGGGGCGCGACCGGCACGGTGGGCGAGATCGCCAGCGGCGTGCCGGGAATCGGGCTCGGCACCACGGGAGCGCTGGCGCGGCAACCGGCCAGCAGCAGTGCACACAGGGCGAGCAGGGAAAGACGGCGTGAGCGCATGGACAAAGTCAGTGTTGATGAGCCTGCGATTGTAACGCGTCAAGCCCCCGCCTGGCATCAGCGCGGCGCCAATTTACCGTTTTGGAAACGTCACCGTGAAACAGCTGCCCTGCCCCGGCACTGAATTGATCGACAGGCTGGCACGGTGGCGCAGCAAGACGTGCTTGACGATGGCCAGTCCCAGCCCGGTGCCCTGGGTTTCACGCGAGCGGCTCTTGTCGACCCGGTAAAAGCGCTCGGTCAGGCGGGCGATGTGCAGCTGGTCGATGCCGATGCCGGTATCGCTGACGGTAAATTGCGCCCCCTCGGGCGCATCTTTCCAGCTTAAGTGCACGCTGCCGCCGGCCGGCGTGTAGCGCACCGCGTTCGAGGCCAGGTTGGCAAACGCGCTCCTGAGCTCGTCGGCGCTGCCAACCACGTCGCCGCCATCGATGCTGGCCGTGATCTGGTGCTGGCCACCGGAGAGAGCGCGCGCTTCTTCCACCACGTCATCGATGACCGCCTTGACCGCCACCGGCTCCGGGCGCAAGGGATAATCGACCGATTCCAGGCGCGACAGGGTCAGCATGTCTTCGATCAGACGCTGCATGCGACGGCCCTGCTCGGTCATCAGTTTTAAGTGCGACTGGCGGCTGGCAACGTCAAGGTCGGGCGTGGTCGAGGCAATCTCCAGAAAACCGACGATCACCGTCAACGGCGTGCGCAGTTCGTGCGAAGCATTGGCGATGAAGTCGCGGCGCATCTCTTCGATGCGGGCGCTCTCGGTGGCGTCATGGGTGACCAGGATCTGGCGGCGGTTTTCAAACGGGATGATCTGCACGATCAGCTTGCGGTCGCGCAGCGACAGCGTCAGCGGCTGCTCGTAACGCCCGAGCACGATGTAGTCGATGAAATCGGGATGGCGCACCAGGTTCGTCACACGCATGCCCTTGTCGCGCGCCAGGGTCAGGCCCAGGTGTTTTTCGGCAGCCGGATTGCACCACTCGAGAAACAGTACGTCGTCCATGATGGCCACGCCGTCCGGCAGCAGGTGCATGGCCTGGCGAAAGCGCGCCAGCCATTCGGACAGTTCGGCCTGGCTGCGTTCATCGTCGCGCCGCAGCCGGTACAGGCGCGAAAACACATCGGTCCAGGCACCCCAGCCATCGGGCAGCCTGGCGCTATTGAAATCATCGAGCCAGGCGCTCAGCTGCTGCAGGTAAGACAGTTGCAGCACCAGTTGCAGCAGCAACAGCAGCACCGCCACCGACAGCCCGGCGACAGCGCCAGACATCCACCACGCCAGACCCGCCACACCCATCAACAGTACCAGGCGCAAGGTGGCCGGTACCCAGAACAGCAAGCGTGGGTTCATCTATTTTTCCGACAGCATGTAACCAACGCTGCGCACGGTGCGCACCAGGCCTTCGGCGCCTTTTAAGGCCTTGCGCAGGCGCAGCACATGGACGTCGACGGTGCGTTCCTCGATGACGGCGTGGTTGCCCCACACCTTGTCGAGCAGCTGGCTGCGCGAAAACACCCGCTCCGGGTGGGCCATCAAAAATTTCAGCAGTTTGAATTCGGCCTGGCCGATATCGATGCGCTCACCATTGATGGCCACGCTGTTGCTGACCGGGTCGAGCAGCACGGGGCCGACCCGCAAGGCCAGCTCGGCCAGCTCGGGGGCGTTGCGCCGCATCAGCGCACGCGAACGGGCCAGCAGTTCACGCGGCGAAAACGGCTTGGTGACGTAATCGTCGGCGCCATTGTTCAGGCCAGCGATCTTGTCTTCTTCCATGCTCTTGGCGGTGAGCATGATGACAGGGATTTTCTGAAAATTGCGGTCGGCGCGGATGCGCGCCAGCAGGCGCAAGCCGGTCTGGTCCGGCAGCATCCAGTCGAGCAGCACCAGTTTCGGCGTGTGCCCGGCCAAAAACTCCCACGCTTCGGCGGCCGTTTGCACCGCCACCAGTTCCCAGGCCGCCTCGCGCAGCGAAAATTTGACCAGTTCGATAATGGCCGGTTCGTCTTCCACGATCAAGACCGTGGTCGCGTCGTGCGCCAGCTCGCGCATCAGCGCCCGCTCGGTACTTGCCATTGCGCCTGCCATGGGTGCCACAGTTGCCACAGTTGCCATTATTGCTTAGTTCCCCGCAGTCAGCGCCGCGGCTGCCGGCTTGGTGTGGCGGATATCCTTGCCCTCGACCACATAGATCACGTATTCGGCGATATTTTTTGCATGGTCGCCGATCCGTTCGATCGCCTTGGCCACCCACAAGGTATCGAGCGCCGAGGAAATCGTGCGCGGATCTTCCATCATGAAGGTGATCAGGTTGCGCATGATGGCGCGAAATTCGTGATCGATGATTTCGTCCTGGGCAATCAAGGCCATCGCCTGCTTGCCGTCCAGGCGGGCAAAGGCGTCGAGCGCATCGTGCAACATGTCGGAGGTCAGGCCGGAAATCGAGCGCACCGTTTCAAAGTGGTTGATGCCGACCACGCCGCGCGTGTGCAGCGACTTGCTCATGCGGGCGATCTTGGCCGCTTCGTCGCCGATGCGCTCGAGATCGGTGATCACCTTGATGGTGGCCATCACCGTGCGCAAGTCATTGGCGGCCGGCTGGCGCCGCACGATCAGGTGGCTGCAAGCGTCGTCGAGCGACACTTCGAGCTGGTTGACGGCATCGTCTTCGCTGATCACGCGGTCCGACTGTTCGATATCGCCCACGCGGAAACAGTTCATCGCGTCGGTGAACTGGGTTTCCACGATCCCGCCCATTAACAACACCTTCGAGCGAATGGCTTCCAGTTCGTTGTCGTACTGCTTGGATGAATGCTCGCCTATCATTGCTGCTCTCCGTCTTATTCTAGGGGGATACTAATTTCGTAACAGATCTGCGACAACTCAGCCGAAGCGGCCGGTGATGTAATCCTGCGTTTCCTTGCGGGCCGGATTCATGAACAACTGGTCCGTCTCGCCAAATTCGACCAGCTCGCCCAAGTACATATACGCCGTGTAATCCGAGCAGCGCGCCGCCTGCTGCATATTGTGGGTGACGATGGCGATGGTGTAATCCTGCTTGAGTTCGCTAATCAATTCTTCCACCTTGGCCGTCGAGATGGGGTCGAGTGCCGAGGTCGGCTCGTCGAGCAGCAGGACGTCCGGTTTGACCGCCACACCGCGCGCGATGCACAGCCGCTGCTGCTGGCCGCCCGACAGCGACAAGCCGCTTTTCGACAGCTTGTCCTTCGCTTCGGTCCACAGGGCGGCTTTTTTCAGTGCCCATTCGACGCGCTCATCCATTTCACCCTTCGACAGGTTTTCATACAGACGCACGCCAAACGCAATATTGTCATAAATCGACATGGGAAACGGTGTCGGTTTTTGAAACACCATGCCAACCTTGGCGCGCAACATGTTGACGTCCTGGTCGGCATCAAGAATGTTGTGGCCACGGTACATGATCGAGCCTTCGGCGCGCTGCCCTGGATACAGATCGTACATGCGGTTCAGGGTCCGCAGCAAGGTCGACTTGCCGCAGCCGGACGGGCCGATGAAGGCGGTCACCTGTTTTTCATGAATGTCCAGATTGACGTTGGTGAGGCTCTGCGTCTTGCCGTAGAAAAAATTGAGGGCAGAAATCTCGATGGTCTTGGCGCGGGGCGTGACGGTAGGAATGGGGGTAGGCATAGGCATGGTCATTGTGACTTTCGATCAATTCGGCGTTTTTTGGCTGAACACAGTGCGCGACAAGATATTGAGCAGCAGGACGCTAAAGGTGACGATCAGCGCGCCCGCCCAGGCCAGGTTGCGCCAGTTGTCATACGGGCTCATGGCAAAGCCGTAGATCACCACCGGCAAGTTGGCCAGCGGAGCGTTCATATTGGTGCTGAAGAACTGGTTGTTGAGCGCGGTGAACAACAGCGGCGCCGTTTCACCGGAAATACGGGCCAGCGCCAGCAGCACGCCGGTGACCACGCCAGCCTTGACGGCGCGCAGGCGCACCATGGTGGCCACTTTCCAGCGCGGCGCACCCAGTGCGAAGGCCGCTTCCAGCAGGCTGTTCGGCACCAGCCGCAGCATATTGTCGGTGGTGCGCACCACCACTGGCACGGCGATCAGCGACAGCGCGATGGTGCCGGCCCAACCCGAATAGTGTTTTACCTGCGCCACGTACATGGCATAGACGAACAGGCCGATGACGATCGACGGCGCCGACAGCATGATGTCGGTGACGAAGCGGGTGACATTGGCAAACTTGTTGCGCTCGCCGAATTCGGCCAGGTACATGCCGGCCAGGATGCCGATCGGCGTGCTGATGGCGGTTGACAAGGTCACCATCATCAGGCTGCCGACGATGGCATTTCTCAAGCCACCGCCATCGCTGGCCGGGGCCGGGGTGTCGTTGGTCAAAATGGCGCCGGTCAAGCCGCCGAAACCCTTGATCAACAGGGTGATCAAGATCCAGGCCAGCACCGCCAGGCCAAGCGACATGGCCAGCACCGACAGGGCGATGCCGATACGGTGGCGCAGCAGGCGGCGCCGATAGACCGGGTTGTTGGCGGCGTGAGTCATGGCCGGGTTCATTGGATGCCTTCCTTGCGTGACATGCCGGCCAGCATCAGCTTGGCGGCGGACAGGACAATAAATGTGATGGCGAACAGGATCAGCGCCAGTGCGAATAGCGACGACACGTGCAGTGGGTTGGACGCCTCGGCAAATTCATTGGCCAGGGTGGACGAAATCGAGTTACCGGCCGAGAACAGCGACCACGACAGGGTGTTGGCGTTGCCGATCACAAAGGTGACGGCCATGGTTTCGCCCAGCGCGCGGCCGAGGCCCAGCATGACGCCGCCGACCACCCCGGTCTTGGTATAAGGCAGCACGATCTTGCGCACCACTTCCCACTTGGTGCAACCGAGGCCGTAGGCCGATTCCTTCAACACGGCGGGCACAATCTCGAAGACGTCGCGCATGACGGAAGAAATGAAAGGGATGATCATCACCGCCAGGATCAGGCCAGCAGTGAGCATGCCCATGCCCATGGTGGGACCGGAAAACAGCTTGCCGATCACCGGCAACGCGCCCAGCGTGCTTTTCAGCAGCGGCTGCACATAGTCGCCGAACAGGGGAGCAAACACGAACAGGCCCCACATGCCGTAAATGATGGATGGCACGCCGGCGAGCAATTCGACCGCCGTGCCCATCGGGCGGCGCAGCCACGTCGGGCAGATTTCGGTGAGAAACAGGGCGATGCCAAAACTGATGGGGAAAGCAATGATCAGGGCAATGAAAGAGGTGACCAGGGTGCCGGTGATGGCAATCAAGGCGCCATACTGGTCATTGACGGGATCCCATTCGACGCGGGTGATAAAACCGGGGCCGAATTCGCGGAAGGCGGGGATCGAACCGATGATCAGCGACACGATAATGCCGATCAGGACCAACAGTACCGATGCGGCAAACAGCATCGTTACTTTGTGAAACAGGAAATCCTGCATGCGCTGGGTGCGCATGGTCGAATGCATCGCGGCCTGACGTTCGGAGGATTCCGTCGCCTGCATCTGGGCCAGGGCTGCTGGTGGATTCGCGCTCATGAGGGATACTCTGCGATAGAAATAAATATGCTTGCGACCGCACCGATTGCTTTGCTGGCAACGGGTGCGGTCTCGGGAAAATGCACAGCTGACAGGGCTAGCTGCTGTACACGTTTTTTGTTACCAGATTGCCTTGCCAGCAGCGTCTTTCAGATTGGCTTTCCAGCTCTCTTCGACCAGCTTGGTGACACTCGCTGGCATGGGCACGTAGTCCAGTTCAGCGGCAGCAGGGCTACCGTTTTTGTAGGCCCAGTCAAAGAACTTCAACACTTCTTTGCCCTTGACGCCGTCAGCTTGCGACTTGTGCATCAGGATGTAGGAGACGCCGGTGATCGGCCAGCTTTGTTTGCCAGCAGCATCGGTCAGCACGACGGCGAAACCTGGGGTCTTGGTCCACTCGGCGTTGGCGGCGGCAGCCTTGAAGTTGTCGTCGTCAGGCTGGACATAGACGCCGTCCTTGTTTTTCAGCTGGGTGTGCGACATCTTGTTTTTCTTGGCGAACGCCCATTCGACGTAGCCGATCGAACCCTTGATGCGCTGCACGTTGGCGGCGACGCCATCGTTGCCCTTGCCGCCCACGCCGACTGCCCATTTCACGGCAGTACCGGAACCGATCTTGGTCTTGAAATCGGCATTCGTTTTCGACAGGTAGTCGGTGAACAGAAACGAGGTGCCCGAACCGTCAGCGCGGTGGACGACGGTGATGTCGTCCGCTGGCAGCTTCATGCCAGGATTTAAGGCGACGATTTCTGGGGCATTCCACTTGGTGATCTTGCCCAGGTAGATGTCGGCGATGACCGGACCGGTCAGCTTCATGGCGCCAGGGGCGATACCGTCTAGGTTGACGACAGTGACAACGCCGCCCATGATGGCAGGGAACTGCACGAGGCCGTCGGCGTCGAGTTCAGCGGCTGGCAGAGGCATGTCGGAAGCACCGAAGTCGACCGTTTTGGCCTTGATCTGCTTGATACCAGCGCCGGAACCGACCGACTGATAGTTCAGGCCGTTGCCCGTGGTCTTCTTGTACATCTCGGCCCACTTGGCGTAGATCGGGTACGGGAACGTTGCGCCGGCGCCCGTCATGTCGGCAGCCAGGGTGGCGGTCGAGGTGAGGATGGCGGCCGAGCCGAGCAACATCGAAGCGAACAACTGTTTCATGCGCATATCAGTTCCTTTTATTAGAGGGTGTGGCGGTTGAATGCTGCGTAGTCTAGCCCCGCAATATGACACGTTTATGACATCAAACATCTTGTTGAAATATTCTTTCGCGCCCATGATAGCTCAGCGGGCGGAGGCGGTCGCGGTTATAGTCGCTCTCATCGTCGCGCTAATCGTCGTACGAATAGTCGCTGCGCAGTCACGCCAATGTCACATATTCTCTCTAGAATGAAGTGTTGATATCTTGAACACGCCAAACCTCTCCATGACATCAAAAGCCCCGCTGGTCTCTCTCCTGCCGAAACCGGTCATCTTTCTCGACCGCGAAATTTCCCTGCTGATGTTCAACCGCCGGGTGCTGGCCCAGGCCGAAGACAAGCGCCTGCCGTTGCTCGAGCGCCTGCGCTACCTGTGCATCGTCAGTAACAATCTCGATGAATTTTTTGAAGTGCGGGTGGCCAGCCTGCTGGCCCAGGATGCACTGCACCCGGATGCGGCGCTGGCGGCCATGTTCGAGCGCATCGCCACCGAATGCCACGCACTGGTCAAGCAGCAATACGATATTTTAAATACCGAAGTGCTGCCGCAGCTGCGCCAGCGCGGCGTCCACCTGGTACGCCACAACGACCGCAACGAAGCGCAGCGGGCCTGGGTCAAGCAGTATTTCGACCAGCAGGTGCGGCCCCTGCTCACCCCCATCGGTCTCGATCCGGCCCACCCCTTCCCCCAGGTCAGTAACAAGAGTCTCAATTTTATTGTGTCGCTGTCCGGCAAGGATGCGTTCGGCCGCGGTACCGCGATTGCCATCGTCAAGGCGCCGCGCGTGCTGCCGCGAGTGATCGAGTTGCCGGAACACCTGAGCAAGGGCGGCGGCCAGTCGTTCTGCCTGCTCAGCTCGGTCATCCACGCCCACATGGAAGAAATGTTCACCGGCCGCGACGTGCTGGCCTATTCGCAATTTCGCGTCACCCGCGACAGCGACCTGTGGGTCGATGAAGGCGAAGTGAAAAATCTGCGCCAGGCCCTCAAGGGAGAATTGCAGGGACGCCAGTTCGGCACGGCCGTGCGGCTCGAAGTGGCAAAGAACTGCCCGGCCGAGCTGTCGCAATTCCTGCTCGACCAGTTCAATCTTGACCCCGGCCGCCTGTATCCCGTCGACGGCCCCGTCAACCTGGTGCGGCTGGCGGAAATGATCAGCCAGGTGCGCCAGCCGTCCCTGCGCTTTGCGCCCTTCTTCCCCGGCGTGCCGCCAAAAATGGCGAATATGGACATCTTCGAGCAGATGCGCAAGCACGACATCCTGCTGCACCACCCATTCCAGTCGTTCCAGACCGTCATCGATTTTATCTGCGTGGCGGCGCAAGATCCGCAGGTGGTGGCAATCAAGCAAACCATTTACCGCACCGGCATGGATTCGGACTTGATGGCCGCGCTGGTGACGGCGGCCCAGCGCGGCAAGGAAGTCATCGTCATCGTCGAGCTGAAGGCGCGCTTCGATGAAGAAGCCAATATCAACTGGGCCGACAAGCTCGAACAGGCCGGCGCCCAGGTCGTGTATGGCGTGGTCGGCCTGAAAACCCATGCCAAGGTGGCACTGGTGATCCGCCGCGAGGCCGATGGCCTGCGTTATTACGCCCACCTCGGTACCGGCAACTACCACCTGACCACCGCCCGCCTGTACACCGACTTTGGTTTATTGACGGCCAACCAGCAGATGGGCGAAGAGGTCAACGAAGTCTTCATTCACCTGACCAGCCTGACCAAGCCGCATAAACTGACCCACCTGTGGCTGGCGCCATTCGCCCTGCAGAGCGAGCTGGTCAAGGCGATCCGCAACGAAGCGCGCATTGCCAAGGCGGGACGGCCGGGGCGCATCATCGTCAAGGTCAATGCCATGGTCGACGAGTCGCTCATTCGCGCGCTGTACGCGGCGTCGCACGACGGCGTCAAGATCGACCTGATCGTGCGCGGCGCCTGCACCCTGCGGCCGGGCGTGCCAGGGCTGTCGGAAAATATCCGGGTGCGCTCGATCATCGGCCGCTTCCTCGAACACAGCCGCATCTATTATTTCCGCAACGATTTGGCGCACGATGTCTATCTGGCCAGCGCCGACTGGATGAGCCGCAACCTGTTCCGCCGCATCGAAGTGGCCTTCCCCGTGCTCGACAAGGCCCTCAAACGCCGCGTCATCAACGAAGGATTGAACCCTTACCTCAAAGATAACTCGAACGCTTGGGAGCTCGATGGCGATGGCGTCTACCACCGCCGCCGCGTGCGCGGCAAGCAAGCCGAGTTTTCAGCGCAGCGTTACCTGATGGAGTTGCTTGGCACCACCGAGAACAGTATCGACCACTAAAATGGGGAAGAGCAGCATGGACCTGATTTTATGGCGCCACGCCGAAGCCGAAGACGGCACGCCCGATCTGGCGCGGCCACTGACGGCGAAAGGCCACAAGCAGGCGCGCCGGATGGCTGACTGGCTCGCTTCGCAATTGCCCGAGGGCTGCAAAATTCTGGTCAGCCCGGCGCTGCGCACCTTGCAAACCATCGAGCCGCTGGGGCGCAAGTTCAAGGTGGTCAATGCGCTGGCCCCCGAGGCGACGCCGGCCGCGGTATTGCAGGCGGCCAATTGGCCCAACAGCAAAGAACCGGTGCTGGTGGTGGGCCACCAAAACACCCTCGGCCAGGTCGCCGCCCTGCTGCTGTGCGGCCAGCCGCAATCCTGGGAAGTCAAAAAGAACAGCGTCTGGTGGATCGTCCAGCGCGAGCCGAAAGATGCCGACAGTATTTATTTGAAGGCAGTGATGACGAGCGATCTGATCGTCAAATAGGGGCCGTGTCTCAGCGCAAAAATTTGGCCAGGATGGTACGCGAGCTCAGCTCCATCTCGAGAAACTGAAACCCTGTCTTGTACTGACCGCTGCTGAAAATGCAGTAGGTGGACTTGGCCGCTGCCGTCAATACATACACCTTGCCATCGACCATCAAGTCGATCGACAAGGTGCCCGTCAAGCCGATCGGCAGCGGTTGCAGAAATGCCAGGCACACGCCATTGGTGCCAATGTCGATAGTGCGCACCATCAGTGCCGGCGCGCCCTTGACCGTGAGAGCGGCGCGCACCTTGAGCAGCTTGCGCGGCGATGCGCGCTGCTCGCCGACGGGCCGTGCCGATTCTGCCGGAATAGGTGTATCCATGGGGTCAGCTTTCCTGTTCTGGTTGGTGCTCTAGTCGAGCTCGCGCAATTTATTAAACGCCTCGTCGATGCGCTCGACGGCGATGATGGTCATCCCTTCGATCTTGTGCTTCGGGGCATTCGACTTGGGGATCATGGCAATCGAAAAGCCCAGCTTGGCCGCTTCGCGCAAGCGCTCCTGGCCACGCGGCGCCGGCCGGATTTCGCCGGCCAGACCCACTTCACCGAACACCACCAGGCCGCGCGGCAGCGGCTTGTTGCGCATCGACGAATTGATCGCCAGCAGCACCGCAAGGTCAGCGGCCGGCTCAGTGATCTTGACCCCGCCCACCGCATTGATGAACACATCCTGGTCAAAGGCGGCAATCCCGGCGTGCCGGTGCAGCACCGCCAGCAGCATGGCCAGGCGGTTTTGCTCGAGACCCACCGACAGCCGGCGCGCATTGGGCAGGTGGCTGGTGTCGACCAGTGCCTGAATTTCCACCAGCAGGGGGCGGGTGCCCTCCTGCGTCACCATCACGCAGGAGCCGGGAACCGCCGTATCGTGGCTGGACAAAAACAGCGCCGATGGATTCGACACCCCTTTTAAACCCTTTTCCGTCATGGCGAACACGCCCAGTTCATTGACGGCGCCGAAGCGGTTCTTGATCGCCCGCACCAGCCGGAAACTCGACTGGGTGTCGCCCTCGAAATACAGCACGGTATCGACGATGTGCTCGAGCACGCGGGGGCCGGCCAGCGCCCCTTCCTTGGTGACGTGGCCGACCAGGATGATGGTCACCCCGGTCTGCTTGGCCACCCGGGTCAGCTGGGCCGCGCATTCGCGCACCTGGGCCACCGAGCCGGGCGCCGAACTGAGGGCATCGGAATAGACGGTCTGGATCGAGTCGATGACGGCCACTTCCGGCTTCAGGTCGGCCAGGGTGCCGAGAATTTTTTCCAGCTGGATTTCCGCCTGCAGCTTGAGCGAGCTGCCTTCGACCGACAGGCGGCGTGCGCGCAGGGCAATTTGCGCGCCCGATTCTTCGCCGCTGACGTACAGCGTCGACTTGACCGCCGAGATATTCGCCAGCGCCTGCAACAGCAGGGTCGACTTGCCGATACCGGGGTCGCCGCCGATCAGCACCACGCCGCCGGCCACCAGGCCGCCGCCGAGCACGCGGTCGAATTCTTCGATGCCGGTGCCAAAGCGCGGCACGTCGGTCGCCTCGATGTCCGCCAGCGACAGCACCGGCGCAGTTTGCGCCAGGCTGCGGTGGACCGGATTGGACAGGCGGTTGACGCCGGCGGTCTCGACCACCGTCTCAACCAGCGTGTTCCACTGGTGGCAAGAGGTGCACTGCCCGCTCCATTTGCTGGCGATGGCGCCGCAGTCACTGCAGGTGTAATTGGTTTTAGCTTTGGCCATGATGGTTGGGTGTTGCTGCCGCCAGCAGCGTGGACGGCTTGCACGAACGAGCAAACCCGCCACGCTTGCGGAAATGTAAATTCTAAACCAATAAATGGTAAAGCGGCAGCCCCGGGCGGAGATGCCGTTCAGTGAGGCGCGGTTGTACCGCGCCGATTCAAGCGGCCACCAAGCACCCGCAACTAAGCGCTCTGCCCCAGCGCCGCCTCGCGCACGCGCACCCGCGGCGCCAGCGCGCACATCAGCTCGTAGCCGATGGTGCCGGCCGCCGTCGCCACCGCGTCGATCGGCAAGCCGTCGCCCCACAGCACCACCTTGCTGCCAACGCGCGCATTGGCCACTGCCGTCAGGTCGACCGTCAGCATGTCCATCGATACCCGCCCGATCAGCGTGGTGCGCACGCCATCGACCAGCAGCGGCGTGCCGTGCGGCGCGTGACGCGGATAACCGTCGGCGTAACCGCAGGCGACCACCCCCACCACCATCGGCCCGCTCGCTTCGAAGCGGCTGCCATAGCCGACCGTGTCGCCGGCCTGCAGTTGCTGCATGCCGATGATTTCCGACGCCAGCGTCATGGTCGGCAGCAATTTGTAGTCGGCCGCCGCCGTCTCGCCGGGGGTGCCGCCATACAGCATGATGCCGGGACGCACCCAGTCGTTCGACAAGGCTTCGCTCAGCAGCGCCTGCTGCAACACACCGCCCGAGTTCGACAGGCTGCGCTCGCCGGCGAGGCCATCGGCACCCAGCTGGAAACGGCGTACCTGTTCGCGGACCGACAGCCGTGGATTGTCCAGTTCGTCGGCGTTGGCGAAATGGGTCATCAGGGTAATGTTGCCGATGCCGGGGATGGCACGCAGGCGCGCATGGGCGGCGCCGAATTCGTCAGGGCGAAAGCCGAGCCGGTTCATGCCGGTGTTCATTTTTAAATGCACATCAATTGGACGGCTCAGGCGGGTGTATTCGAGCATTTTGATCTGCTCGATACAGTGCACCGTGCTATTGAGATTGTGCTCGGTGAGCAGTTCGATATCACTGCCATCGAAAATTCCTTCCAGCAGCAGAATTGGCTTGGTCCAGCCCAGCTCGCGCAGCCGCACGGCGTTGTCGGTTTCGATCAGCGCCATGCCGTCCGCCTCGGCAAAACCGCGCAGCCCCCGTTCGAGCCCGTGGCCATAGGCATTCGCCTTGACCACCGCCCAAATGCGGGCGGTGGGCGCGCAGGCGCGCGCACGCGCCAAATTGTGTTTCATGGAGTCAAGATGAATGGTTGCGCTGAGCGGCCTGGGCATGGGAACTTTACGAGAAGTAATAGGGGGCTGACACGCGTATTTTACCGGAGCGCAGGGGCAGGCACGGCTGAATTCTTTGGGCTTACAGGCCGTTCATGGTATAAAGCAACCCAGACCAGATTAGTGAAATTCTCGAATGAACCGTGGTTTTTACACCATCATGGCGGCGCAGTTTTTTTCGTCGTTGGCAGACAACGCGCTGTTTTTTGTCGCGATTGACCTGCTGACATCGATGAAGGCCCCGGCCTCGCTGACCCCGCTGCTCAAATTGTCATTCGTGCTGTTCTACGTGTTGCTTGCTGCCTTCGTCGGCGCCTTTGCCGACGCCTTGCCAAAAGGCCGGGTGATGTTTATCGCTAACCTGATCAAAATCGGTGGCTGCCTGCTCATTTTTGCCGATGTGCACCCGCTGGTGGCGTATGCCGTGGTCGGCTTCGGTGCGGCGGTGTATTCGCCCGCCAAGTATGGCATCCTCACCGAATTGCTGCCGCCAGAAAAACTGGTCGCGGCCAACGGCTGGATCGAAGGCTTGACCGTCAGTTCCATCATTTTCGGTACCGTGCTCGGTGGCCTGCTGGTGGCCAAGCGCACTTCTGCTTTCCTGCTCGGCTTCGATGTGCCGTATATCGACACGGGCATCAACACGCCCACCGAAGCGGCGCTGTGCGTGGTGATGTCGATGTACATCGCTGCCACCCTGTTCAACTGGCGCATTCCGGCCACCGGCGCCGTCTACCCACACCAGGAGCGCAACCCGATTCGCATGATCGCCGATTTCGCCAACTGTTCGACCATCCTGTGGAAAGACAAGCTGGGGCAGATTTCGCTGGCCGTGACCACGCTGTTCTGGGGCGCTGGCGCCACCTTGCAGCTGATCGTGCTCAAGTGGGCGGAAAAGTCGCTCGGCATGCCTTACGAGAAAGCCACCAGTCTGGTTGGCGTGGTGGCAGTTGGCATCGCCCTGGGCGCCGCCGCGTCGGCCCGTTTAATTCCGCTGCGCAAATCGCTGACCGTTATTCCACTCGGCATCGCCATGGGCGTGATTGTCATGGGCATGACCCTGGTCACTTCGGTGGCGTTCGCCTATCCCCTGCTGATTTTGATCGGTGTGCTGTCGGGCTTCTTCGTGGTGCCAATGAATGCCCTGCTGCAGCACCGCGGCCACGTCCTGATGAGCGCCGGCCATTCGATCGCCGTGCAAAATTTCAATGAAAACCTGTCGATTTTGACCATGCTGGCGGTCTACGCCATCATGATTTCAATGAATCTCGATTTGAACGTGATCATCATCCTGTTCGGTTTCTCGGTGGCCGGCGCCATGTACCTGATCCAGAAAAAGCACGCGGCCAACCAGGCAGTGCACGATTCGCTGGCATTGATCGGCGAACACAAGCACTAAGCTGTGAGTCGCCTTGATCGCTATGTCGGGCGCGCTGCCGCCCGCGCCTGCCAGTCGTCGGGCACGATGAAACCACGCGCGGCTTCCACCATTTCGCCATTGGCGCTTGCTTGCAACGCCGCCACCAGCAGCGGCGCTGGCGAGACGGCCAACAGCGCGCCCAGCGCGGCGACCAGACCGGCGCCGTCGAATGTCTCCACCCCGGCCTGCAGTCGATACGGCGCCAGCCACTGCAGGCGCGGCAGCAGCACCCAGCGCATGCTGGCAAAGCCCGGCAGCGTTGCGGCATCGGCCAGCGCGCACCAGAAGCCGCGGCAGTGGGCGCCGTTGATGCCATCCATGCCCGCCATGCCAGCCATCGCCTGCGGATAAAACAGCCAGCCCTTGACCAGCGCCCGTGCCCGTAGCACGGGACGCGCCAGCAGCGCCTGCGCCGCCGGATGGGCGCCCAATGTCAGCTGTTTGTCGAGAATCTTGCGCATCTTGGCGCCCAGGCTGTCGGCCAGATTCGGGCCGATCAGGGTATCGAAACGGCTGGCGACACGCTTGCCGGTCGCCAGCAGATAGAACTTGGTGGCCAGTTCAATATGCTCGACACCGTCGACACCGTCGACGCCATCGACGCCATCGATCTCCAGCAAAAAATCAAATTCACCCACGGTGTCGTTGCGGCTGGCGCGCACCTGCACACCGTGCGCCACCAGGCGCTGCTGCGCGGCATAAAAAAATCCCATCAGCTGTTCGGCGTACAGGCCGAGGCGCTGGCGCGGGCGCGCTGCCAGTGCACTCAGCAGTGGCGCCGGGGCGGCATCGAGTTGCGCCAGCCAGTGGGCGATCGCAGGCGTGACGACAATCGGTGCGGCGAGCCTGCCACGCCATTCGGGGGCGGCGGCGTCGAGCAGGTCGGGCGCATCGATCAGCCAGGCCAGCGCGCGCACGTGCGGGTTGTGCAGATGGCCCCAGCGCTGGGCGTAGCGGGCCTGGCAATTCATCGCAGCTGCGATCGTGGCAAGCGCCGCGCCATCACTGCGACTGCCCCTGGCTGGCGCGCGCCAGGCACAGATCGGCCCAGGCCAGCGCCTTGTCGGCGGCGCGGTCGAGCAGCTCGGCCGGATGCAGGGTGGCCACCAGCACGGCGCCGTTGAACTGGTGCAGCGTGCCGCGCGAACCTGCCAGCGCCTGCTGCAAGGGCTGGTCGAGCAGCGCATTGGTGGCGACCTGGCCCAGGGTGAGCACGACGCCAGCGCCGCACAGGGCCAGCTCGCGCTCGACAAACGGGCGGCACGCCTGCAGCTCGTCGGCGCTGGGGGCGCGCTCGCCACCGCTGGCACTGCTCAAGCGGCACTTGACCAGGTTGGTGACGTAGACGTTTTCTTCGCGTGCCAGCTGCACCGCCTTTAACATATTGGCCAGCAGCTTGCCGGGCGCACCGGCCAGCGGCGTGCGTGCCGCCTCGTCCTGCGCGGTGGTGGCACCGGCCACCACCATCCAGACGGCGGCGCGGGCGCCGTCGCCGGCCACGCTCTTGCGGCCATCCTTGCAGCCGCAGCGGGTACAGGCGGCAATCGCATTGTTGAGGGCGCGCCAGTCCATCTGGCTGATGTCGGCGTCGGCGGTGTCAGTATCGACGGCGGCGGCGATGGCGGCCAGCGGGGCGGGCTGGGCGGGCTGGGCCGCCGGGGCCGCAGCCGGCGCGCGCCGCTGCCACAGGGGAGTGATGCCCATCTCGGCCAAAAAGGCCGCATCGCGCGTGCTCGGCGCCGGCGACTTGCTGGTATCGGCACTCATGGCATCGCCTTCATCACCGCTCATAAACTAAAGCGCATGACGATGGCTTCTTCGCGCAAGCCGTCATGGGCGGGATAATAATTTTTGCGACGGCCGATTTCAACGAAGCCGTGCCGTGCATACACTGCCAGCGCCCGCTGGTTCGACGGCCGCACTTCCAGCAGCACCGAGTGCGCACCGAGGCCACGCGCGCAGGCGCCCACCTTGCCCAGCAGGTAGCGTCCAATCCCCTGCCCCTGGCGCGGCGCCGCCACTGACACATTGAGCAGGTGCGCTTCGTCAAGCACCCCCATCAGCAGGAAGTAGCCGAGCAGCTCAGCACCATCGCGCAGCGTCCACGCGCTGTAGCCGGCCGCCAGCGAATCGACGAAATTGCCGCGCGACCAGGGGTGCGGATAGACTACCTGCTCGATCGCATAGACGGCGTCGAGATCGGCCATGACCATCGGGGCATAGATGAACTGCTCGAACGGGCCGTCTGCCTCACTGGGGTGGGGGTGGGGGCGCGCCACTGCCGTCATGCTGCTGCCGCTGCTGCTGCGGCCTTGTCGGCGTTGATAACCAGCCGCTCGGCGCTGGTAAACGCGATCTTGTTGCGCAGGTAAAGCGGCTGCGCCAGGGCGGCATCGATGGCGCGGCCGGCGGCGACACCGATGGCGGCCAGCACGGCGATCTCGCGGGCGTGCGGCATGATGGTGGCGTTGACGGCGCTATCCGCGTGAGCGGCATCGTGCGCAAACGCCTGCGGATAGGCGCTCAAGCCATTGCCGCAGACGGTGGCATTGCCCGCTGCGGGCACTGCCGTCGGCGCTGCCAGCGCCGGGGCATCGATCACCGACCAGCCGCCCGCGGCCTGGAAGCGGTAGCGTGCCCAGTAGACTTCGCCCATGCGGGCATCGAGCAGCGCCAGCACCTCGTCGGCGCCACTGGCGGCGCGGCACGCTTCGGCCATCGCCGCCAGCGTCACCACCGGCAGCACCGGCAGGCCGGCGCCAAAGCCGAGGCCCTGGATGATGCCGGTGGCGGTGCGCACGCCGGTGAAGGAACCGGGGCCGGCGCCGTAAGCGAGGGCATCGCAATCGGCCAGCCGCAGGCCAGCATCGCCCAGCAGCGCCTGCACCATCGGCAGGATCGATTGTGAATGGGTGCGCACCCCCGACGATTCGCGGCTGGTCAGCACGCCCTGGTGCAGCAGGGCGCAGGACGCCAGTTCGGAGGAGGTTTCAATGGCGAGAATGGTAGGCATGGCGTATTTTAACCCGGGCGGCACAGCCGCCGGCGGCGCCGGGCTGACAGCCGACGCAAAAATACCCAGGCGCGGTAAAATGCGCTCATGCATAGCCTCACGCTCGATCAACACAATCTTCCCGGCTTTGCCGCCGACCTCGCCGGTGGCGGCTGGACCGTGGCCTGCCTGTGCGCCGGCTGGTGCGGCACCTGCACCAGCTATCGCGCCACCTTCGAAGCGCTGGCAGCACGCCATCCGGCGCTGCGCTTTGTCTGGATCGACATCGAAGACCAGGCCGACCTGGTGGGCGAGCTCGATATCGACAATTTTCCCACCCTGCTGATCCAGCACGACGATGTCGTCGCTTTTCTCGGCACCGTGCTGCCCGACGGCGCGCTGGCCGAGCGCCTGCTCGCCGCCCAGCTGTCAACCCCGGCCGACGACCTGGCGCGGCTGGCCGCCAGCACCGACGAACGGCGCGGCTGGCAGCGCAGCGGCAATTTGAAGACCCTGCTGGGCTGACTGACCAGCAACGCCGATCAGTCAAGGCGCTGGCGGACAGGCCACCTCGCCGGTTCCCCCTGCGAAGCGATTGGCAGGGGGGACCGGCGCCGCCGGGCGCCTGTGCCATTTGCGCTTGACGTAAGGGCATGCCTGACTGCCGCCACGCCTGTAGCGGTGGGCCAGTGCTGGCCTCAGTGCGAGGACACAAACTCGGCGCCGGCAAACGCCGGCGGGATGGCGAAGCTGGCGCGCAGCCGGCGCGCCTCGGCCGCCGGCGTCAAGCCGAACAGCCGCCGGAACTCGCGGCCGAATTGCGACGCACTGGCGTAACCGACGGCGTAACTGGCCAGCTCGGCTGTCAAGTCCTGGCGTACCATCAGCAGGCGCGCCTGGTGCAGGCGCGTCGTCTTCAGGTACTGCATCGGTGAGCTGCGCGTGATGGTCTTGAAGTGGCTGTGGAATGCGGGGATGCTCATGCCCGCTTCGCGCGCCAGTTCGCCCAGGTCGAGCGCTTGCGCGTAGCTGCTATGGATGCGGCGCAGGGCGCGGCCGATCTTGCCGTACTGTCCTTTCAGGCTAAGCGCCTGGCGCAGCGCGCACCCCTGGGCGCCGGTCAACACCCGAAAATACAGTTCACGCAACAGGCCAGGGCCCAGCACCGCCGCCTCCAGCGGCCGCTGCAGCGCTTCGAGCAAGCGCAGCACCGATGCGCGCATGTCGCCATCGATGGGGCTCGACATCATGCTCTGCGGCGCCTGCAGAGCACCGCTTGCGGCCTGACCATCGATGTGCAGCATCAGCTCGGCGGCAACGGCAAAATCGAGATGCAGGTAGAGCGCCAGCAACGGCTGCGCGGGCGTCGCATCGGTCTCCATATCAAACGGTACCGGCACCGCCACTGCCAGATAGTGCTGCGCATCGTAGAGATACAACTGGTCGCCGAAGTAGCCGCGCTTGCGGCCCTGGCAGACGATGACGATGCCAGGATCGTAGAGCACCGGCGTGCGGGTCAAGGCGCGGTCGGAGCGCAGGATGCGCACGCCGGGCAGGGCCGTCAGGTTGTAGCCCTGGTCGGGCGCCAGCATGCGCAACAGCGCGAGCATGCGCTGCCGGGCATGCTCGCAGGAGGTGTCGCCATCGACGTTGATGTTTGGTTCAGACATAGTTTTAGGCTAGAAAGGCAGCCGATTCGACCTTGGGTCGTAGCGATGGGGAGAATAACATGCCAGCTCTGTTCCCTTACGAAAGACCCTATGGCATCGAGTAAACACATCCTGATCACCGGCGTTAGCAGCGGCTTTGGCAGCGCCCTTGCGCAACAGGCCCTGGCCGCCGGCCACCGCGTGGTCGGCACGGTTCGCAGTGCGCAGGCGGCGCAGGCATTCGCAGCGACGCATCCGCAGCACGCCCATGCACGGCTGCTCGACGTCACGCAATTTGACGCCATCGATGCCATCGTCGCGCAGATCGAGGCGCAGCGTGGCCCCATCGATGTCCTTGTCAACAACGCCGGCTACGGCCACGAAGGCATCCTGGAAGAGTCGCCGCTGGCGGACATGCGCCGTCAGTTCGACGTCAATGTGTTCGGCCCGGTGGCCATGATCAGGGCGGTGTTGCCGTACATGCGCGCGCGCCGGCGTGGCCACATCCTCAACGTGACGTCGATGGGCGGTTACATCACCCTGCCCGGCATTGCTTATTACTGCGCCAGCAAATTCGCGCTGGAAGCCATCTCGGACACACTCGCCCAAGAAGTCGCAGCGCTGGGCATCGCTGTGACTGCGGTGGCACCGGGCTCGTTCCGCACCGACTGGGCGGGGCGCTCGATGCAGCGTGCACCCCGTTCGATCAGCGACTACGACAGCCTGTTCGACCCGCTGCGCCAGGCGCGTGAAGCCATCAGTGGCAAGCAACTGGGCGACGCCGTCAAGGCAGCCCGCGCCATGCTGGCGGTGATTGAAGCGGATGCGCCGCCGGCCCGCCTGCTGCTCGGCAGCGATGCGCTGCGGCTGGTGCGGGCCAAGCTGGCCGACCTCGAACGCGATCTACAGACCTGGCAACAGCTGACCGTCTCGACCGATCATGGTTGATCGCTGCGTTCGAGGTTGCCTCAATTGGCCGGACTGGCCAAGCGCAGCGGCAAACTGCGCAGCCGCTGCCCGCACAGTTTAAAAACCGCATTGGCCACTGCCGGCGCCAGCGGCGGCACCCCCGGCTCGCCCACCCCTTCGGGCGGCGCGCTGCTGGCGATGATGATGGTCTCGACGTGCGGCGCCTCGCCCATCCGCAGCACCGGGTAATTGTGGTAGTTGGTCTGCTCGATGCGGCCATCCTTGATGGTGATTTCGCCACCGAGCGCTGCCGACAGTCCGAACACCACGGCCGACTCGATTTGTTGGGCGATGATGTTGGGGTTGACGGCGATGCCGCAATCGATGGCGCATACCACCCGGTGCACGCGGATGGCGCCGCCGTCGATCGACACTTCGGCCACCTGGGCGACGATGCTGCCAAAACTGGCATGGACGGCAACGCCATGGGCGCGTCCGGCCGGCGCCGCCCCTGCGCCAGCGACGGCGGCGTCCAGCACCGCCAGGTGACGGGGGTGCCCTGCCAGCAGCGCGCGGCGAAATGGCACGCCGTCCTGACCGGCCGCGTGGGCCAGCTCGTCGATAAAACTTTCCTTGAAAAAAGCGTTGTGCGAATGGCCCACCGAGCGCCAGTAACCGAGCGGCACGGCGCTGTCGACGATCTCGTGGGCGATGCGCTGGTTGGCGATTTCGTAGGCCATGTCGTACTCGCCTTCGGCGGCGGTCTTGTCAGGGCCGAAGCCGGGCAAACCCAGCGCACGGGGAAAATACTGGTGGCCGATCGAGCCGCTGACCGAATGGTTGTCCCAGCCGAGCACCTTGCCGGCGCCATCGACGCTGCCGGTAAACCGCGCCAGCGCGGCGGGCCGGTAGACGTCGTGCGTCATATCGTCTTCGCGCGTCCAGATCAGCTGCACCGGGCGGCCATCGGCGGCGCTGGCCGCCGCCACCGCCTGCGCCACCATATCGACCTCGAGGCGGCGGCCGAAACCGCCACCGAGCAGCAGCACCTCGACCGTGACGTCTTCGCGCGCCACCCCGGCCACTTTGGCCGCCATGTCGACGGCGATGCTGGGCACCTGGGTCGAGGCCCACAACCACACCTTGCCGTTGCTGACCTGGGCGGTGCAGTTGATCGGTTCCATCGCCGCATGCGCGAGAAAAGGTGCGCGGTATTCGGCACGAATGGTCTTGACGCCGGCGCCTTCAGCGGCCGTGCCAGTGCCGCTGCTGTGATAGACATGGCCGCTGCCACGGCCATCGTTGGCGTCGAGTCGCGCGCCAAATTCCTTGAAAATCGCCGCGCTCGACAACTGCGCACCAGCGCCCTCGGCCCAGGTAATCGGCAGCGCTGCCGCCGCCTGCCGCGCGCCCCACCAGGTGGTGGCGATCACCGCCACGCCGGCGCCGGCGCCACTGTGCCTGGCCAGCGCCGCCGAAAAATTGATCACCGCTTTCACGCCGGGCATGGCGTGTACCGCCGCGCTGTCGATGGCAGCGATGCCGGCGCCGATCACCGGCGCCATGCAGACGGCCGCGTACAACAGGCCGGGCGGACGCGCGTCGATACCAAAGCGGGCGGCGCCGCTCACCTTGGCGGGGCTGTCGCGCCGCCGCAGGGGACGGCCGATCAGCTTCCACTGCGCCGGGGTTTTTAGCACCAGCGAGGCGACATCGATATCGATGGCCGCCGCCGCCGCCGCCAGGCTGGCGTAACTGGCGCTGCGCCCCGAAGGATGGCGCACGAAGCCATCCTGCGTGCTGCAGCTGGCCGGGCTGACCTGCCATTGCTGCGCGGCGGCCGCCACCAGCATGGCACGCGCCAGCGCACCGGCTTCGCGCATCGGCTGCCAGGCATCCTTGACGCTGGTCGAGCCGCCAGTAAACATGATGCCCATTTCACGCGCCACCTTGGCCAGCGTCCATTCGACGCCATCGCGCAGCGGTCCGCGGGTATCCGGGTGAAACGGCGGCAGCTCGCGCAGCAGCGCCAGGTTGCCGTAGATTTTATCGATGGGCGCGGCGCGCAAGGTCACCATCGACATTGGCACATCGAGCTCCTCGGCCACCAGCATCGGCAGCGCCGTATGCACGCCCTGCCCCATTTCGCTGCGCGCCATCACCACGGCGACACTGCCATCGGCGCCGATCACCACCCAGCCGTTGAGGGCAACGGCGCCGTCGCGTACCGGCAGGGCGCCAGCACCGCGCAGGCGCTGGCGTGGTGGCAGCATGCCGGCGCCCACCAGCAGGGCGCCGCCGGCGGCCAGGCCAGCGAGCAAAAAGGCGCGCCGCGAACGGCGTTGCGGTGCTTGCCGGAACAGCGCCCTCACGCCGCGACCTGCCAGCGCTTCAGCAGTTCTTCGGGCAGGCCGGGACGGGCGAAATAAAACCCCTGGGCGTGGCGGCAGCCGTGGCGCTGCAGGAAAGCGACTTGCTGCTCGGTCTCGACGCCCTCGGCGATGACCGACAGGTTGAGGCTTTTGGCGAGTTGAATGATGGCGATGGTGATGGCTCCGTCGTTGCTGTCGTTGGCAATGTCCTTGATGAAGCTGCGGTCGATTTTCAGCGTCTGCACCGGCAACTGTTGCAAGTATGCCAGCGATGAATAACCCGTGCCAAAATCATCGATGGCCAGGCCAACGCCGAGCGCACGCAGGTCGTTCACGAACGCCAGCACGTCGGCCGTATTCATGATCAGCGACTCCGTCACTTCCAGTTGCAGTCGCTGCGGCGCCAGCCCCGTTTCGCGCAGGATGTCGGCTACCATGCCGACGATGCTGCCGCGCTCGAACTGGCGCACCGACAGGTTGACCGCCATCTTCGGCACCACCAGCCCGGCCTGTTCCCAGCGCACCATCTGGCGGCACGCTTGTTCCAGCACCCATTTGCCCAGCGGGTTGATGAAACCGGTATCCTCGGCGACGGCGATGAAGCGGGTCGGCGGCACCAGTCCCAGCTCCGGATTTTGCCAGCGCACCAGCGCCTCGACCCCGGTCAGGCGCCCGCTGGCCATGTCCACCTGCGGCTGGTAGTTGAGGAAGATTTCATTTTTTTCGATGGCGCGGCGCAGCAGCGCTTCCAGGCGCAGCCGCTCGACGCCCTCGCCCGACATCGACGGCGCATAAAACTGGTAGTTGTTGCGGCCGCGCGCCTTGGCCTGGTACATGGCGACGTCGGCATTGCGGATCAACAGATCGGCGTCGACGGCGTCGCCCGGATAGACGCCGATGCCAACGCTGCCGGTGACGAACAGCTCGTAGCTGGCGACGCAGAACGGTTGTTCGAACATCGCCACCAGCTTGGCGGCGACGCTGGCGGCGCCCATCGCATCGACATTCTCGAGCAGCACGACGAATTCGTCGCCGCCCAGGCGCGCCAGGGTGTCGCCATCGCGCAGCTGGGCCGCCAGCGCGCCGGCGACCAGCTTGAGCAGGGCGTCGCCGACCTGGTGGCCCAGCGTGTCATTGACGTTCTTGAAGCGGTCGAGGTCAATGAACAGGATCGCCAGTTGCTGGTGTTCGCATGCGCTGCGCTGCAGCGCGTGTTCGAGACGGTCGTGGAACAGCAGGCGGTTCGGCAAGGCCGTCAAGGGATCATGGTGGGCCATGTGATCGAGCTTGTCCTGTGACTGCCGCACCGAAGTGATGTCGCTGAAGACGGCGACGAAGTGGGTGACCGCGCCGGCCGTATCGAGCACCGCCGACACCGTCAGCGACTCGAGGTAGGCATCGCCATTTTTGCGCACATTCCAGATGTCGCCGCAGCCGTAGCCGGTGGCGGCCAGGTCTTCCCACAGATGATGGTAGAACACCTTGTCGTAACGGCCCAGGCGCGACAGGCTCGACGGTAAACCGATCACCTCGGCCTCGGTGTAGCCGGTAATTTGCGTGAAGCCCCGGTTGACGGCGACGATGTTGCCCTCGGTGTCGGTGACCATGACGCCATCGGCGATGTGTTCGAGCACGGTGGCCGACAGCCGCAAGGTTTCTTCGGCCAGCTTGCGCTCGGTGATGTCGGCGAACACCCAGATGCTGCCTTCGTGGGGCCGCAGGGGGTCGACCGCGAAGCCGCTGACCAGGCACCAGAACATGGCGCCGTCGCGGCGCCGGTACTGGCGCTCCTCGCTGACATACTTGCCTTCGGCCAGCACGGCATACTGGCTGTTGCCGGCACCGGCGAAACCTTCATCGGAGGGGAACATCAAGGCGGTCGAGCCGCCCGCCATGCTGTCGTTGGCATAGCCGAACAGCTCTTCGCAGCGGCGGTTGACCGATACCACGCGGCGGTGGCGCACGAACATCACGCCGAACATGACGTTGTCGAGGATTGCGCTCTGCTCGGCCAGCAAGCCTTCGATCCGCATTTCATTGTGTTTTCGTTCACTGATGTCGGCCACGATGCCGTCCACCCAGACGTCACCTTCGCTGCTTTGCGGCTGGCCATTTTCCGCCACCCAGCGTTCCACCCCGGTGGCATCGATGATGCGGTATTCGATCGCATAGGCCTGGCTTGATGCGAGCGCGGCGGCAATGGCGCGGCGCTGCATGCGACGGTCTTGAGCGGCGATGATATTGCTCCACTGGTCGGTCGAGCCGCCGATCAGCTGCGCCGCCGGATAGCCACTGATCTCTTCGATGGTGTCGCTCAAGAACTCGATGACGCCATTCGGGCGATAACGGAATACCGCGCCCGGCATCTGGTTGACGATGGTGCGAAAGCGTTCTTCGCGCTGGCCGATATCGTCGAACAGGTTGCGGATCGCCACCCGCATCTGTTCCATCTGTGAACCGAGCCGGCCCAGCTCATCTTCACCGAGCGGCGCCAGCGGCTGGTCGAACTCGCCGCGCCCCAGGCGATCGGAAAATTGCATCAGGCTGCGCAGCGGCCGGATCAGCCGTTGATTGAGGAACAGCACGATCAGCAGCAGCGAAATGCCAATCTGGCTGGCCAGCATCAGCGCATAGCTGGACTGTTTGCTGTGCAATTCCTGCTGGCTGCGGGCATCGTCCATCTCGACGCTCACCTTGCCGATGCGCTCGCCGCGCACAATGATGTCGCGGCTGCTCGTCAACACCGTGCCAGTCGCTTCGCGCGTCGAGCGCACCAGCACGAAAGCGCTGTCATTCTGGCCGGTGACGCGAATGGTCAGTACCGAGGGGTCGCGCATGACGGCTTCGCCCAGCGACCTGGCCGACTCGGCATTCATATTCCACAGCGATTCCTGCATGCCGAGGGCAAGAATGTCGGTGTTGCGCACCAGCGCCTCGTTGAGGGCGGCGCGTGCCGCTTTCTGTTCCTGCACGCCGATCGACAGGTAGCTGCCGACCACGGCCGGCAGCACCAGACCGCCCGCCACCACGAGCAGCATGGCGCCATAAATGGACAAGCCATACAGCTTGCCCAGCCGGACGCCGAGTCGGAAATGGGCCTTAATGGCCATGCATGAACCAAAGCATCATCGCGTCGCCTGCGGGCGCCATCCTTGATCTGATCTGTACCAGCAATTTTATGGGGACACAACACTTGCTACCCGGAATTATCACGCAATTTAGCTTGTTAGTCACCAAAACATTAAGCTCGCAGCAGATTGACGACACAGTCTCAGGAGCCGGGCAAGCAGAAACGTGCGGCCCTTGCTATGATCGCCGCACTTTATTTAATGAAAGTTCAGAGGATCCCATGTCATTTTCCATGTATAACGCGTCGACGCCCGTGTTCAAGCAGATTCTTGGCAGCCTGTCGGCCATCATCGACAAGGCGCAAGCGCACGCCACCGAGAAAAAAATCGACGCCGACGCCCTGTTGCAGGCACGCCTGTTCCCCGATATGTTCCCGTTCGCCCGCCAGGTGCAGATCGCCTGCGATTTCGCCAAGGGCGCCGCGGCGCGCCTGGGCGGTGTCGAGGTTCCCAAGTATGACGACACGGAAACGAGTTTTGCAGACCTGCAGGAACGCATCGCCAAGACCCTGGCCTTCATCGCCAGCGTGCCGCAGGACGGCATCGAAGCGTCGGCCGCGCGCGACATCACCACCGGCAGCGGCGACAAGGCCAAGCAGTGGAAAGGCCAGACTTACCTGGTCCATTACGCCCTGCCACAGTTCTATTTCCATGCCACCACTGCCTACAACATCTTGCGCCACAATGGCGTCGAGATTGGCAAGAAGGATTTTGTCGGCAGTTTTTAAGCCGTGGTCATGACAGTGTCGCCAGCGGCGGCGCTGTCGTGTCAGCGCTGACGACCTTATTTATTGCGGCGCGGATAGCCCTGCGCGAGGATGCGCTGCCACACCAGTTCCTTGTCGGCGCCGTTCATCGACACCCAGTGCGCCACTTCGGCCACCGTCCGGCCACAGCCGCGGCAAACGTCATCGAAGGTGGTCGAGCAAACCGCCACGCACGGCGTGTCGGGACGCTCGGGCAACGCTGCTGCGTCGGCCTGCGGCTGCGCTGGTGCGGCCATCACTGTATGGCTCCCACACCAAGTTTATCCCAGCCATCGTGGCCCAGCTTTTCCATCGTCTCGATATTTTTTTCGAAAATCGCTTCGGCCTCAGGAAACGCTTCGACGGCACGGTCGATGCTTTCTTCGCGCAGCAGCTGCAACACCGGGTACGGTGAACGGTTGGTGTAATTTTCGATATCGTTGACATCGGTATCGGCAAACTGATAATCCGGATGAAAGCTGGCGATCTGCAACTCACCGTCGAGCTGCAAGTCTTCGATGGCCGCATCGGCCACATCGAGAAACTCGTTGAAGTCGAGGAAATCGGTGAGGATCCACGGGTGGATCAGCAAGGTGGTGTCGACCTGCTCCGCATCGGTGTCCGCCAACGATTGCAATTCATTCATCAGCTGTTCCAGCAAGGCTTCCGGTGTGGTGGCGTTCGACACCACATAGCGGATCTGCCGCTTGACCTGCACGGCCTTGGCAAACGGACAAAGATTGAGTCCAATCACGGCGCGCTCGACCCAGCGTTCGACGGCGGCAATGATGTGGTCGTCATCGAGATGGGGGTTGGTTTTGCTCATGGAACACTTTCAGAAGAAGCAGGCGCGGCGCCCGCGCAAAGGCAAATTGTACGGCAGGTCGGCGCGGGGCGTGCCGGCGGCCGATCGACGCTAGCGGGTCAGGCGCCAAGCAGCCCCAGTTCAGCGCGCAGATCGGCGCCGGCCAGGATGCTGCGGCTCAAGGTCAGCCGGTTGACTAACACGACAGTGGTATTGTTCCGGCGCGCCTGCGCTGGCATGGCTGCTGTGGATCCGGCGGGGCTGAACATCAACCACAGTCGCTCTGCCGTTTCACCTATACCCCCCCGGGTATGTAATTAATCAAATGTATTTTAAGATGGCGAAATGGCATGGTCGCCGTCATACTCCCTGCACCCCTGATATTCAAGGGTGTTTTACCAGGGCCTTGACCTTGTCAAAGTATTTGGTAACTGAACGGTACAAACGCTTGACTCAGCGGAGAAGTGGTCCGTACACTCGGCACTTATTCATCGTCAGTCCAGGGTAGCGGACGCCACAATGGAAGCACATGCAAACATTTACCCGTAATATCGTTTCGCTGGCCGCGCTGCTGCTGGTCCTCTGCCCTGCCGTGTCGCAGGCCAATGACCTCGCCATCGCTTCACTGCCAGCGGTGACCGCAGGGGCGAGCCGTCTGCCGCCGGCGGCTGCGGCCGCCTTCAAGGTCGACGATTTCAAGGAAGCCGATCTGTGGGGCCGCATTCGCACCGGCTACGCCATTCCCGACATCAATAACGAACTCGTTGCCAAGCATGTCAACTGGTACGCCAGCCGTCCCGATTACATCGCCCGCACTTCGGCACGGGCGTCGCGCTACCTGTTCCACGTCGTCACCGAACTGGAAAAGCGCGGCATGCCGACCGAACTGGCGCTGCTGCCCATCATCGAGTCAGCCTTTAATCCACAAGCGCTGTCGAGCGCCAACGCGGCCGGCATGTGGCAATTTGTACCGGGCACGGGCAAAGATTTCAACCTCAAGCAAAACCTGTTCAAGGATGAGCGCCGCGGCGTCCTGGCATCGACCGATGCCGCCTTGAGCTATCTGCAAAAACTGTATGGTATGTTTGGCGACTGGCAACTGGCGCTGGCGGCTTACAACTGGGGCGAAGGCAACGTTCAAAAAGCGATCAAGAAAAACCAGTCGCTGGGCAAGCCCACTGACTTCGAAAGCCTGGCCGAGCTGATGCCGGCCGAAACGCGCAACTATGTGCCGAAGTTGCAGGCGGTGAAAAACATCATCGCCAATCCAGCCCAGTACAACGTCAGCCTGCCGCCGATCAGCAATGAAGCGTATTTCACTGCGGTCGACAAGACCAGCGACATCGATTTGACCGTTGCCGCCCAGCTGGCCGAAATGTCGATCGAAGAATTCAAGGCGCTTAATCCGCAGTTCAACCGCCCTGTCATTACCGGCAATGAACAAACCAAGATCCTGCTGCCAAAAGAAAACGCCGAAAAGTTCAGCGCCAACCTGGCCAACTGGGGTCAGGCCCTGTCGAGTTGGACCACGCACAAGATTTCCGGCGCCCGTGAAAGCATCAGCAGCCTGGCTTCGCGCTTTCGCACCACCCCGGAAGTGCTGCGCCAGGCCAACAATATCCCCCCATCGAGCCAGTTGAAGGCGGGATCGACCATCCTGGTGCCCAAGCTGTCGACCTCGGCCAACGGCGACATTGCCGACCAGGTGGTCGACAATGCGGTGGTGTCCTTCGAAGCAGAACGCAGCAACCGGCGTGCTGCCAGCCATCCGCTGACGCGCACGCAAAAACTCAAGGCACGCGCTGCCGAAGCGGTCGCCGTCATCAAGAGCCGCGTCAGTGGCAAGGCTGACAAGCAGGCCCGCAACAGCGACGGTTGACAAGCCCAGTGTGCATCGTGAAGGCGGCAGCGCGCCGCCTCCAGCCATTGAAACGCCATTTGATGCTATTTGCGTGCATCTAGTCGTGCATACTCAGTCAAACTACTGTATAGTATTGGGTGTGCTCTGCGATAAATCGTGCGTTTGCCTTCAGGGCCAGCGTCACTGCAGCGCCAAGCACTACCCTTAGCAGCTTCGCAAGCCAGGGCAAATCACTGAATTGCCCTCAATAAAGCCCTCCCGCCTTGTGTGTCGCACCTGACACCGTCCCGGCGCAAAGCTTTTGTGCCGAAATTTCTTTCATTTCTGAGTCATTTCGTTTGTTGGTTGGCGTTGCTATGTTGCGCCCCGAGCATGAGCTCGGGCGCTGATATATATCGAAAGAAAAGAAAACAATGAGTTTTGAAGCATTAGGCCTCCACGCGTCCATCGTTCAAGCAGTCACCGAAGCCGGTTACACGGTGCCTACCCCCGTCCAGGAACAAGCTGTTCCTGCTGCCATCGCTGGCCGTGACCTGCTGGTGTCGTCGCAAACCGGTTCGGGCAAGACCGCCGCGTTCATGCTGCCAGCCCTGCACAAATTCGCCGTTGCCGAGCAATCGCCAGCCGCCAAAACCGCTGCCCAGGAAGCGCAATCGGCGCGCGCCCGTGGCGAGCGTCCCCGTTTCAAGGCAGCCCAGCCAAAAATGCTGGTGCTGACCCCGACCCGCGAACTGGCCCTGCAAGTGACCGCCGCAACGGAAAAATACGGCACCCAGATTCGCCGCATCAAGGCCGTCTCCATCCTCGGCGGCATGCCTTATCCAAAGCAGATGCAACTGCTGGCGCGCAATCCTGAAATCATCGTCGCCACCCCAGGTCGTCTGATCGACCACATGGAATCGGGCAAGATCGATTTCTCGCAGCTTGAAATCCTGGTGCTCGACGAAGCCGACCGCATGCTTGACATGGGTTTCATCGACGACATCGAAAAAATCATCGCCGCCACCCCGGCTGGTCGTCAAACCATGCTGTTTTCGGCCACCCTCGACGGTATGGTCGGCAATATGGCGCGCCGCATCACCACCGATCCGATGGTCGTGCAAATCACCAGCTCGCAGTCGCGTCATGACAACATCACTCAGCGCGTCCACTTTGTCGACGATCTGTCGCACAAGAATCGCCTGCTCGACCACCTGCTGCGCGACGACACGCTTGACCAGGCTGTGGTGTTCACCGCCACCAAGCGCGACGCCGACACCATCGCTGACCGCCTGAACATCGCCGGCTTTTCCGCTGCTGCGCTGCACGGTGACATGCACCAGGGCGCGCGTAACCGCACCCTCGACAGCCTGCGCCGCGGCCAGGTCAAGGTGCTCGTTGCCACCGACGTCGCTGCGCGCGGTATCGATGTGCCGAACATCACCCACGTGTTCAACTACGATTTGCCGAAGTTCCCGGAAGACTACGTCCACCGCATCGGCCGTACCGGTCGCGCTGGTCGTAACGGCCAGGCGATTTCGCTGGTCAATCACGCCGAAGGCATGAACGTCAAGCGCATCGAACGCTTCACCAAGCAGCTGATCCCGGTCAGCGCCATCGAAGGCTTCGAGCCAAAGCGCAGCGCCTCGGCACCGCGCTCGGCCGCTCGCCCAGGCAGCTGGAAACCGGGCGACAACCGCTCGGCAGCGGCCAAGCCAGGTCAGCGCACGTTCAGCAAGCCAAATGCACCGCGCAGCGGTGAAGGCGGCGGCTACAAGGGTTCGGCCCCGCGTGCCGCTGACGGTGCCCGCCGCGCTTACGGCGACCGCTAATCGTCTGGTGCGCCGTGCGCACCACCGATCTCTGTAAAGAAAGGCTGCCCCGGCAGCCTTTCTTTTTGCCCGTGGCCGAAGGCGCCGTTGTTCGTCCCGCCCACTTGATGGATAATACGCACCCATGAACGATACCTCCACCCTGCCCCCCTTGCCTGACCGGCTCTCCATCGATCCGAGCAGCCCTTTCCACGACGCCAAAGTGTTCGAGCACGACATTGGCATCCGTTTCAACGACAAGGAACGCAGCGATGTCGATGAATATTGCCTGAGCGAAGGCTGGATCAAAGTCACCGCCGGCAAGACGCTTGACCGCAAGGGCAAGCCCATGCTGCTCAAATTAAAAGGCAAGGTCGAAGCGTTTTACAAATAAAGGCGCTTTACCCGTTACCGGAAAACCCCCAGCGCCGCTCTGAGGAAGCTTTCAGCGCCGTTGATGCGGTTGCCGTCAATGGCCCAGCGCCACCCCAGGTAATTGGCCAGATAGCGGGTGGCGACGCCATTGAAATGGCTTAGCCAGCCCTTGAAACGGCTGTGATAACCATTGACGTTTTGCACATGAATAGTGCCATCGACGCGGATTTTTCGTTTGAGATTGACGGCGCGGTGGGCAATGCCGGCGTCACGGGTAAACCGGCGGTAGACCGGATTGCCGTCGCTGACCAGCAGGGCATCGCTCTGCAGTGTTGGCAGCAAATGGCGCTGCAGACTGGCTGCCTTTAAGGCGCCACGGCCGCCGATAAAATCAATGGTATTGCCGGCGCGGTCGCGCGCCACCACGATATTGAGCTGTTCGGCCGAAATGCCGCGCCGGCTGGCAGCAGCGCCGCGCCGGCGCGCAGGTCGTGTTAACTGCTTCGCGCCCTTTTGCGACTCGAATAAAAACGTCTCGTCAACTTCGACGATGCCCTGCAGGCTGCGCGGCCGGTCAAATTTCACCCAGTCGAGAAAGCGGTGGCGCCACCTCAAACTGGTGTTTGCATGCACGCCCACTTTATCGGCCGCCCGCTGCACGGTACACGCCGGATCGCGCAAACAATCAAAATAACTGAGCCAGCGATCTTTATGGCGCAGGCGCGCCAGCGGGGTGCCGGTCAAACTATTAAAGCTGCGCCTGCATTGGCGGCAGCGATAGCGTTGCAAGCCATTGGCGCTGCCGTCGCGATACAGCCTGGTGTTCTGGCAGCGCGGACACTGTAGGCGGTCCTGGCCGGCCTGCTCGATCAGGGCGCAGGTGCGTTCGCCGAAAATCGAGTGGGCCATCTCCAGGCACACTTCCTCGCGCTCGTGCAGGTGCAATGCTCGCAGGCGATGCAACAATCGTTCGAACGCGGCGCGGTCCATGTCACTCCCCTGATCAATGGTCGAGTAACTTGGAGTCGCGCGCGAGAATGAAGTTCAACCGGTGTCCCGACTTTACGGGTAAAGCGCCCAAATAAAACTGTTGGCCCAGTGACATGCAAAACGGCTACCGCGGTAGCCGTTTTTTAAGCAAGTAGGGGACAGGCACCGTCGGTGCCTGTCCCCTACTTGCTTACCCGTCCGCCAACAGCATTTGGCACGGATTACTTGAAGCGCTTGACGGTCGACGAAAACACCGTCTCGCGCGCATCTTTCATCCGCTGATCATCGTCACCGAGGTAATTTTTTGCCTCCTGGTTGATCGCATGTTCTTGCCGCTCGCGCTCGACTTCGCGCTCGATTCGGCCGCTGGCCAGGGCCTTGGGGGTGGTAAAACTTGGCATGGTGATCTCGCTGTGGGTGCCCTGCGGCGACTAAAAAAACAGCAGCGCGCGCCATGGGGCGGCGCACTGCCAGCTGCCGCCAGCATGCCGTATTCACCGCGCCCGGTAAGTGGGCTGGCACACCAAACTAGGAAAATTCCGAGAAATAGCAGCCACCTGGACAGGCGCCGCTCAGGTCCGTTTGAATGCCTTGAGCCGTTGCCCCATGATGCCCCAGGTGCAATCGGCGCCATCCTGGCGGCCGCACAGGGCCCAGCCGGTGCCGATTTTTTCGACCGTGATGGGTATTTCCAGTTCTTTGGACAGCTTTTCCGCCCACAGGCTGGCAGCGCCCTGCCCTTTGAACAGTTCCTGGTCCTGAAAAATCACGGTGGCATCAAAAATGGGGGCGGCAAAAATTGTCATGGTAGCGGCTACGGTAAATAATAAAACGACATGGTAACGGAAATGGGCGGCGCTTAACGGGCCAGCATGCCCAATTCCGCCATGCATGCAACAGCGGTATCGGCCACCGCCTGGCCACCCTGCTGAAAATCGATGGCAACCCGACTGATGCAGGTCTGTACCTGGCGCGCTTTCGGACGCAGGGCGATCGGATCATGCAAGTTCAAGATGCGCTCGACCAGATCGCTGGCAGTGGCGAAACGGTTGGCCTCGCTCGCCAGATTCCAGGCGCGCAGGGTGGCGTTGTGCAGGTCGCCACCAGGCCCCTGCCGTGCCCAAGCGCTGGCGCTAATACACGAACACAGCAGCATTACGGGAAATAACAGGCGCATGGCAGTCGCTCCGGCAAGGATCAAGCGTCCAGCGTAGCGAAGACGCCGCCGCCGGTCTTGGGCCGACACAAACACGCTCGCGCGTGCACAATCGCGCAACAACTGGCACAGTAGCGCCCTGATCCAGCATTTGCGCCCACCATGCCCCCCGTTCCAGCAACCTCCACCACCGCGCATCTGCCTTCCACTACGCTTCTCGGCACGCTGTGGCACGCCCTGTGCGCTGACCGCCTGCTGCAATTGCTGTTACTGGTGCTCGCTGCGCTGGCCATCTGGGGCAGCGCGCCGCTGGCGAGTTACCCGGCGCTGGTCGACTGGCCCACCATGGCGGTGCTCACCGGTTTGCTGGCGCTGACCAAGGGCCTCGAATTGAGTGGCGCGCTCAGCTGGCTGGGCCAGCGCCTGGTCGGCGCCATGGCCACCGAGCGGCGCGCCGCGCTGCTGCTGGTGCTGGCCTGCGCGCTGCTGTCGACCGTGCTGACCAACGACGTCGCCCTGTTCGTCATCGTCCCGCTCACATTGGGCGTGTGCCGCCTGACGGCAATGCCGCCAGCGCGCCTGGTGGTGTTCGAGGCGCTGGCCGCCAATGCCGGCTCCGCCCTGACGCCCATCGGCAATCCACAAAACCTGTTTCTGTGGCAGTTATCCCGGGTGTCGTTCGGCCAGTTCGTGTGGCATATGCTGCCGCTGGCCGCCCTGCTCACGCTGGCCCTGCTGGCACTGACGGCACTGACGTTCAAGCCGCGCCCGCTGACAATCAGCGCGGGCGCCCCGCACGTCAAGCTCGAGCACCGCCTGCTGTGGGTGGCACTGGCCCTGTACGTGCCCTTGTTGCTGGCCGCCGACCTGCACCAGGCCGGCTGGGCGCTGCTGGCAGTACTGGCGATCCTGGCGCTGCTGCGGCCCGCCGTGCTGGCGCAACTCGACTGGGGCTTGCTGCTGGTCTTTATGTTGATGTTTGTCGACCTGCGGCTGCTCGCCGGCTTGCCCGCGGTACAGGCGGCAATCGCCCAGCTCGGTCTGGGTGAACCGGGGCGGCTGTATGTCGCCGCCATCGGTGCGTCGCAATTGATCAGCAATGTGCCGGCTGCCATTGCGCTGGCGGCCTATACAAACGACTGGAAGGTGCTCAGCTACGCGGTCAGCGTGGGAGGCTTCGGTTCGGCGCTGGGATCGCTGGCCAACCTGATCGCACTGCGCATGCTCAAGGATGGCCGCGCGTGGACGCTGTTTCATCTGTACGCCGTGCCATTTCTGCTGCTGGCAACGGGAATCGGCTACGCCCTGCTGTTTTCGCCGGCGTAGCCACGGTGCAACTTGTTACAGCTAGTTATTAATTTTGCTGCGCCTGCGGGGGCCGACGGGCAGGCTGCTGACGTGCTTCGTCATCGGCAATGTCGTCGCGGCTCAGTGGCACGAACGGCCCCTGCACAGTGCGCCGCGCCAGCCGTTCGCCATCGGGCGAATTGAACATCTTGATGAAGCGATAGGCCAGATACAACACGGCTGGCCCCCACAAAATCAATACCATTAATACAATCAAACCCTTTTCCATGCCATTGTCTCCCAATGTAGTTATTATTTCGGAAAGGTGCCGGGTCGATTGTATCGACGTCTTTTGCGGGCGTCTATCGAATTAGCGAATGGCCTGAGTAACAATTGGTCAAACGGCGTCAAACTGCACAAGTGCGAAATCCAACCAGCAAATCATCGCGCTGCGGCTGGTAAAAATTGCGAAAGCGCGGGTCGCGCAGGCGCGCCGGTGTGGCCACCGAGGCGCCGCGCAGCACCTGGTGACTGCTAAACCACGGCGCCGAGTATTCGCCGTAGCGGTCCGGCATAAAACCCGGGTACGGCTCGAACGGCGAGGCGGTCCACTCCCACAGGCTGCCCCAGCGCAGGCCGACCATGGCCGACGTCGCGGCGTATTCCCATTCGGCTTCGAGCGGCAGGCGGCGCCCGGCCCAGGCGCAGTACGCTTGCGCCTCATACAGGTTCACATGGCGCACCGGTTCACCGAGCGCCAGCGTGGCCGGGCGGCCGAAGCGCACGCTGCGCCACTGGCCAGCGGCGCCATCGCGCTGCCAGTAGCGTGGCGACGAGCGCTCCTGCCCCATCAGCCAGGCGCTGCCCGCAGCGCTCCAGAACTGGCCATGCTGATAGCCGCCATCGTCGACGAAATCCATGTACTGGGCGTTCGTTACCAGGGCTGCATCGATACGAAACGGCGCCACATAACAGGCCATCGGTGGCTGCTCGTTGTCGAAGCTGAAGCCCTTGCCCGCACCTTTGCCCAGCACCATGCTGCCACCGGGATAGCCGATATCGCCCGCGCGGCTGGCAGCGGGCGTATCGGTAGCGATGTGGGCAGGCGGCGCCACCCCCAGCGTCTGCATGGTAAACAGCAGCGCTTCGCCGTGCATGTCTTCGTGGGCCAGCGCCAGCCGATAGGGGTAGAGGGCGGCGTCCGTGTCGGCTTCGCGCAGCAGTTTGTCGAGCACGCGGTCGAGTACTTCGCGACAATAAGTTTTCAGGGCGCCGGCGGCCGGCAGGTCGAGCGTCCAGCGGGCGCGGTGCGGCACCAGGTTCGAGTCGAACCAGTCGTCGCCCTGCGACAGCAGCGACGGCCGCTGCGCCGCCGCCGGATGGGTTGACAAGGCGTCGCGCAAGATGAACCACTCGGCGAACCAGGCGATATGACCCAGTTCCCACAGGGGCGGGTTGATGATCTGCAAGTGCGGCACGCGCGCGAGCACGTCGAGTCCTTCAGCGGCGTAGGCATCGAACAGGGTCAGCGTATAATTTCGCGCAGCCTGCAAGGCTTCGGCCAGCTGCTGCGGATTGGCGCGGCGCAGGGAAGTGGTGGTGTCGGTGGAGGGATTCATGGGCAGATTGTAGCGATTTTTATGGAACCCGAATGGCAGCCAAACGCATCACCATCGTCAGCCCCGCCACCAGCGCCCACAACAATGGCAACTGGCAGACCGCCAGCCGCTGGGCAGCCATGCTGGGCACGCGCCACCAGGTCGACATCGTGCAGCAATGGAGCGACGCCGACGGCGCGCCCGACCTGCTCATTGCCCTGCACGCCCGGCGTGCAGCAGCGCCACTGGCAGCGTTTTGCAGCGCCTATCCAAGCCGCCCCGCCGCGCTGGTGTTGACCGGCACCGACCTGTATCGCGATATCGCCGTCGATGCCAGTGCCCAGGCTTCGCTGGCCTACGCCACGCAGCTGGTGCTGCTGCAGCCGGCCGGACTGGCGCTGCTGCCGGCGCCGATGCGCGCGCGCGCGCGGGTGATCTTCCAGTCGGCGCCGACGCTGACACGGCCGCCACCAATGACGGGCGTGGCCAGCGCACCGCAAATTATCATGATCGGCCACCTGCGCGCCGAAAAAGACCCGGCCACCTTCATGGCCGCCGCCGCCCTGGTCAAGGCGCCCGGCGTGCGCCTGCTGCACCTCGGCGGCGCCCTCGACGCCGCGCTGGGCCAGCAGGCCGCCGCCACCGCGCGCGCCAACCCGCGCTACCGCTGGCGCGGTAACCTGCCGCATGCGCAGGCGCGCGAGCTGCTGCGCCACAGCGCGGCGATGGTGATCGCCTCGACCATGGAGGGCGGCGCCAACGTCATCATCGAAGCGGTCACCTGCGGCGTGCCGGTGATCGCCAGCGACATCAGCGGCAACCGCGGCATGCTGGGCGACGATTACGGCGCCTACTTTGCAGCCGGCGACGCCGTCGCGCTGGCCGCGCTGATCGACCGCTGCCTGACGGACGCGCCGTTCTACGCCCGCCTGCTGGCCCAGTGCGCCGTCCGCGCCGCCCTGTTCACGCCGGCTGCCGAGCAAGCGGCGCTGTTGCAATTAGTGGATAATCTGTGCGATCCGGCGCAAGCCCCCCTCCAGCCACAGGAAGCACCATGACCTCCCCTACTGCACCCATCGTCACCACTGCCGCGCCCATCAAGCTGACGTCGTTTTCGCACGGCGGCGGCTGCGGCTGCAAAATTGCGCCCGGCGTGCTGTCCGAAATCCTGAAACACTCGAGCGGCTTTGCCATCCCCAAAGAACTGATGGTCGGCATCGAGACGGCCGACGACGCCGCCGTCTACAAGCTCAATGACGAGCAGGCGCTGATCGCCACCACCGATTTCTTCATGCCCATCGTCGACGATCCCTTCGACTTTGGCCGCATCGCCGCCACCAATGCCATCTCCGACGTCTATGCCATGGGCGGCACCCCCATCATGGCGCTGGCGCTGGTGGGCATGCCCATCGATAAGCTGCCGCTGGAAACCATCGGCCTGATCATCAAGGGGGGCGAATCGATGTGCGCCGAAGCGGGCATTCCGATCGCCGGCGGCCACACCATCGACTCGGTCGAACCGATCTACGGTCTGGTGGTGCTGGGCCTGGTGCACCCGTCGAAGGTCAAGCGCAATGCCGGCGCCAAAGATGGCGACGTGCTCATCCTGAGCAAACCACTGGGCGTGGGCGTGCTGTCGGCGGCCCTCAAAAAAGGCGTGCTGGGCGACGACGGCTACCGCGCCATGATAGACAACACCACCAAGCTCAACAAACCGGGCAAGGCGCTGGCCGAGATGGATGATGTGCACGCGCTGACCGACGTCACCGGCTTTGGCCTGCTCGGCCACCTGCTCGAACTGGCGCGCGGCGCCACACTGACGGCGCAGCTGACCATGGCCGATATTCCCCTGCTGCCGGGCGTCGAGCAACTGGCCCATGACGGCTATTTTACCGGTGCCTCGGGGCGCAACTGGGATGCGTACGGCAGCGATGTCACCCTGGCGGCCAGCGTCAAGCCAGCCCAGCAAGCCCTGCTGACCGACCCGCAAACCTCCGGCGGCCTGCTGGTGGCGGTGGCGCCCGCCAGCGTCGACGCCGTGCTCGACCTGTTCCGCCGCGAAGGCTTCGGCGAGGCGGCAGTGATCGGCAGCATGGTCAGCGGCACGCCTACGGTAACGGTGGCCTGATCGACCTGCCCCGTCTGCATGCTATACTGGCCGCCATGAAAAACGCACAATCGAATCCGTATTGGTGGCGCGCCTGACCCTGGCGGCCCGTTTTAACACGCACGATTAAACCCGTGATGCCGCCGGACCTGGCGGCATCCTGCAACAGCGGGATCCGCGCAGCGCCGGCGCCATCACTCCACAGGAGTTACGATGTCCGACACCAGCCTGACCACGGTCACCACCGCCCATCCGCCCGTCATCCTCACCGGTGACCGCACCACCGGCCCCCTGCACCTCGGTCACTATCTCGGTTCACTGCGCACCCGCGTCGAGCTGCAGCACAGCCACCGCCAGTTCCTGCTGCTGGCCGATGCCCAGGCCATGACCGACAACGTCGGCAAGCACCAGAAGGTGACCGACAATGTCATCGAAGTGGCGCTCGACTACCTGGCCGCCGGCATCGATCCGGCCAAATCGACCATCTTCATCCAGTCGCAGGTGATCGAACTGGCCGAACTGACCCAGTACCTGATGAACCTGGTGACGGTGGCGCGCCTCGAACGCAATCCCACCATCAAGCAGGAAATCGTGCTGCGCGGTTTTGAGCGCGATATCCCGGCGGGCTTCCTGGTCTACCCGGTCAGCCAGGCAGCTGACATCACCGCATTCAAGGCGACACTGGTGCCGGTAGGCGACGACCAGCTGCCGATGATCGAGCAAACCAATGAGCTGGTGCGCAAATTTAACGCCACCGTTGGCCAAGAGGTGCTGGTCGAAGCGAAAGCGGTGCTCTCGAGCGTGACGCGCCTGCCCGGCACCGACGGCAAGGCCAAGATGAGCAAATCGCTGGGCAACTCGATCGCCCTGGGCGCCTCCGCCGACGAGATTTCCAAGGCCATCAAGATGATGTACACCGACCCCAATCACCTGCGCGTGGACGATCCCGGCCAGGTCGAGGGCAACGTGGTGTTTTCTTTCCTCGACGCGTTCGAGCCCGACACCGCCATGGTCGACGAACTCAAAGCCCACTACCGCCGCGGCGGGCTCGGTGACAGCGTGCTCAAGAAAATGCTCAACGAGCGCCTGCAGGAAGTGATCGCGCCGATCCGCGCCGAACGCCAGCGCCTGGCGGCCGACCGCGGCGAAATGCTGGCTGTACTCAAGCGGGGCACCTACAAGGCACGCGAGACGGCGGCGCAGACGCTGTCCGAAGTCAAGGCCGCACTCGGCCTGAATTACTTCGACTAAATTACTTCGACTAAATTACTTCGATTAATTTACTTCGACCGGCCGGCCGCGTGGCCGGCCGCTGCCGGCTGTAACTGTTCGAGCACGAAACTGGCCATGCTATCGGCCAGCACGTGTTCGCCAAAAAACACCTTGCCCGCCTGCTCCTTGCGCAGCAGTTCGGTTTCCGACTGGCTGTGCGAGCGCAGCACCGTGCCGATCTGCGGATTGAGCGCGCGCGCCGTCTCCAGCATGGCGCGCACGCGCGAGGTGTCGGGCGTGGCCACCACCAGCATCGACGCGCGCGCGATGTGGGCCTGGATCAGCACCGCCGCTTCGCCGGCGTCGCCGGCGACCGCCGCGATGCCCTTGCAACGCAATTCTTCCACCAGTTCGCGGTTCTGTTCGGCCACCACGAAATGCACGCCCGCAGCACTCAGTTCGGCGGCAATGCGCTTGCCGACGCGGCCGTAACCGACCAGCACCACCTGGCCCGACAGCTTGGTGTGGTCGGTGGTCTCCGGCAGGCCGGCCAGCGGATCATCGCTTCGCTCCATCTTGCGCGCCAGCGCCGACTTGGTGCGTATCCATTTTTGCAGCGGCTCGACGGCGGCAAACAAGAGCGGATTGACGGCAATCGAAATAATGGCGCCGGCCAGGATCAGGCTCTGTCCTTCGACCGGCAGCAGCTTGAGCTGCATGCCCACCCCGGCCAAGATAAAGGAAAACTCGCCGATCTGCGCCAGGCTGGCCGACACCGTCAGCGCCGTATTGAGCGGATAGCGCAGCGCCACGACCAACAGGCCCGCCGCCAGCGATTTACCAAAAATGACGACGACGATCACTGCCAGCAGCTGCAGCGGCATGTCGACCAGCACGCGCGGATCGAACAGCATGCCCACCGAGACAAAAAACAGCACGGAGAAGGCGTCGCGCAGGGGCAGCGATTCCTGGGCGGCGCGGTGGCTCAAGTCCGATTCGCGCAGCACCATGCCGGCAAAGAAGGCGCCCAGCGCGAACGACACGCCGAAAATCGCCGAAGAGCCATAGGCGATGCCGACCGCTGCCGCAATCACGCACAGGGTAAACATTTCGCGCGAGCCCGTCTTGGCCACCCGCCACAGCAGCCACGGAAACAGCTTGCGTCCGACGATCAGCATGAAGGCGATAAACGCCCCCACCTGCAGCAGGGTCAGGCCGATGGTTTGCCACAGCGGTTTGCTGCTGTCGCCGCCGTCGCCGCCGAGGATGCCCGCCAGCGCCGGCAGCAGCACCAGCATCAGCACCGTCACCAGGTCTTCCACCACCAGCCAGCCGACCGCAATGCGGCCGTTGAGCGAATCGAGGATGCCCTTGTCTTCCAGCGCGCGCAGCAGCACCACCGTGCTGGCCACCGACAGCGCCAGGCCGAACACCAGGCCGGCGCCAAAACTCCAGCCCCACCAGTGCGCCAGTCCCGCTCCCATGGCGGTGGCGACGACGATTTGCAGCACCGCCCCCGGCAGCGCCACTTTTTTCACTTCCATCAAATCCTTGATGGAAAAATGCAGGCCGACGCCAAACATCAGCAACATCACGCCGATTTCTGACAGCTGGCTGGCGAGGTCGACATCGGCAACAAAACCGGGCGTGGCCGGGCCGATCAGCACGCCGGCGGCCAGATAGCCGACCAGGGCGGGCAGGCGCAATTTGAGCGCGAGCATGCCAAACAGCAGGCCAAAACCGAGGGCGGCAGCGATGGTGGTGATGAGGCTCAGGTTATGGTGCATCGAATCCTTTCAACATGCGTGTTCGTTTAGCGTGTTCATTTTTACCGCCTCGATCAATGCATCTTAACTTACCGCGATGGCTGCCGCCGTCACGCCACACCTCACCCCGGCAGCGCCCGCCTGTCAACAGACTGCTTGACAATCGGCGCCCCCTTGCCGTACATTCAGGTCATGTCCCCGACTCCGCACCTGTCCACTTCCCTACCGCTCGCTGGCGTGCTATCGCTAGCGACGCTACTAGCTGCCCGCGCGTAATTCACCCGCAGTGCGCCGCCCGGCTACCCGCCAGGCACCCAGGCTCCCAGGCTGACCCGTTTAGCCGCCCCGGAAAGTGTGACCCGATGTTCCCGACCAGCACCCCAGAACCATTTGCGCTTTGCCCGTCGCCACGCCAGCCCGGCCGCGCCCACGCCTGGCCGTCGCCGTTGTCGCTACTGCTACCGACCGGTTGCCTGGCCTAGCGTTCCGTGGCCGCCCGGCAACCTGTCGCCACCGCCGCACAGCGTCCCCACCCACTACCGCACACCAATTGCAGGAGCCTGACCATGATGTTGCAAAACCCCGCCGCCAAATACCGTCCCTTCCCTGCCATCGCCTTGCACGACCGCACCTGGCCCGGCAAAACCATCACCCATCCGCCAATCTGGATGAGCACCGACCTGCGGGATGGCAACCAGGCGCTGATCGAGCCGATGAGTCCAGAAAAGAAATTGCGGTTTTTCGAGATGCTGGTGCAAATCGGCCTGAAAGAAATCGAAGTGGGATTTCCCTCGGCCTCGCAGACCGACTTCGATTTTGTGCGCAAGCTCATCGATGAAAACCGCATCCCCGACGATGTCACCATCATCGTGTTGACCCAGTCGCGTGACGAGCTGATCCGCCGGACGGTCGACTCGGCGGTCGGCGCCAAACGCGCCATCGTCCACCTGTACAACTCGGTGGCGCCGGTGTTCCGCCGCGTGGTGTTCAATATGAGCCGTGAAGAAATCACCCAGATCGCCGTCACCGGCACCCAGCTGGTCAAGGATCTGGTGGCCAGCCACCCGGAAACCGAATGGGGCTTTGAATATTCGCCCGAATCGTTTTCCACCACCGAACTGGATTTTTCGCGCGATATCTGCAACGCCGTCAGCGCCGTCTGGCAACCGACCGTCGAGCGTAAGATGATTTTCAATTTGCCGTCCACCGTCGAATGCAGCACGCCCAACGTCTACGCCGACCAGATCGAGTGGATGGGCCGCCACCTCAACAACCGCGCCGCGATCATCATCAGCGTGCACCCGCACAATGACCGCGGCACCGCCATCGCTTCGGCCGAACTGGCCGTGATGGCCGGCGCCGACCGCGTCGAAGGCTGCCTGTTCGGCAACGGCGAGCGCACCGGCAACGTCGACCTGGTCACCCTGGCGATGAATCTGTACACCCAGGGCGTCCATCCGGGCCTGGATTTTTCCGACATCGATGCGGTGCGCCAGGTGGTCGAGGAATGCAACCAGTTGCCGGTGCATCCGCGTCACCCGTACGTGGGCGACCTGGTGTTCACGGCGTTTTCCGGTTCGCACCAGGATGCCATCAAGAAGGGCTTTGCCCAGCAAAAGCCGGACGGCTTGTGGGAAGTGCCGTATCTGCCGATCGATCCGGCCGACCTCGGCCGCAGCTACGACGCCGTCATCCGCGTCAACAGCCAGTCCGGCAAGGGCGGCATGGCTTATCTGCTCGAGCAGGAATTCGGCTTGCAGCTCCCGCGCCGCCTGCAGATCGAGTTTTCCCGGGCCGTGCAAAAAGTGGCCGATGCCAGCGGCCGCGAAGTCGCTGCCGCCGACATTCACGCCATTTTCACCCGCGAGTATTTTGAGCAGACCACGCCCTTTGCTTACGCCAGCCACAAGATGGTGGAAGACACCAGCAATGCCGAGCCGGTGCAGATCGAAGTGGCGCTGCATGAAAACGGCGCGCCGATTGCCCGCAAGGGTGGCGGCAATGGTCCGATCGACGCCTTCGTGGCCGCGCTGGGCCTGGACATCAAGCTGATGGATTACCACGAGCACTCGATCGGCTCAGGCGCCAACGCGCGCGCCGCCTGCTACGTCGAACTGCGGCTGGCCAACGGTCCGACCCTGTTCGGCGCCGGCATCGATAGCAATATCGTCACCGCCTCGTTCAAGGCGGTGCTCAGCGCCGTCAACCGCCAGCTGGCGATGGGCGACAACCGCGCCGTGGCGTGATGGCAGGCTAAGGCAAGGCCCGCCGGTCCGCTGGCGCGCCACGCCGGGTGAGCAGTTCGTCTACAATCGACGTCTTCTCACCGGCAAAGCGCGCAATGACCCCGATCATTTCAGTAAAACAGCTCTCGAAGGTCTACGAATCAGGGCATCACGCCTTAAAATCGATCGACCTCGACATCCGCAAGGGCGAAATCTTCGCCCTGCTCGGCCCCAACGGCGCCGGCAAGACCACCCTGATCAACACCATCTGCGGCATCATCAATCCCAGCAGCGGCACCGTGCTGGCCGACGGCCACGATATCATCACCGATTACCGCGCCGCCCGCAGCAAGATCGGCCTGGTGCCGCAGGAACTGGCCACCGATGCCTTCGAATCGGTACGCGCCACCGTTGCCTTGAGCCGCGGCATTTTCGGCAAGCCGCCCAACCCCGCCCACATCGAAAAGCTGCTGCGCCAGTTATCGCTGTGGGACAAGCGCGACGCCCGCATCATGACCTTGTCGGGCGGCATGAAGCGGCGCGTGATGATCGCCAAGGCCCTCTCGCACGAGCCGCAGATCCTGTTCCTCGACGAACCCACCGCCGGTGTCGACGTGGTGCTGCGGCGCGATATGTGGGAGATGGTGCGCGGCTTGCGCGAGCAGGGTGTCACCATCATTCTGACCACCCACTACATCGAAGAAGCCGAGGAAATGGCCGACCGCATCGGCGTCATCCGCAAGGGTGAAATCATGCTGGTGGAAGACAAAAAAGTGTTGATGCAAAAGCTGGGCAAGAAGCAGCTGACCTTGCACCTGCAGCGCCCGCTGGCCGCGATCCCCGCTGACCTGGCGCTGCACACGCCGGAGCTGTCGCTGTCGTCCGATGGCAGCGAACTGGTGTACACCTTCGACGCTGCCGGCGCCGACACCGGCATCACCGACCTGTTCCGCCGCCTGGGCGAGCACCGCATCGATTTCAAGGACATCCAGTCCAAGCAGAGCTCGCTCGAAGAAATTTTTGTCAACCTGGTCGAAAACTGAGATGGAACCGTTCCGCATGAATATTTACGCCATCCGCGCCCTCTACCAGTTTGAAATGGCGCGCACCTGGCGCACGCTGATGCAAAGCATCGCTTCGCCCGTCATTTCCACCTCGCTGTATTTCGTCGTGTTCGGCGCCGCCATCGGCAGCCGCATGGTCGAAGTCGATGGGGTGCGCTACGGCGCCTTCATCGTGCCCGGCCTGATCATGATGTCCTTGATGACGCAAAGCGTGGCCAACGCCTCGTTCGGTATCTACATGCCCAAATTCTCCGGCACCATTTACGAGATTTTATCGGCGCCCGTGTCGGCCCTCGAGATCGTGCTGGGTTACGTCGGTGCGGCCGCCAGCAAGTCGGTCATCCTCGGCATCCTGATTTTGGCCACCGCGCGCTGCTTCGTCGAATTCGACATCGCCCACCCGGTCTGGATGATGGTATTCATGGTGCTCACCGCGATTGCGTTCAGCCTGCTCGGCTTCATCATCGGCATCTGGGCTGATGGCTTCGAGAAGGTGCAGATCGTGCCGATGCTGGTGATCACGCCGCTGTCGTTTTTGGGTGGCAGCTTTTATTCGCTGTCGATGTTGCCGCCCATGTGGCAAAAGGTCGCCCTGTTCAACCCCGTGGTCTACCTGATCAGCGGCTTTCGCTGGAGTTTTTACGGCGTCGCCGATGTCAGCATCGGCATCAGCGTGGCCATGGGACTGGCCCTGCTGGCCGTGTGCATGGGGGCGATCTGGTGGATTTTTAAGACCGGCTACAAGCTGCGCGCCTGACCATGGCGACAGGGCGCGGCAGGGGGCGCGGCGGTGCCGGCCGCGCCGTGTGCACAAATTGCACAGCTTGGCCACCGATCGCAGCTTGCCATTGCTAATTTGCAATTAGTCCAAGTAAAATAAAGCGCTCTGACCTCACCTGGAAAACCGCCATCATGACGCTCTCCACCTGGCTCCTGTACGTCGCCGCCGTGCTCGTGCTGACCATCACCCCAGGGCCCAGCGTCCTGATGTGCATTTCGACCTCAGTCAACCTGGGAGTGCGCAAAGCGCTGATCGCCTCGCTGGGCAGCACGACGGCGATTGTCGGCATCATGATGCTGTCGGCCCTGGGTTTGGGAACCGCACTGGCCGCCTCTGAAACCTTGTTTACTGCGATCAAGTGGCTGGGCGCCGCCTATCTGGCCTATCTGGGGATCAGCTCACTGTTTTCAGCGAGCAGCGAGATCGCGGTCTCCGGTGCAGTGGCATCGTCGACTTCCGCGCGCCTGTTTGGACAGGGATTTCTGGTCGGCGCCAGCAACCCCAAGGCGCTGCTGTTCTTCGGCGCCCTGTTTCCGCAATTTATTATTCCGGCATCGCCACAGGCCCCCCAGTTCCTGCTGCTGGGCGCAACCTTTTTGTTTTTCGAGCTGGGATGGCTGACCGTCTACGCGCTGTCTGCAGCACGCGCCAAGCGCTGGCTGCAGCAACCCCGGCGCGCCAAACTGTTCAATCGCGCCACCGGCGTGGTCTTTCTGGTCGCCGCTGCAGTGCTCGCCAGCAGCAAGCGCAGCGCAAGCTGATCGCTTGCAGCGGACACAGCTCAGGCCACCGGCGCCATGTCGGCGGGTGGCACCGGGTCGGCCTTCTCAAAATTGCCCAGCATCCAGTCGGCCATCGACAGCAAGTCTTCCGTCACCACCGTCGGCGTCGCGCCCAGCACGTCGAACGGTCCCAGCGCGCGGTTGACCCAGCAAGTGCCAAAGCCGGCCAGGCTGGCGGCACTGGCATCCCAACCGTTGGCCGAGACGAACAGAATCTGCTCGCGCGGCAGCCCCATGCGGCGTTCGCACAGGTCATACACTTTTGGGTGCGGCTTGAACACCTGGACATCTTCGGCGCTGATCAGTTCATCGAACGCCCAGCCCATGCCGGAATTGTTGATGACCTGGGCAATCGACTTGTGCGAACCATTCGAGATGATCCCCAGCGGGATGCCGGCATCCTTGAGCAGGTGCAGCGCCGCTTCGGTGTCGGCATGCGGCGCCAGCCGCAGATAGTGGTCGTTGAGCACGATCGCCATGTCTTCTTCCAGCGGCAGGCCCAGCGCGGCGCAGGCGAAGCCAAGCGCATCGCCCGTCACCACTTCGAAATTGAGGTACTTGTCCATCAGGCTGCGCAGCCAGGTGTATTCGAGCTGCTTCTGGCGCCACAGCTGCGACAGTGCCATGCCCTTGCCGGGAAAGGCTTGCTCGCAAACGCCGGCGACCGAATGGACGTCGTACAAGGTGCCGTAAAGATCGAAAACGATGCCGCGATATGGTTTCATGAGGTAACAGGCAGTTCTGAATCTGCTAACTTTACCATCCCTGAGCTTGCCATAGCGCACTGTTCATCTTCAATTTCTCATGCCGAGTGCGCTTCAAGCGAAAAAGCAGACGAAAAAAAAGCCCGCCGAAGCGAGCTCTGTTCCAATGTAGTACCAATGCTTTAATCGTGTCTCAGGCGCCCATGCTATCTGCGTGGTGCGTTGATGTGTAAATCGACCAACGTATTCGGAATTACAAAACCTGGCTTGTCGCGACTGTCTACGGGTTCCGCGTTACACCCGCGGTCTCCGAGGCACAACGCCCTGGCTGGCCAAAGAAAGCAGAACTTCCCTCAGCACAAACCGGAGTATAGCAGGGTTTTGTGCGATGCAGCAAAGTATTTGATCTATTCTGCCCGAGGGGTGATCAGCGGCACCGGCTCGCTGCCCTTGCCATCCCGGCCCACCTGCTCGTATTCGGCAATCACCTGCGCGCCCATCAGCAAAAGGGTGGCGCCGATCTCCAGGCTGAACATGACGACGATGGCGGTGGTCATCGAGCCATACACCACGTTCACCTGCGACAGCGTGGTGAAATACCAGACCAGCACATGGCGCGCTGCTTCCCACAGCAGGGCGGCGGTCACCCCGCCGATGAGCGCGTGGGCATACGACAGCCGCCCCACCGGCATGACCAGGTAGATCGAGGTGAGCACAAGAATTTCGCCACCCAGCCCCAGCAGGTAGAGCAGCGCGCCGGAGACCCCCTTGAGCGACCAGTCGGCGCCAAACAGGCGCACGCTCTCGGTGCCGATCACCTGCAATGAGCCGGCCACCACGGTGACCAGCATGACGCCCACGCCCAGTGCCACGATGTAACAGTACGGCAGAATGGCCGACACCAGGTAGTGGCGTCGCTTGACCGACACCCGGTGCACAAAAATGACGCTCATGGCGTTTTCCAGCACGGTAAACGCCAGCGAACTAAAAAACAGCATGGTGGCGCCCAGCACCCAGGTGATGAGATCGCGGTGGTCGAGAAAATGGGCGACTTCGGCGGTGATCGAGCTGCTCTGGCTGGGCACCAGGTATTCGAGATAGCGCCGCAGGGTCGACAGCAGCTCTTGCTGGTCGATGAAGTGCGACAGCACCACCACCGCCAGCATCAGGAAAGGCACGATCGATAGCAGCGCGTAATAGGCGACGGCGCCGGCCAGCAGCAAGCCCTGGTTGGCGCGAAAGGCCTTCAGTACCTGCCAGACAAAGGCCAGCGGATGGGCCAGAATATAGGCGTTGGCGCGCCGGTTGAGCAGCTTGGCCGGCGATAGCTGGTGTAATTGCGGCAGGTGAAATTCCATGTTAGTGGGCCAGGCGGATACCACTCATTTGCCAGCGCGCGCCCGCTGGAAAGAAGTTGCGGTAACTGCGGCGCGCGTGGCCGGCCGGGGTGGCGCACGACGAGCCGCGCAGCACATACTGGTTGAGCATGAATTTGCCGTTGTATTCGCCCAGCGCGCCCGGCGCGGTGGCGTAACCGGGGTACGGCGCGTAACTGCTGCTGGTCCATTGCCAGCAGTGGCCGAACAGCTGGCGCAGTCGTTCATCCGCCGGGCTCATTGCCGAGGTAACGGCAAGCTCCCATTCGGCCTCGGTGGGCAGGCGCAGGCCGCACCAGTTGGCGTAGGCGTCCGCTTCGTACAGCGAGATGCAGGTGAGCGGGCGGGCGCCATCGAGCCGCTGCAAACCGTGCAGGGTGAACTCGTGCCACTGGCCGTCGTCGTCGCGCTGCCAGTACAGGGGATGCTGCCAGCCGTTCTTGCTGACCACGTCCCAGCCCTCAGCCAGCCACAAGGACGGATCGCGATAGCCGCCGGCATCGATAAAAGCGGCAAATTCGCCATTGCTTACCAGGCGGTCGGCCAGCGCGAACGGTTCGACGAACACGCGGTGACGGGGCAACTCGTTATCGAAGCAAAAGCCGTCACCATCAAAACCCATGCTGCACACGCCGCCATCAAAGGCCACCATGGTCAGCGGCGTGGCCACAGCCGGCGCTGGCGCGCTGCTGTCGTAGGCCGGGTGCATGGCATTGTGCGACAGCAGGTGCAGCACATCGGTGAGCAATAATTCCTGGTGCTGCTGTTCGTGCTGCAGGCCCAGTTCAAGCAACGCCATCAGTTCGGTCGGGACGGGCGGGCCGGCCTTATTGGCATGCGCATCGGCAAACGCATCGGCAAACGAATCAAGCAAGCGCACGATGCGCCCGTCGACATCGGCGCGCCATTGCCGCACTTCGGCCATCGATGGGCGCGTGAGCAGGCCGCGCAAGGCGCGCGGGTGGCGCGCGCCGATGCCGTTGTAATAGGAGTTGAACAGGAAACGAAACGCTGGATGAAAGGGCGCAAAGTGCGCTTCCAGCGGTTCGAGGATGAAGGTTTCAAAAAACCAGGTGGTGTGGGCCAGGTGCCATTTGACGGGGCTGGCGTCGGCCATCGACTGCGCGCCGCAATCTTCGTCCGACAGCGGCGCGGCCAGTGCCAGCGAACGCTGGCGCACAGTCGTAAAACGTGCGAGGCAGGCCAATGCTTGCGCAGATGCCGCCATGTTATTGGCCGATCGCGCGGGCGTGGATGACGGCGAACCAGCCTTGGGCATCGGTCCACACGCAATTGGCTTGAAAGCCTGCCTGTTCGAGCAGGCCGACGGCGGCGCTCTGGCGGTACTTGTAACTGTTTTCAGTGTGAATGCGCTCGCCGGCATCGAAACTGCGCGCCCCGCCCGGCCAGCGCACGGTGAGCGCGTGGCGCGCTTCGAGGTGCATTTCGATGCGCGCTTCGGCGCCATTGAAGCGGCCGCGGTGGCGCCACTGGCGCACGTCGAAATCGGTACCGGCCAGGTGATTGAGGTGGCGCAGCAAATTGAGGTTGAAGGCGGCCGTTACGCCAATGGCGTCGTCGTAGGCGGCATCGAGCACGGCGCTGTCCTTGACCAGGTCGACACCAATGAGCACGCCGCCATCATTACCGCATTGGGCGCGCGCGCGGCGCAAAAACGCCACCGCCTCGTCGGGGGTAAAGTTGCCGATCGATGAACCGGGGTAAAAAAACAGTCGCTGCTCAGCCCTGACGCTGGCCGGCAAGGCAAGCTGACTGGAAAAATCGAGCCCCAGGCCCAGCATGTCGATGGCAGCAAAACGCTGTTGCAGGCCAGCGAGTGCCTCGTGCAAAAAATCGGCGGAGATATCGATGGCGACATACTGCGCCGGCTGCAACAGGGGGAACAGCGCGGCCGCCTTGGCGCAGTTGCCGGCCCCGAGGTCGATCAAGGTGCTGCCAACGCCAATCGCGCGTGCCATGGCCTCGCCGTGGGCGGCAAAAATGGCCGCTTCGGTGCGCGTCGGATAGTACTCGGGCAGCTCGCAGATGGCTTCGAACAGGCGCGAACCGAGTGCATCGTACAGAAACTTCGGCGACACCTGCGCCTGCGCCGCGGCCAGGCCGGCAACGATTTCGGCGACGACAGCTGCGCTGCCATGGACAAGGGAATGGGGGGCAAGCTGGGGAGCGGTCGTCGTATCAGGCGGCATGGGCAGGCTTTGGGTGATGGGACAATCGGGACAATCGGGACAATCGGAACAGCGCCGTCAATCAGGCGCGTAAAGCACTTACAGCACGTACAACAGGCGCATCGCAGCGCGCGCGCAAACCGCACGGGACACCACGGCGCTGCACGACAGACCGCGTCCGGGCCAGCCCGATGGCAACGCTCCCTGCGTCTCGGCGTCTGTTTTTGTTATGATAGCTGAATACGCATTTTTATAACGCCTGCCAATTCTATCGTGCCACCAGCGGCACGGTGCGTGGGGGCGCCCTTAACTACTTCTCGTCAGAAAGGGCTTATGAGCCACTTTTCCGCCCTCCGCACCCTCAAGCACCTGCTCGGCGCCACTGCTGCTGCCGGTCTCATGTTTGCTGCCAGCACCGTTGCCGCGCAAAACACCCCGGGCGTCCTGCGCGTGACCGCCATTCCCGACGAAAACCCCACTGAATTGCAGCGCAAATTCAAGCCGCTGGGCGACTACCTGGCCAAGGCCACCGGCCTCAAGGTCGAATTTACCCCGGTCACCGATTATGCCGCCTCGGTCGAGGGTTTGATCAACAAGCGCGTCGACATGGTGTGGTTTGGCGGCTTCACCTTCGTCCAGGCGAACGTGCGCAGCAAGGGCCAGATCACGCCACTGGTGCAGCGCGCCGAAGATGAAAAATTCCGCTCGGTTTTCGTCACCACCAGCAAGGACATCACCAAGCTGGAAGACCTCAAAGGCAAAACGCTGTCGTTCGGTTCCGAGTCGTCCACTTCCGGCCACCTGATGCCCCGTTACTACCTGCTGGCCGCCAAGATCAATCCAGATACCGATCTGAAACGCATCGCCTTTTCCGGCGCCCACGACGCCACCGTCGCCGCAGTCGGCGGCGGCAAGGTCGATGCCGGCGCGCTGAATATCTCCGTATGGGAAAAACTGGTCGCCGAGAAAAAGGTCGATCCGGCTGTGGTGCGCGTGTTCTACACCACCCCCGGCTACTTTGACTACAACTGGAGCGTGCGCACCGACATGGACCCGGTCTTGAAGAAAAAGATCACCGACGCCTTCCTGGCGCTGGACAAGTCGACCGCTGAAGGCAAAGAGATTCTCGAACTGCAGCGCGCCAGCAAGTTCATTCCGACCAAGGCCAGCAACTACGGCGACATCGAAAAAGCGGCGCACAACGCCGGCCTGCTCAAGTAAGCCTGGTTTGACGGTGTCCACTGACATGCCGCCCTGCTACCGCCTGCAGCAACTGACGGTGCAGCACCTGGCCGGCGGCGCCGGTGCGCCGGCGCTGCACGCGATCGACCTGCTGGTCGAACAGGGCGAGCAGCTGGCCATCATCGGCCCGTCCGGCGCTGGCAAGACCACCCTGCTGGCGACCCTGTCGTGCAGCAACAAGCCGGTCAGCGGCGTGCTGCAACTGTTCGGCGTCGACCCGTGGGCGCTGAGCGAAGGCGCACGCCACCGGCTGCGCGCACGCCAGTGCCTGGCGCCACAAACGCCGCCACTGCCGCCACGCCAGCGCGTGGTGACCGCCGTGCTGGCAGCGCGCCTGCCGCAGTGGACCCTGTGGCAGGCATTCGCCTCGCTGATCAAGCCGGCCGACCCGCAGGCGGCGTTCGAGGCCCTGCAGCGCTTTGGCCTGGGCGACAAACTGTATGCGCGGGTCGACCGGCTCTCCGGCGGCGAACGCCAGCGCTGCGGCCTGGCGCGCCTGCTGCTGTCGAACGCCGACGCCTTTCTGGTCGACGAGCCGCTGTCGGCGCTCGACCCCACCTTGTCGCAACTGACCATCGCCACCTTGCAGCAGGAAGCAGGCGCGCGCAACGCCACCCTGATGTGCAGCCTGCACCAGGTCGATGTGGCACGCGCCTGCTTTCCCCGCATCGTCGGTCTGCGCGCCGGCCGCATCGTGTTCGACCTGCCGCGCGAGCAGGTCACCGATGCCATGATCACCGCCCTCTACCACAACGACGCAGCGCACACCGATGTCCCTGTTGCGCCCGCGGCGCCAGCGCGGCTGGCTGTTGGCGCCTGCCTGTAAGCGCATGACGCGTCTGATGATGGCGGCCACGCCAGCGACCCGCGCACCCGCCGATCCGGCCCTGCGCGCGCGCCTGCAGGCCGCCATCGTGTTCGTGCTGCTGTTGTGGCCCATGCTGGTCTACTCAGAATTTAAGCCTTGGCTGCTGCTGGATGCCCAGAGCCTGGTGGCCACGCGCCGCTTCCTGGCGCAATTTCTCCATCCAGCCTACGACGCCGAATTCTTGCGCATGGTGCTGATCAATACCTGGCAAACGGTGGCCATGGCCAGCGCCGGCCTGACGCTGGCGCTGCTGGGAGCAATTCCCGCCACCCTGATCGTCACTGAACGCCTGTCCATTTCGCGCCTGGGTACGGGCCGCACGCGCGCCGCCGCGGCCTTGCTGCGCCAGGCCGTGCGCGCGCTGCTGGTGTTGCTGCGCAGCGTGCCCGAGCTGGTATGGGCGCTGCTGTTCGTGCGCGTCATTGGCCTCGGCCCCACCGCTGGCGTGCTGGCGATCGCCCTCACCTACAGCGGCATGCTGGGCAAGGTGTATGCGGAAATTCTGGAATCATCCGACGCGCATGCCACCGACACCCTGCTTGCCAGTGGCAGCGGACGACTCGGTGCGCTGCTGTTCGGCGCCCTGCCGGAGGCGGCCTCGGAACTGGTGTCGTACACCGTCTATCGCTGGGAATGCGCGATCCGCGGTTCGGCCGTGATGGGCTTTGTGGGCGCTGGCGGTCTCGGTCAGCGCATGGACGAATCGACCCGCAACATGGCCGGTGGCGAAGTGGCGACCATGCTGATCGTGTTTGTGCTGTTGGTCGCGCTGGCTGATCTGGTGTCGAAAATGCTGCGCCGGAGGCTCGCTTGAGCGCCCCGCGGCGGGCCTCAAGGTCAAGCATGGCGGGCATGCCGGCTGCGCCGCGGCGGCAGCCCTCGACCTGGCTGCTGATCAGCGCGCTGATCGCGCTGGTGCTGGCCAGTTTCGCCAGCCTGCCCTTGCAGTTCGCCGAGTTCTTTACGGCGGCGGCCTGGTCGACCACCGCCGAATTTCTCAGCGGCTTTGCGCCGCCCGAAATGGCCACCCCGTTCTTGCTTAAAACCTTGCATGCCACCATCGAGACGCTGTCGATGTCGGCGCTGGGCACCCTGCTGGCGGTGATCGCCGGCCTGGCGCTGGCGCTGCCGGCAGCGGGCAAATTCGGCGCCGCGCCGCGCGCTGCCGTGCGCGCCCTGCTCAATGTGCTGCGTTCGATTCCCGAACTGGTGTGGGCCTCGATGATGCTGGTGGCAGCCGGCCTGGGACCGTTCGGCGGCACCCTGGCGCTGGCGCTGCACACCGCCGGCGTGCTGGGACGGCTGTTTGCCGACGCCCTCGAAAACGCTGAACCGCTGGCCCAGCAAACCCTGATCACCAATGGCGCCGCACCGCTGCCGGCATTTTTCTACGCTACCTTTCAGCAGACCTTGCCGCAGATGCTGTCGTACACCCTGTACCGCTGGGAAAACAATATCCGCGCCGCCGCCGTGCTGGGCGTGGTGGGCGCCGGTGGCCTGGGGCAGATGCTCAAGTATCACCTGTCGCTGTTTCAGATGCAGGATGCGGCCACCGTCATCATCGCCATGCTGCTGCTGGTGGCGCTGGTCGATGGCATGAGTTTTTGGTTGAGGCGGAAAGTAAAATAATCAAACAAAAGTAAAAACCCACTTTTGTTTGGACTATTCAGAAAAGCCAAGGGAAACCGCCTTCGAGGCCAAGGATGAATGGGGACATTTACCTGGCAGAGCCAGGCAAATTTTAGGCAATGCAAAACCGCGTCTGAATTTGGTTCGCCTCGGGGAAAACTGCGGACACAATGCGCACGCCGCTCTTGTGGAGCCGTTGCAGCGCTTGCTGATGGGGGGGACTGGCACCGCAGGGTGCCCGTCCCGCATGTGCTTCGCGCTAATCTTAAAACATGTCCCACTTCACGTTGTCCACGTTGTCAGCTAAGCCTTTACTGCTGGCGCCGTCAATCCGCCCGCCGGCGGGACAGCAATCGCCTGCAGCGCTGACCACTTCGGTTGAATCGTCACCAACCGTGCGTGCGATCCCGGCTCGAGCATGCTAATCGCCTCAAGCAGCACCTTCGCATGGTCAATTGACTCGTCAATTCAAAAATCGTCATTGTGACAATGAATGGTCCGCTGCCGGTTCGGCGTTGCGATTCGGCCCGTTGCCGCGGCCGACCCGATCACGGCGGCGCTGTTATGCTGGCGCTCTTGTTAACATTGACGGCGGCTTGCATGCTTGAACTTCGCGATTTGCGCAAATCTTACCAGGGGCGTGCCGTACTGCACGGCCTGACGCACCGCTTCGGCGCCGGCCAGTTCGTCGCCATCATGGGCGAATCGGGGGTCGGCAAATCGACGCTGCTTAACATCATCGCCGGCCTCGACTCGCCTGACAGCGGCGCCGTCATCATCGACGGCCAGTCGATGGCGGGCCTGGACGACGATGCCGCCACCGCCCTGCGCCGCACCCGCATGGGGTTTGTCTTCCAGGCCTTTCACGTCCTGCCGCACCTGACCCTGACCCAGAACGTCGCCCTGCCCCTGCTGCTCAATGGCGGCGGCGCCGAGGCCGCTGCCCAGGCCAGCGCCATGCTCGCCGCGGTCGGCCTGCAGGGACGCGGCGATGACTTTCCGCGCCAGCTGTCGGGCGGCGAAATGCAGCGCGTGGCAATCGCCCGTGCGCTGGTGCACCGGCCGGCGCTGGTGCTCGCTGACGAACCGACCGGCAACCTCGACCCGGAAACGGCCGACGCCATCCTGGCCCTGCTGCGGCGCCAGATCAAGGCCACCGGTGCCACCGCCATCATGGTCACGCATTCTCACGCCGCCGCCGCCCAGGCCGATCAGATCCTCGTATTGTCAACTTTAGGGTTAGATTTGTTGTCTTAGCGACACGTCAAAGTGTGTATTTGTGATTATAACCAGTGAAAAACCTGCCAAAACAGTATGAAACAAGTATTATTTCAAAAGTCCAGGCGGCACAAAAACATCACACAATGTCACGCCGCATGGTCCCGCGATAGATTCGACAAGCCCTATCCCGATCAAAGTGAGGACATCATGAACGTACGGCAAAAGAAACAGGAATTGATCGAAGCGATGAACCGGGCGCGCGCGCTTGAGCCATCGAGTTTTGTGCCGAACCGGCTACTCGACACCTTGATCGAAAAGATGCAGCTGAAAAATGACGCGGAACTGTGCCGCGTGCTGGAAGTGCAGCCCCCCATCGTCAGCAAGATCCGTCACCGCAAGTTGGCAGTGGGCGCGACGATTTTATTGCGCATGCATGAAAAATCAGAACTGAGCATTCGCGATCTGAAAGAACTGGCCAACGCCTCCATGCATTAACGCAAACGCGCCCGCGGCCACAGGGGCCGCAGGCGCGCTTGCCGGTACCGGTTTGTTGGTACCGGTATGTGTTGATATCACAGGGCGCCAGCAGCGCCGTGCTTTACACCTTCTACCTCCCGCCTTACGCCTTTTTTGGCCGCCCGGTTTTCAGCTGCGGCAAATCGCCGAGCACGCGCTGCAGGGTCGCCATGTCCATCTGGCTGATCAGGGCCACGCCGATGCGCAGCAATTCACTTTTCTTGATCTCGAACCCGGCCTTCAGGCAGGCTTTTTTTACCTTGCCCAGCACTTCATATTCGTGTGCCGGCATGGTGAAACTGTCGCGTACCAGGGTGGAGGCGGCCGCTTTTTCGCGCACCGGCTCTGCCGCCGCCACTTTCGACGGCGCCCGTGGCTTGACTGGCTTGATGACTTTGGCCTGCTTGACTTCCTTGATGACCTTGACGGCTTTGACCGCCGCCGCCGCCGGCTTGGCCGCTGCCTTGCCCACTGGCTTGGCAGCCGCCTTCGCTGCCGGCTTGACTGCGGCCTTTACTGCGGGCTTGACTGCGGCCTTCGCCGCCGGCCGGGTTGCGGCCTTCACTGCTGGCTTGGCCAGCGCTTTTGCCGGCGCGGGCGCAGGTGCGGCGTTTTCCGTGGTGGTTTTTTTAGGGGCTGCAGGCTTGCGCATCAGGATCTCCGAAGGTAATTGAACTTAAACAGGTAAACAGTATAGCTTTTTTTCATACGCGCGCTGCGCTCATATCTGTCAGGTACCGCAGCGTACCAGGAAGTCGATATCGACTTCATCCCAGCACTCGCGCTCTTTTTCGATCCAGTACGACACGGTCGGATGGTTGCTGACCCAGTCGCGGCGAATATCGAGTTCGATGCGGTTCTTCATGCGCACGCGCAGCTCGGAAAAATCGGCTTCGATACGCGCGTGCATCAACAGGATGGCCAGGCGCAGCGCCAGCACCGCCTTGGCAAAATCGGGATCCGTCAAACTGTCGCCGATCTTGCGCAGATTGCCTTTTTGCGCCACCACCAGGCGCGCCATGGCTTTCTGTTCGCGCGCGGTGAACCCCGGCAGATCGGCGTTTTCGATAATGTAGGCTGCATGCTTGTGGTAGCCCGTGTGCGACACCAGCATGCCAATTTCATGCAGCCGCGCGCTCCATCCGAGCAGCTTGACGTAGCCGTCGGCGGCCGGCTTGAGCTGCGCGTACAGCGCCTGCGCCTCGCGCGCCACCCGTTCGCCGCGCGCCGGATCGGCGTGAAACTGCAGCGCCATCTGGCGCACCGAATCGTCGCGGCGGTCGCGGTGCATGGCGCGCGCGTACAGGTCCCACATGACGCCCATGCGCAGACCCGCTTCGATCGGCTGCAGGGTATCGACGCCCATTTCCATCATCACCGCGATCAGGATCGCCAGCCCGCCAATGACAGTGGCGGCGCGGTCGGGCTTGAGGCCGGCCAGATCGATGCGGGCGACGTCGCCGAGGGCGATGAAGCGCAGCTTGAGCGCCTGCAGCGAGACCAGCGACAGGCGGGCGTCGCCGATATTATTGCGGCTGATGACTTCAGCGAGCGAGCGGATGGTGCCCGAGGAACCGTAGGCGCCGCGCCAGAACTGCCGGTGAAACGGCGGCGCCGCGTCTTCGAACTGGCTGCGCGCCGACAGGATGGCCGCTTCAAACGCGCCCGCCTCGATGCGACCACCGGGAAAAAACGTCAGGCTCTGGCGCACCGTGCCGACGCTGAACGATTCAACCCGCTCTATATCGAGCCCCTTGCCGAGGATGACTTCCGTGGAACCGCCGCCGATATCGATGACCAGCCGCCGCTCGTTCGGTGCGGCCAGCGCGTTGGCCACGCCCATATAAATCAGGCGACCCTCTTCCTCGCCCGAGATGATCTCGATCGGGTGGCCGATCGCCTGTTCGGCACGCGGCAAAAACTGCTCGGCATTGTTGGCCAGCCGCAGCGCGGCGGTGCCGACGACGCGTACAGCGTCGAGCGAAAAGCCGGACAGTACCGCGCGAAACGAGCCCAGGCAGGCGAGCGCGGCCTGCATGGCGGGGGCCGTCAGATTGCCCGATTTATCGAGGCCGGCGCCCAGCCGGATCGGCTCGCGCAGGCTTTTGACGACGCGAATCGCTTCGCCGTCATGTTTGCCAATGTGCAGGCGAAAACTGTTTGAACCTAAATCGACTGCTGCGTACATGGACTTTCCTCTTTCGGCGTCGCGGCGGCGGTGCTCCACCGCGCGGCAACCGTATGACTGTAACGGCGTTGCATGACAGCTTGATGACGACGCTGCAGAACGATGCGGTTGAACTAAACGGTTTGCGGCGCCGCTGGCGCGGCCATCACGCAATTGCGGCCCGCCTGCTTGGCGGCCTGCACGGCATCGTCGGCGCGTTTGAAGAGACTGGTGGTGCTGTCATCACCGCGCACGGTGGTGACGCCAAAACTGGCAGTCAGGGCGACCATCGCGCGCGCGCTTTTCGATGGCGTGGCAGCGACCGCAGCGCGCATGCGCTCAGCCACCAGCACGGCGGCGGCCAGCTCGGTGCGCGGCAGCAGGATGGCAAACTCGACGCCCACCAGGCGGCCGATCTGGTCGCTGTCGCGCAGGTGCTGTTTACAAATATCGATGACGGCGTGCAGGGCGGTATCGCCGGCGGCATGGCCATAGCTGTCATTGACGCGCCTGAAGTTGTCGAGGTCGAAGGCGATCAGTGCGGCTGGCACGCCGGGCCGGCGCGCCAGCGCCAGCCACGGCGCCACCGCCATGAAAAAGCCGCGCCGGTTCGACACACCGGTGACCGGGTCCGCCACCTGCAAACGCTCGATTTCCTGCTGCAGGCGTTCGCGCCCGACCAGCAAAAAGCCGAAGGCCCCCAGCACCATCAGCAGGTAAAACGCTGCCGACGCCCACAGTTGCAGCAGGCCGTTGCTGACCCAGCCCCAGCCGCCGGGTGCGACCAGCGCCAGCACCCCGCGCGCCGCCACCAGCACGGCCAGCACGGCGATGGCGATGGCCAAAAAACGGCGCAGCAGGCTCGCTTCGCGCCAGCGCGCAGCAAAGGCGGCGCTGCACGACAGATACGCCGCGCCGGCGATGAGGGCGCCGGCCACCTGGCGCAAGCCCGCCGGGTCGATGGCGTAGCAGGCCAAAAATAGCCCCACCGCCAGTACCAGCGCCCACAAGGTGCGGCGACGCCAGTGCGGCTGACCATTCGCTTCCCACAGGGCACCGGCCTCAAGCGCCACACCAAAAAACAGCAGGCAGTAACCGAGCGGGATGCTCAGCGCGTCCGGCAACACCCCACTCAGACGCAGGTATAGCAGCAACCAGGCGCCGGCCTGCAACTGGCGCGCGCTCAGCCAGATGCGCATCGCCACCGGCTGCGGACGACCGTGCTCATAAAAAAACAGTGCGGCGCACAGGCTCATATTGCCCAGTGCGAGCGCGAGCAGCATGGTCGAAATATCCATCAAGCGCCTGCAGCTAGACTTCGTGCTCGACGCTGCCGCTGCCATCGCCGATGCGGCTGGCCCAGGCCACGCTGAAATAGGCTTTTTCAGCGTCGCCCGGGGCGTCGATCCAGAACACGATCAGCGTGCCCTTGTGGTCGTGCAGCTGGCTGATTTTTTCAATCAGCCCGGTACAATCGTCGCGGTCGGCCAGCGCCATCACGTACCCGTACACGCGGTTGAGCCGCTCGATGCGGTCCGGTTCGGTTTGGCTGTTGGTGGCGGTCAGGGCAGGATGGTCGAGGAACATGGTTTCTCCGAAGTCGATAAAGCAGCTTAGCAGAAACGGCGGGGCGGCAACAAGCGGCGCGGGCGGGCGCCTGAGGGCACATGACTGTATACTGCGCCGATGTCGATCCCCGTCCCCCCTGCCAGCTGCCCGCCGACGCCACCGTTGGTGACCACCTGCGGCGACATCCGCACCCTCGCCTTCCGTCCCGGCGAAGTGCAGAGCGAAATGCGGCTGTCGCGGCCGCACCGGCTGACCTTGGCTTACGTGCGCGCGATGATGCTGTTCGCCCTGTTCGTGCCGCGTCCCCGTCACATCCTGATGGTCGGCCTGGGCGGCGGCTCGCTGGCCAAGTTTTGCTACCGCCATTTCCCCCACACGCGCATCACGGTGCTCGAACTGCGCGCCGACGTCATCGCGCTGCGCGACGAATTTTGCGTGCCGCCCGATGATCACCGGTTCCAGGTGGTGCACGCCGACGCCTGTGTGTATATCGCCAGCCTGCGCCAGGCGGTCGATGTGCTGGTGGTCGACGGCTTCGACGCCGCCGGCCTGCCGCCGGCACTGGTGGCGTCGCGCTTTTACGCCGACTGCCGCCGCGCGCTGGTCGACGGCGGCGTGCTGGTGGCCAATATCTTCAGTTACGACCCCCAGTATGGCGCCATGATGGGGCGACTGGCGCTGGTGTTTGGCGAGCGCCTAGCGCGTGTCGCCGGGGTGGCCGGCAATAACCGCATCGTGTTTGCCGTGCGCGCACCGCTGGCCGCCGATGCGCCGCCGCCGCCGGGACGGGCGCTGGCCGTGCAGCGGTGGCTGGCGCAGCGCAACGGCGTCGGCCTGAACTGGCTCAACCGCCTGCTGGTACGCGCACTGCTGGCCTGGCTGGTGCTGCGGCGCCCGGCACCAGTCTGATGCAGATTGCATCAATATTGTTACCAATTTACAATTAATTTGCCGGTAATTGTGCGTTGTGACAAACTAGCACATTCACCATTGAGGGCCTGACGGCTCCTGGCCATTGAGGGAGCTGGACTTGCCGTATCGCCGTTTGAGATTACCCCGCTGGCTTGCGCTGTCGACCCTGATGACCTTCGCTGGCGGCATCGCCGCGAGCGCCCTGCTCAGTGCCGGCGTGCTGCAACTGGAACAGGACAAGCACCGCCTGGCGTTTGAACAGCAGGCCGGCATCCGCAGCGCCGCCATCGGTCGCGGCCTGGACCAGGCAGTCGAGCTGGCGGTGGTCACCAATGCGCTGTTTCAGAGCGTCTGGCCGGTCACGCGCACGCAGTTTCACGACTTTACCGCGCCGCTGCTGGCGCGCAACCGCTTCATCAAGTCGTTCTCCTTTCACCGCCGCGTCAGCGACGCCGAGCGCGCCGGCTTCGAGGCGACCCTGGCGCAAGCCCATCCGGCCGCCACCATCACCGAGTGGCGCGACGGCGCCGTGCGCCCGGCGCTGCGGCGGCCCGGCTATACACCGGTCGACTTCATCGAACCGTATGCCGACAATGAAGTCATTCTCGGCTTCGATTCCAGCAGCATCGCCTCGTACGAAGCGGCACTGGCGCGCGCCATCGATCAGGGGCGGCCGGCCGCCACCACCCTGATGCGGCTGTCGGCAGGCGAGCCGGCCCAGCGCGGCTTTCTGCTGGCGATGCCGGTGTACCGCCACGGCGCCGACCTGGGCAGCGCGTCAGCGCGCCGCGCGGCCATGATCGGCAACAGCGCGGTGATCATGCGGGCCGACGACCTGGTCGAGATTATCCTGTCGAGCCAGCCGCCCGACCGCGACCTGCTGGTGACGGTAGCGGCCAGCGCCGACCAGGGTCGCCTGCAGACGGTGTTCGGCGCCGCGCCGCCGGCCCGGGTACACCACTGGCCGGTGCTGGCCGCCCCGCCCCATTTTATGCGCAACCTCGACGTCGGCGGCCAGACCTGGCGCGTCGAAGTGCACGCGCGCCCGCGGCCGCTGCTGGCCGATCACCTGGGCGCGCTGCTGGTGGCGGTAGGTGGCTTGATGCTCACGCTACTGCTGTCGGCGCTGGTGCAGTCGCTGGCGCAGCGCTCGCGCCGCGTCGAACGGCTGGTGCAGGAACGCACCGCCGACTTAAAGATGTCGAACCAGCGCCTGCTCGACGACGTCATCGACCGCCAGCGCGCCGAACACGCGCTGCAGGAGAGCGAGCAGCGCTTCCGCCAGCTGGTGACGATGTCGTCGGACTGGTACTGGGAACAGGATGCCGACTGCCGCTTCACTTCGATTACCGGCGGCTTTGTCGAGAAGGCGGGCGTACCGATCGAGCGCCTGCTGGGCAAGACCCATTGGGAAACTGCACGCGACCGCCTCGCTGACGAGCATGGCCGCGCCCACCTGGCGCAAATCGCCGCCCGCCAGGGCTATGCGGGCTTCGAATACGCCGTGCTCGACGATTACGGCGCCACCCGCTGGTTCAGCATCAATGGCGAACCGCTGTTCGACGCCCAAGGCGAACTGCGCGGTTACCGCGGTACCGGCACCGACATCACCGCCCGCAAGCGCTCGGAGCAGGCGATTCACCACGTCGCCCAGCACGACGTGCTGACCGGTCTGCCCAACCGCAGCCTGCTGCAGGACCGCCTCAGCCAGGCGGTGGCAGCGTCGCGCCGCAGCGAGCGCCCGGTGTGGGTCATGCTGATCGACCTCGACCGCTTCAAGTTCGTCAACGACTCGATGGGCCACAAGGCCGGCGACGTGCTGCTGGTGACGGTGGCGGCGCGCCTGCGCGGCGCCTTGCGCGACGCCGACACCGTGGCACGGCTGTCGGGCGACGAATTTGTCGTCCTGCTCACCGAGCACGACGAGCAGCCGCTCTCGATCGATATCATCGAGCGCCTGATGGCGTCGGTGGCGCAGCCGGTGATGTTGGGCATCAAGGAGTTTTTCGTCACCTGTTCGATCGGCGTGGCTGTCTATCCGCTCGACGGCGCGCCGGCCGACAGCCTGATCGAGATGGCGGACATCGCCATGTACCGCGCCAAAAAACTGGGCCGCAACAACTTCCAGTTTTACACGCCGGCCATGAACGAGGAAGCGACCGAGCGGGTGCGCATCGAAAGCGCCCTGCGCAATGCCCTCGAACGGCGCCAGTTCGTGCTGCACTACCAGCCGCAGGTCGATCTGCGCAGCGGTCGCATCGTCGGTATGGAAGCGCTGATCCGCTGGCAGCACCCGGAAATGGGCATGGTCGCGCCCAACCGTTTTATTGGCGTCGCCGAGGAAACCGGCCTGATCGTGCCGATCGGCGCCTGGGTACTGCGCACTGCCTGCCACCAGGCCAAGGCCTGGCACGATGCCGGCATGGGGCCGTTGCGGGTGGCGGTCAACCTGTCGGCGCGCCAGTTCAGCGCCGCCAGCCTGTTGGGCGACCTGCGCAGCGTGCTGGCCGAGACGGCACTGCCGCCAGCCTGCCTGGAAATCGAATTGACCGAAAGCCTGTTCATGAGCGATGTCGGCGAGGCGGTCGAACTGCTCCATGCGATGAAGGCGCTGGGCGTCAAGCTGGCCATCGACGACTTCGGCACCGGCTATTCGTCGCTGTCCTATCTGTCGCGCTTCCCCATCGATGTGCTGAAAATCGACCGTTCCTTCGTCGCCGCCATCGCCCGCGATTCGAACGATGGCGCCATCGTCAACTCCATCATCACCCTGGCCCATAACCTGAAGCTGGCGGTGATCGCCGAGGGCGTCGAGACGCTCGACCAGCTCGATTACCTGCGCCGCCATGAGTGCGACCAGATGCAGGGCTTTTATTTCAGCAAGCCACTGCCGGCGGAGCAATTTGCCGCACTGGTCGCCAGCGCCCATGCCAGCATGGATGCCGACGACAGTGTCGCCCAGTGATGGGGTGCGGCTGGCACCGTCCGCCCATCAAGAAATTTCTGGTATTAAAGGAAATTTGCATGACAGATGGTCATCATTGGGTCAATTTGGTTTATGATTTGAATCAACGCGAGGAACGTTTTATTCGCTCCACGCAGTCCAACCTTTGAATCGGCCAAGAGAACCATCATGACACTGAGCACCGCATCGCAACAGCACCACGGCGTCAAGCAAGTGCGCAACGATTTTCGCACCCGTGACGTCATCAACCAGGCCATCGCATCGATCCCCACCGTCGGCCTGCAACGTGCTGCCGAGTTCCTGTCGGCGATGAACATTCCTGCCGATCTGGCAGTGCGCACCCTGGTGTACCCCAGCCGGCGCCGTCAGATGTAATGCAGCACATGAAAAAACCGGCCTTGGCCGGTTTTTTTACACGCGCAGTTGCCGCAACGTCCAGCGCGCCCGTGCGCCACCCGCTTCAGGCGCGCGCTTCGATGTCGGCCAGCGAGTCGCGGCCCTTGTCGGTGATGTCATAGCCGCCGTCTTCCCGCGCCACGATGTGTGATTTTTTGCCAAGGAAATTGGCCACATCGGTGGCCACGCTGGCTGCCGGATCGGCGCTAAGCGCCCGCAAGGCGCCCACGCAGCGGCGCAGAAACAGCATTTCCTGGCCTTTTTCGGTCAGACCGACGCGGCCGTCACGGCCGTATTGCAGCAATTTCAGACCAGACAGACGCTTGGCGTTGCGACCGACGCAGGCATTGACCCGCTCCGGCGCAGGCCCTTTTTCCAGGTGTCCCAGCGCGTCGTATTCGTCGGTGGTCAGTTTTTCGTTTTTCATTGCCGCTTTCTTAATCCAGGGTCGGCGCCCATGGTAACCGCGCTGCGAGGACGCGGCAAGCGGTGATCGACGACGAGCGCGGCGATGCCGGCGACCATGCCGGCAAGCGCGAACGCGGCGCCAAGGCCAATTAACGCATGGCCGTCAAGATTAGCCAGCTCAGGGGAATGATGGCGCCCAACACCAACAATGCCTGCAGCTTGCGCGAGGTAAATGGAGAAGCGCGTCCCAGGCGAATCTTATTGTGTAGCGAGTTTCCCATAACGCTCTCCATCTCCGGTTGGTTGATGCTGCAAAATCATTATATGACTGTGCGCTGGCAGCACGCGCAGGGCGCCAAGTTAATTTAACTTTGTAGGTTTTTAGCAACAAATATTGCTTATTGCAAATAGAATAAATCAAATACTACAAGGCTCTATCTATTACCTTAAATGCAATCCGCCTTGATCGGTGGCGCGGCCGGCATCGGTTCCTGGATGGGCGCCTGGTCGGGGGCCGGTACGTCGTCAGGCGGGGGACTCGGTGGCGGCGGCAAGTCGGGATCAGGCGTGGAGTGAAAATGTAGCCCGGCGTGCACCTGCGTGCTTTCAGCACTTTGCTGAAGTTGCTCAATAAAGCGATTGGTCATTGTCAGTTTTTTCTGCCGTAACTGGCGATATGAATCGTAGCGAACGGCCAGGCCGGTTTGCTTGCGTAAAGTCAAAGTGGGGGTCGCTGGTGGGGGCGTTGTTGCTTTCCTGAGCGGCGTGCCGCGGGGCGCCCCTGGCTGCGATCGCCCTTAGCCGGCCTGCATGGCCAGCACGTTGTCGATCTCGGTACGCGCCACTTCGATGGCGGCCACTTGCGCCGCCGCCTCGGTCATCTGGCCGTTGACCGTGTGGCTGCGCTGGCGCACTTCGCCCTTGCCGTCGACCGCCGTGAGGGTGTAATCGAAGTCCCAGCGGTCTTCGCAGTCCTGGCGGACGCTAACCGAGATGTTGTAACCGCGATACTGCTTGTTGTCATTCATTGATGTCATTTGGTCGCTCCTGAGGTTTTGACCAGACTAGCATGAAGAACGTTCCCGCCCGCGCGCGCAATCGTGCGCGCAGCAGCGCTCGCTGGCCTTGCTGCCAGCGCCCTGCGCTGGGTATAGTGCGGGAGCGCCGTGCTTCCCACCCATCAACGACACCACCATGACAATTTCCCTGCGTCCCCTTCTGCCCGCCCTGCTATGCGCCGGCCTGGCCAACGCTGCGCCGATGAAGCTGGCCGATTACCTGGCCCTGAGCGGCCCGCCGCCCACCGCCACCCTGACGTACGGCGCGGCGCCGTCACAGTTCGCCGAGCTGTTCCGCCCGGCCGGCCAGGGCCCCTTCCCCGTCGCCGTGCTGGTCCATGGCGGCTGCTGGACCAGCCAGTATGGTGGCATCACGCAGTTGCGCAACCTGGCCGGCGCCCTCAATGCGCACGGCATCGCCGTCTGGAACGTCGAATACCGGCGCGTCGATGAGCCAGGCGGCGGCTATCCGGGCACCTACCAGGACATCAATGCCGCGCTCGATCTGTTAGGCCGGCAGGCCGCTGCCCGCCAGCTTGACCTGGGCCGGGTGGTGGCCATCGGCCACTCGGCTGGCGGCCAGCTGGTGCAGTGGCTGGCCGGGCGCAGCCGGATTGCGCCAAGCAGCCCCTTGTTTCAGAGCGGCTTTTTGCCAATCAGCCAAATCATCAGCCTGGGCGGCCTGGCCGACCTGCGCCGCGAACAGGCGCTGATCAAGAGCAGTTGCGAGCGCGAGCTGGTAGAGCTGACCGGCCTGCCCAGCGCCGCCCGCTCCGATGTGTTTGCCGACACCAATGCGGCCGAGCTGATTCCCAACGGCAGCCACACGGTACTCATCACCGGCGAACTTGACACGGTATCGCCGCCGCGCGTGGCACACGATTACGCCGAACGGGCACGCGCCGCCGGCGACAGCGCCGAGGTCATCATCTTGCCGGGCGCCAGTCATTACGATGAAGTGGCCGCCAGTTCGCCCGCCTTCGCGCTGGTGCTGCCGGCCATCCGCGCCGCACTGGGACTGGCGCCGCCGCTGTCACAGCCACACAACAAATAAGCAAGATTCGGCGTGATTTGAGTTGTTATTTCCACAGGGCAAGTTAAACTTGCTACCTGGCCGTGATTTCGCGGCCCCGCTTCGCGTGCGGTCGCGACCGCGCCCGGCAGCCGCTCGCCGTCACCCGCCGTCACTTATCTGCAGGAACACCATGCTCAGTAACGAATCTACCCAGACCTCCCACCTTCACCACGCGCCGCCGGTGCACGATGAAAGCGGCCAGGAATTTCTCGCTTTCACCATGGGTGACGAGGAATACGGCCTCGACATCCTGAAGGTGCAGGAAATCCGCGGCTACGAAGCGGTCACCCGTATTGCCAATGCACCGGTGTTTTTCAAGGGTGTGATGAATCTGCGCGGCGTGATCGTGCCGATCGTTGACATGCGCATCAAGCTCAACCTCGGTACGCCCACCTACGACGCCTCCACCATCGTCATCGTCCTCAATCTGTCGGGCAAGATCATCGGCATGGTGGTCGACCGCGTCTCCGACGTCACCACCCTGACCGCCGGCCAGATCCGCCCGGCGCCTGACATGGGCGGCGACGTCGGCAGCGATTATCTGATCGGCCTGGGCACCCTCGACGAGCGCATGCTGATCCTGGTCGACATCGACAAGATGATGTCGACCCCTGACATGGCGGCGCTGAACGGCTAAGTACTTCGGCAAGACACGGTCTGTCTGCCGGTAAGTACGCTGGCGCACAGACTCTTTGTCCTGGTGGAATTAATCTGGTGATCCCCGATGACGTTCCCAGGACTCCTCTTGAAACTTGCCGCTGCCGTCACTTGCCTTACCACCGTGCTGCTGGCCAGCCTGAGCGCGCTGCCGGCGCCAGCTGCCGCCGGCCAGCCAGCACTGTCTGACTCGCTCGCGGCTGAACTGGTCAACGCCGCCGGCAAGGAGGCGTCAGTGCGGGGTACCGGCCGCCACATTGCAGCAGCCGCCATCGTGCGCGCCCAGGTGCTGCTCGACCGCGCCCATTTCAGTGCCGGCGAAATCGACGGTGCGCCAGGCAGCAACCTGAAAGCGGCGCTGGCCGGCTTTCAAAAAGCCCACGATCTTGCCGCTGACGGCACCCTCAATGCTGCCACCTGGGACGCCCTGAACAGCGATCCCAGCGACGCCTTGATCGGCTACACGGTGAGCGAGCAGGACGTCGCCGGCCCCTACCAGGCGGTCCCCGATTCGATGGCCGACAAGGCCAAACTGAGCAGCCTCGGTTTCGCCAGCATCGAAGAGGCGCTGGGCGAGCGTTTTCACGTCAGCCCCGCGCTGCTGCAAAAACTCAATCCCGGCAAGGATCTGCAGCGGGTCGGCGAACAGATAGTTGTCCCTCATGTCGAAGGCGCCGCGCCGTTGCCGAAAGGCGCCAGGATCGTCATCAGCAAGGCGGGCCGCACCCTGACCCTGTACGACACGGCCGGCAAGGCCATCGCACAGTTCCCCTCGTCCTCGGGCAGCGACCATGATCCCTTGCCGATCGGTCAGTGGAAAGTCAACGGCATCTCGAACAAGCCGGTCTACTGGTACAACCCCAAGCTGTTCTGGGATGCCAAGCCGGGCGACGCCAGTGCCAAGATCCCGGCCGGCCCGAATAATCCTGTTGGGGTGGCCTGGATCGACCTGTCGAAACCGCACTACGGCATCCACGGTACGCCCGTGCCTGCAGCCATCGGCAAGACCCAGTCACATGGCTGCATCCGCCTGACCAACTGGGATGTGGCGCTGCTGATCACGGCGGTTGGCGCTGGCACCGATGTGGTGTTGCAGGACTGAGCGCGGCGCCCGTTCTCAAGCACAAAAAAACGAAACAACAAAATAACAAACAACAAAACAGGAGATTGCCATGAAGTGGTTGCTGACCTTGATCTTCGGCGCCGTACTGGGCGCCGCCGGGCTGTTCGTCTACCTGCGCCAGGCCGCCCATGCACCGACCGCAACGCTGGTGGTGCCGGGCACGGGTGGCATCGTCGCACCGGCGGCGGCGCCGGCGCCGGCGCCGACGTCGGCGGCGGCCATCGAGCCGGCACTGCCACCGGCGCCGGTGGTACCCGCCGACCTCAACGAACTCGATCTGCCCCTCAAACCGAGCGCCGCCGACAGTGCTGCGCTGCGCACGTTGGCGCCCATGAATGGCGTCAAGCTGCGCATTCCGGTCGACGGCGTCAAGTACGCCAGCCTGGCGGACACCTTCAACCAGCCGCGTGGCAGCGAGCGCCACCACGAAGCGCTCGATATCATGGCTCCCACCGGCAGCCGGGTGCTGGCGGTGGCCGATGGCAAACTGGTGAAACTGTTCAACAGCAAGCCAGGCGGCCTGACCATTTATCAGTTCGATCCGACCGCCACCTGGGCCTATTATTATGCCCACCTGGACCACTACGCCGATGGTGTCAAGGAAGGCATGCTCCTCAAGCGGGGCGACCTGATCGGCTACGTGGGCGTGAGCGGCAACGCTGATCCGAAAGCCCCGCACCTGCACTTCGCCGTCATCGAACTGACGCCCGCCAAGCAGTGGTGGACCGGCAGCGCCATCAATCCCTATCCCCTGCTGGCCTACTAATGTGGTCAATCAGAAATTCGTTGAATAAATATGTCGAAATCGCTGCGATTCTCGGCATATTTATTCAACGAATTTCTGTCTCACCACGCCAGGCCCCCTCGTACAAGGCCATCTGATCGGCGTGCGCCTTGCGCGCCGCCGGCCGCGCGCGGCAACGCTGGTGATAAGCGTGCAGGTGCGGATACGCCGCCACCAGCGGTGTGTGGCGCACAATATTGAGTACCGACGCCATCAGGATGTCGGCAGCAGTAAATCCTCCGAGCAGATAGGCCCGTCCTTCCAGCACACGGTTGAGATCGGCCAGGCGCGTCTGCGCCTGCGCCAGCAAGGCCGGCCGGCGCAGGCTGGCCCCGGCGGCGGCGGCAGACAGATCGACATCGGCCAGCGCCAGCAGCGCCGGTTCGACGCTGTTCAGGGCGGCAAACATCCAGCTCAGGGTGCGGCTACGGGCGGCGGCGTCGGCGGGCATCAGGACGGGCGACGCCGCCGCGATATGGTGCACGATGGCGCCGGACTCGAACAGGCGCAAGGCGCCGTCGCGGTACGCCGGCACCTGGCCGAAGGGTTGGAGGGCGCGATAGGCGGGCAGCATTTTTTCATCGGCATCGACCAGCTCGACCCGGTAGGGAATGGCGGCCTCTTCCAGCGCCCAGCGCACCCGCAGGTCGCGCACCAGGCCGCGGGCAAATTCAGGTACCCATTTCAGGGTGATCAGGACGGGTCTGGCAGCGTCGTCGTTGGTCATGGCAATCTCCTCAAGGTGACAGTCAAAGCAGTCATCCCAGCGTAGCCACTGGCAAAATATGATCAAGAACATATTTTCGCGCGGCGCGATAATACGCGGACAGCCACGTCGAGAGGGGATCGACCATGCCTTACGACAGCGAACACAAAAGCCGCACGCGTGCGCGCATCGTCGATGCCGCGCGGCGGCTGTTCAATCGTCATGGATTCGAGCAGGTAACGATCGACCGCATCATGGCCGAGGCGGGTCTGACGCGGGGCGGTTTTTATCACCATTTCAGCGGCAAGGACCAGCTCTATGCGGTGGCAGTGGCCAGTTTCAGCATCTGCAATCCGTTCGCCGCGCGGCTCGAGCGCTCCGGCGACCCGCTGGCACTGGCCCGTTCACTGATCGAGATCTACCTGAGCGACGCCGTGCTGGCCGACATCGATGCGCATTGCCCCCTGTACGCGCTGCCCGGCGATGTCGCCCGCGCCGGTTTACACCCGCAAAAGGCGTATACGGCACTGATTGGCAACCTGACGGCGGTGTTCCGCAGCGCGCTCGGTGCGGCGCCCGATGCGGGCGCACGGGCCGAGGTCATCGTCGCCCTCTGCGTGGGCGGCATGGTGCTGGCGCGCACCACCGACGATGCCGACCTGCGCCGCAGCTGGCGGCGCTCGGCGCGCGCGCAGGCGCTCGCCCTGCTCGAGCGCTGACGGCCGGCGTACCGGATTGCCGGTGCGGCGCCGCTATCCATCGCGTCTTGCATCGCGCTATTCATCAATATCGGCCCCGACATTGATGGCCGCATAGGCGCGTTGCACCGCCTTGTGCTCGCGGCTGTTGGCACCGTACAGCTCCTGGGCTGCCAGCACCATCTTGGCACGGGCGTCGGCATAGTTGGTGCTGGCGGTGAACTTGGTGGTAGCGGCCTTGAACCAGATCCGGTAAGCCTTGTCGGCGCCGATGCCGCTCATCGCTGCCGGCTTTTTGATCAAGTATTTCGAATAAAAATCGCTCGCTGGCGTGGCGTTGGAACCCTGCGACAGGAAATAAAACATGCGATTGTTCGGGCCGCTGCTGTAGTGCACGTCCAGGCGCTTCAGGCTGGTACTCCAGGCGTCCGGGCTGGAGCCGTCCTTGCTGGGCTTGAACAGATAGCGCAGCGGTGTGCCATTCTTGCTGATTTCCTTGCCGACGCCCCAGTCATTGCCGCTGGCCGGAATGGTCGAGCCGGTGCCGCCGGCGCGCGCATACGCTTCCACCATCTCGCCATTGATATCGGAACTCGATTCATTCAAGCCACCCGATTCGCCCGAATAGGTCAGATTCGAGGTCGCTGCCGTGACCCCATGGCCCATTTCATGACCGATCACATCGATGGCGCCCAGGCTGCTAAAGGTCGAACCATCGCCGATGAACATGCATTTGCAGGTGTCGCTGTAATAGGCATTGTCGTAGCCGGAATTGACGTGGGCGGCAATATAGGTGGCGGTATTGTGGCCATCGAGCGACAGCCAGCCCATCGCCATTTTCAGCATGTCGTAGGTATTCATCAGGCCCCACAGGGCATTGACGGCCGCGGTCTGGCCATTGGCGTTGGTGGTCGAACCGCCGGCCACATACTGTTTGCCGTCGCCCCAGGTGTTGCTGGCATTGCTGTACACACGACCTGCGCCGGTGCCATGGTCGGCATTGGTAATTGCCATGGCGCCATACGCGCCGCCGGTGCCGCGCGAAGAATCGATCATCTGGTAGCTGCCTTTGGTGAGCGTGGTGTTGATGGCGACGGTGCCGTTGTACTGGCTGTTGCCGACGCCGACCACCGTTTGCAGCATGCTCCACTGGTTGAGCACATGGCCATTCTTGGCGCTGATGACGGTGTCGTAAAACAATGGTCGTTTGCCCAGGTGCATGCGGGTATGCACCAGGTAGGCCAGCTCATACGAGTCGACGACGTCGCGCACATCGAGGGCGTTGAGGTCGGCGTCGGTCTTGGTCAGCGCTGTCGAGAGCCGCTCGGTTTTGATGATCGGATAAATAATCAGCTCGGCGGTGGGCGGGATCTGGTACACGGCGCCGGCCGCCCCGCCCGGCAGGGTGCGCAGGGCGGCATCGATCGCCGCCCTTGTCGACAGGGTGGGCGTGACATCGAAATCGGCCGTCGATGGCCCCAGCCGGTTGGCAGCGCCACGCCCAAGGTTGTAGCTGCGCTCCGAACTCGATACGCTCACTGGTTTACCGGCACTGTCGGTGACGACGACGGCGTCGGCGCCGAAAATGCGCACGCCCTTGTAGGTTTGATCGAAACGGCTGACCTGGGTGCCCTGGGTGCCCGGATGCTGGCGCGCCAGTACCACGCCGTGGCTGGCATCGAGTCCATGGGCGGCATTTTGCGCCACCAGCATGGCCGCCAGGCTGGCACTGACGGCCGGCGGCAGGACCGCGGCAGGACTCATCAACTGGGCGGCGCCAGCCCTGACGTTGATCAGCAAGGGCATGGCGGCAAGGGTGCCGGCAAGGGTGCCGGCAAGGGAGCGGCTGCGGATCGGCATGGAAAACCCCATCAGGAAGAAAGCCCGCGGCACGGGCACCTCCGCATCTTGATTTAGCCTTGCGGAAATACTTTGCGCCGACGCAAACAAGCCCCGCTTGGCGCACACCATGCAGGGCTTGCTGGCGCAAAAAATGCGCGGCGGATCAGGCAATCATCGGCTTGCCCAGCCGTCATCACGAGGTCATGACGCTGTCATGGTGCCGTCATTACGCCACGCTATGATCGCGGTGTTTGGGGGCCGGATGCGGTCTGCCAGCAGCTTTGCCGGTCAGCTCGAGCATCGGCACCAGACAATCGGGGCAGCAGCGCCAGCATTTAACGCTCGCCCCAGGCACGCTCATGGCGCCAGTGCTCGCGCCGCCACTGCTGGCGACGCCATTCTTCGCGGCGCATTTCTTCGTGGCGCAGCCACTGGCGGCGCCGCCATTCACCCTCGTAGTGCGAGCGCTCGCGGTGATCGTAGCGGCTGTCGAAATAACCCTGTTGCAACACGCGCGGCGGACCATACTGGACCAGCGGCGGCGCGTAATAGGCTTGCGGTTGCACATAGACGGGGGCGCCAAGCTGCACGCCGACCCGCACCTGCGCCGCTGCCGGCAGCGCCGTGACGGCCGCAGCCAGAACGGCGGCGGCGCTGGCAAGCTTGATCAATGTTCTCATGATGGTCTCCGGTGTTGTACGCTGCACGCTGCAGTGAGGACCACTGTAAGCGCCGAAGGTGACATCGGGTGAAAGGAGCCGGCAACAGATGTAACATCAGGTAAGGCAGTTCTCCGGGTTGCTGGCGCGCGCGCGATGGCGCGGCAGCAAACTCGTCTCCGACAGCACGCGGCCATAGCGGTTGCAGACGACGCCGGCATACGGTGCCAGCGTGGTATCGAGCTCGGCGTCGAAATCGCACTGGTGGTTGCCAGGCCAGGCGCAAAACTGGGCAATGGCGGTGCGGATCAGCTGCGCATTAGTGCGCTCGGCGGCGACCAGGTCCTGCACCACGCAGTTCTTGAAACGCACGGTGTAAGTGCCGGCAAAGCTGCCGTCGCGACTGCTGATCTTGAACAACTTCGGCAAGCCGAAACCATGCTTGCCCGAGGTATTCGTGTCGATTTGACAGGGTCCCCACGATTCGTTATCAAACAAGTACAAGTTGCGCCTCCACTTTTCCGGGTGAGATGTTTCACGATGAGGCGCGCCGGCAACGCTTCCTGTACTGATATACGCCGGCGGCGGCCGATCGGATGCAGACATTTGGAAAAGGCGCTGTCCCCGTTAAGTATGGAAGACCCCGATTGCCGCTTGCGGCAGGGTTTGCGGACAGTCGATGCGCTGCTGGTCGTGGGCCCAGCGCAGTCAGGCTGAGGCTGATGCTGAGGCTGAGGTTCCAGTTCCAGTATCTGCCTGCGCTGGCGCCTGCGGCCTTCGGCAACCTGGGTGGTTCATTTGCTCAAGCTGCGCGCCTCCATGGCGGTCTGCGGCGACGCCACGATGCCGGTCAGAGCGCAACATTGAAATACCATTGACTACTTTACGCCGACAGCGCGCTGTAAAAAACCGCCCATCACTGGCAGGATCAGAAGCGCTCAGAACAGTTCTTGCTGGCGACTGGTGAGAGCGGCGAAATTGTCGCCGACAAAGGGCAGGATGGCGTCGGCCACGGGCTGCAGCTGGCGACTCAGGTAGTGCTCGTAGTCAATTGGTGAGGTCAGCGCTTCGAGCGGCTCGGGCCCATTGATGGTCATCACATACGCGATCACGCCCCGGTTCTGGTATTGCAGGGGGCGGCCGTGCCGCCCATTGTAGGCATCGGCCAGGCGCGCCGCGCGCACCTGCGGCGGCACGTTGCGTTCGTAATCGTCGAGCGGCCGGCGCAGGCGCTTGCGGTAGACCAGCAGGGCATCGAACTGGCCGGCGGCAGTATCGCGCGCGTACTGACGCACGTAATCGCGGTAGGGCTCGCCCCGGAAAATTTTCAGATACAGCGCCTGCTGAAACTGCTGCGCCAGCGCGGTCCAGTCGCTGCGCACCGTTTCCAGCCCCTTGTAGACCATGCGCTCGCTACCGTCGGCCTGACGCACCAGGCCCGCGTAGCGCTTCTTGCTGCCCTCTTCCGAACCGCGGATGGTTGGCATCAGAAAGCGCCGGTAATGGGTTTCAAACTGCAGCTCAAGGCTGTTTGACAGATTGAACTGCGCGCGCAGATGCTGGTCCAACCAGTGATTGACATGTGCCACCAGCGCCCGGCCGATGCCGGTCGCGTCGTCTTCGGAGTGAGCATGCCCCAGCCACACAAAGGTCGAATCGGTATCGCCATAGATCACCTGGTAACCCTGCTCTTCAATGAGCTGGCGCGTCAGGTGCATGATGGCATGGCCGCGCAAGGTGATCGACGATGCCAGGCGTGGATCAAAAAACCGGCAGCCAGCGGAACCGAGCACGCCATACATGGCGTTCATGATAATTTTAAGCGCCTGCGACAGCGCTTGATTGCCGTCGCGCTTGGCTGCATCGCGGCCTTCCGAAATCTGTTTGACGATAGCGGGCAGGCAGTGCCGGGTGCGCGAAAAGCGCGCCCCGCGAAAACCATCGACCGTGTCGGCATCGTCTTCGCGCAAGCCGGCCACCAGCCCCACCGGGTCGATCAGGAAAGTGCGGATAATCGATGGGTACAGACTTTTATAATCGAGCACCAGCACCGAATCATAGAGGCCGGCGCGCGAATCCATCACAAAGCCGCCAGGGCTGTCTTCACCGGCCACGTCACCGAGGTTGGGCGCCACGTAGCCGTGCCGGTGCATCATCGGCATGTACAAATGTTCAAAGGCGGCCACCGAGCCGCCGCTGCGGTCGGCTGCCAGCCCGGTCACGCTGGCCCGTTCGAGCAGGAAGGCCAGCAAACTGGTCTTGGCGAAAATCCGCGTCACCAGTTCGCAGTCTTTCAGGTTGTAGCGCGCCAGTGCCGTCTTGTCTTCGGCAAAACGGCGATTGATTTCCGCCATGCGGTGGTAGGGGTTATCGATGGCCTTGCCTTCGCCCAGCAATTGCTGCGACACGTTTTCCAGGCTCATCGACGAAAAAGTCCAGGTCGCCGAGCGCAGCGCCTCGATGCCGTCGACCAGCAGGCGGCCGGCGGCGCTGGCAAAATAGTGTCCTTGCCGGCCACCGCCCTGCTCCCGGCCCTCCATCACGGCCCCGCCCCGCCCCAGCCGCAAAGGCACCTGGTAGCGCTCGGCTTGCTGCTGCAACACGCGCAAATCGAACTGGATCACGTTCCAGCCCACGATCACATCGGGGTCGTGTTCGGCAATCCAGGCGTTCAGGCCTTCGATCAGGGCGGCGCGGCTGTCGCAGTAGCGCAAGTCGAAGTCGAGTACAGGCGCAGATGCAGATGCAGTTACCGATGCAGGCGCGTGCGCTTCCGCAGTGGGGGGGCCCAGCATGAACACCGTGCGCGCGCCGCAGCCTTCCAGGCCGATGCAGTACAAGTCGCCTTTCTGGCTCGTTTCGATGTCGAGCGAGGCCATACGCAGGCGCGGCCGGTAGCCAGGCAGCGGCTTGATACGGGCGTCAAGCAGCAGGGTCGGGTCATGCGCCGATGGCGTACCCGTAAACGACACCGGCGCCGTGATGAAACGCTCCATCAGGTAGCGCTCGGGCGGACGCACATCGGCCTCGTAGACATCGATGCCGTGTTCGCGCAGGCGGCGGGCCAGCTTGGTCAGAGTGCGGTATTGCGTGCAATACAGGCCGAGTACGGGGCGGTGCGAAAAATCAAGCAGCGCCAGCGGGCGCAGCGCGCAACCGGCTTCCTGGCCGATGATGATGGCTGCCTGCGGTCCCTGCTCGGCGGGCAGGAAGGCGACCGATTCGTGGACCGGCAGACGCAGGCAGCGGGGGCCATCGTCGGTGGCCAGCCATAGCTCGACCTCGGTGCCGGCGGCACTGTCACGCCAGTGGCGGGTCAGCAGAAAACCATGGCCGGCATCGCTGGCGGCGGCGGCGGCGGCGGTGCTGGAATCGTCTACGGCGGCATCGTCCATGGCGCGATTGTCCGGGACGAGGGCATCACTGGCAGGATTGTCTGTGACGGGCGCATTCTTGGCGAGCTTGTCCATGGCGGGGGCATCCATGGCGGGGTTGTCCGTGCCGGGGGCATCCATGGCGGGATTGTCCGTGCCGGGGGCATCCATGGCGGGATTGTCCGTGCCGGGGGCATCCATGGCGGGATTGTCCGTGCCGGGGGCATCCATGGCGGGATTGTCAGTAGTTAGAGCGTCAGTGGCCAGGGCGTCCATGGCGGAGCTGTCCCGGATGGGAACCGCCGTGCCAGTGGCAGAGGTCGCCGCTTCAGCGCAGGCACGTTGCAGGTGGTCGGCGCCGGGGTCAGTCGTGTCTTGCTGATGTTCTACCTCAGGCATGCGTACTCTCGCGCGGCACCGGCGCTGGCAGAGGCGGCGCCTGCAAATCGGGGTTGCTGGCAAACAGGCTGGCGACCCACTCGGCAAACACGCGCACTTTGGGCGAACCCATGCGTCCCTGCGGGTAGAGCAAGGACATCGGCATCGGCGTCGGCGGCGTATCGGCCAGCACTTCGACCAGCGCGCCACTGTCGAGGTGCTGGCGGACCTGGTAGGCGCCCAGCTGGGCCAGGCCAAAATGCTGGAGCGCGCAGCAAACATTGGCTTCTGCATCGTTGACCGCGACCGGGCCGTGCATCGCCACCTTGACCACTTCGCCCGCCACCACAAAATCCCAGTCAAAGGCGCGTCCCGCGCGGCCCGAATAATGAACCACACTGGCATGCCCGGCCAGCTCATCGATATGGCGCGGTGTGCCGCGCGCGGCCAGGTAGGCCGGGGTGGCGCAGGTGACGAAACGCATATTGCCGATCTGGCGCCCGACCAGCGCGGAATCCTGCAACTGCCCTACCCGAACGGCGCAATCGATGCCTTCCTGGGTCAGGTCGACCAGCCGGTCGGTGATGCTGATATTAAGCTCGATCTCGGGATAGGCCTGGTGGAAGCGGCCCAGGTGGGGCAATACCAGCGTGTGACCGACGGCGGCTGGCAGATCGACCCGCAGCCTGCCCTTTGGCTGCAGCGCGCCCGGTCCCCGAAAACCCGCTTCGGCGGCATCGACGGCGCCGAGAATGTCGAGGCACTGGCGAAAATAGTCGGCGCCATCCTGGGTCAGCGACAGCCGCCGGGTGGTGCGCGCCAGCAGTTGCACGCCAAGATACGCTTCCAGATTTTTCAGGGTCGCCGTCAGCGCCGCCCGTGGCAAGCCCAGGGTTTCCGCCGCTTTTGAAAAGCTGTTGGCTTCGACAATACGAACAAAGGTTTGCATGGCCTTGAGCTTGTCCATGAGCGGCACTTTCTATTGTTCATAAAAGATGAAAGGTATAGGGAGATTATGCATTAATTATCTTTGCCCAGACTTTCTTTACAATAGCGCCAGCTGCCCCGCCGCGCTGCATCGGCCGCGCTCACTGTTGTTTTTCTTTGATTGTACTTTTCATCGTCTTTTTCATCGTCTTTCAGCGCCGCCCGTGGCGCCGCTCCTGGAGTTTATCAGCATGGCCCAGAACACCGAATCCGACATCTCTTCCGGCATGCTATTGCTGCTTGCCACCGCCTGCGGCTTGATCGTTGCCAATTTGTACTATGCGCAAACCCTGGTCGGGCCCATCAGTGTCGCCACCGGTCTATCGGCCGGCGCGGCCGGCCTGATCGTCACCCTGACCCAGATCGGCTACACGCTCGGTTTGCTGTTCATCGTGCCGCTGGGCGATCTGCTGGAAAACCGCCGGCTGGTGTTTACCGGCCTGCTGTTTACAGCCTGCGCGTTGCTGGTGGCGGCCTTCGCCAGCAGCGCCGTGCTGTTCCTGGCGGCGGCACTGGCGATCGGCCTGGGCTCGGTGGTCGCCCAGGTGCTGGTTCCCTTCGCCGCCCACCTGTCGAAAGAAGCCACGCGCGGGCAGGCGGTGGGAAAGGTGGTCAGCGGATTGCTGCTGGGGATCATGCTGGCACGCCCGGTGGCCTCCCTGATTGCCGACCACGCCAGCTGGCACGTGGTGTTTGGCGGCGCCGCCGTCGTCATTGTCGTGCTCGCCTTTGTGCTGCGCTGGAAATTGCCGCAGCGGGTGCCCAGCGCGCCCATGCCATATGCCAAACTGATCGGCTCGATGTGGCACCTGTTCCTCAGCACCGCCGTGCTGCGCCGCCGCGCCGCTTACCACGCCGGCCTGTTCGGCGCCTTCAGCTTGTTCTGGACAGTAACGCCGCTGATGCTGGCCGGCCCGTATTTTCACCTGTCGCAAACCGGCATCGCCGTGTTCGCCCTGGTCGGCATGGCCGGCGCCGTGGCGTCGCCGATTGCCGGCCGCCTGGCCGACCGCGGCCACACCCTGCTGGCCACGGCTGCCGCCCTGAGTCTGGGTATCCTCGGTTTCATCTTGCCGATGCTGTCACCGGCCTCGCGCCCGATCGGACTGGCACTGCTGGTGGCCGCGTCGATCGTCCTCGACATGGGCGTCGCTGCCAACCTGGTACTGGGGCAGCGCGCCATTTTTAACCTGGGCGCCGAGGTACGCGGGCGCCTCAACGGGATTTATTTTGCCCTGTTCTTCGCCGGCGGCGCGCTCGGCTCGGCGCTGGGCGGCTGGATGTTCGCCACCCATGGCTGGCACGCCGCCCTGCTCACCGGCATGGCCTTCCCTACCCTGGCCCTGCTGTACTGGATCAGCGACTACACGGCAGAGATGGCGGCTGCCGACGCCGCTGGCGCCAGCTGAGACGTCACGCCTGAGGCCCGGAGCGGTAAACGCGGCGGCGGTTCAGCGCGCCAGCGCGGCCGGCACGAACACTTCCATCACGGCCTTCCGCAACAAGGCCGGCGGCAACATGCCCTGGGCCAGCACGAAGTCGTTGAATGCCTGGCGATCGAATTTGTGGGGCAGCGCCACTTCAGCGGCCTGGCGCGTTTCCATCAAGCGCTGGTAGCCGTAGAAATACGCGGTCGCCTGGCCCGGCGAGCGGTAGGTGTAGCGCTGCATTTCCTGGGTGGCCAGCGCTTCCGACAGGCCGACGTCATCCATCAAAAACGCTTTGACCTGTTCCGGGGTGATTTCGCCCAGGTTGACCATGGGATCGAGAAACGCCCGCGCCGCCCGCATCATGCGGGCCTGCAAGGCAAACAGCTGGCCCTCGAGCGGCTCGTAAGGCTGCATTTCCGCTTCCGCATACAGGGCCCAGCCTTCGACGTTGACGCTGTTAAAAGCAAACACGCCGCGCGCGATCGACACGCCCGACTCGATCATCTTGGCGAACTGCAGTTCGTGGCCGGGCCGCGCTTCGTGCGCAGTGATCGACCAGGTGCCGGCATCGTGGGTGAAATCATCCATCAGCAGCGCCTTGCCGCCCTTGGCCGGCGGTACCGCCGTGGTCAACACGAATTCGCCGTATTCTCCCGTGTTGCCAATCAGCCGCGGCGGATTCATGTGGGGCGCCGGTGAAGCGGCGTTTTCAGCCTCCGATGCCAGCCGGATGCTTGCCTTGCGCGCTGGCAAAGTGACGATGTGATGCTCGCGCACGGCCGCCTCGATTTGCGCCAGGCGCGCCGCATACAGGGGCATGACTTGATCGGCCGCCACCTGCTGTTTTTTCAGCTCGGCCATGACGGCGCGGTAATCGGCGTGCGGCAGCTTGCGCTCGCGGGCGATCAGGCCGGCGGTGATATTCATCTGGTTGCGGATTTCCGCAAACGAGGTCAGCGCACGCGCCTTCAGTTCCAGCGGCGCGATGTCGACACCGAACTGGCGCAAGTTGTCGGCATAGATTTCCGCCGGCAGCCGATGGTCGGCGCGTGCACGCGGCAGCAGTTGTGCGCGCAACTGCTCGTTGTACGCTGTCAACTGCTGTTCGAGGGTGGCGAAGACGCTCTCCCAGCCCTTGATGTCGCTGTTGGCCAGCAACTGCTTTATCCCAGCGATCAGGGTGGGCGCATTGCTCAGCGCCAGTTCCACTTCATCCTTGAAGGGCCCGAGCAGCTTGTTGTTGGCTTTCAGGCGCTCCTGCAGGCGCTCGCCCGCCAGCAGCGTTGCTGGCCGGTAGCCCCGCGTCAGGCCCGTATATTTTTGCAGGCGCACCAGCAGGCTGGCCTGGCGCGCCTTGGGGATGCGCGGATCGAGCGTTTGGTTAACCACTTCGAACAGCGACTGCGTCAGGTCGATAAACGGCATGAAGTACTGGCGTTGCAGCGCTTGCGTACGCAGCTGGTCGTTGGCGCTGCCGATCAGGATGTCGAGATCCTGGACGATTTTGGGGTCGCGCTCGAGCTTGCGACGGCGCACCATCTCGGCGATGGCGGCGCGCTGGTCGCGGTTTTGCGCGGCAAAGGTGTCGCGCGAATAATCGGTGATCTGCTCATCGAAGCCATCGACGCCCAGCGAACTGGCGCTCTCCGGCGCATAGCGGGCCATCACCTTGAGCAGCAGCTGGGCATTTTCATTGCTCTTGCTGACCCAGGCGGCGTCGGTGACGGCGGCAGCAACGACGACGGGCGTGGCGAGCGACAGCAGCACGGCGAGAACGCCGGCGCGCAGGGGGGATGGCAGTTGCAGCATGGGTGTCCTTGATGGCGAGGTTGGCGAAATCAACCTGCCGATGGTAGCGGAGCGGCAGTCAGCCGGCAATCACTGATCAATACATATATCAGCGCGCCCGACCGAATCCTGCCTACAGCATCTTTTGCAGCCGCAGCGCCGCGCCACCATCTTCATAGTAGTCATCGTAATGACCAAACACCTGGTAGCCGCAAGCACGAAACAGCGCCTGCGACGGCGCATTGTCGACACTGATTTCCAGCCGCACCGCAGCGCTGCCGCGCGCGCGCGCGGCCAGCTCGGCGCTGGCCACCAGCGCCCTGCCCACGCCCTGTCCCATGGCGGCGGCGGCCACCGCGATCGAATAGACGCGCGCAATCCGGTGGCGGGCGTGAAAGCGCAGCACCAGGTGGCCACGCAATGCAGCGCCGGCGCCCTCCTCGTCCAGTAGCACCAGCGCGGCCGGGCTGCGCAAAAAGCCCGCCATGGCGCGCCGGCTGACGCCGTCACACACAAAACTGGCCGCTTCGAGCGCCGCCAGCGCCGCCAGGTCGGCCAGGCCGGCCCGCCGGATCACCACATCTGCACCATTGCCTGCTCCCTCAGAATTCGCCCCAGCCACGCACGGCGTGACCACCAAAGACCATGCGCCGGATGGCCGGGCTGGCCAGACTATCAGTAAAGCCCGGTGCTGTGGCGCTCACCGTGTCGAGGCGCTGGCGCTGGTCTGCGGTGAGCACGCAGGACAGCGCGGCCAGGTTGATGGCCAGCTGGTCCGGCGCGCTGGCGCCCACCAGCACCGCGCCCACCGCAGGCCGCCCCAGCAGCCAGGCCAGCGCCACTTCGGCGGCACTGCGTTCCTGTTCGATTGCCACCTGGCGCAGGACGGCGAGGATGTCCCAGTTTTTATCGGAAAATTTGCTGTTGCCAAACGGATTGGCGCCGCTCAGGCGTCCCGCTGCCGGTGTTTCGCCGCGCTGGTATTTGCCCGACAAAAAACCGCCCGCCAGCGGACTCCACGGCATCAGCGCGATGCCGGCCTCGAGCGCCACCGGCACGTGTTCGCGCTCAACATCGCGCGCCACCAGCGAATACTCGACCTGCATGGCCACCGGCGCCGGCAGCCGCCGTTCACTGGCAACGGTGGCCGCCTTCATGGCCAGCCAGGCGGGCATGTCGGAAAAGGCAAAATAGCGGATTTTGCCGGCGCGAACCAGGTCGCCCAGGGTGTGCAGGATTTCCTCTACCGGGGTGACGCCATCCCAGATGTGCATCCAGTACAGATCGATGTAATCGGTGCCCAGCCGCTTGAGCGAACCGTCGAGCGCACGGTGGATGTTCTTGGCGCCGGCGCCGCCCGCATTCGGATTGCCGCGCCCGGTGGCGCTCGCCTCGAGGGGACTGGAGCCAGCGTTAAAGCCAAACTTGGTGGCCAGCACCAGCTGGTCGCGCGTGCCGCTGTCGCGGATAAACCGGCCCAGTAGCGCTTCGCTGGCACCGCCGCCGTAAATGTCGGCGGTGTCGACGAAATTGCCGCCCTGACCCAGGTAGTTGTCGAACAGGCGACGCGCATCGGCATCGGCCGCGCCCCAGCGCGACGTCCCAAAGGTCATGGTGCCAAGGGCAAGCGGACTGACAACAAGGCCGGAGCGGCCAACAGTGCGGTAACTGGTGAGGTCCATGAGTATCTTTCGTAGTGATCGCTATTAAAGTCTGTCATGCTTGCGCCGGCGCGTCAATCTGTTTTATAAAGATCGCTATGAAAGAACTTCGCAAAAAAACCGGCCGCCCGCTGTCGTTCGACCGCGCCACCGCCCTCGAGCGCGCCATGCACGCCTTTTGGCGGCACGGCTATGAAACCACCTCGGTGGCCGCACTGACGGCCGCCATGGGGGTGACCGCGCCCAGCCTGTACGCCGCGTTCGGCGACAAGCAGGCGCTGTTTCTCGAAGCAATGCGCCTGTACGCCGGCGACACCGCCGCCATCGGCGCCGCGCTCGACCAGGCGCCCAGCGCGCATGCCGCCATCGGCGCCATGCTGGCCGCCTCGGCGCGCGCATTCACGGGCGCTGCAACCCCGCCCGGCTGCCTGCTGGCCAGCGCCACCGCCAGCGGCTCGCCAGCGTCGCTGCCGGTGCAGCAGGCGGTGACGGCGGTGCGGCGCGAGATTGGCGAACTGGTACGGCGCCGCATCGCCGCTGACATCGCCAGCGCGGCACTGCCCGCCAGCACCGATGCGCAGGCGCTGGCCGACCTGTTCATCGGCGTCATCCAGGGCATGTCCGTGCTGGCGCGCGACGGCGTGCCGCGCGAGCGCCTGCTGGCGCTGGCGAACCAGGCGCTGACGGCACTGCCAGTGCACCACCAACAAAGTCATTAGGCCGTCGCAACAATTCCCCGTAGAATTGCGCAGCTTGTCAAAATAAGGACGAGCCCGCCTTGCTTTGTTTCTACAGGAGAATTGCTTGTCTTTCCTTCAACGCCGCCTTGCCAACGCCGTGCCGGGCACCGCCACGCTGTTTTTCATCCAGATTTTTTGCACGCTGGGTTTTGCCGTCCTGTATTCCTCGCTGGTGCTGTATGCCACCAAGCACCTGCACTTTGCCGCCAGGGATGCCGCCGTCATGATGGGCGTGTTTGGCGCGTTTAATTATGGCCTGCACCTGTTCGGTGGCTATCTGGGTGGCCGCTTCATGTCGAACCGCAACCTGTTCGTGGTCGGCATGCTGCTGCAGATTATCGGTTGCGCCATTATTTCGCTCGGCTCGACCGCCCTGCTGTACGGCGGCCTCGCTTTCTTTCTCACTGGTAACGGCCTGAACGTCACCTGCGTCAACATGATGCTGACCCAGCGTTTTAGCCCCACCGACAACCGCCGCGAATCGGCGTTCCTGTGGAATTATGCCGGGATGAACATCGGCTTTTTCGTCGGCTTTACGGGTGCCGGCATCTTCCAGATCACGGAAAACTACCCTGCCCTGTTCGTTTTCGCTGCCACCGGCAACGTCGTCGCCTTCGGCCTGGCGCTGTTCAACTGGAACACCCTGGCCGACATCAGCACGCCCTTAATGACCATGCCGGTGCGCCAGTGGCGCCTGCGCCTGCTGGGCGGCGCCGCCATCATCGCGTTGATCGTGCCCTCGGTATGGCTGCTGCTCCAGCACCCGGTGTCGACGGGCGCCCTGATCAAGGGGTTTGCCGCCGTCGTCTTCGCCATCATTGGCGCTCTGGCCCTGCGCAACCGCGACCGCCGCGAGCGCAAGAACATGTTCGCTTACCTGATCCTGGCATGCGGCTCGCTGACCTTCTGGGCGCTGTACCAGATGGCGCCCAACGGCTTGCAGATTTTTGCCGAGCACAATGTCGACCGCATGGTGCTGGGCGTGGAAATCCAGCCCCAGTGGATCCAGAACATCAATTGCATGGTGATCGTCTTTGGCGGCCCCCTGCTGGCGGCCTGGTTCGCCCGCCTGCGCCAGCGAGGCTGGAACATCGATATCCCGAAACAGTTCGCCGCTGCCGTCATCTTGATGGGCCTCGGCTTTCTGTGCCTGCCGCTGGGCATCAAGCTGGCCGATCCCGTCAGCGGCCAGTCGGCCTTTGTCTGGCTGTTCCTGTCCTATGTGTTCCAGAGCGTCGGAGAATTGCTCATTTCCCCCATCGGCTACGCCATGATCGGCCGGCTGGCGCCGCGCCAGTACCAGGGTTCGATGATGGGTGCATGGATGCTGGTGACGGGCGTCGCTTCGCTGTTTGCCGGTGACTTTTCCAGCATGGTGCCGGATCCCGGCGCCGGCTCGCCACTGGTGAGCAACGCCGGCTATGCCGCGCTGTTCGCCAGCCTCGGCTGGGGCAGCGTGGCGGTCGGGGTGGCGCTGGTGCTGCTGGTGCCGTTCTTGAACAAGCTGATCCAGGATGCGCCGGCGGAAACGGCTGGCGCCGCTACCCTGCCGCCGGCAACCGACCTGGCCAAGGCAGCCTGACGGTTCAGCTGACCAGCCGCTGGGCGCCGTGCTCGAGCACGGCGTAACGGCTCTTGCCCTTTTTCTTGGCCACGTACAGCGCCTGATCGGCCTGCGACGACAACGACGCCGTGGTGGCATCGCTGTCGGCCAGGGCGATGCCGATGCTGGCCGAAATCTGCAGCGTGCGGCCATCGAAATAATAGGGCAACAGCAGCGCCTGCTGGATTTTATAGGCGATGATTTCGCAGTTTTCCAGGCTGTCGACCGCTTCGAGCACGACCGTAAATTCATCGCCCGCCAGCCGCGCCAGCAAATCGGACTGGCGCAAACTGGCGCCCACCCGCTTGCCAAATTCGACCAGCACGGCGTCGCCCGCGCCATGGCCGTGGGTGTCGTTGATGCGCTTGAAGTCATCCAGGTCGAGGTACATCAGCGCCAGCCGGGTCTGCTGGCGCTTGGAAAGTGCCAATGCCTTGGCCAGATGAAATTCATACATGCGGCGATTCGGCAAATTGGTCAGCGGATCGGCATTGGCCAGCGCCAGCAGCTTGCGTTCGTGCACGCGGGCGGCAGTGGCGTCGGTGGCCAGCACATACACACCGGCCACCCGGCCGTCGCGGTAATGGGGCATATAGGTGGTGTTCAAAATGCGCTCATGGCCCTTGCGCAACACGTTGACTTCGACGCTGGCCATGTGGCCGCCAAGGGCGCGGGCAATGCTGGGCGCGCGGGCGTCAAAATATGCCTGGCCGAACACCTCAATGACGGTGCGCCCGATCATGTGCTCACTGGCCACGCCCAGCCAGTCGCGGTACATGGCATTGGCAAACTGGTAGCGCAAGCTGCAGTCGAGGTATGAAATGAGCACCGGCACATTGTCGGTGATGGTGCGCAGGCGCTCTTCGCTGTCACACTGGGCGATCTCACTGAGACGGCGCGCGGTGATATCGAAGGCCATCGCAAAAAAGCCATCCGGGCGGCCGTTGGCGTCGCGCTGCGGCACAAACGCGGCGTGGTAATAAAACTGCTTGCCGTCGATGCTGACATCGTTGTCGAAGGCGGTGCGGCGCCCGCCCGCGGCCGCTTCATAAAATGGCGCGATCCTGGCGTAATCGACGTCGTTGTAAATCGAGCGCACGGTCTTGCCCACCAGCTGGTCGGCCGGTTTGCCATAAAACTGCAGCGCGCGCCCGTTCAGGTAGACAAAGCGGCCATGCCGATCGATCTGGCCAATCAGGGTCGGCAGATTTTCGGCAATCGCCCGCAGCATTTGCTCGCTGCTGCGCAGCTTGTCCTGCGACGCGCTCAGCGCAGTGATGTCCTGCATGGCGATGACGGCGCCGAGCCGCTCGCCGGACGGACTGCGCATCAGCCGGCCGCTGGCCAGCACGGTACGCCGCGCCAGCCCGGCCGGCGCGATCACCATGCGCAGCGCCTGCAACCGTTCGCCGGCCAGCGCGCGCTGCAGGGGAATTTCGGCAGGCGCCATCAGGGTGGTGCCGTCGGCGTGATACAGGTCGTACTGGCTGGCCCAGTCGAGGCTGGCCAGCGGCGCGGGCGCGCGCCCGTGGAATTCGCGGGCGGCACGGTTGAAGAAGGCCAGCTTGCCGTCGCCATCGCACGCCATGACGGCAACGTCGACCGTATCGAGCACGGCATCGAGCAGCTCCTGCTTTTGTTCGAGCGCGCGGCGGCTGGCGATCTGGCCGCTGACATCATTGATGAAGGCGCCCGTGTACTGCTGGCCATCGCTGCTAAAGCCATCGACCGTCATCTCGATGGTGATGTCCTCGCCGGTGCGGGTGCGCGCCGCGCGGCGGTTGCTGGCCGGGCCGGCACCGGCCTCACCGCCAAGCGGGGCAGCACCGGCCAGGATCGACGACCACGGCCGCCCCACCACCTCGGCGCGCGGCCAGCCGAACATGCGCGCGGCAGCGCCGTTCCACTCGACGATGTGGCCGGCGGCGTCGGTCGCCACGTAGGCCGAGAACGATGAGGCGATCATCGAGCGTACGCGCGCCTGGCTGCAGCGCAGGCTCGCTTCGACATCGGTGCGCTGACGCATCTCGCGGTTGAGTACCTCGTTTTTTTGCAGCAGGACGGCGCTGCGCTCGGCCAGCCGCAGCTGCAGCGCGCCGCTCAAGGCGTGTAGCGCGCTCACTGCCGCCAGCCGCGCGCGCGCCTGGCTGTCGCGATTGAGTTCTTCCTCGACCATGGTGGCGAGCGACTGCAGCAGCCCCAGCTGGGAGGCCGTAAGCACGCGCGGCACTGTATCGATCACGCACAAGGTGCCCACCGCGTGGCCGCTGACGCTGCACAGGCGGTGACCGGCGTAAAAGCCGATGTGCGGGCCGCCGGCGACCAGCGGGTGGCTGGCAAAGCGCGGGTCGGCGCTGGCATCGTGGACGACGAAGCAGCCGGCACTGCCGATGGTGTAGCTGCAAAAGGTGCCGGCGCGCGGCCACGCCGTCATCGCCAGGCCCCGGCTGGCCTTGAACCACTGGCGCTCGCTGTCGATCAGCGACACCAGCGCGATCGGCATGCCGAAAGCGGCGCTGGCCAGTTCGACGAAACGGTCGAAGCGTACCTCCGCAGCGCTGCCCTGCAAGCCCAGGCCCAGCAGGGCGGCAACGCGCGCCCCTTCGTCGATATCAAATTTGTCCATACGGCCCCTGAAGCGTTGAGCGTCCCCGGCAAGGACGCTGACGCCCTCCACACAGCAAGGCGCAGCAAGCAGCGCGGCGGAGAGCGACGGCAGCGGGATTTAGGCAGCCACACGCATGCTAACTTGGGCTGCGACAAAACAAAAGCTAATGTTAATTTTTAATTGCAACAATTCACTTGCAGTGCAAAAAGACACAATTAAATGCTATGTTAGGCACTTAATTGTTACTTTACGTTGCAATTAGCGGGCCATGGTTGCGCTGCGGCAGGGCCCCGGTCGAGCTGCGCCAGCCTGGTCCTACAAGCACACGGCCGACTGTCTCTATGATGTCGAACAAATAACTATTAATCTGCCGGACATATCCCTGATTCGTTCTGCCAGCCCTGGAGTTTGTCATGCGCGCCACCCTGCCTGCCCGGCTTTCCACGCTGTTGTCCACCCTGCCTTCGACGCTTACTGCGGGCCTGTGCGCCGCCGTTCTGGCGTTGCCCGCCTGGGCCAGTGGCGACATCGTCAAGTGCGTCGATGGCGCCGGCCATGTGACGCTCACCGACAGCGACTGCGGCAGTGCCAGCGCCACCGTGCTGGTGGCGGCGGCCCGCCCGGCACCGGTGGTGCGGCGCGTGGCGCCACTGGTGCCGGGCGGGGCGCCGCTCGAGCATGCCGCGTGGGTCAGTTCGCGCCCGCGCAGCAGCACGCTGGCCGGTGACGCCGCGACCCTGCGCGCCGCCCGCAGCAGCCTGCAGGCGCTCGATGAGGCGGCCAGCAGCGCACGGCGTCAGCGGCTGGCCGCGCTCAATTGAACTGACAAGCAGTTCAGTGAAGGTCGTGCACCGACGAGATCGGCGCGGTGGTGCCTGGCTGCATCGCTTCGGCCCCCAGTGTCTTCACCAGCATCGCCAGCTCGTCGTTGTCGATGAAACTGGCCGACGACGCCGCGCTGAGCATGCGCTCCGGTGGCAGCGAACGCGAAACGGCAAAGCCCTGCACATAGTCGACGCCGATTTCAGCGAGCGTCTTGACGGTGGCGGTATCTTCAGCCCACTCGGCGATGGTCTTCATGCCGAGGTTGACGGCGAGGTTGACGATCGCCTCGACGATGGCGACATTGGCTGGATGGTCATTGATGTTGACAATAAAATTGCCATCGATTTTCAGCACATCGGCCGGTAGTTCTTTTAAATACGAAAACGAGGTGTAGCCGGCGCCGAAATCGTCGAGCGCCACCTTGACGCCAAAGGTGCGCACCTGTTCGATAAAACGGCGCGTGTTGTCGAGATCGTGCAAGGCCACGCTCTCGGTGATTTCCATGCACAGGCGGCTGGCCACGTGCACATGGCGGCCGAGGATATCGATGGTGTCCTGCACGAAGCGCTCGTCATTGAGCGAGGCGCCCGACAGGTTCATGCAGACAAAGCGGGTGTGCGGCAGCCTGGCCAGATTGGCTGAAATCCACGCCAGCGTGGTGGCCAGCACCCAGCGGTCGATGACGCCGGCGCGCCCGCTTTTCTCGGCGGCGGCAATGATCGGGCCAGCGGTGGTGACGCTGCCGTCGCGCTCGCGCATGCGCAGCAGCACCTCGAAATTGAGCGAGTCATGGGGCGACTTGAGCGACATTATCGGCTGCATTTCGAGGAACATGCCCTCGGTGGCATTGATCGACGCCAGCCGCGCCACCAGCGACAGTTCGGCTTCGCGCTCGTGGAAGGCAGCGGCGTTGCGCTCGTACACCACCAGGCCGTCGCGCCGTCCCAGCTTTGCTTCGCGGCAGGCGCGGTCGGCGGTAGAAACGGCGTCCTTCATCTGCATGCCGGCCGACACTTCGATCAGGCCGACCGAGCCACGCACCGTAAACGCCTTGTCGCCGACCCGGTACGGGGTGTTGCCGATGCGCTCGACGATGCCGCGGCAAATCAGCGAGGCCAGCGGAATGGCAGTGTCGGGCATGACGATGACGAATTCGTCGCCGCCCACGCGGCCAATTTGCTGGCCGCCAGCGAGCATGGTGGCCATCCGTTCGCACACCTGCTTGAGCACTTCGTCACCAGCGCCGTGGCCAAACAAATCATTGATCAGCTTGAAGCGGTCGAGGTCGATATAGGCCAGCGCCACCGGTTTGCCGCCCGCATGCGCGCCGGTTGCATTGGCAAACATTTTTTCGATACCGCGGCGGTTGAAGACCTTGGTCAGCGGGTCATTATTGGCCATGAAGCGCAGCTGTTCGGTGGCCTTGGTCTGCTCCGTCACATCCTGCAGCACCCCTTCGATGCGGCCGCGCGCGAGAATGGCGCGCACCATGAAGCGGCGCTGGCCGTCGCGGTCGGTGATTTCCAGTTCGGCGTCGGCCTGGCGGTTGACCATCTCGTGCAACTGGCGCCAGACGGCATCTTCGAAAAACTGGTTCCAGCGCGTGCGGGTGAGCACGATCGGCGCACCGAGCATTTTTTGCAGGGCCGGATTGGCGCTGAGGAAGTGGCCGTACAGGTCCAGCGTGAACAGGCCGACCGGCATGGCGCTGTAGGTATGTTCCAGCTCAGCCTGGGCATCGATGCGCTGTTCAATTTCAGCGCGCATCTGCTCGGCCACCGCCAGCGCCGCCAGCAGGCTCGAGGCCAGCGCCGCCGTCACCGAATTGATCACCCCGGTCAGTTCGCGCATGCCGAAGGCTGCGGCCAGCACTTCGGCCAGCGACGCCACAAACGTCACGGCGAACGAGGCAGCGATCCACGACGCCACCCGCGTGCGCGACTTGAACATGATGCTCACCAGGCCCAACGTGGTAATCGAGCAGCCGACCACCATGATGGCCCACAGGATCGGCAGGAACACGCGGTACGGCAGCAGCACGGCGCCCACCAGCATGGGCAGGCAGCACCACTGCATGGCGCGCATCGCCAGCCGGTAGCGCGAATGGCGGAAATTTTCTTGTAGCAGGCTCTGGTACAGGGTCAAGGTACACAGGCCGTACAGGGTAATGGTCAGCGCGCGGCTGATCAACAGCCAGTTTTCCGGCACCACCTGCCCCAGCCACTGGATATCCCAGCCGGCCGACAGCGCACCGACCCGTAAATTGAGGATCAGCCAGGCGGCGAACAGCACGTACAGGCGCTGGCGGTTGATGGCGGCGGTAATCAGGACGAACAGCGCCAGCACGATCATGCCGCCGTCGAGCAAGCCCGACTTGCGGTGGTAGTGCTCGACCGACAGTTCGAACTGCTTGTCGGGCCACTGCAGCGCGGTGAGACGGGCGGGACCGATGAACGACGCCCGGCACAGCACGTGTGGCGGCGGCAGGGGCATTTGCAACACAAAGCCGGACTTGACGACCGATAGCGCCAGGTAGGCCGCGCTGCGGGTGGCCTGGCCGATCATTTGTAAATTGTCGGCATCCCAGCACGCCATTTCCACCGCGTGGCGAGAAGGAAATTCGACGACCACATGCTGGCCAGGGCGTGGCACGGTGTGGAAATCAAACCACACCGGCGCTTCCGACAACTGGGTGTCGAAGGTCGACAGCAGCTCTTTCTGTTGCAGGGCACTGAGGGCGGCGTCCGGCGTCTGCGCCACCCCGGTATGGGGCGCGACCCGCATCACCAGGGCCACTTCACCGCCGGTGGCGTACTGGTTTTGCCACATCAGCAGGGCGATCATTGAAATGAGCGCAATGCCAATGGGCACAAGGTAAAACGAGAATAGCCGCAAGGCCGCATCGAGTCCACGCTGCGCCAGCAGGGACAAGCGTGAGTGTGAAATGGGCAGCAACTTTTGCATGGAACGGAATCTGTTAACTGGACGGACGGCGGGAACGCTCCCCCCATCAATCTGCCAGCATACAGGCAACAAGTGATGGGATGCAACATTTCACGCACAACCCTCTAACACTGATGCAATTCCGACAATGCGCAGACTGGCCCCTCAGCGCTTATTAATACGACACAATTTCACCAGCGACAGAGTGCGAACCACTGCCCAGCCCATGTCAAACTCATACCATTTTTCCGACAGCTTGGCCGAGCCAGGACGCGCATGATGATTGTTATGCAACTCTTCACCGCAAAATATGAGTCCCAGAGGAAACAAATTGCGCGAGTGGTCTTTGGTATCGTGGTTGCGGTAGCCTGCCGTGTGCGCCAGGCCATTGATAAAGCCGGAAGCCCAGAACGGCAGCGCGAGAATTTGCAGCAGCCACACCAGCGCACCGGCACCGGCGCCAAATACCAGCATTTCGATCAGCAGGAACAGCGGCGCCCCCTTGTAACGGTGGATCACGTACAGGTGGCGGTCGAGCCAGTCTTCCTTGATGCCGACGCCGTAGAGGTTGACCAGCGCTTCGTTACGCGCAGCTTTGCGGTACAACAGGGTGCCGCGCGTGAGCAGCGCCCATAAACCGTGGATCTGCGGGCTGTGCGGATCGTCTTCGGTGTCGCACTTGGCATGGTGCTTGCGGTGCACCGCCACCCACTGGCGGGTGGTGACGCCTACCGTGGTCAGCCAGATCCACAGCCGAAAGCAGTGGCACAGCAGCGGATGAAAGGTGATCGCCCGGTGCGTCATGCTGCGGTGCAGGTAGAGGCTGACAGCGGCCGAGGTCAGCTGCATCGATACGAGCACGATCAGCGCGCCCTGCCATACATTAATATGAATCAAACCAGAAAACATGGAAACTCCGTCGACAATTCAAGAAGGAAACCGGCAGTGCATCAAACGCCGGCAAAGCTGTGCTCGCGCAAGCGGGCCAGCTCGGGCACGAAGTCGGGTACACAGTCGGGCGCCACGCTGCGCGACAGGTGCAGCGCCAGTTTCTTGCCGATATCGATGTCGGGATGCTGGGTCTGCTTGAAGAATTTCAGCAGCGGGTGGCCGGCGGCACTCCAGCGCGCTTCGCCGGTGGCAATTTCAAACGCCATCACGCGGTGCGCGATATTGCCCACGTGATGCAGCGGCACGTAGGCCTTGTCGTCAAACACGTCGCGGAACATCAGTTGCTCATACTGGCGGTCGATCGGCGCACGGCCGGTGACGATGGCATGCTCGATGTGCTGCTGTTCGCAGTACTCGAAGCACGCCTTGATCAGCGCAATTTTGACCAGCCGGCCCACGCGTCCCTCATCGATGCCCAGTCGCGTCACTTCGGCCAGACGCGCGCCACGCAGCCAGTGGGGCAACACGATCGACTGCTCGACGTGCAGCGGGCCCTGCAGATTGGTCTGGATGCGGGTGCTGCCCAGCGGCGAGCCGTCGAGCTTCGATTCGGCCAGCAGGACGATGCTGTCGTCGTCATAGTCGCAAGCTTCCGGCAACACCAGGGTGGCGGCAAAGGCCGGCACGTGGCGGGCATAGGCAGCATGGCGCACCTGCACGGCCTTGCGCATATCGTCGGCGGTCTCGACCCGCTTGATGGTAAACGGCAGGCGTTCAACATACGCCTGTCCGGCAAGGCGCTGATCGCGCGCCATTGCGGACATTAGGGGCGCGGCGCTGGACGGGGTTGGGGTCACTGCGAATTGCTGTTCCATCGAAAACTCCTTGAGAAAAGATAAATTCCGTTTTATCAATTATCAATCTTCCAACCGTTATCAATTTGGCGAGAAAGCTGGGTTTTCGGTGTCAGTTTAAGCAATATAGATATCGTTGCCCGTGTGAAATTAATTATTGGCTTGCAAGATCCGACCGTGTTTGGCGGCACCGATTGTGGCGGCACCCATTGCCAGCAATCGAGCGCGCAACAAAAAGCCGCGGCAAGCCGCGGCCCCTTGCACAGCCAGCGCGACCTTAAAAACCAGGCGGCCGCTCGCGCACCACGCCAGCGGCGCGCTCGAGCGCCAGGCCGGCGTTGGCCAGCGTGCCCTCGTCAAACAGGCGACCGATCAGGGTGACGCCGTGCGGCACCTGGCGCGGCGTGGCAAAGGTCGGCGCCGGGTTGGCCGGATCGGGGGCCCAGTCACTCCTGGCCTGCTGCACCGCCACCGTGCCGGTGCGCAGCGTCAATGAGGGGTGGCCGGTGAAGTTCGAAATGGTCAGCATCTCGTCGCGCAGCGATGGCACCAGCAGCACGTCGACACTGCTGAAAATGCGCGCCATTTCCAGCGCCACCTTGCGGCGCAGGCGGTCAGCCTGGACAAAATCGGCGGCCGACAAAAAGCGCGCCTGGCGCAGCAGGTTCGGCCAGGCGTCGGCCACCTGCGCCTTGAGCTGATCAAAACGGCCATCGGCCGCCCAGTCTTCGAACGCCGCCGCCGCTTCGGCGAACAGCACCGTATTGAGGCTCTGGTAAGGCCAGTCGGGCAAGCTCACCGGCACTGCCTGCATGCCGGCCTTGACCGCCATCTCGAGGGCGGCGCGGTCGACATCGAGTGCCGGCGCTTCGTTCATCCAGTGGGGGAAATAACCGATTTTCAAGCCGCGCACGCTGGCGCCCGCCTCAAAATGCAGGGGCACATCGACGCTGGCGACATCGCCGCCATCGGCGCCGTTGATCGCCGCCAGCACCAGCATGGCGTCTTCGACCCCGCGCGTCATCGGGCCGAGCTTGTCGAGCGACCAGCACAAGGTCATCGCGCCCGTGCGCGCCACCCGGCCGTAGGTCGGACGCAAGCCGGTAACGCCACAACGCATGGCCGGGCTGACGATGCTGCCACCCGTTTCGCTGCCGATCGAAAAGGCCACCAGGCCGGCCGCCGTCGCCGCGCCGGGGCCGGCGCTGGAACCGGAGGCGCCCTCTTCGAGCAGCCACGGATTCATGGTCTGGCCGCCGAACCAGATATCGTTCAAGGCCAGCGCGCCCAGGCTCAGCTTGGCGATCAGCACGGCGCCGGCGGCGTTCAGGCGCGCCACCACGGCGCTGTCGGCGGCCGGCACGCGATTGCGCAGGGGCTCGGCGCCCCAGGTGGTGGCGATGTTGGCGGTGTCGAGCAAGTCTTTGACGCCGTACGGGATGCCGTGCAACGGGCCGCGGTACTTGCCGGCGGCGATTTCGCGATCGGCCAGGCGGGCCCGCGCAATGGCGTGCTCGGCGGTGACGGTGATGACGCTGCGCAGCTTTGGATCGAGGCGGGCAATGCGCGCCAGATAAATAGTGGTGAGCCGCTCGGCGCTGAGCACGCGCGTGGCGATCCAGCGCGACAGGCTGGTGACGGGGGCAAAGGCGATGTCCTCGTCGCGCGCGGGCAGGCTGGCAGCGGCCGGCGCACTGCGGCTAAAGCGCGCACTCTGGCGCAGCAGGCTGGTGGGCATGCCTGGCAGCAGCGGCCGCCACACGGTGGCAGGCGCCACCTCGGCGCCGATGCTCACCTTGTTCGGTCCGGTGCGCCGCTCCTGCAAGGCGGCCATCGACACCCGCCAGCTGCCCGCCGCCTGTGCCCGCTGGGCGGGTGTAAGGGTCACCTGCATCAGCTTTTCCGCTTCGGCAAAGGTCGCCGGCGACACTTCTGGCCCGGCCGCTGCGGTCGCCCCGAAGGTGGGCGGCGCGCCCGGTGGCGCTGCCGGTCCGGTCTGGCCGCTGGCACGCGCCAGGGTGGAGGCGGCCAGCAGGCCAAGGGGGGCTTTGATGAGGAAGTCGCGGCGTATCGTCATGGTTGCATTCGCAGAAGGAAAAGTGAGACAGCAAGTGAGCCAGCAAGTGAGGCAATCGGAAAAGACATCGAGCATTTCTGGTTCGCAAGAAATGACGCATGAGGGTAGCACTTCCGGTAGCACTTCGGGTAGCACTTTGACATTACCAGCAATCGACTAAATTGTTTCCCATGTTTGCAGTACGGCTGCGCCGGCGCCAAACACGCCTCGAGCGCCGCTTCGCCGGCCAGAGGTAGCGGCGCTCACTCCAGTCCGGGCATGCGCGGTAACACAGGTGGCGCTGGTCACTGGCCGCTGAACACTGCAAAAAGCGTTGCCGCCCGCTGTCAGACAGGTCGATGCCGACAGCACTGGCGTGAAAAGCGCCCGGCTGCGCCAGATTTCAAACAGGTGCCGCCCCGGCCTACCGGTCAAGCGCCGCATAGTGGCGGAAGATGCCCTCTTCATTAAACGGGATGCGCCGCTTCGAATTGAGGTAGCGGGCAAGCGCCGGCCGCGCCGCCACCTGTGCGCACAACTGCAGCAGGCGCGGATGCTCGCCATCGAGGCGCGCCATCGCCGCCGGAAAGGCGTAGCGCAAGCCTTCGACCAGCTGGAACAGCGAGAGGTCGGCGTAACTCAGGCGGCTGCCCAGCAGGTAACCGCCCTTGCCCGCCAGCGCCAGCACGCCTTCAAAATAATCGAGGAACTTGGGAATGCGCCCGTTCACAAAGGCGGCAGCGCGCTTTTTGGCGGCGCCACTTTGCGCCTCGTAGGTCAGGTCGACCGAGATGGGGTGATGGGTGTCGTGGGCCTCGGCGACGACATCGGCAATGGTCAGCTGCAACTGGTTGACCCACAGGCGGCCACGCTGTGCGCGCGGCGCCAGGCCGTGGGCGCCGCCGATAAACTGCAGGATGTTGGCGACCTGGCCGAGCGTCTGTTCGCCGGCCACCAGGAACGGCGGCGCATACGATGGCGTCGGCCCCTGCGCCATTTTTTTGATCAATTTGTCGACCCCGTTCTTGCCGCGTGCAACGTCCGTGTAAGGCACCTGCGCCTCTTCGAGTGCCAGCCGGACAAATTCGCCGCGGCCCTGGATGGTCGGCCAGTAATACAGTTGGTAGTGCATGCGCGCTCCCGTGCAGTGGATTCAAGACTTTCAGTATGTTGCAATTTCAAAAACAGTGGCGCGCCATGCTACTCTGCTGCCACCGCCCATGCCTGCAGGCGCGGACCACACTTCAGGGAGAACCGCATGTTGAAAAAAATCGCGCTCGGCGTCCTCGCCATTCTCATCGTCATCCTGCTGATGGCAGCGATGAAGCCCAACACCTTCAGCGTCTCGCGCTCGGCCACGATCGCCGCACCGCCGGAAAAAATCGCCGCCCTGATTACCGATTTTCACCAGTGGCAAAGCTGGTCGCCGTGGGAAAACCTCGACCCCGCCATGCAGCGCAGCTTCAGCGGCGCCGCCAGCGGCAAGGGCGCCGTCTATCGGTGGCAGGGCAACAAGGAAGTCGGCAGCGGCCGCATGGAAATCGTCGAGGCGGCGTCGCCGGCGCGCACGGTGATCAAGCTTGACTTCATTGAACCGTTCGCTGCCAGCAACCTCACGGAATTTTCACTGAAGGCCGACGGCGATCATCAGGGCGGCACCATCGCCACCTGGACTATGACGGGGCCGACGCTGTTCGTCACCCGCCTGATGACGGTGTTCGTCAGCATGGATGCGCTGATCGGCAAGGACTTCGAACGTGGCCTGGCGCGCCTGAAAAAGGCCGCCGAAGGGGCGCCGCCAGCGCAATAACTGGCACAGCCGGCAGTGGCCACACCAGCGCGGCCCGTACTGGCAAAACTGACCGCGGTCAATTTGACGTTCTTGTTGTCCGTGCTATGATCCGCCTTCGCTAGGGGTCCTGGAACTTGTTTCCGGGTGAGAAATACCCTCCGTACCTGATCTGGATAATGCCAGCGAAGGAAAGCGCAAAGCAGGTCCCCCTCTTTTGTTCGCTCCTCCCGTTTGGCTCCGGTTTTATTGATTGCGCTGGCCATCCGGCGCAGAACAACGAGCAAACACATGTCATCAGCACACTTGAAGTACAGCGTCGTCGCCCTCGCCGTCATGCAGGCCTGCGCCAGCACGGCGCAGGCCCAGAGCAGCGCCACAAGTCCGGCAGCGCCGATCGCCGAAGTGATCATCAAGGGCGAACGCGGCGCCGCCGCCGAGCGCGCCCGTATCGGCGGCTTCGGCGAAGCAGCGCTGCTGCAGACGCCGGTCTCGGTCACCGTCATCGATCAGCAAAAGCTGCAAGACTTCAGCATCCGCAACGCCACCGAAGCGATGGCCTACGATGCCAGCGTCAGCGACGCCTACAACGCCGTCGGTTACGCCGAAAATTTTTCGATCCGCGGTTTTAATCTCGATAACACCTCGAGTTATCGCAAGGATGGCCTGGCGATCCCCGGCGACACCCAGATCCCGCTGGAAAACAAGGAGCGCATCGAAGTGCTCAAGGGCCTGGCCGGCTTGCAGGCGGGGGTGGCGGCGCCTGGCGGCATCATCAACTTCGTCACCAAGCGTCCCACCAATGCCGAGCTGCGCAGCGCCACCGTCGAAGTGCGCGAGCGCGGCACCGTCTACGGCGCCATCGATGTGGGCGGCCGCTTCGAGGACCGCCGCTTCGGCTACCGCATCAACGCCGCCGCCGAAAAGCTGCGTTCCTATGTCAAGGGCGCCGATGGCGAACGCCAGTTCATCTCTGGCGCCTTCGACTGGCAAATCAGCCCGGACGCGCTGCTGCAAATCGATGCCGACACCCAGCACAAGTCGCAGCTGACGGCGCCCGGCTACCAGCTCATTGCCGGCGTCACTCTGCCGACCAAGGTATCGCAAACGCTGCTGCTCAACGACCAGCCGTGGGCGCGCCCGGTCGACACCCGCTCGACCAACCTCGCTGCCAAATTGAGTTACCGCCTGAGCGACGCCGTCAACCTCGAAGCGGCCGTCAACAAGCACTGGTTCAAGCGCGACGACTACACCGCGTTCCCGTATGGCTGCTCGAACGAAGGCGCCGGCTTTTATCCGGGCTTTTGCCGCAATGGCGACTACGACGTCTACGACTACCAGAGCGCTGGCGAAACCAAGACCCCGCTGGGCGCCGAAGTACTGCTGCATGCGCGCTTTGCCAGCGGCGCCGTGCGCCACGAACTGAGCACCGGCGTATCGGTGTTCACGCGGCGCGACATGGCCGGCGACTATGTCTACGATTACGCCGGCTACAGCAATATCTACCACCCTTTGGTGACCGCGCCGGCCCCTGGCAATCCTGTCACCGGCCCGGCCTATCTGCGCCGCCACGAAAACGAGCGTGCCGTGTTCGTGCAGGACATCGCTGCCCTCGGCGCCGGTGTGAAGCTGTTCACCGGCCTGCGCTACGTCGCGCTCAAGCGCGATGAATTCGTCGCTGCGACCCTGCCTTACGCCCACAGCGACGACCATTTCGTGCTGCCCACCGTGGCCCTGCAGTACAGCTTTAACGCCGACTGGAATGTGTATGGGTCGGCCACCCACGGCCTCGAACACGGTGGCGTGGCGCCGCTGCAAACGAACAACCAGGGACAGGCGCTGGCGCCGAGCCGCTCGAAGCAGCTCGAACTGGGAATCAAGGGCGCGATCGGCAATGACACCACCTTGTCCGCCGCCCTGTTCGACATCCGCCGCGGTCATGAATTTACCGGCCTGGCCAATGTGTTTGTGCGCGCTGGCGAGGAACGCCACCGCGGCCTCGAAGCGACCCTCGAATCACGCGCCAGCGGCGACCTCCATTACGGCGCCTCGCTGCTGGCCTTGCAGACCAGGCAGACGGGTACCGGCGTGGCCGACTTCGACGGCAAGCGCGTCACCGACGTCCCCGATATCAAGTCGAGTGCCTGGCTCGAATACAGCGTGGCGCAGCTGCCCGGCGTTAAACTGAACGCGCTCTGGCGCTATTCAGGCAGCAAGTCGTTCGACGCTGCCAACACCGTCAACGTGCCCGGCTACCACCTGTTCGACGCCGGCGCCGCCTGGAGCAGCCGCATCGCTGGCAAGAACACCACCGTGCGCCTGCAGGTGGTCAACCTGTTCGACAAGTTCTACTGGCGCGACGTCACCCCGGCCCTCGGTGGTTACCTGTTGACGGGTACCCCGCGTAGCGCGCGCCTGTCAGCCCAGGTCGATTTTTAAGGCGGGGCCGGGGCGGCCGGCCGGGGCACAGGCAACGGATTCATGCTGAACAGCCCGCGCTTGCTGCTGCGCCCCGTGCTGACCACCTGGTAGCTGCCGTGGATATCCTCGCTGGCGGAGACGGCGCTGAGCAAGGAATACGGATTGCAGCGCGACGCGCTGGCCATGTTCAGCACACCGTGTTCGAGCTTGTAGACCACTGCCTGCTCGAGCGGGAAGAAGGCCGGCTCGCTGCCTTCGACGCGGTCGATGATCAGGCGCCTCCATTTGCCGCGCATGCAAAAACGCACCGCCTCGTCACTGAACTGCACCGTCGCCTGCGCCTTCGGCTGATGGTCCATATCGAGCACGCGCAGGCGCCAGCTGGAATTGAGTTCCTGCGCCGGCGCTGCGGCCACCGACAGCAACAGGGCCACGGCGGCGATGGATAGATTGAAGGGCTTGTACATGGCTCGATTGACTAACTTTGATAAAAAATTGTGAAGGTGGCGACGGCGAAACTTGGGACAGTCAACTTCGCGACAGCCCCCCCCCGGCAGCGGGGTGCCGCTGCCATTGACGCACGCAACGCCCCGGATCCTTTTACAACGACCTCAAAAACGCCAGCAAACTATCGCGATCCGCCTTCGACAACTGTTCGAAACGCTTGCGCGCAGTGTCCGCTTCGCCGCCGTGCCACAGGATCGCCTCAGTCAGATTGCGCGCGCGCCCGTCGTGCAGGTAGCCAGCCCGGCTGCTCTCGCCCATCACCTTGTCGGTGTAGCCGATGCCCCACAGGGGCGCGGTGCGCCACATCTCGCCCGTCGCCTGTCCTTCAACGAGCTTGTCGGCCAATGCGCTCCCCATGTTGTGCAGCAGCAGATCGGTATAGGGATGGATGGTCTGGTTGCGCAACTCGGCGAACAGGTGACCGCCGCCCGTTTTCATCTCCGCCGTGTGGCAGGCAGCGCAGCGCATGCCCTGGAATACCTTGGCACCGGCGGCTACCTGCACCGGGTCGACATTCAACTCATCGATCGGCGCCACCCCTTTTGGAAAGCCACTGGCCAGGCTGCGCTGGGCCGGCACCGCCACCAGCGCCAGGTAGCGCGACAGCGCCTGCAAGTCGGCCTCGCTGATGCCTTTCTGGGCGACGGCCTTGCTGCAGCCGGCAGGATCAGTGCTGCAGCTGCGGTTCGGGTACACCGGTGACGTCACCGCCATGTCCTGCAGCAGGGCGGCGGCGACCTGGTGGCGCAGGGTCGCTTTCGACGCCTTCCAGCCAAAGCGCCCCAGTCGCACGGCGCCCGACTCGGGATCGAAGACAAAGTTGGCAGTGCCCTTGACACCATCGGCATCGGCGCTGCTGCGCACGCGCGCCAGGATATCGGCTTCCGCCACCGCTTCGAGCAGGCCCGTACCGATCATCGGCTGCGCCGCGCGCAGCGAATAGGCGTCCGGCAGCGGGCCTTCGAAAGCGAGCGTCGGCTTGCGCAGTTCGACCTTGCTGCCATCGGCCAGGGTCGCCGTGCTGGTGGAAAACGCGCCGACCCGCACGCTGGTGCCCCAGTTCTGCGGCGCGCCGCTGCTGGCGACGGCGTTCATTTGCACCGCGCTGCCGTATTGGGGATGGGCCAGCTGGGCGCCGCTGGCACTGATGGCAGCGACGTGCACCGACATGTTGTCGAGCTTTTGATTGAGCGCGCCGGGTGCCGGGCTGCGGCCATTGTTGACGTGGCAGGCAATACAGACCGACTGGTTGTAGCGCAGCCCCTGCAGGCCGACCACGGCGTCGTTGCGGTCGTTGCCCGGTTCGTTGTGGTTACCGGTGGTGAAGTTGCTATGCGCGAGGCGGCGCCCTTCGACGAAGCGCTGCATGTTTTGCATGCCGATGTTGTTGTGCGGCTGCTGGAACATGAACAGCGCATTGTCCGAGTAATTGTAGGAGACCGATCCCTGGCCACCGGACAGGGTGTCGTCCGGCAGCGGCACCGAATTGAGGCGCGGCTGCACGCCGTACCAGGGTTTCAGGCCGGCGCCGACCACGTACACCCATTCCTGCGAATAGTAACGGATGCCGCCGCTGTCGCCCTTGGCCGCCATCGCTTCGACCGTGCTGAACATCGATGGCGATACTTCGATGACGTCGCCGACCACCAGCGGCCGCGCCGGGATATTGACGCCGTTGGGGAAGCCATCGGCGTCGAGCGCCGTCATGCCGGGATAGCTCTTGACCTCGATGGTGCAGCCACCATTGATGCCATTCGGGTTGCTCAGGGCGTCATTGGCCGGGTAGGCGGTCGGCTTGCAGATGGTGACGGTGTCGTCGATCAGCTGCCCCGGTGCCATCCAGCCATAGCCGGTCACGCCGGGGCGGTCAATGGCGCGGAAAAAGGCGATGCCGCCTTTCAGGAAATCGACGGTGGTGTACTGGTTCACCGTCAGCGTCGGCTTGCTGACGCCGGCCACGCGGCTGTTGTCGATGATCTCGACACCCCAGCTGCGGTTCTTGAAATAGTTGCTGACGAAGGTCAGGTAATTGCCGGGGCCTTTATCGAGCGGCAAGCCGGTGACGGCATCGATTGTCTCGTTGGGGCCGTAGCCGATTTCATTCCATTCTTCGCCCCGTTCGCGGCCGTGACGGGCCAGGCCGCGCGCACCGAAGCGCGTCACCAGGGTACCGTCGGCCAGCGAAAACTGCAGCGATTCGATCGGTGCCGCGGCAGCCGGCAAGGCGGCCAGGGCGGCGCCGCTGGCGGGGAAGCTGACCGCTGAAGTCGTCACGCTGGCCAGGGTGTTGTCGCTGCCGGGGGTCTTGAACTCGACCTCGTAGAGCGAATAGCCGTAGGTGGTGGCGCGCTGCACGCCCTGCAGTCGCACATAGCGTGCATTGATGCCCAGGTTGAACAATTCTTCGGTACCGCCCTGCCCTGCCGTGATCAGCCGCACCGGCGTAAACGCGGTGCCATCGTCGGACACTTCGATGTTGTACTGCTTGCCGTATGAATTTTCCCACAGCAGCTTGATGTAGCCGACCGGGGTCTTGACGCCGAAATCGAAGGTGATCGAAGCGCTGTCATCAAACGCGCTGGCCCAGCGCGTGGCGCTGTTGCCATCGATGGCCAGCGCCGCCGTGTTGGCAGGGTTTTCCAGGCTGGTCGAGGTGGCCGCGACGGGCACGACGGCGCGGCCGGGATTGCTCATGTCGACCTGCGCGGCCGCTGCCGGCGTCACTGCCGGGGTGGTGGTCGCCGGCGCTGCCGGGCTGCCAGTGCTGCCCGTGCCACCCGTGCCACCACCGCCGCAGGCGGCCAGCAGCAGCAGCACGGCCAGCGGCACGCTTTTCAGCAGGGGGGAAACAGCCGCGCGCCGGGCGCCGACAAGGGTTGAAATCATCATCAATGCCTTTCAATAAATACGGACCCGCCTGGACGCCGATGACCGTCAAAAAATTTCAGCTGGGCAATTTTTCGAGACGATATCGTGCAGCAACTGGGGTGTCAAGCCAGCCGCATCCACGGTTTACCGGGGCGAAAAAGCACGGTCAGACGGATTTTTGGCGGTCTGACAAGGGTTGACATCATTTTGATATCAGCCGGCCGCGGACCCGCCTGGCGCTGGCCGCTGGCCACCGATCGCTATGACATTCGGCGATTTTCGGCAGCGCGATGGCGGCGGCGGCGGCAGCGCCACTTGTCAGGCAAACAAGGTGGCGACGCCGATTGTTGCCGTATTGACTAGCGCAATGCTAAATATGCAAGCAGGCAGCGCCTGCCTGTTTGTTTTGTAAAAATTTGAAACGGCGACAGCTTCGCCACGCCGTCGTGCTGATCGCACCAGCGCCGTCCAGTGCGCTCAGGACAGGCGCGCAAAATGCTGTTGTGATCGCTGCGTGCCGGGGCTAATACACGTACTGGATGCGGGTCGAAAATGTTTTGCCGTGGATGGCCGTGTTGGTCCCCACCAGCAGCGCCGCTTCATAGCGCAGCTCTTGCTTGCCGCCCAGCGCCCAGCTGCCGGACAAGGCCGGCCCGACCCGGTGCGACTGCTGCGCGCGCGGCAGCGGATCATTCCACTTGCCCACTTCGCCGAACCCCTGCACGCCCCACTGCAGCTGCTCCTTCCAGCGGTACTTGACCTGCCACTGGTAAGCCAGCTCGGTCACTTGCGGCGTGCTGGTGCGCAGCTCACGCTGCAGGAACAGGTTGAAGTTGAACTGCGTGCGTCCAACCTCCGTTTGCAGCACCGGGCCATACTCGATGGCGATGCTGCCGGAGCCGTCGGTGGCACGCTCGATATTGGTGTGAAAGGCCAGGTCGAACGGTAATTCACCCTGGGTGAGCATGACGTCGTTCTGCCATTCAACCGCGTCCAGGTGGGTCGAACCGGCGCCCAGCCGGAAGCCAGCCACAGTGAGCTCGGTGTACCAGCGTGAATTGACGTTGTACGACAGCCCCAGCTCGGGCGCCGCCAGCAGGGGTACGCCGTCCAGGGCCGAGGCCCAGTACTTGAAGTCGACCGCGCGCTGGCCGGCATTCGGATAGGTGCTCACCAGGTAGTAACCGGTGCCGGCGGCGGCACTGGCGCCGTAGCACAGGCCCGCGGCCAGCAGCAGCGTGAGCGGGCGGCAGTGGCCAGAGCAACGAACAGGAAGGCGCGCAAGGTTCATGGTGGCAGTCGGCGGTGGGGGTGGTGGGAATGTATCGGGTACATCACCAGCAGGATGCCGGCAGTTGCAGGCGCTGCTGCAGCGGTGCCAGCAGCGGCGCTGCAGCAGCCATGCGCGCCTCGAGATCGCCTTCGAGCAGCGTGTAGGGCACGCCCTGGTGGCGCAGGCGATCGAGCAGCACCTGGTGGACCCGCAGGCGCATGGTCGCCGAGTCGCGCTGCAAGCCGTCGGCCACCCACGGACCGTCAGGCGCGGCAACAAACGTGATGGCGTAAGCGCCGGCGTGGGCGGCGGCCAGCGCTTCGAGCGCAACTGGCACCCGGCCCCAGTAAATATCGCTGTAGACGGCCGTCATCAGTGGCGTGGTATCGCAAAACAGCAGGCCGCAGGCCGTGGCCGCGCGCGCGTTTTCATGCGCCAGCTGGGTGCGGGCAATGCCGATCTGGTCGTCCTCGAACGGCACGCGGGCCTGCTCTTGAACGAACTGGCGCAGGTATTCCGGCACCCAGGCGCTGTCGTAACGCGCCGCCAGCGCCGCCGTCAGGGTCGATTTCCCTGTCGATTCGGCGCCGACGATGGCGATGCGCTGCACCGTCATGCAGGCCGCGCCAGCGGCACCAGGGTGCGCCGCCAGGCCAGCAGTCCAGCCACCGCCATCGCCACGAACAGCGCATACAGCACCGCCGTCAGCAGCAGCCCCTTGTAGACATACAGGCCGACATACAGGACGTCGACGACGATCCACGCATGCCAGTTTTCCAGTTTTTTACGCGATAACAGCACCTGTCCCACCAGGCTGCCGGCAGTGAGGAAGGCGTCGGTGTGCGGCACATCGGTGTTGGTGTAGCTGCGCAGGAACCAGGCCAGCACCAGGTAAGACAGCAGCCAGCCAGCGCCGGCCGCCAGCCAGCCAGCGCGGTCGAGGGTGGACACCGCCAGCTGGTGCGGGCGGCCGGCGGCCGGCGCGCCCGCGGCAGCGCCATGCAGCCAGCTATACCAGCCCCATACCGAGACAATCATAAAGACCAGCTGCAGGCCGGCGTCGCCATACAGGCGCGAATTGAAAAACACCACGCCGTACGCGGCCGACGAGACGATGGCAAACAGCCAGGCCCAGTGATTCTGGCGGATGTTGAGCGCCACCGTGGTTACCGACAGCACAAAGGCGAGCAGCTCGAACAGCGTGGTGTGCAGACCGAACAGGATGAGCGGATCGTTCAAGGCTGCTCTCCTGGCGGCAACGGCATCGAAAACGACACGCGCGGCTGCAGGCCGGCGCGCGCAGCCAGCCGCACCAGCAGGTCAAGGCTGAAGTGGGCGGTCTTGCCATGCTTGATTTCGGACACGCGCGCCTGCGTTATCCCCAGCACGGCGGCGGCGGCGGTCTGGGTCAGACCGGCACCGTCAAGCCAGCTCTCGAGGGCATGGCTCAAGGCGGCGCGCATGGCGATTTCTGCTTCTGCAAGGATGGGGGATGGCGTCATGCACTGAGTATGGAGCGCAAACGCCTTTCATGCAATATTGCGCATACCCTGTTGTTGCCTAGATACAAAATTATAGTATTGCAATATTTGCGGATTTCTCTATAATTTTTTTCATAAAGTTTGCTGATTTTAAGGTCAGCCCTTTCACCATTAGCTAGGGAATGCCGAACGGCAAGGTGTGTGCATGCCGTCTGGCCACTTCCGGACTTAACGATGAAAGCGCCCACTGTCGACGCCCATTGCCTGGACCCACACATGCCACTGTATCCACTCCGCTCCGCCTTCCTTCTTGCCAGCCTGCTCGCCGGCAGCGTGTCCACCCTGGCCTCACCTGCACCTGCACCTGCACCCGCAGCGAAAGTCGCGCTATCCGCCTTTGTGCTGGAAGACCAGTTTTCCCATCCCCGCCTGGCGCCCGATGGCAAGCACATTGCCATCACCGCCCAGGTACCATCGGGCGACCGCTTCGTGCCCGTGGTGGCGTTTTATTCGCTGCCGGACCTGAAACAGGTGGGCGCCATCCGCATGCCCGCCTTCGAAGTGCCGCTCGACTATATCTGGGTGAGCAACAACCGGCTCGTCATTACCAAGGGCAAGGAACTGGGCTCGCGCGAAAAGCCGGTGGCGACCGGCGAAGTACTGGCCACCAACTATGACGGCAGCAAACAGGAATACCTGTTCGGCTACAACATGTTCAAATCGTCGCGGCGCGGCGACCGCTACGGCGACGACTACGCCTATGGCCAGATCGAAGGCTTGCCACGCACCCTGAACGAGCATTTTTATCTGGCCGCGCACGGTGGTGACGCCAATCACAGCCTGCTCTACGACATCGATTCAAGCAGCGCCATCCGCAAGCTGATTGCCGACCTGCCGGCACGCAATATGGATTTCGTTTTCCAGAGTAGCGGCACGCCCCGCTTCGCCTATGGCATTGGCGACGATGGCTATGCGCTGCGCTACAACTACAATGACGCCGACGGCAGCTGGAAAGAAGTGACCGGCGACACCGCGCGCCGCTATGTGCCATTGCTGTTCCGCCCGGATGACGCCAGTTTCCTGGTCGAGCTGTCAAGCAAAGGCGGCCCCGACGAAGTGGTCGAGGAAAACTTCACCACCGGCGCGCGCAAAGTGCTGTATGCCGATCGCGAAGCGAGCGCCGGCGACCTGCAGCCGGGCTCGCAGCACGGCATGCCGCTCGGTCTGCTCACCACCATCGGCGTTCCCCGCCCCCATTACTTCGACCCCAACAGCGACGACGCCAAGCTGCACAAGACTCTCAGCGCCGCCTTCCCCGACAGCGTGGTCAGCTTCCTCAATTTCAGCAGCGACGGCAGCATGCTGCTCTTTAGCGTCGTCAGCGACCGCGATCCCGGCGCCTACTACCTGTTCAACCGTGCCAGCGGCAAGGCCGACATGCTGTTTGCGTCGATGACGCAGATCGAGCCGGCCGACATGCGCCCGCGCACGCCGATCAGCTTCAAGACGCGCGACGGCGTCACCCTGCACGGCTACCTGACCATGCCGGCCCACGCTGCCGGCGTCAAGGTGCCGCTGGTGCTGGTGCCGCACGGCGGACCGCACGGGCCGTCCGACCAGTGGTACTTCGACACCGATGCGCAGTTTTTGGCCAGCCGCGGCTATGCCGTCCTGCAGGTCAACTTCCGCGGCTCGGGCGGGCGCGGCGTCAATTTTGAGCATGCCGGCTACCGCCAGTGGGGCGCCAACATCCAGGACGATCTGGCCGATGGCATCGGCTGGGCAATCAGCCAGGGCGACGTCGACGGCGCCCGCGTGTGTGCGTACGGCGCCAGCTTTGGCGGCTACTCGGCGCTGATGCTGGCCGCGCGCGCGCCGCAGCTGATCAAATGCGCGGTGGGCTATGCGGGCGTGTATGACCTCAAGCTGATCGTCAATGGCGACGATGCGCGCCGCAACAAGGCCACTGCCGCCCTGTACCGGCGCTACCTGGGCGACGACAAGGCCGAGCTGGAACGCTATTCACCGGTCAACCTGGCGGCGCAGATCAAGGCGCCGGTACTGCTGATCCACGGCGGCAAGGACGAGCGCGCGCCGCTGGCGCACGCCGAAGCGATGCGCGCCGCCCTGATCGCCCAGGGCCGTCCGCCCGAATGGCTGCTGGCCCCGGGCGAAGGACACGGCTTCTACGATACCGCCAACGTCACCCGCTTTTATCAGTCGCTCGAAGCGTTTCTGGACAAGCATATCGGTCACTGACAGCAGCGCACGCAACAACGCCCCGGCGCCAACAAGCGGCCGGGGCGTTTTTTTTGTTCAGCGCTGGACGTCGTAGCAGGGAGACTGGCGCGTGCGCCTGTCCCATTTGCCCACCACCACCCAAACCTTACTTCTTCGGATACTTGATCGTCATTTCCTTGAGCACGCTGTCGGCATGATCGACTTCCTGCATCACCCACAGCATGTAGCGGATATCGACGTGGATGGCGCGCGTGATGGCTGGATCGAAGTAAAAATCCTTGGTAATCGATTCATAGGTCGAATCAAAATTGAGCCCCACCAGTTCGCCGCGCTTGTTCATCACGGCCGAACCGGAGTTGCCGCCCGTGGTATCAGCGCTCGACAGGAAATTGACCGGCACCGTCTTGAGTACCGGATCGGCATACAGCCCGAAACGGCGCGCCTTGATCGTCTCTAACAGCGGCTTGGGTGCATTGAACGGATCCTTGCCCGTGTGCTTCTCGACGATGCCGTCGACGGTGGTGAACGGTCCCTTGATGACGCCATCACGCGCCACATAAGGCGCCACGGTACCGAAGGTCACGCGCAGGGTCGAATTGGCGTCCGGGTAAACCGGTTTGCCCTGGCTCTTCTTCCAGGCGATGACGGCGGCCATGTACTGCGGGATGACTTTTTCGAGGTTGCCAGCGACTTCCTTGCGGCGTGCCTCCAGCGCCATCGAGACGTCCTGCAGGCGCACCGCCTGTTTGATGATGGGGTCATCGGACTTGCGGAAGGCATCGGCGTCGCGCGTGAGCCAGGCCAGCCGCTTGGCAGTGTCACCGAGTTCGGTGCCCTTGTACATGGCAGGCACCATGGCAATGGTTGGCATCAGCGCATCGAGGCCAGCCGGATGCATTTTCGCCGGCAGCTTCTGGTAGCGCAGCAGGGCGGCGGTGTAGCGCGCCTCGTCGACGCTGGCGACGAACGATTGCTCAAGGCGGGTCAGGCGCGCCTTGATGAAGGGCAGATCGCGCTCCTGGTAACCGGGTTCGCGTTTGGCGTCCGGCTTCTGGCGTTCGAGCGCCAGGCGGTACAGGATGCGGGCGTTGTAGAGCAGGTCGCTGTGATTGGCCACCGACCAGGCGTAGTCTTCGTCGGACATCGCCATGTCGGCGGCGATCACGGCGTCAAGGTCGGACAGCATGGTGCGGCTGGGCGCGGCGGCCGGGTTTTTCGCCAGCCAGGCGCGGAACTCGGCGTCCTGCACCTCCTTGATGGCGGCGACGTCCTTGCGGGCGAAACCGTCCATCAGGCCCTGGGTTTTTTTCATCACATTGTTGATGCCCTTGACCACGCCGGCGTAGCGCACATCGTAGGCGGGATTGCCCATGGTAGCGGCAGCGATGACGGCCAGGTCGGCCTGCATGGCGGCCACGCGCATGGGGAAATCGCTGTCGCGGGCAAAGCGGATTTCGGCCGGCAGCTTGTAGCGGCTGGTGCGGCCCGGATAGCCGGCCAGCAGGATCGGGTCGCCATTTTTCAGACCTTCGGCCGACACCACCAGGAAGTCCTTCGATTTGTACGGCACGTTATCGGGCGAATAGTCAGCCGGGCGGCCGTCCTTGCCGACGTAGGCGCGCAGGAAGCTGAAGTCGCCGGTGTGGCGGGGGAATTCGTAGTTATCGATATCGCCGCCGTAATTGCCGATCATGTCGGCCGGCGCGTACACCAGGCGGACGTCGCGGATCATCAGCTGGCGAATGCGATAGTACTCAAGGCCGCGGTGAAACGCTGGCACCGAGCAGCGGTACGCCTTGTCTGCTTCGCACTCGGCGGTCAGGGCCTTGATACGGCTTTGCACTTCTTCATAGCGCTCGCGCCCCGGCATGCTGGGCGAGAGGCCCTTGAGCACGCGCTCGGTGACGTTTTCCACCTTGTCGGTGACGTAGATGTTCAGGGTCGGGCCGCCCGGCAGTTCGGCAGCGCGCTCACGCGCCAGGTAGCCGTTGACGATGTAATTGTGTTCCGGCGTCGAATTGCGCTGGATCGCCGCGTAACCGCAGTGGTGGTTGGTGACGATCAGGCCATCGGGCGAGACGAACGAGGCCGAGCAACCGCCGGTGGAGACGATCGCGCTCATCGGATGCTTCGACAGGTCGGTCAGCTTGTCGACCGGGATGGTGATGCCGATGCGTTTGAGTTCGGACTTGAGCTGGGTAAGCTGGTGTGGCTGCCACTGGCCTTCGTCGGCGCTGACGGTGGAGGCGGTAGTGAGCGCGCCCAGCAAGGCGACAGGCAGGACAATCGATTTGAACAAGATGGTATCCCCGGATATTGTATGGACAGCTGATAAACGACGTGGGTAGTGCGACGCCGCAGTATATAACAGCGCTGCGCCCGCCAACAGGGGCCGCGCCAGGCGCCGCCCTGGTTTTGCTGGCAGTGACGTTTTACGGACGCGACTTGAGCGAAGGGCCCGTGTAACGCATTAACAGACCCTTGGGACCGGTCGCCCAGCCGGACGACGCCGATGCAAAGGCCACCGTGTTGAGCGGCGTGGCGTCCAGCGCCGTCCAGCTGCGACCGGCGTCGAGCGAGTAGCCGGAACCGGCCAGTCCCGCCGCCACGTAGCTGGCGCTGCCCTTGATGGGCACCACCACCGACATATACCCGGCCGGCAGCACCTGCACCGCCGTCCAGGTTGCGCCGCCGTCGTCGCTGCGCGCACCGTTCACGCCGGCCATGGTGATTTGCTGATAGTCGCCGCCCACTGCCATGCCGCTGCGGCTGTTGGCAAAGCCGGCCGAAAAGGCGCCGCGCGCCGGTGCGCCGGCGGCGATCGGCAAACTCGCTGCGCGCCAGCTGGCGCCGCGGTCATTCGAGTGAAACGCCCGCGCGCTGGCAGCGCCGCCGGTGACGATCCAGGCGTCGCTGCTGCCGGCCACCGACAGGCAGCTGCCGCTGGCGGCAAACGCGCCTTCGTTGGGCAAGGCCTCCAGGCCCGTGCCGGCGAGCGCGCGCCAGCTGATGCCGCCATCGCTGGTGGCATAGGTTTGAAAGCGCCCAGCCACCGGGTCGCCGAACAGCAGGCCGTGCTCCTTGTCCCAGAACGCTATCGCATCCCAGAAGCCGGCGGCGACAGGGTTGGTCAGCACCAGGCGCCAGCTGGCGCCGCCGTCGTCGGTGCGGTAGATGCGCGAGGCATCGCCGGGACCGGCGCTCATGACGATGGCGCTGCTGGCATCGATGGCATGGATATCGCGAAAATCGAGCTGGTCGGCGCCGGCGACAGTCCCCCCCTGCCAGTGCACGCCATCGACGGTGCGCAGCACGGTGCCTTTGGCGCCGCTGGCCCAGGCCACCTGCTCATTGACCACCGACAGCCCGCGCAGTTCGGCGCTGGTGTTGCTGGTGACAGCTTGCCACGGCGGCCCGGGCGGCGTCGGCGGCACGCTGGCGCAGGCGCCAAGGATCACGGGCAGGACAGCGATAGAAGCGAAAGACGCGAAAGAAGCGAAAGACGCGAAAGAAGCGAAAGAAGCAAGACAAGCGAAGGAAAGGCGGCGCATGGAAAGTTCGAAGTGATGATGGAAATGCATTCTCGCAGTTCCCCTGGCGCGGCGCCAGTGGCAGTGGGGACAGGCACCGCGCGCTGCGCGCGCGGTGCCTCGAGGCGACAGTCGATCCGGCTCGGGCTTTCGTCCCCCTCTCAAAATCATCTGGCTGCGCCAGTGATTTTGAGCTGACCGTGTGTGCGCCTCTAAGCCGGTTCCCCCCTTGGCGTCTCTGACCAACCCAACCAAAAGTAGGTTTTCACTTTTGGTTGACCACGTTCCATCCCCCTCCCAGCGACGCAATCAACGCCACCGCCGTGGTCTGCCGGTCCGCCTGCGACTGTGCCAGCGCGCGCCGCGCCGACAGCGCGGTCGCCTGTGCCTGCACCACCTCGGTATAACTGATCTGACCGGCCGTATAGCGATTGAGAATCTGCGTCTCGACCTGGTTGGCGGCGTCCGAGGCCTGACGGCGCAGCACCAGCTGGGCGGCCAGGATGCGGGTGGCGGCCAGCTGGTCTTCGACGTCACCAAAGGCGGTCAGCACGGTCTGGCGGTAGCGCGCAGCAGCCGCGTCGCGCTGCGCCGTGGCAGCGGCCACCGCAGCACTGGTGGCGCCGCCGTTAAACAGTGTCTGCGCCGCCGACAGGCCGAGCGACCACACCGCGGTCGACACATTAAACAGGTCGCTCACGCTGGGGCCAGCGGTGCCGTACGAACCGGACAGGCCAATATTCGGATAATAGGCTGCCTGCGCCACGCCGATATTGGCATTGGCAGCGGCCACGCGGCGCTCGGCGGCAGCGATGTCGGGACGCCGCTGCAACAGGCTCGAAGGCACGCCGGCGGGCACTTCCGGCACATTGGCCAGCCATGGCGCCGTCGGCAGGGTAAACCCGGCCGGGGCGCGCCCCAGCAAAATGGCGATCGCGTGCTCGAGCTGGGCCCGCTGACGCTCCAGCGTCAAATCGTCGCTGCGCGTTTGCGCCAGCTGGGTCTGCGCCTGCAGCACATCGGTGCGGGCAGCGATGCCGGCGTCGAAGCGGTTCTGGGTAATTTGCAGCACGCGCTCGTAACCGCTGATGGTTTGCCGCACCAGTTCACGCTCGGCGTCGATTTCACGCAGACTAAAATAATCGATGGCCAGCTCGCCCTGGGCCGACAGGGTGGCCGCCGCCAGATCGGCGGCGCTCGCCTGTGCACTCGCTTCGGCACCGTTCACGCCTGCGCGCAGGCGGCCCCACACATCCGGCTCCCAGCTGCCACCGATCGATAGCCGGTAATTTTTGCCAGTGCCATTGTTAGCGGCGCCGCCGCTGCGGTCAGCGCCCGTATTGAGGGTCACTGTGGGCAGCAACTGGGCGCGCTGCTGGGCGATGCTGGCGCGGGCGGCAGCGTAATTGGCCACTGCCACGGCGACGTTCTGGTTATCGATGCGCACCCGCGCCACCAGCGCGTTTAACTGGGCGTCGTTAAACAGCGTCCACCACGGCCCCCGCTCGAGCGTATCGGCCGGCACCGCCAGCTGCCAGGGTCCTGCTTCCTTGAAGGCAGCCGGCTGCGGCGTGGCCGGCAAACGGTAAGCCGGGCCGACGGCGCAGCCGCCCAGCAGGGTGGCGGCGAGCAGGCAGGCTGCGAGGGTGGCAAGACGGGGCGGGCGCAAGGTGGCGGTCATGGCGTGTCAATCACAGTCGTGTTCAGGGTTGGGCAGTGGCGCCGGCGGTGGCAGGGCCAGGAGCAGGAGCAGCGCCCAGGTGGCTCAGCGCCGCTTCCTGCGGGCCGCGGCGGCGCAGCTTGTCCATCAAAATATAGACCACCGGCGTGGTCAACAGGGTCAGCACCTGGCTGGCCACCAGCCCGCCGATGATGGCAATGCCCAGTGGCTGACGCAGTTCCGACCCCTCGCCAAAGCCGATCGCCAGCGGCAGCGCACCGAGTGCTGCCGCCAGGGTGGTCATCAAAATCGGGCGAAAGCGCAGCAGACATGCTTCGCGCACGGCGTCCTGCGCCGACAGGCCGCGCGCACGCTCGGCCTCGAGCGCAAAATCGATGATCAGGATGGCGTTCTTCTTGACGATGCCGAGCAGCAGAAACACGCCGATCAGGGCGATGATGGAAAACTCCATCTTGAACAACAGCAGGGCCAGCACCGCACCGACGCCGGCCGACGGCAGCGTCGACAGCACCGTCACCGGGTGTACCAGCGATTCGTACAAAATGCCCAGCACGATGTAAATGACGACGATGGCGGCGGCGATCAGGTAGGGCTGCTCCTGGTTGGAATCCTGCGCTGCCTTGGCGGCGCCCTGAAAACTGCCACGCACATTGTTGGGCATGCCGATACTCGCTTCGGCCTGGCGCACCGCTGCTTCGCCGGCGGCCGTGTTGCTGCCGGCAGCGAGGTTATAGGAGACGGTGGTGGCCAGTTCGCCATCCTGGTGGTTGACCGAGGTCGCCGTCGCGCTCTCGGCAAAGCTGGCAATTGCCGACAGCGGCACCATGGTCGACGCACTGGTAGCGAGCGCAGTGCCGCTCGACGGATCGCGCGAGGCCGTCAGGTTCAACGACGCACCGAGCGTGGTGGCAGCCGTGCTCTTGCCCGGCACGTAGACATCCTTGAGCGCTTCCGGCGACTGCGCATACTGGCTGGCCACGCCCATGATGACGTGGTACTGGTTAAGCTCATCGTAGATGGTGGCGACCTGGCGCTGGCCGAAGCCGTTATAGAGGGCGTTGTCGACGTCACGGGTGCCGATGCCGAGGCGGGCGGCGCTGTCCTTGTCGATGGTGACAAAGGTTTCGACGCCGTTTTCGGCCTGGTCGGTATCGACATCGATCAGCGCGCTCTGGCCCTTCATGGCGTCGGCCAGCCGGGTCGCCCATTTTTTCAGGTCTTCGCGGTTGTCGCTCTTGAGCGTGTACTGGTAGGTCGAATTGGACTGCCGGCCGCCGATACGCAAATCCTGCACCGGGTTGAGGAACATCGACACCCCGGTGACCTTGGCCAGGCGCGGCCGCAGGCGCGCAATCACCGCCTGGCCGGAGTCGCCCTTGGCGCGCTCGCCGACCGGTTTCAGGTTGATGAACATGAAGCCGCCACCGGCCCGCGAACCGCCCGTAAAACCGACCACGGTGGCCACTGCCGGATCGCTGTCGATGATGTTGACCAGCTGGCGCAGCTTGCCCTGCATGGCCTGGAATGAAATCGACTGGTCAGCGCGGATGCCGCCGTTGATCTGGCCGGTGTCCTGCTGCGGAAAAAAGCCTTTGGGGGCCGCCGCGAACAGGTACACATTCAGACCGATGACAAACACCAGAATCACCATCACCAGCGCCTTGGCGCCCAGTGCCCAGTCAAGCGCCGCTTCGTAACCGCCCTGCAGCTTGACGAAGCCGCTCTCCGACCAGCGAGAAAGGCGCCCGGGACGGTGATTGCTGTCGGTTTTCTTCAGCAGCCAGGCGCACATCATCGGCGTGGTGGTGAGCGAAATGACCAGCGAAATGAGCACCGCCGCCGACAGGGTCACGGCAAATTCGCGGAACAGCCGGCCCACCTGGCCCCCCATGAACAGCAGCGGGATGAACACCGCCACCAGCGACAGGCTAATCGAGAGCACCGTAAAACCCACTTCGCGCGCGCCCAGCAGGGCCGCCTGCATGCGGTCCATGCCATCCTCGATATGGCGGGCGGTATTTTCCAGCACCACGATGGCGTCGTCGACGACAAAGCCGGTGGCCACCGTCAGCGCCATCAGCGACAGGTTGTTGAGCGAAAAACCCAGCAGGTACATGACGCCAAAGGTCCCCAGCAAGGACACCACCGTGGCCACCGCCGGCACCACGGTGGCGCGCACCGAGCGCAGGAACACGCTCACCACCAGTACCACCAGGGCGATCGAGATCAGCAGCGTTACTTCAATTTCGTGCAGCGAGGCGCGGATCGAATTGGTCGAATCGGACGCCACCTCAATCTTGACGTCGCTCGGCAGCTGCGCCTGCAATTGCGGCAGCAGCGCGCGCACGCCGTCGACGGTGGTGATGACGTTGGCGGCGGGCTGGCGCGTGACCAGCACGATCACCGCCGGCTCGCCATTGAACAGGCCCAGTGTGTTGACGTTTTCAACGCCATCGGTCACCGCCGCCACATCCTGCAGGCGGACGGCGGCGCCGTTGCGCCATGCCACCACCAGCGCTTTGTAATCGTTGGCGCTGCGCCCGCCGCTGGCGCCGGCAGGCTGCGAATAGATCTGCAGGCGCTGGCCGTTGCCTTCGATAGCCCCTTTCGGCCGGTTGGCATTGGTGGCCTGGATGGACGCCCGCACGTCTTCAGTGGAGACGCCATATTTATTGAGCGCATAGGGCAGCAGATCGACACGCACCGCCGGCAGCGAGCCGCCGCCGATTTCGACGTCGCCCACGCCCTGCACCTGCGCCAGCTTTTGCTGCACCAGGTTCGACACCGTCTCGTAGATCTGCCCCGGCGTCTTGGTCTTCGAGGTCAGTGCCAGGATGATGACGGGAGCGTCAGACGGATTGGCCTTGCGGTAGGTAGGATTGCTGCGCAGGGTCGACGGCAGGTCGGCGCGGGCGGCGTTGATGGCGGCCTGCACCTCGCGCGCGGCCGAATCAATTTTTCGGGTCAGGTCGAACTGCAGGCTGACGCGGGTCGAGCCGTTGCCGCTGTTGGACGTCATCTCGTTGACGCCGGCGATCACGCCCAGGCGCCGTTCGAGCGGGGTGGCGACGCTGCTGGCCATGGTGTCGGGACTGGCACCGGGCAGCGAGGCCGACACCGAGATGGTGGGAAAGTCAACCTGCGGCAGCGGCGAGACAGGCAGCACGAAAAACGCCCCGATGCCGGCCAGCGCAATCCCCACCGTCAGCAGCACGGTGGCGATCGGCCGGCGCACGAACGGTTCCGACAGGTTCATTCGCGCGCTCCGGGGACAGTACCGTCGGTGCGCGCTTCGAGCAGGGCGCCGTGCGCGTACGGGTTGTGCAAGGCATCGTCCCTGCTACCAAAACGCTTGCTCATGCGCTGATTGACGCGCTTGGCCAGGCGGTCAAAGCCGAGGTAAATCACCGGGGTGGTAAACAAGGTCAGTACCTGGCTGACGATCAGGCCACCGAAAATGGCCAGGCCCAGCGGGCGGCGCAGCTCGGCGCCTTCACCCCAGCCCAGCATCAGCGGCACGGCGGCAAACAGCGCTGCCAGGGTGGTCATCAGGATCGGCCGGAAACGCAGCAGCGCCGCCTGGTGAATCGCCTCCTGCGCACTTTTGCCCTGCTCGCGCTCAGCCTCGATGGCGAAGTCGATCATCATGATGGCGTTTTTCTTGACGATGCCGATCAACAGGATGATGCCGATGATGCCGATCACCCCCAGGTCCTGGCCCGAGATCAACAGCGCCAGCAGCGCGCCGACACCGGCCGACGGCAGCGTCGACAGGATCGTCATCGGGTGAATATAACTCTCGTAGAGCACGCCGAGGACGATGTACACGCACACCACCGCCGCCAGGATCAGCCACAGCTGGTTCGACAGCGATGACTGGTAGGCGCCGGCGGCGCCGAGGAAGGTCATCGACACTGCCGGCGGCAGCTTGACATCGACACTGGCAGCACGGATGGCGTCGACCGCCGTACCGAGCGAGACGCCGGGCGCGGTATCGAAGCCGATGGTGGTGGCCGGGTATTGCGCCACGTGGGTAATTTGCAGCGGCGCCGGCCGCTCGGTGATGGTGGCAATCGCTTCGAGCGGGGTCGGTTTGCCGGAACCGGTCTTGATCGGCAGGCGTTTCAAGGTATCGATCGACATGGCGTGCTCGTTCTTCGCTTCGAGGATCACCCGGTACTGATTGGTTTCCGTGAAAATGGTCGAGACGATGCGCTGGCCAAAAGCGCTATAGAGGGCATCATCGATGGTCGACGCCGTGATCGACAGCCGCGCAGCGCTGTCGCGGTCGATGTCGACAAACGCCGCCACACCGCTGGCGCCGGCGTCGCTGGTGACATTGGCCACCTGTTTGGTCGACTGCAGGCGCGCCACCAGTGCGTTTGCCCACTTGGTCACGCTGGCGCTGTCGGCCCCTTCGATCGACACGCGGTACTGGGTCGGCCCGGTTTCGGCGTCGATGGTCAAGTCCTGGGTCGGCTGCAGGAACAGGGTCAGGCCGGCCACCTGCGCCACCCGCTGGCGCAGGCGCGTCATGATGGCTTGCTGGTCGCTGCTGCGGGTGGGTTTCAAGTTGATCAGCATGCTGCCCGTGTTGAGCATGGTGTTGTTGGCGGCGTCGACGCCGACATTCGATGACAGCGACAGCACGTCCGGGTCCTGCAAAATCACGCGCGCGGCCTGCTGCTGCAGGCTGGCCATGCCGTCGTACGAAATCGCCTGGCGCGCCTGCACGCGCGCCTGCAGCTGGCCGGTGTCCTGGGTAGGGAACAGGCCCTTGGGGATCAGCATGTACAGCGCCACCGTCAGCAGCAGCGTGGCCAGCGCCACGATCAGGGTCAGGCCCTGGCGTGCCAGCACCCAGGTCAGGGCGCCGTCGTAACGGTGCACCACGCGGTCAAAAAACGCCTGCGTGTGCAGCGCCAGCTTCGATGGCGTTTCATCCTTGTGCGCCTTGAGCCAGCGCGCCGACATCATCGGCACCAGGGTCAGCGACACCACCGCGGAAATGAGGATGGTGATCGAAAGCGTGATGGCGAACTCGCGAAACAGCCGGCCGACGACGTCGCCCATGAACAGCAGCGGAATGAGCACGGCGATCAGCGAGACCGTCAGCGAAATGATGGTAAAGCCGATCTGGGCGGCGCCCTTGATCGCCGCTGCCATTGGCGTTTCGCCTTCTTCGATATAGCGGGCGATGTTTTCGATCATGACGATGGCGTCGTCGACCACGAAGCCGGTGGCAATCGTCAGCGCCATCAGCGACAGGTTGTTCAGGCTGTAGCCCAGCAGGTACATGGCGCCACAACTGCCGATCAGCGAGATCGGCACCGACAGGCTGGCGATCACGGTGGCGCGCACGCTGTGCAGGAAAGCGAAGATCACCAGCACCACCAGCGCCACCGACAGCAGCAGTTCGAGTTCGACGTGTTCGACCGAGGCGCGGATACCGGTGGTGCGGTCGACCAGCACGTCCAGGTGCAGCGCGCCGGGCAGGCTGGCCTGCAGCTCCGGCAGGCGCGCCTTGATGGCGTCGACGGTGGCGATGACGTTGGCGCCCGGCTGGCGCTGGACGTTGACGATGATGGCCGGTTTCAAGCCCGACCAGGCGGCCAGCTTGACGTTCTCCGCGCTGTCGACGACGTTGGCGACGTCGACCAGCCGCACCGGCGCCCCATTTTTATAGGCGACGATCAGCTGCTTGTAGTCGGGCACCGCCAGCAGCTGGTCGTTGGCGTTGATGATGTAGGAGCGGGTCGGGCCGTCGAAGCTGCCCTTGGCGCTGTTGGCATTGGCGGCGGTGATCGCCGTGCGCAGCGAGTCCAGTCCCAGGCCATACGAGGCCAGTGCCTCGGTATCGGCCTGGATACGCACCGCCGGCCGCTGGCCGCCCGACAGGCTGACCAGGCCGACGCCGTTGACCTGGCTGATTTTCAGCGCCAGGCGCGTGTTGACCAGGTTTTGCACCTCGGTGAGCGGCATGGTGTCGGACGTGATCGCCAGCGTCAGCACCGGGGCATCGGCTGGGTTGACCTTGGCGTACACCGGTGGCGCCGGCAGGTCGGTGGGCAGCAGCGAGCCGCCGGCGTTAATCGCCGCCTGTACTTCCTGCTCGGCGACGTCGAGCGTCTGGCCCAGGCCAAACTGCAAGGTGACGATGGAAACGCCGGCGGCGCTGGTCGAGCTCATGCGCGATAGACCCGACATCTGGCCGAACTGGCGTTCGAGCGGCGCCGTCACCGTGCGCGCCATCACTTCGGGACTGGCGCCCGGATACAGGGTTTGCACCTGGATGGTGGGGAAATCGACCTGCGGCAGGGCCGACAGCGGCAGAAATTTAAAACCGACCAGGCCAGCGAGCACGATCGCCAGCATCAGCAGCGAGGTGGCGACAGGCCGGGCGATGAAGGGGCCGGACGGATTCATGAGCAATATCCCAACGGCGCGGCGGCCACACAGCTATCGAACACCATCATGGGGCGGGACTTTCGGCGCGGCGGCGGCGCTGGCCTTCGGCGGCGGCGGGTGCAGCGGCCGCCGGAGCGGCGGCGGGTGCAGCGGCCGCCGGAGCGGCGGCGGCAGGCGCGGCGCCATCGGCGGCGGCGCCGCGGTTGCCGCGCCGGCCAGCGCCGCCGCCGCCACCGCCGCCGCCAGCGGGACGGTCGCCCGGCAAAATCACCTTGGCGCCATCCTTGAGGCGGTCGGCCCCTTCGGTGATGACCTGCTCGCCCACCTTCAGACCGGTGGCAATCTGCACCTTGTCGACGGTGGCCTGGCCGCGCGTGACGGCGCGCACCGACACCGTCTTGTCGGTGTTGAGAACGTAGACGAAGTCGCCGCTGGCGCCGTGGCGCAGGCTGGTCACCGGCACCACCACGGCGCCCTTGATATTGCGTACTTGCAGGCGCAGGTTGACGAACTGGCTGGGGAACAGCTTCATGTCGCTGTTGACAAAGCGCGCCTTGGCCTTGACGGTGCCGGTCTGGATATCGACCTGGTTGTCGAGCGCTTTAAAACTGCCGCTGGCGAGCGTGTTGATACGGGTGCGGTCAAAGGCGATCGCCGGCAGCGGCGTGTTCTCGACCATGCGGCCCTGCACCGCCGGCACCTGGTCCTGGGGGATGGAAAATTCGACATCGATGGGCGCTAACTGGGTGATGACAGCAATGCCGGCAGCGTCGCCGCTGGCGACCAGGTTGCCCAGGTCGACCACGCGCAGGCCGACCCGCCCGCTGATCGGTGCCTTGATCTGGGTGTAGCTCAGGTTCAGGCGGGCCACCCCTTCGGCCGCCTTGTCGGTCATGATGGTGCCTTCCAACTGCTTGACCAGCGCGGCCTGGGTGTCGACGTCCTGGCGGGCGATCGAATCTTGCGTCAGCAGGGTGCGGTAGCGGCTCAGGGTGACGCGCGCGCTGTCGAGTTGCGCTTCGTCGCGCTGGCGCTGGCCGCTGGCCTGCAGCAGCGCCATCTCGAAGGCGCGCGGATCGATGGTGGCGAGCACCTGGCCGGCCTTGACCATCTGCCCTTCGCTAAAACTGATCTTTTGCAGCACGCCCGATACCTGCGGGCGCACGGTGGCAGTGGCCGCCGCGGTGACGGTGCCAAGCGCATCGATGACGACCGGGATGTCCATGGTCTCGGCGGTGGCGACGCCGACGGTGGAAGCGGGCGCGCCGCCGCGCCGGCCACCGCCACCACCGCCACCACCGCCCTGCCCGGCGCGCGCACCGCCAGCACCGCCGGCGTCGGCGGCCGGGTGGGTCAGGTGCCAGGCCAGCCAGCCCAGACCAATCATGACGGCCACGGCGATGACGGTGCCAATGAACTTGCGGCGCCCGCTGCGCTGCGGTGCGGGAGAGACGGCTTTGTCAACTGGCTGCTGCTGCATGATTTCCTTGATCGAAATGGTAACAATTACCGTCCAACTGTAGCATGCAGGGGTGGTCCTGTATGTTTCATAGCGTACAGAGGAGAATACAAAGTGCGCCATAGGGACACCATCGGGCGGCGGCGGCAGGCCAAAAAAAAGCCGCTTCAGGGGGAAGCGGCGTCGGCGCAAGGGTGTACTTGGTGTTACAAACCCGCTACATATCAAGCAGGGGGGACTGGCACCGCAGGGTGCCTGTCCCAATGCTGAACTGCTGCAAATTACGGCATGCCACACAAACAATGGGTCACGGCCGCAAATGGCTCCTTGCCACTATTTAGCTCCGACAGCCACGCCATATCGCGCGCCACTTGCTTGACGCTGGCCGCCGGTAAACCGGTCGGCAGCATGCCCAGTTTGACTTCGATTTGCAAGGCCTGGGCGGCAGAGGCGCCGAACATATTGAGCACGCGCTCGACCCGGGTGCTTTCGCGCTCGACGTAAGCGACGCGGTAATCGGCCGGCAGTTTGGCGCGCGCCGCCGCCGCTTTCAGGGCATCCTGGTAACTGCCCAGGCGATCGACCAGCCCCCGTTCCTGGGCCTGCGCCCCGGTCCACACGCGGCCCTGGCCGACGGCGTCGATTTTCTCCGGCGTGGTCTTGCGGGCGGCGGCGGCGCGGGTGGTGAACTCGCTATAAATGTGGTTGACGCTGCTCTGCACCAGCTGGCGGAAGCGCGGATCGAGCGGGCGCAGCGGGTTGTAAGCGTCGGCCAGCCAGGTGGTGGTGGTGCCGGCCGTGTGCACGCCTAGCTTGTCGACCACTTTTTCCGCCGTCGGCAAGATGGCGAAGACGCCGATCGAGCCGGTGATGGTGGCCGGATCGGCGATCACTTCGTCGGCCGCCATCGAAATCCAGTAGCCACCGGAAGCGGCCACATTGCCCATTGAAATGATCACCGGCTTGCCGGCGGCACGCGTCAATTCCAGCTCGCGCCGGATCAGCTCGGAGGCAAAGGCGCTGCCACCGGGTGAATCAACGCGCAGCACCACGGCCTTGATTTGCTCGTCCTCGCGCGCACGGCGGATCTGGTTCGAGGTCGAATTGCCGCCGATGCCACCGGGGCCCGAGCTGCCATCGGTGATTTCGCCCGAAGCGACGATGACGCCGACGGCGTCGCCAAACATTTTCGGGCGGTTGCGGCCGAGGTAGTCATCAAAACTGATCTGGCGGAAGCTCTTGGCCGAGGCGTCGTACTCCCCGCGGGTGATCATCATGCTGCGCAGCTGGTCGCGTGTCTTCAGGCCATCGACCAGCTTGTTATTGAGCATCACGCGGGCGCCGTCACCCTGCGCCGTTTCCATCAGTTGCGGCAGCTTGTCGATCATGCTGTCGATGGCGCCGGCGGGCAGCTTGCGGCTTTTTTCCACCGTCGAGGTGTAGCCTTTCCACAGGGCGTTGTAGAGCACCCCTTCGGCTTCGGCAGCGGCATCCGACGGGCCGTTGCCGATGTACGGCTCGGCAAAGCTTTTGTAAGTACCCACTTTCATCAGGTTGACCGTCACGCCCACCTTGTCGAGGGCGTCGCGGTAGTAATTGCGGTAGCGGCCAAAGCCCTTGACGTTGACCATGCCCATCGGGTGCAGATACACCTCGGTGGCGTGCGCGGCCAGCAGGTACTGGCGCTGGTCGTAATTGCCAGCCCAGGCGACGACGGGTTTGCCGGCGGCCTTGACGCGCTCGATGGCGGCGCCAATATCGTTGAGCTGCGCCATGCCGGCCGCATCCATGTCTTCGAGCATCAGCAGCACGCTGCCGATGCCCTTGTCGGTGGCGGCGGCATCGAGCACTGTGAGCAGGTCGCGCAGCTGCACCTGGCGGCGCGAGTCGCCATTGACGTTGGCCAGCACGGCGTCCTGCACGCTGCCGGTGGCCTGCTCGACCACGCTGCCCTTGATGTTGATGACCAGCGCCGTTTTCGGCGTCAGCGGCTTGACGCCACCGCTGAACAGGCCGACCGCGATGAGCACCAGGAGGAACAGGGAAATCAGGTTGAAGAAGGTGCGGCGGGTGGCGTCGAGGGCACGCCAGAACAGGCCGAAGCCGCGACGCACGGCGGAAAAAGGTTTGAAGGACATCGGTTCTCCAGCGGCAAAGTTGATGAAACAATCGGGTACAACAAGTCACAACACGTCAAAACACGTCACAGCACGTCACAGCACGTCACATTACGTCACACCCCGCACTGTACGATAAAAGCGCCTCTGCCGCCTTGATGGCGAGCGTCTAATGTTGCTTTTTGGAAATTAAATACAAGCCGGCAAACACCAGCGAGCCGTTGATCATCAACATTTCAAGGCCAAAACGGTAACTGGCAAACAGCTGCGTTTGATGCAATTCAAGCACCGCGCACAGCAGCGGCGCGCCGATGGTGACCAGCGGCACCAGGCGGTCGCGCAGGATGCGGGTGGTCAGCATGCCGAAGGCGAACAGGCCCAGCAGCGGCCCGTAGGTGTAGGCTGCCAGCTTGAGGATGACGACGATCATGCTGGGGCTGTCGATTGCCTTGAACACCAGCACCAGCAGCAGGAACAGGGCGGCATACGCGAGGTGCACGGATTTGCGCAGGCGTATCTTGGCGCCCTCGCCCAGTGCGCCGATGTAGCCGGGACGGTGAATGCCCAGCAGGTCGATGCAGGTGGTCGAAGTGAGCGCGGTGATGGCGCCGTCGGCACTGGGAAACAGCGCCGACACCAGGGCGATCAGGAAAATCACTTGGACCGCCGCTGGCAGGTGGCCGGTGACGATGGCCGGAAACAGCTGGTCGCCGCTGGCGGTGACGCCCACCAGCGGTGCATACAGGTGCAGCAAGCCGCCCAGGAACAGGAACAGCGAGAGCACGATGGTCAGCACCAGGGTGAGCGTGAGCAGGTTTTTTTGCGAGTCGGCCAGGGTTTTTACGGAGATGGTTTTCTGCATCATTTCCTGGTCCATGCCGGTCATGGTAATGACGATAAAAATGCCGGCGACGATCTGCTTGAGCCAGAAACTGGGACTGTCAGGGCTGCTGGTGAACACCCGCGACAGGCCGCGCTCCTGCATCTGCGCCAGCGACTGCGCCAGCGTCAGGTCGAGCTGGCTGAACAGAAAGCCGACGCAGGCCAGCAGGCCGATCAGCATGCAGCTCGTTTGCAGGGTGTCGGTCCAGACGATGGTCTTGACGCCGCCCTGGTAGGTGTAAATCAGGATCATGCCGAGGATGACCAGGGTGGTCAGCCAGAACGGTATCGCCAGGCTGTCGAGGATGATCACTTGCAGGATGTTGACCACCAGGTACAGGCGGGCGGTCGCGCCCAGCAGGCGCGACAGGATAAAAAAGCCGGCGCCGCTCTGGTAGGCGCGGCGCCCCAGGCGCATGTCGAGGTAACTGTAAATCGAGGTCAGCTTGAGGCGGTAATACAGCGGCAGCAACAGATAGACCACGGCGATGTAGCCGATCACGTAGCCGATCAGGATCTGGGCGTAGCCAAAACCGTCGCGCCCGACGGCGCCCGGTACGCTGATGAAGGTGGCGCCCGACAGCGTGGTGCCGACCATGCCGAAGGCCACCAGCATCCAGTTGCTCGACTTGTTACCGATGAAAAAACTGTCGTTGGTGGCGTTGCGCGACGTCGCCCAGGCGACGCCCAGCAACAAGGCAAAATAAGCGATCAGGATGCAGAACAGCAGGACTGGGGACATGAGACGGTGGCAGGAGGTTGTTACTGAAAGGGACTAACGCGGCTGGTAGTCTGGACAATTGGGACCGGCACCGCAGGTGCCAGTCCGAATGTTCGATCAACGCTTAAAACAACCACCAACGCTTGCCGTTTTAGCCCTGCTCGGCCTTCACCTTGGCCTTGGCCGGCCGCCGACTGCGCACCGGCTTAGCGGCAGCTTCGACCACCGGTGCAGCGGCAAGCACGTCGACTTGACTGACCACCTCGGGCGCGGCCTGCTGGCGCACGGCCGGCGCCCGGGCTTTCTTGGCGGCCGGTTTGCGGGCCGGCGCGCGGCGCTGGCCCGCCGCTGGCGGCGGGAATGGCGATTCGTCGTTCCACACTTCGCTGTCGAGCGCTTCGACTTGTTCCGCCACGGCCGGCTCGGGTTGTACCTCGGGCTGTACCTCAGCCTGCGGCTCGACTGCATCAACCAGGTCAGCAGGCTCGACCTGCGGCGCCACCGGCGCCCGGAAATCGGTGCGCCCGCGACCGCGACCACGGCCGCGCTCCTGCTCGGGACGGGCCTGGCGGCGCGGCGCTTCCACCGCCGCGGGCGCTTCCGTCATGGGCGCGACGGGCGCGTTGAGCAATTCCGCCATTTCCGGCGAGAAGCCATCGATGTCCAGCACGGCGGGACGGCCATCGAGATGGCCATCGACCGCCTCACCGTCGACGTCTTCGACCACCGCCTCGGCACTGCGCCCGGCCTGGCCGGCGGCACTGCGATACACATAAGCACCGGATTTTTCATCGCGGCCAAACTCGAGCAGGCCGCGCGCCTGCGCTTCTTCCAGCAAATTGCCGAAGGTGCGGAAACCAAAATAGGTTTCATTAAATTCGGGGCGACGGCGTTTCAGGGTGTCCTTGAGCAGCGAGGCCCAGATCTTGCCGCTGTCGCCACGCTCGGAGACCAGGGCGTCGAACATTTCGACCACCATGTCGATCGCTTGCGCCTTGCGTGCTTCCAGTTCTTCCTTGCGCTTGTCGTTCTTGTCGTCGGGCGCGCGGCGGTTGCTGCCGGAGGTGCTTGCCTGCGGCTGCGATTTGCGCTCGTCGCGTTTGGCGGCGGCGCGCTTGACTTCGCGCACCAGGTCATCGTAGAAAATGAATTCGTCGCAATTGGCCACCAGCAGGTCCGAGGTCGATTGCTTGACGCCGACGCCGATCACCTGCTTGTTGTTCTCGCGCAGTTTCGATACCAGCGGCGAAAAATCGGAATCGCCCGAAATGATGACGAAGGTGTTGACGTGCGACTTGGTGTAGCACAGGTCGAGGGCATCGACGACCAGGCGGATGTCGGCCGAGTTCTTGCCGGACTGGCGCACGTGGGGGATTTCAATGAGCTCGAAGTTCGCTTCGTGCATGGTGGCCTTGAAACCCTTGTAGCGTTCCCAGTCGCAATAGGCTTTCTTGACCACGATGCTGCCCTTGAGCAGCAGGCGCTCGAGCACGGGTTTGATGTCGAATTTTTCGTAGTTGGCGTCGCGCACACCGAGCGCCACGTTTTCGAAATCGCAGAACACCGCCATGCTGATATTGTCGGGAGTTGAAGCCATAGGGAATTTTTTCCATGCAGTGAAGGTCGGACAAGCCAGCGATTATACGCATGTTGCCAGCACGCACCGCACCGCAGCCGCCGCCTGCCTGCCGGCGCCCTCCCCGCTGGCCGCATCTACAGGCGCGCTAGCGTCGCCAGATCGGGCAAGCCATCGAAAAATTCGTTGAGGCAGTCCTGAAACACCGCTTCGTCCGGCGCCACTTCGGCAAACAGGGTCAGCGACGAATGCAGTTTTTGTGCATCAGCGCTGCCGAAGATGGTGGCAATGTCGCGGCCGCGCAGCGCCAGCACCAGCGCGCAGCACTGGCGCAAGCGTTGCCCCAGCACGGGGTGCGCCAGGTAGGCAGCGGCCTCGTCGGCAGACGCGATGGCGTAGCGTTGCGACAGCGCGCTGCGGCCCAGTCCGGCAATTTGGGGAAACACGAACCACATCCAGTGACTGCGCTTGCGCCCGGCGGCAAGCTCGTCGAGCACGCTGGCATACACCGCTTCCTGCGCCTCGACGAAGCGGGCAAGATCGAATAGATCATTCATAAGGTGACCCTCCTCGCCGCTATATTAGCGCGGGTGCTACAGTGGCGCGCATGAAAGCCGAACATTTGCAGCTGCTGCTGACCCGCGAAATGCCCTTTGGTAAATACGAAGGCCGCAAGATTGCCGACCTGCCCGGCCACTACCTGGGCTGGTTCGCCCGCGCCGGCTTTCCCAAAGGCGAGCTGGGCGAGCTGCTGGCCATCATGTATGAACTCGATCACAACGATCTGCGCAGCCTGCTCGATCCCCTGCGGCGGCGCTGACAGGGCGCGCTGTGCTAAGCTTGGTCGCTCAACAGTAGCGCTGCTGTACTGTTTTTATCTGACCACCTCGCCACGGAGGCTGACCTGATCGTCGCCCAAGACCCGCTTTTCTGGAAAGCGACCCTCGATCTACCCATCGCCGCGCGCACCGGTGCGGCCCCTGCCGAGCTGGTCGATTACATCGCCTGGGCCAACCAGGCCAGCGCCGTCGACGCCCGCACCTGCGCTTGCGCGGTGCCGGCCGACCTGCTGGACGATCTGCGCACTGCCATCAACGAGGTGCCCGATCTCATCAACGCACAATTGCAGGACGTCCTGCTGGGCGTGTATTTCGCCCGCGCCGTCGGCTCGTCGGCCATTACCGATGTCGTCGTCGATTCGCAAGGCGCGATTATCGGCGCCGTGATCGTGATGGATATCGACGCCTTTGCCGAACGCTTGGCCAATGCCTGGGCCACCTGGAAAGAAAACTCCCCGTTCGAGCTGCGCGGCAGCAACTGCCTCGAGGTGACCATCGCCGACCCCGCTGGCGACACGCGCGCCAATGCCATCCAGTTCCTGCTGCTGCACGAATATGGTCACGTCCTGAGCACCGGCCGGCGCTTTTTGCCAATCTGGTGGCTGGGCGCCGACGCCATGCGGGGCACCACCGATTACGCCTTCCTGCAACTGGGCTGGGACGTCACCGCCGACAAACAGATCGTGCCGAAAGCGGGCGAGGATTTTGCCGGGCGCAGCGCCATCTCTTACTATGCGCGGCGCGGCCTGGCCGATGACGCCATCCTCGGCATCTACCAGGCGCTCGCTGGCACCAGCTTTGCCACCCTGTACGCCGCCACCAATGTCTACGACGACTTTGCCGAAACGTTTGCCACCTATGTCCACAGCGTATTGCTGGGCAAGCCGCTGCGCGTGCGCGTGCTGTGCGACGGTGAAGTGCGTCTGCAGCGCCAGCACTTCTGGCAAGACCCGGCCAGCGCCGACAAACGGGCGTTTATGGAACGCCTGCTGGCGCCGTAATCACGCGGGGGGCATGCCGTTGCGGGCGTTCTCGAGCAGACGGCGAAAGCCATCGAACACTTTTTGCATGACCGGTTTTTTGTAGGCGTACTTGGGGTCCGCTTCCAGTGCATGGACAACCATGGCATTGTCGACCTCGAAGATCAGCAATTGCCCCGATGGCGTTTCCGCGCAATCGATGCCCAGATACGGCAATCCCATGCGCTCGTTGATGGCCGCCAGCGCCGCCGCGTGGCGGGTGGCGAACTGGGCATCGAAATGGGCCATGCAGTCGGCTTCCTGCCGGCGCTTGTCGGCGCTGTCGTCCATGCCGGCATTGAGATAATGGACCATCCAGTGCGAGGAAATGGCGAAGTGGCAGATATACGGCACGCCCTCGATCAGCGCCACCCGGTATTTGCGGAACAGCCCGTCGTCACTGCTGTAATCGATAAAACGCGACACATAAAATTGCGCGCTATCGACAGCGGCAAGGTAGGCCGGCACATCGGCCGGGGTCGGAATTTTCAACAGATCGTGCCCGGCATGCGACCCGACCGGGCGCACGATCAGCGAAAAGTCGTCACCCGGCAACAGCGCTGCCAGGCTGTGCGGCGTCGCCGCCAGCGCCTGCACGGTGGCGCGATCGGCGCGTGCGGTCAGCGGCAGCAGCACGCCGGCAATCCCCGCCAGCACCGCGCAGACGCCGTCGCGCGAGAGCACGGCAATGCGCTCGGGCGGATTGATGACGGGACGCGGCCAGTGCTGCACCAGTTCGGCGACCTGGGCCAGCAAGGGCTGGTTGGCGGTCGATTCGGCAAGCGCGACGAGCAGCACGTCGTGATCGGGCACGCTGTCGGGAAACGGCGCGGTGGTGCTGACGAACAGCACATCGACGGCGACATCGGCCCCTTCGAGCAGAAATTCGACGGGCGTGTTCGACATCAAGTCGCCCGGCCCCATCAGCACCAGCAGGCGCAGGCCCGGTTCACCTGAATGGCACGACAGGCTGTAGAGCGGCTGCATGGCAATCGCCTCGGCCTGGATCGCCAGCGCGCCAGTGCGGTCGCCCGTCAGTTGCAGCACCGTGGAAAAATCGAGCAGGGCGTTGGCATCTTCGGGATGGTCCTGGGCGCGCTGCAACAGGGCGGCGCCGATGGGCCGCAAGTCTTCGTGCTGGAAGGCGCGCCGCATCAGCGGCGCCACCCCGATCAGCGGGGCAAACGGGGTGCTGGCAGTGGCAAGCAAGTCGTTCATGCAATTCCTTGATGGTCAGGTGGGGCGCAGCGGCGCGCGCCTGCGGCGACGACGGCGACGAGCATCCTGTCAATATCGTGTTCGCTGGTGCGGTGGTTGACCAGCGCTGCGCGGATGACCAGCGCACCAGCGATGGTGGTGGTGGACGGCGCCGCGATGCCGGACTCGTGCAGATCGGCGACGATCTGGCGGTTGATGCTGTCCGCTTGCCCGCAGCGGTAGCGAAAGCACACGATGTTCAGGCTGATCGGCGCCATCAGCTCGAGCGCGGCGTGCGCCTCGATCGCCGCGCCCAGGTACTGGGCCAGGCGGCAGCTCTGGTCGATCGAACGTCCCAGCCGCTCGCTGCCGTAGACCTTGAAGGTCATCCAGGTTTTCAGGGCGCGAAAGCCGCGCGAGAGGTCGGGACCGAAGTCGCACGGCCACGGCGAGCCGCCGGCAAGGCCACGCGTTTCGCGCGCCAGGTAGGCGGCCGGCGAGGCGAACGCCGCCTGGTGCTGAGCGCCATCGCGCACCAGCAAAAAGCCGGCATCATAGGGCACCTGGCCCCACTTGTGGAAATCGAACGCGATCGAATCGGCCAGCTCGATGCCGGCCAGGCGCGGTGCGATGTGCGGCGACAGCATGCCCATGGCGCCGTAGGCACCGTCGACGTGCAGCCACAGCGATTCGCGCTGCGCCAGTGCGGCCAGCGCGCGCAAGTCATCGATGGCACCCACATCGACGGTACCGGCCGACGCGACCAGTAAAAATGGCCGGCGACCGGCAGCGCGGTCGGCGCCGATCGCCGCCGCCAGCGCCGCCACATCGATCTGCTGGCGCCCGTCGACGCCAATCTTGCGCAGCGATGCGCGCCCCAGTCCGGCCATCTCCACCGCCTGGGCGATGGAGCCGTGGGCGGCGGCCGAGGTGTAGACGGTGAGCTCGCCGTCGCTGACGCGCACGCCCTGGCCCCGCGCGCTGCTGCCCAGCAAGGCCACCCTGGCCACCAGCACCGCCATGAAATTGGCGATCGAGGTGCCGGTGACGAACACGCCGCTGGCGCTGGCGGGAAACTGAAACAGTTCGCGCATCCAGCGCACCACCTGGCGCTCGACTTCGACCGGCATTTGATCGCGCCCGCCCACATTCGCATTCAAGCCGCCGGCCAGCATTTCGGCCAGCATGCCGACCGCCGTGCCACCGCCATGGACCCAGCCCATGAAGCCGGGGTGGGCATTGCCGACCGCATAAGGCAGGATGTCGGCCATGAAACTGGCGTGCACGGCGGCCAGATCGGTCGGTTGCGACGGCAGCGCTTGCTCAAACAGCACGCGCTTGTCTGCCGGGATGGCTTGCCAGACCGGACGTTCGCGGATCTGTTCGAGGTAGTCGATCATGTCGTCGAGCATGCGGTGGCCCTGGGCGCGCAGGGCGTCCCAGTTGTCAGGGTCGAGCGAAGCGCGGGTCATGGCGGACTCAAGCGGCCGCCGATGTAGCGCAGGCGTTGCTGGCCAGACCGAGCTGCAGCCCCGCCTGCAGCGCCGGAATCGAACAACCGGCCTTGTAGGCCAGGCGCACTGCCAGCACCTGGCCGGCGCGCACGGCCAGCGGTTCGAGCGGTACCGTCATGTAATTGTTGAGCCAGTCGATGGTGCGCGCTTCATTCGCCACCACGGCGAGGATGTTCTTGGTGATAAAGCGCATGGCGTTGACGGTGCCGTCGGTGGTGATGGCAATCGTCCCTTGCCAGACGATCTGTTCCAGCGTCGGCTCGTTAAAATCGACGATCGCATACACCGCGGGCGCGGCCAGTTCGAGCGTGTCCGCGTGGATCACCTGATTTTGCTGGAATTGAATGATGGGGGCGTCAAAACCCTCGAAATCGCTGTCCTGCTGCAGCGGCTGGATGGCCATCACCACTGCCTCGGGCATGAACGCCGGCAAGGGCGCGCCGAAGCGGGCCAAGTAGCGCGCCTTGAACGAGGCCATCATCTGCACCTGCTTTTCGCGCACCAGGGCGACGTGGATCATTTCGCAAATGACCACATCGACCCGCTCGGGCGGCAGGTAGTCGAAGGCATCGGCTTCGATCAGCTCGACCTTCTCGCCCCCGCGGTTGCGCGCCAGCAGGCGGCGCGCCTCGGCCACCAGGTCGGGATTGAACTCCACGCAATAGACTTTGCTCGCCTGCTGCGCGGCAAACCACGACAGCACACCGGTGCCGCCGCCCAGTTCGAGCACGGTCATGCCCGGCAAGACCGCCTGGGCAATCGCCGCCTTGAAACCCTGCATGCGGTTTTTATCCATCAACATATTGTGATGGTAATGGACCGGGATAAATTGGCCTAAATAACAGCTTTCCTTGTCCGTCGCTTCCAGCATAGCCGTCCTTGTGATCGTTCCCCGCAATCTTGCTTGGTCGGGAAGCAATCATGTTACAGCAAGCACTATGTGCGGTGGATATTTCGGCTAGCGGGTGACGTCGAGCCGCTTGCCGTCGCGTAGCATGGCGGCGAAGTCGGCGGCCGGCACGGCCGGGCTGAACAGCCAGCCCTGCAACTGATCGCAGCCGAGGTCGCGCAGGAACTGCATCTGCTCGACCGTCTCCACCCCTTCGGCGACAATTTCCTGGCGCAGCTGCTGCGCCATGGTGACGATGGCGCGCGCGATGGCACAATCGTTTTCTTCATCGGGCAGGCCGACGACGAAGGCGCGATCGATTTTCAGCGTACTGATGGGGAATTTTTTGAGATAAGCGAGGCTCGAGTAACCGGTGCCGAAGTCGTCCAGCGCCAGCGCCATGCCCATCGCCACCAGCGTATTCATGATGGCAATCACGTCGTCGGTACCACCGACCAGCAGGCTCTCGGTGATCTCCAGCATGATCTGGCCCGGCTGCACGCCGTGGCATTCGAGCACCGTTTGCACGAAGGCGGGCAACTGGCGGTCGAACTGGCGCGCCGACAGGTTCACCGCCACCGGCGGCATCGCCAGGCCGGCATCCTGCCACGCGCGGATCTGGCGGCATGCTTCACCGAGCACCCAGTTGCCAATTTCCAGGATCAAGCCGGTTTCCTCGGCCAGCGGGATAAATTCGTCGGGGCGCACCAAGCCGCGCTGCGGGTGGCGCCAGCGGATCAGCGCTTCGGCACCGACGATGCGGCCGCTGCGCAGGCTGACCTTGGGCTGATAGTGCAGCTCGAGCTGGCCAGCGGCCAGGCCGGCGCGCAGCTCGTTTTCCAGGCGCATGCGGTCCTTGGCGCGCAAGTCCATCTCTTCGCTGTAAAACAGGAAGCGCTCGTTGGCGTTCAGGTCGACCCGCGTCACCGCCACCTCCGCATAGCGCATCAGGGAGGCAGTGTTGGTGCTGTCTTCGAGGTAGATGGCAATGCCGATATGGCCGGCCACGCGCACCTGGTGGCCGCCGATATCGATGGGCGCCTGCAGCGAGGCGAGCAGTTTTTGCGCCACCAGCGCCGCATGCTCGCGCTTTTCGATGAAGGGCAGCGCCACCCCGAACCTGGCGCCGTCGAGGCGGGCGAGGATGTCGGCGTCGCGCAGGCCGGCGCGGAAGCGCCGCCCCACTTCGACCAGCACCTCGGCGACGACGTCGTGGCCCAGCAGGTCGGCCACCGCGGCCAGCCGGTCCACTTCCACCACCAGCACGGCGCCATATTCGGCGGCGCGGCGCGCCTCGCTGAGCATCTGGTCGACCAGGTGATTGAACAGGCTGCGGTTGGGCAGGCCGGTCAGGCTGTCGTAATTGGCCATGCGCTGCATGCGTGCCTCGGCTTCGCGGTGCACGCTGATGTCGGAAAACAGTGAAAAACTGTGGCTGATGGCGCCGGCGCCGTCGCGCACCACGCTGATGCTGACCGCTTGCGGAAACTGTTCGCCATTCTTGCGCTTGCCGACGATTTCGCCGCGCCACGACGCTTCCCCGTGCAAGGTGGCCCGCACGCGCGCCGTAAAACCGTCGTCGGGCGCGCCGGTGTGCAGCAGCTCGGCAGTCTGGCCGATCAGCTCGGCCTCGCTGTAACCCGTCATGCGGCAAAAGGCGGCGTTCGCCGAGACGATGCGCTCATCGGCGTCGGTGATCAGCACGCCCTGCTCGCTGTCTTCGATGATGCGCGCGTGCAGGCGGTGGCGGTCGCTGTCGCTGAGGGCGCCAGCGCGCGGTGCGGCTGGGCTGACAGCGGCGGCGGTCGTCATCGTCAGCAGCATGGCGGCCACGTTGCCGGCGTCATCAAGGAGCGCGCTGACCCGCATGGCAACGCTGATGGTGGCGCCGGCACGGGTGCGCCGGCGCACGATCAGGGCGTCGGCCTGTTGCGGCAGCAGGGCGATGCCGGGATCGTCAGCGTCGGCGGCGTCGAGAAAAAAGGCGTGCTGGCCGAGGGCCTGCTGGCGGCTGTAGCCGAACAGCGCGCTGGCGCCAGCGTTCCAGTCGCTGACATAGCCGGCCAGATCGAGGGTGATCAGCGCCGGCGCGGTAGCTGCCGGCAGTGCTTGCAGCGCCGCCTCCAGCGCCACTTCGAATGCGTCCATGCTGGCCGTTAGCGCAGCGCCATCGCTGGCATCGGCCGCGCCCGTCTCGAGCGCGCGCGCCATGCTGGTCAGGCGCAGGCAGCGCTGGCTCAGCGTTTCAGCCATGGGCTGCCTGGCTTTCCTGCAGGGCGCCCTGCATCCACAGGGCCGCGTCGATGATGGCGTCGTTGAAATCAGCGCGGGCGATCTGCAGCGCGTCGAGGCGGACGGCGGCGCCGGCCAGATCGCCCTGTTCCAGCGCTTCGATCAGGCTGAGCAGGATGCCCAGCTCGCCTTCGCGGCGCAGCAGCGCGGCGTGCACCGCTTCGCCCAGGCACAGCGGCGCCAGCACCTCGGCCACGGTCATGCCAAACAGCACGCCCAGTAAGGAAAACATGCCGGTCATGAAGGCCTGCTCCTGGTGCAATTTATCCAACCCATGCACCTTGGCCAGCAGTTCGAGTGCGCGCGCGCGCATCGCCACGCGGGCCAGCAGCATGGTCGAACGGATGTCGCCCTGGCGGGCGGCAAACAGCATCAGGTTGAGCCAGCGCCGCAGTTGCCCGCGCCCCAGTAGCAGCAGCGCCTGCGAAAAACTGGTGATGCGGCGGCCACCGCCAACGCCGATCGAATTGACCAGCCGCAGCAGGTTGTACGACAGCGCCGGATCGCGCCGCAGCAGCGCCTCGATGGCGTGGGTGTCGGCGTCGTCGGCCACCAGTTGCACCATCTGCAGGGCGGTGGCGCGCGAGGCGGCCTGGGCGCCGGTGGCGGTCGGTGGCGGCGTCATGCACCAGTCGCCATCGAGCCAGGCAATGGCGGCCGGCAGCGCGTCGATCACCAGGCGCTGATCGACGCGGCAGACGGCGGCCGGCGCCAGTGCGCGCCAGCGCTGCTGTTGCAGGGCCTCGGCGAGCGGGGCGGCCAGCGCATCGTGCCGGAACAGGCAGGGCATCGCCGCCGACAGCGCCACAAAATTGTCGACACCAGCGCCAATGGCAGCAGCGAGCGCGCCGTGGTCACCGGCGCCGCACTCGAGCAGCAACGCTGCCGGTCGGCCGCGGGGATCGGCAAGTACACGAAAAAACAGCAGCGCCACAGAATTCGTCGGGGTCATCAACTTGTTAAATTCATCAGAATAAAAGCTATGTTACCGCGAAAGTATTGACGCAGCCCAACACTTTGCAGCAATTTATAGGCCGTTGTGGTCAACCGTTGCTAAACAGGTCAAACATTTGCTAACTGCCCGTTAATTCTTTCTTAACTGGGGTGCCACTGCCGGGCAGCCACAGTCGCCGACGATTTCCGCTACACTTGCGCCTACAGAAATAGCTTTCAGAGATAGCAATGAACCCTCGTGCACCTTTCCCAACACCTTCGCCATCGGCCGACGCACTGTTGGCCGCCCCATTGATGGCCGACTCATTGATGGAGTACGTCACTTCGTGCGCCCTGCCGACGCCGTGGGCGCAATTTACCCTGCACGCCTTTATTGAACATGCGACCGGCAAGGAACATCTGGCGATGGTGCTGGGCGATATCGGCAATGGCGAGCCGGTGCTGGCGCGCGTGCACTCGGAATGCCTGACCGGCGACGTGCTGTTTTCCCAGCGCTGCGATTGCGGCGCCCAGCTCGAGGGGGCGCTGCGCAAGATTGCCGATGAAGGGCGCGGCATCCTGTTGTATCTGCGCCAGGAAGGGCGTGGCATCGGCCTGGTCAACAAGATCCGCGCCTACCGTTTGCAGGAAGCAGGCGCCGACACCGTCGAAGCCAATCTGCAGCTGGGCTTTCATGCGGACGCCCGCAATTACGCCCTGTGCCAGCCGATGCTGGCGCAGTTCGGCGTCGCCCGCGTGCGCCTGATGACGAATAACCCGCGCAAGATCGAGGCGCTGGAGCAGGCCGGCATCGAGGTCAGCGAACGGGTGCCCCTGCTGGTCAACCGCAATGCCTTCAACACCGGTTACCTCGACACCAAGGCAGCCAAGATGGGTCACATGATGATGCCATTGACGGCGGTGGTGGCTGAAGACGGCGAGCTGTAAGCCGCTGGCGCTTTCTGTTCCCTGCGGCCAAATCAATTAAGCTCTGGCAATGTGTTGTATTCCTCAAGCTGTACCGAAACGGGATCGCATGAATTTTTTCAAGATGCTTGTCAGCACGCTCGCCTGTGCCATCACCACTGCCAGCCTGGCGCTCGCGGCGGCGCCCGCTGACAAGGCGGGCGCAACGCGCCAGCTGGCGCCGCCGCTGGCGCCACTGGCACCGCTGGCGACGGCGCCGACAGCGCCGGCCGCCACCCCGCAAGCGCCGCCCGAAGTCGACAGCAGCGCGGTGCTGCCGCCACCGTCGTCGGCCGCGCAAAGCCTGTATTCGCGCGCCAAGACCGACCTGCTGCAAATTCGCATGCTGCTGAAAAATGGCCGCAGCCAGTCCACCGTCGGCTCCGGCTTTCTGATCGGCACCAGCAAACTGGTGCTGACCAATTACCACGTGGTGTCACAGATGGCGCTCGATCCGGACGTCTACACGGCCGAGTATGTCGACACCGACGGCAAGCGTGGCCCCGTTGAACTGCTGGCCGTCGATGTGCTGCACGACCTGGCGGTGGTGCGGGTGAACCGCGCCGGCACCGGATTTTTTACCATCCCCGACAAGCTGGCGACCTTGATCCAGGGCCAGTATCTGTATTCGCTGGGTAATCCGCTCGACCTCGGCTTCGCCATTTCCGAAGGCGCCTACAACGGCGTCATCACGCGCAGCTTTTACGATCAGCTGATGTTCACCGGCCCGATCAACTCGGGCATGAGCGGCGGCCCCAGCGTGACCGCCAGCGGCGAGGTGGCCGGCGTGAATGTGTCGAAACGGCGCGACGGCGAACTGGTGAGCTTCCTGGTGCCGGTGCGCTATGCCCAGCAACTATTGAAAACGGTGGCGGCGCAAACGGCGGCGCCGAAAGATTTTAATCCCCTGATCGGCGCGCAACTGCTGGCGCACCAGGCCGCCATGATCGACAAACTGCTGGAGACGCCGCTGTCGACCAAAAGCATGGGGCCGTACCTGGTGCCGGTGCGCGAATCGGACCAGGTGCGCTGCTGGGGCCGCTCAAACGTCAAGGCGGAAGCGAGTTTCACGGCCGACACCATCAGCTGCCGCATGGAGTCGGCCATCTTCGTCTCCGACACCCAGCAGACCGGCCACGTGTCGATGAGCCACCAGTATGTGCATTCGGCCTCGCTCGACAAGCTGCGCTTTGCCGTATTGGCCACCACCCTGTTCAAGGCCGAAAACCTGGGGCGCGGCAAGGACAGCCGGCTGACCGGCCCGCGCTGCACCGAGCAGTTTATCTCTTCGGGCCGGCTGCCCCTGCGCGCCGTTACCTGCGTGCGCGCCTACCGTAAATTTCCTGGCCTGTATAACTTCACCCTGCTCACCGCCAGCCTCGATGACGCCCGCGCCAGCCTGCAAAGCCGGCTCGATGTGTCCGGCGTGTCGTTCGCCAATGGCATGCGCAGCACCCGCGCCTTCCTCGATACGCTGGCGCGCGGAGCCAAGCCATGAGCGCGCCGTATTTTCTGGAAACCTTGGCCCGCAACGGCGAAGTGCTGCAGCGCCAGCAGGTGGCCGCCATGCCGATCCGGCTGGGACGCGCTTACGACAATGACTGCATCGTCGACGATGCCCACTGCGCGGCGCACCACGCCGTCATCGAGTTCGATGGCGGCGGCGCGCTGGTGTTGCGCGACCTGGGCAGCCGCAATGGCGTGATCCACCGCGGCCGCCGCGTGGCCAGCGTGCTGCTGACGGGCGACACCGTGGTGCGCCTGGGCCACACCTCGCTGCGCCTGCGGCAAGCCGATTTCCCCGTGCCAGCCGAACAGATCGACCACACCCGCCACAGCTGGGAGGGTGGCGCCCCCGGCCTGCTGGGCATCGCGCTGCTGGGCGTGGTATCGCTGTTGTCGGTGTGGCTCAATGACACCGAACCGTTCCAGCTGATCCGCTATCTGCAGGCGCTCGCCTACGGCATTGGCGCCAGCCTGGTGTGGTGCGGCGCCTGGGCGTTTGCCAACCGCCTGTTCGGCCGCCATGCGCGCCTCGGGCGCCACCTGTTCGTGTTCGGCTGTGGCGTCGCTGCCATCAGCGTCTTTAAATTACTCTCGGCCTTGCTGGCATTTAGCCTGTCGCTGGCGTGGATCACCCGCTACGGCGCCCACGTCGCGGTGGCCATCGTTGCCGTGATGCTGTTCTATCACCTGGTGACCGTCAAGCCCCACGGTCGCCGGCAATTTGCCATCGTCTGCGTGCTGCTCGGCCTGCTCGGCTCGGGCCTGACCTTGATCAGCAACGAGCAGCGCAGCGGCCGCCTTGGCGACGAGCTGTACATGTCGGTCATCCTGCCACCGGCCACCCGGCTGGCACGCGCGCGCAGCGTCGGCGAGTTCATGGGCGAAGTGGGCGCCATGCAAGCCCGGCTCGACGCCGACCGCGCCAAACAGGCCAAGGATGCCGATGCCGCCGCAGTGGACGAGGATGACGACGACTGACAGCGCCGCCCTGGCGCAGCCGTGGAGCCGGCGCGCCCTGCTGGGGTTCGCGCTGGCGTGGCTGCTGTTTGCCGCGCTGATGCTGGCAGTTGGCGTCCAGGATTACCTGCGCAGTGGCGGCCTCGCGGTGTGGAAGCCGCTGCTGTGGGAATCGTCGTCGCTGCTGGTGGGCACAGCCCTGATGCTCGCGCAATTGCAGCTGACGCGCCACTGGCGCGGCGCGCTGGCTACGCCATGGCGCTGGTTTGGCCGCCAGGCGCTGTGGCTGCCTGCTTACTGGCTGTTGTTTACCCCGCTCACCTTCGGCATCCGCCACGCGGTGTATGCCCTGGTGGGCGACAGTTACAGTCACCGGCCGTGGGCCGAAGTGCTGTTTTACGAGTCGCTCAAGATCACCATTTTTATTGGTTTGTTCACGGCGGTGCGTTTTGGCGTGCTCTCTTACCAGCAGCTGCTGCAGGCGAAGCTGCATGCCGAACGGGCTAACACCCTGTTACGCCAGGCCCAGCTGCAGCGGCTGGCGCAACAGATGCAGCCGCACTTTCTGTTCAATGCCTTGAACACCATTTCGTCGCTGATGCACAGCGACGTCGAGCGCGCCGACGCCACCCTGATCGCCCTGGTCAGCTTGCTGCGCGCCACCGTCGACGCCGGTGAGCGGCAGTCGGCGCCGCTGGCCGAGGAGCTGCGCCTGGCGCAAGGCTATGCGGGCGTGATGCTGGCGCGCTTTGGCGAGCGCGCCAGCATCGCCTGGCACATAGAAGCACAGGCGCTGGCGTGCCAGCTGCCCGTGCTGAGCCTGCAGCCGCTGCTGGAAAACATTTTCAAGCACACGGTCGAGCAGCGCCGCGCCCTCACCCGCATCACGGTGAGCGCGCAGGTCGAGCCGGCCAGCGCGCTGCTGCGGGTGGTGCTGGAAGACGATGGCGGTGTGCTGGTGCCGGGCCGCGCCAGTGACAGTGGCAGCAGCGGGATCGGCCTGGCCAATCTGCGCGCGCGCCTGACCATGCTGCATGGCAACGGTGCCAGCCTGCAGCTCGAACAACTGGTGCCGGCAGGCGTGCGGGCGACCCTGCTGGTGCCGGCGCCGGTCCAATGATGCGCGTGCTCATCGTCGACGATGAACAGCCGGCGCGCGCCAGGCTGCGCCGCCTGCTGGGCCAGTGCACGGCCGCCGCTGAACTGTGCATCGACGAAGCCGCCGATGGCATCGAGGCGCTGGCACGCATTGCCGGGCAGCGGCCCGATCTCATTTTTCTCGACATCCAGATGCCGGAAACGAGCGGCCTGGAGGTGGCCGCCTCGCTGCCCGAGCCGGCGCCGCTGGTGGTGTTCGTCACCGCCTGGGATCAATATGCGCTGGCGGCATTCGACGCCAACGCCATCGATTACCTGCTCAAACCCTACGACCTGGCGCGGCTCGAGCGTTCCCGCGCGCGCGCGCAGGTGCGCCTGCAGCGGGCGCAGGCGCAGCCGGCCGCAGCGCACGGCTTGCCGCTGCACCAGCTGTTGGTGAGCGAACGGGGGGTCACGCGGGTGGTGCCGGTCGAACAGATCGGCTGGATCGAAACGGCCGACAATTACGTGGTGCTGCACTGCGCCGCTGCACAGCCGCTGCTGCGCCAGAGCATGTCAAGCCTGCTCGCGCGCCTCGGTCCCCGCTTTGTCCGCTGCCACCGCCGCGCCGCCGTCCAGCTGGCGTGGATCGAGCGCGTGATTACGACCGACAAGGGCGATGGCGCGCTGCTGCTGCGCGGCGGCGCGCGGGTGCCGTGCAGCCGCCAGTACCGCGCCGAGGTGGTGGCGCGGCTGGCGGCGTGCAGTGGCTAAGAGCCTATCCCGGCAGGTTCTCAGAGCCGGACGCCGCCGCGCCGTTTCACCCCGCCCTGCTCCCGGCTCGCCCCAATTGACTGGCGCGCCTTGCGCGGCCGCCGTATGTTGACAGCTTGATCAGCCACTGAAAGCTTGCCATGCCCACTGCCTTCGCCGCGCCGCTGCCCGGCCGCGCACCATCGAGCCGCTTGTATTTTCTCGACTGGGTACGCATCGTCGCGTTTTTTCTGTTGATTGTGTATCACGTCGGTATGTATTACGTCAGCTGGGGCTGGCACGTCAAAAGCCCCCACGCCAGCGACAGCATCGAATTCTTGATGATGTTGTCCTCGCCCTGGCGGCTGACCTTGCTGTTCCTGGTGGCGGGCGTCGCCTCGCGCCTGATGTTGACGAGCGCAGCGCCCGCCGCCTTCGTGCGCAAGCGCAGCTGGCGCCTGCTGCTGCCTCTGGCGCTGGGCATGCTGGTGATCGTGCCGCCGCAGCCGTTTTGCGAAGTCATCGAAAAATTCGGCTACCAGGGTAGCTATAGGGATTTCCTCGGCCTGTACCTGAGCAATTACCGGGGCTTCCAGACGGGGCCGCACAGCCACCTGGTGATGCCGACCTGGAACCACCTGTGGTTCGTCGCCTACCTGTGGGTCTACAGCGTGCTGCTCGCTGGCCTGTTCAAGGTCTGTGGCCGCTACTGGGAATCATGGTCGAATCTGCTGGGACAGCTGCTGACGGGCTGGCGCCTGGTACTGCTGCCGGCAGCGCTGCTGGCACTGCTGCGCCTGACGATGCTCGAGCGTTTTCCGGTGACCCATGCGCTGTTCGACGACTGGTTCAACCACGCCGTTTATTTCAGCGTGTTTGTGGTCGGCGCGCTGCTGGCGCGCCAGGCGCAGGTGTGGCAAGCGATGGCGGCGTTGCGTTTTGTTGCGCTGGGCATTGCGCTAGTGGTGTGGGCCCTGTTCAAGGTATATGCCTCCTTGCCGGATGAGCTGGTTTCGCCATCGACGATGGCCTGGCTGCTGCCCTTGCAAAGAGTGGTCTATGCGCTGGGCCAGTGGACGGCCATGCTCGCCGCCTGTGGTTTTGCACGGCGTCATTTGAATGTCGACGGCGCCAAGCGACGCTATCTGAGCGAAGCGGTATTTCCCGTGTATATCGTGCACCAGAGCCTGATTGTGCTGATGGCCCATTACCTCAAACCAGTCCACCTGGCAGCGCTGACGGAAGCGACCATTCTGGTGGTGTTGACGGTGTGCGGCAGCTTTGCCGTGTTCGAGATGGTCAGACGGGTGCCCATGCTGCGTCCCCTGTTCGGGCTGGGTCCACGTGCTGCGCTGACTGAGCGGCTGAGTGAGCGGCAAGCTGAACCGCTGACTGGGCAACAAAATCAGCAACAAAATCAGCAACAAACTCAGCAACAAACTGAGCAACAAACTGAGCAACGAGCTGAGCACCGAGCTGAACAACAAACTGCCCAATAAACCGCGCAACAAAATGAACAGCAAACTAACTGAACAGCAAACTGCGCAACACGCTGCCCATAAAACGGCGCAGGAACCTTGTGATCAGCGTACGGTCGTGGCGAGCACGCCGCCTGAGTCGCACCTGATGTGTGCGGCACCAGTCGGACCCGCGCTCGCACGCGAGTCCGATACTGGTAACGCTGAACATCACGCGCCCGGCCCGTCAGCCGGGCGCGCTGACGGCCTTAGTGGGCGGCGGCGCCGCCCGTGCTACGGCCTGCGCTGCTGCTCGACGGCGTGGGCGCCTGCTTGGCGGTGCTGGCGGCGCTGTCTGCGCTGTCGCTTTGCGCACGCAGGCCGTCGGCGCGCTGGGTGATTTCCTTGAACGGATCAGTGAAGTTGCGCATGGTTTCCTGGTGATTGCGCATGCCGCGTTCCGTTTCTTCGGTGGCCACCCGTTGCACTTCATCGGCCAGCGCCTTGGCCGTGCGCGCCGTTTCCTGCACATGCTGCTCGGTGACGCGGGCCAGGTCGACCTGGGCGTCGGCCGCCACCCGCGACAGGTGCTGCTGATAGGCACGCAGTTTTTCAGCGGTGGGCTGGGCACGGGCGCTGGCGGCACTGATCGCTTCGGTAGGACGGGTCTGGGTAGACAGGTGCTGGGTCACCGTGGTGGTTTCTTCCAGCATGGTCTGGGCCAGCTGAATGTTCAGATCGCACATTTGCTGGAACGATTTGAACATCGATTTCGACAGATCGTTCATGAAAGATACTTGCGCGTCCATGTGGCTGCGGACGGCGGGCGTTACTGATTGCGAAAATGGGAACATTTTTTAATCCTTTGGCAAATAATGGATGGTGCTAACGGATTGCCGCGCAAAAGCTCGCCCACCGCCGATTGGTCGACTGGCCGCGGACTAGCAATGCATGGCATCGGAATGGCCGCCCCCGGTTTGCTACTGCTTTCGGTGGGTGACTCAAGTGCCAAGGTTAGGCTTTCATCATCCTCAACCTTTGATCTAGATCAATCGTGTGTGGCATTCGCCATTGTCTGCTTTTCGGACAATTCCGACCCGCAATCCTTGCAAAACTGCGCGGCCGGCTCGTGGCAACGGCTGCCGCAAGCAGCACAGTGCCGGCTGTCATGATCGGCCTTGCGGAAACGCAGCGAGGTCATTTCTGCCGTCACGATGCCGGTCGGCACCGCCAGAATGCCCCAGCCCAGCAGCATCATGAATGAGGCGATCAGCTTGCCCAGCCCCGTCTGCGGCGTGATGTCGCCGTAACCGACCGTGGTCATGGTCACGGTGGCCCAGTACATCGCCACCGGGATGCTGGTGTAGCCGTGCTGCGGGCCCTCAACGACATACATGACGGTGCCGAGGATGAGCACGGCCATCAGCACCACCGACAGGAACACCAGGATCTTGCGGCCGCTGGCGCGCAGCGCGCTGCCCAGCATGGTGTATTCGTTGATGTAGAGCGTCAGCTTGAAAATGCGGAACACGCGCAGCAGGCGCAGGATGCGGATATCGAGCAGGGCCGCCGATTCCGGCACGAACAGCGAGAAATACGCCGGCAGCACGGCCAGCAGGTCGATGATGCCGAAAAAGCTGGTGGCATAGCGCCACGGCCGCCGCACCGACGCCAGCCGCGCCAGGTATTCGGCGCTGAACAGCAAGGTAAAAAACCATTCGAACACGCTCATCATCGGCTGCCGCGGCCATGCGAGCGCCGGTACGCTGTCGAGCACGACCACCAGGATGCTGATCAGGATGACGCCCACCAGGGCAATGTCGAAGCGCCGCCCGGCGGCCGTGTCGGCTTCGAAAATGATGTTGAACAGGCGCCGGCGCCAGCCGCCCGGCGGCTTACCGAAGAGGACGGCCGGCGCGCCGGCGGCGGGCGCTCCCGCGGCCGGCGTCCGTCCGGGTGGAAAACTGTCAGCGGTACTCATGCAGCGACAGACGAATCAGTCGGCGTGGCGCTCGACCCAGGCCGCAAACGCATCAATAAAACTGTGCAAAAAGGCCTTGGTCGATTCATTCGTCAGATTGTCGCCCTCGAACATCTTGGCAACACCGCCGATGTAGGCTTCGGGCTGGGCCATGGCAGGCATGTTCAGAAACACCAGCATCTGTCGCAGGTGGTGGTTGGCGCCGAAGCCGCCGATCACCCCCGGCGACACCGTCACCACCCCGGCCGGCTTGCCGCTCCAGGCGCTGTGGCCATACGGGCGCGAACCGACATCGATGGCGTTTTTGAGGGCGCCGGGCACCGAGCGGTTGTATTCGGGGGTGACGAACAGCACGCCATCGTAGCCCTTGATGCGCTCGCGGAATTCGGTGTAGCTGGCCGGCGGCGTGGCGTCGTCATCCTCGTTGTACAGGGGCAGCTGGCCAATTTCGACAATTTCCATGTCCAGCTCCGGGCCGGCCAGCAGCATCAGGGTGCGCGCCACCTTGCGATTGAACGACTGCTGGCGCAGGCTGCCGACGATGACGGCGATTTTACGGGTTGCCATGGTGATTCCTTAGTGTAAGTAGTGCGGGTGGAAGAAGTGCGGGTGGAAGCGGGAAAGCACATGCTCTTCTGGGCATTTTTACATCTTTCACACCGATGGCGCGCACGCCAGCGACCGATCGCCAGCACCAACTGGCCTTGCAAACCTGCCATAATTGCTCCAGTAGCAATTCAACACAAACCGTGATCTCCCACCACGCCAGGAACATTCGATGACATCAGCGCCATCCCCCTTGCCCACCGATTCACTGGCGCTGCGCCGGCCGTTCCTGCTGGCGCTGGCGCTGGCACTGGGTGCCGCCATTTCGCTGGGGCTGGCGCGCTTTTCCTACGCGCTGCTGCTGCCGCCCATGCGCGCCGACCTCGGCTGGAGCTATTTTCTGGCTGGCGCCATGAACACCGGCAATGCGCTGGGCTACTTCCTCGGTGCGCTAACGATGCCCGTCCTGATGCGCCACTGGCGCGCGCAAACGCCGCTGGTGGGCGGCGCGCTGCTGGCGGCGCTGATGATGATGCTGTCCGGCCTGGTGATCGACGCGTCCCTGCTGATGCTGCAGCGGGTGCTGACCGGCTTTGCCAGCGCGCTGATCTTTGTCGCCGGCGGCGTGCTGGCGGCGCGCCTGGGCGCCCTGCACCAGCAGCGCGCCGGCCTGTTGATCGGCATCTATTACGGCGGCACCGGCGCCGGCATCCTGATTGCCGCCGTGCTGGTGCCACAGTCGCTCACGCGCGCCGCCAGCGCACAGGCGGCCCACCCGTGGCAATGGGCGTGGGTGGCACTGGGCGCCGTCTGCCTGCTGGCGACGGCGGCGATGGCGACGGTGGCGGTGCACATCGACGGCGCGCCGGTGGCGCGCGGTGCCCACGGCCATTTTCAGGTGCGGCCGTTCGCCTTCGGCCTGGCCGGCTACCTGATGTTCGGGGTCGGCTACATTGCCTACATGACCTTCGTCATCGCCCTGCTCAAGGAACAGGGCATGAGCGGCGCTGCCATCACTTGGTTTTATAGCGCGCTGGGAGTGGCCGTGATGGCGTCGTCGCGCATCTGGGCCGGCATGCTGGACCGCTTCAAGGGCGGCCAGTCGATGGCAATCCTCAATGGCTTGCTCGGTGTGGCGACCCTGTTGCCGGCGCTGACCGCATGGCCACCCCTGGTATTTTTGTCAGGGGTGATGTTCGGCGCCATTTTCCTGTCGGTGGTGGCGTCGACCACCGCGCTGGTGCGCCATAATCTGCCGCCCCACGCGTGGTCGGCCGGCATCAGCGCGTTTACCAGCGTGTTCGCCTTCGGCCAGATCATCGGGCCTGCACTGATCGGCAAGATTGCCGACGGCGCCGGCGGCTTGCAGCGGGGCCTGCTGTACTCGGCGCTGGCGCTGTTCATCGGCGCTGCGCTGGCGTCGCGCCAGCGCGCACTGGGACTGACTGCTTCTAAATCCGCCCGCGCTTAAACGCCAGCAAAAAGCGGCGCGCCGCCGCCGCGCTGAGCAGCGTCACCGGGTCGCCGTGGTAGCTGTACAGAAATTGGGGCCCACCGAGGCGGTCGCTCAGCTTGGCGTTGAGTAAAAACCGGCTGCCGGCCCGATAGCGCGCCGGGTCGGTCAGCACGCGCGCGGCGTGCACCGGCAAACTGGGGGCAAACGCCTGTCCCGCCATCGGCTGCAGGCGCAGCCGGCCGCTGGCGCGATCGAACACCGATTCGACCGCCACCTCGCGGTAAGCCCAGCTGTCCCTTGTCATCTTAGCGTGCCATCTTAGCGTGCCAGCGCGGCGCCCTTCGGCAGCACGTGCGCTTCTCGGATAGGTAAGTTGAACACGGCGGCGGCCAGCGCCAGCGCGATGTCGGCGTACCACATCCAGGTGTAATTGCCAAAATGGACGAACGACAGTCCGCCCAGCCAAGCCCCAAGGAAGCCGCCGATCTGGTGCGACAGCAGGGTCAGGCCGAACAGCGTCGACAGGTAGCGCATGCCGAACAGTTTGCCGACCAGGCCGGCGGTGGGCGGCACCGTCGCCAGCCAGGTAAACCCGAGGGCGGCGGCAAACACATAAAAGGTCAGCGGCGTTTTTGGCGCCAGCAAAAACACGCCGACGATGACGGCGCGGCTGGCGTACAGCAGGGCCAGCAAGGACTTCATCCGAAAGCGGGTGGCCAGATATCCGGCGCTGAGGCTGCCCGCAATATTAAACAAGCCGATCAGGCCCAGCGCGGTGGCCGACACGCTGGCCGACAGGTTGCACAGCGCCACTTCGCCAGGCAGGTGGGTGACCAGGAAGGCGATGTGAAAGCCGCACGTAAAAAAGCCCAGGTGCAGCAGCAGATAACTGCGATCGCGCATGGCGATGGCGATCTGGCGCCGCAATGTCATGGCCGGGGCCACCAGCGGGTCGGCCGCGGGCACGCCGCTGGCGGGGACGAATTTGCGCGCGTGGGCAGCCTGGGCTGCAGCGCCCTCGCCTTTCGGGTCGCGCAATTGCCAGGCCAGGGGAATCGTCAGCAGGGTCGTCACGGCCATCGTCAGCATGGCGGCAATCCAGCCGGCGCTGCTGATAATCGCCTGCATCAGCGGGGCGAACACGAACTGGCCGAAGGAACCGCCCGCGTTGATGAAGCCGGCCGCAAACGGCCGCCGCTCAGGCGGCAGGCGCTGCGCAGTGGCGCCGATCAGGATGGAAAAACTGCCGGCACCGGCGCCGGCGGCACTGAGGAAACCCATGGTCAGCAGCAAGCCCCACTGCGAGCCCACCAGCGGCGTGGCCGCCAGCCCGCCGGCGAGCATCAGGGCGCCGGCCACCACCACCTTGACCGAACCGTATTTGTCGGCAATCGCGCCAAAGACCGGCTGCGCTGCGCCCCACATGAATTGGCCGACCGCCAGCGCAAAGCTGATCGAGGCGATCCCCAGGCCGGTCGAGGTATTGATCGGCGACATAAACAAGCCGGTGGTCAGGCGCGCGCCCATGGTGATCATCAGGATGGCCGAGGCCGACAAGATCAGCAGCCAGGCGGCGCGCGGGGTCATTTCGGGGTGGCTGGTGGTGCTCATGGGGTCTCCTCGGCATGCATTTTTGCTAAAAAATTATAGCCGATGGTGGCGCCGTGAGCGCGCAATTTTGTCGAAAGGAAAGATGAGACGCGCCCGCCGCGGCTTTACTGCCGTTCAAATTGCGCTACAATCGACGCCGTCGCGTCCCCATCGACGCCTTCGCCTGCCGCACTGGCCCGCCTGTATTTGCTGATGTCTTTACCGTAACCGATGCCCTTGTTCCGCTCTTTTGCCCGCTCGCAGGGTCGCCTGCATGCTGTGTTCGTTGCGATCCTGATCGCCGCGCTGCTCAGCTCGCACTGGCAAGGGCTGGCGCACCGGATCGGCCACGCGTCGCGCATGCTGGCCGGTGCCGAGACGGTCGAAACGGCCGCGCTGGCCGGCACGCCAGCGGCCACTACCGATGCCGGCAGCACGCCGCTGGACCAGAGCGCTGCTCACTCGTGCCTGGCCTTCGATGCCGCCACCGTCGGCGCCTTCCTGTGCACATCACCGTTCGTCTTCGCCATGCCGCGCCATGCGCCGGTGATGGCGCTGTGGCTGGCGTTCATTTCGCGCATCGCGCCATTTACTGCCCATTTTTCTTCACGCGCACCGCCGCAATCCTGAGAATCGCAACGTCGTTCGTGTCGTGGTGCGGCCATCGCTGGTGCGCGCCCGGCATCTTTCATGCTCTCTCAAGGATACACCGTGATACTTCACTATTTTCCACGCACTATCGTGGCGGGCGCCGTTCTGTCCGCCTTGTCTTCCCTCGCCTGCGCCCAAAGCGTCGGCAAGCCGATGGCCACCGTGATCGTCACCGCGGCGCCGTTTGGCAGCGCCGAGGGCGACCAGATTCTCAGCCCCGCCAAGGTGTTGTCGGGCGACGACCTGCACAACAAGGTGGGCGGCTCGCTGGGCGAAACGCTGTCGCATGAACTGGGCGTATCGGCGTCGGCGTTTGGCGCCGGCGCCTCGCGTCCCATCATCCGCGGCCTGGAAGGCTCGCGCGTCAAAGTGCTGGAAAACGGCATGGCAGTGTCCGACATTTCCGGCCTGTCGAACGACCATGCGGTGGCCACCGACGGCCCCACCGCGCGCCAGATTGAGATCCTGCGCGGGCCGGCCGCCCTGTTGTATGGCTCCGGCGCCATCGGCGGCCTGGTCAATGTGGTCAATGACCGCATCCCCACCACGGTGCCAGCGGCAGCCACCGGCGAAGTCGAAGGACGGGTCGGCTCGACCGACCGCTCGGCCACCGGTTCGCTGGCAGTCGATGCGGGCCAGGGACCGTTCGCCATCCACCTCGACGCCAGCGCGCGCGATGCCGGCAACTACCGCATCCCCGGCTCGCGCTACGCCGACGGCCGCACCGATGCGGATGCCGGCATGCTGCAACACTCGTTCAACCGCCAGCACAGCGTGGGCCTCGGAGGCGCCTATATTGCCGACTGGGGCTTTGCGGGCGCCTCCGTCAGCGCCATTGGCAACGATTACGGCGTGCCGACGCTGGACGCATCGCAAATTTCAATGCAGCAGCGCCGTTATGACTTCGACAGCCTGGTCAAGGAACCGCTGGCCGGTTTCGAGAGCTTCAAGTTCAAGAGCGGTTACACCAATTACCGCCACAGCGAACTTGATCTCGACGGCGTGCCGCAAACGCGCTTTAGCAACCGCTCGGTGGAAACACGCTGGGAACTGACGCACAAGCCGGTGGCCGGCTGGCACGGCACCTTCGGCATGCAAACCGAAAACACCAATTTTGCGGCGCTCAATGCGCGCACCGGTGGCCCCGACACGGTGCCGGCCACCCGTTCGCGCTCGACTTCGCTGTTCCTGGTCGAAGAACACAAGTTGGGCGTGCTCGACGTCAACGCCGGCGCACGTTACGAACAGGTCGAGCGCACCCCCGACGGCAATCTGAGCCGCAACTTCAAGCTGGGCTCGTACTCGGCCGGTGCGCTGTGGCCGTTCATGGCGGGCTACTCGACCAGCCTGACGGCGTCGATTGCGCAGCGCGCCCCCACCGCCGACGAACTGTATGCGGGCGGCCCGCACGATTCGACCAATACCTTCGATATTGGCAATGCCAACTTCGAGAAGGAAAACTCGCGCAATATCGAACTGTCGCTGCAAAAAACGGCGGGCCTGTGGCGCTGGAAAACCAATCTGTTCCAGAACAAGGTGAAAAATTTCGTCTACGGCGAGATCGACGGCACCCTGCTCGATGACGAAGGCAATGTCGGCGGCAGCCTGCGCCAGCGCCAGTTCCGCCAGGCCGGCGCCACCATCCGCGGCGCCGAGGCGGAATTGAGCTATAACCTCGGCCACGATGGCGTTTCCTGGCACGCCTTCGTCGACCGCTCGCGCGGCAGCCTCGACAACGCCGGCAGCCTGCCGCTGCAACCGGCCACCCGCCTCGGCGGCGATGTCGGTTACCGCCAGGGTCCGTGGCGCGCCGGGGTGTCGGCGCTGCACGCGCTCAAGCAGGATCACCTGGCCACCTACGAAAGCACGCCCACCGGCGCCTACAGCGAACTCGACCTGAACCTGTCGTACACGCAGCGGGTAGGCGATAACGATGTCACCTATTTTGCGCTGGTCAAAAACCTGCTCAATGAAGACATCCGCTATTCGACCTCGGTATTGAAGGATGTGGTACCGCTGCCGGGACGCAACCTGGTGATGGGTGTGCGGCTGCGCTTTTAATCGACCGCCCCGCTGGCCATCGCCATCGCCATCGCCATAGTATAGTGGCGCGTTCCTCAAGCGGAGACTTGCCACCTTGCCTCATCGACGTCATGCTGCCGCCCCCATCGGGGCCGCCCTGCTGGGCCTGGTCTCGGTGCAGACCGGTGCCGCCATCGGCAAATCGCTGTTCCCGCTGGTGGGCTCGGAAGGGGTGGCTGCCCTGCGGCTGGGCTTTTCAGCCCTGCTGTTAGGGCTTGCCCTGCGGCCGTGGACCATCTGGGGCACGGCGCGCTGGCGCGATCTGCTCGCCTATGGGGTCACCATGGGCCTGATGAACCTGCTGATCTATCGCGCCTTCGCCACCTTACCCGTCAGCATTGCCGTCGCCATCGAGGTGCTCGGCCCGCTGGGGGCGGCGCTGCTGGCGTCGCGCCGCCCCATCGATGCGGTGTGGGTCGCTCTGTCGCTGGCGGGGCTGGCGATGCTGCCGCTGGGCGCCCTGCACGACGGCCTGCACCGCGGCCTCGATCCGCTCGGCGTGGCGTTTGCGCTGGGCGCCGCCGTCTGCTGGGGCATCTATATTTTTGCCGGCGCCCGCGTGGCGCCCTACGGCAATCAGGCAGTCGCCAGCGGCATGCTGATCGCCGCCCTGTTCATCGTGCCGCTGGGCGCGGCGCAAGCGGGCAGCCTGTTACTCAATCCTGCGGTGCTGGTCGCGGGCCTTGGCATTGCTGTTCTGTCGAGCATGCTGCCCTACCTGCTCGACATGTTCGCCATGCGCTATTTGTCGGCCAACGTATTTGGTATCTTGCTCAGTGCCTCGCCAGCGGTCAGCGCGATTGCCGGCTGGCTGATCCTGGGAGAAACCTTGAGCACCCTGCAATGCGCAGGGACCGCCGCCATCATGCTCGCCTGCGCCGGCAGCACCTGGACGCGCCACTGACGGTCGACGCGGCCGGCGCCGCTGGCACGCCGCACCAGCGGCGTGCTGGAAGCAGACTATTTTTTCAGCCCGCGCTGTGGTATCACGCTGCGCGATGCGAATGAAACGTTCAAGGCGGCGCGCGCGCGATGTCGATGGTCGCCACTGGGCGTAACGGCCAACTTTTACTTTTAATTGCGCCATCCGCCGTCATGAGTCCCGACATAAAAACGTCACCTCGCGGTGACGTTTTTTTTCGCTTGCGGTACCGCGCGGCCTTTCGCCAAGCCCCCCTTCAAGGCGCCGGCGCCTTGATCAACATGCAGATCGCCTCGGCCGCCATGCCCTCTTCGCGCCCCAGGTAACCGAGCTTTTCATTGGTCTTGGCCTTGATGTTGACCTGCTGGGGCGACACGCCAATGTCCTCGGCAATGCGCGACACCATCTGGCCGATGTGCGGCGCCATCTTCGGCGCCTGGGCGATGATGGTGGCATCGATATTGCCGATGGTGTAACCGGTGGCGACCACACGGTGTGCCACTTCGCGCAGCAGGGTACGCGAATCGGCGCCGGCGAACATCGGGTCGGTGTCCGGAAAATGCTTGCCGATGTCACCCAACGCGGCGGCGCCCAGCATCGCATCGATGATGGCGTGCAGCAGGACATCGGCGTCGGAATGACCGAACAGGCCCAGGCGGTGCGGGATGGTCACGCCGCCAATGACCAGCTTGCGGCCGGCGACCAGCGCGTGGCAATCGTAGCCGGTGCCGATGCGAAACGGGGGTGCGGGATTGTAGGATGCGAGTGCCATATCAGTTCACGGTTGGGTGGAAGTGGAAGTGGAAGTCGGCGCCGCCGCCAGATACATGGCGGCGATCTCGATGTCACGCGGCAGCGTCACTTTTAAATTACGCGGGTGACCTTCGACCAGCAAGGGCGTCAGACCGAGCGCCTCGATGGCGCTGGCGTCGTCGGTCATGGCGGCAGCGGCGGCGGCGCCGCTCCCGCGCGCCGCCAGCAAGGCGCGCCGCAGCAAGCCATAGCGAAACATTTGGGGCGTTTGCGCCAGCCACAGGCCGTCGCGCGGCACCGTGTGCACACCGCTGTGCGCACCGGCAGCGCACTGCTTGACGGTGTCCACCACGGGCAGCGCCAGCAGGCCGCCCACTGCGTGGCTGCCCACCGCGACAATCAGTTGTTCGATCAGGGCGGCCGTCAATCCGGGACGGGCGGCGTCGTGCACCAGTACCCAGTCGTCGTCGCTCACCGCGCCAGCCATCGCCTCGAGGCCGCCGAGGATCGAGTCCATGCGGGTGGCACCGCCACAGCGCAGCACCGACAGCCGGGGGCCGCTGGTCGCTACTCCATCGATCTGGCCATCGTCGTCACTGACGACGACAAAGGTGTGGGCGATGTGGGCGCTGGTATCGAACGCCGCAAGGGTATGGGCCAGCATGGCTTTGCCGGCAATCGGCAAATACTGCTTGGGACCATCGGCCTGCATGCGGGCGCCGACGCCGGCGGCGGGAATCAGGGCGACATACTGCGGAGAGAAACTGGTGCTGTGCATGCTGCTAAATCTTCACTGTCGTTGGCGACGCAGTTGGAACTGTACCTCACCTTTGCAAACTTTGCTAAGACGGGCGTACTCCTGGGGTGAGTCAATCACGGCCTGCAGCGCTTCCACCCTGGCCATTTCGTGCTTGATGAATGGCATCCAGCGCTGGTCCATTTCCACCTGCAGCAAGGCGCGCGCCTGGCCCGACGGCGCATACAGGGGCTTGGCAATAAAGCGCCGGTCGAGCGCCGCACGCACCACTGTTTCCACTTTCGGCAGGTGGTCCAGGTAGACCTTGAGATGTCTCATCTCGTGAGAGAGTATTTCTTCGTACGCGCAGCTGCCCGGGGCGAACTCGCTGCCCACGTAGAGCACGATGGGCACGTACGACAGCTTGACCTTGACCACCGGCGCCACGCATTCGTAACCGCTGCGCAGGTCCTGCAACAGCTTGCCTTCGAGGCCAATGACGATGCGCGACTCGGTGCGCGTAAGCCCGAGTACGAAGCCGGCGGCCTGCCCCTTCATGGCGGTGAGCGATCGGTAAGAGCGGCTGTTGTCGACGGACCAGCCGTGATCGGCCACTTCCAGCCGGGCGACCGTGGTGCCGATGCTGTTTTCGCAGCGGCTTTGAAATTCGCTGGCGGCGCGGGCCGGTGTAGCCCACGCCAACAGGCCGGCAAGCGGGCCGGCAACAAGGGCCGACGCCAGGCTGGCCCGCATCCTCACGCTCCTGCTCAGCCCGGCGTCCAGCTGCCGGCAATGATTTTCTCCAACCAGAAGGTGCCAATGATGGTCTTGACGTCGGTAATCTCGCCGCGCTTGACCATCTCCAGCAGCGCCGGCACGGTGGCGGTGAAGGTTTCGAGAAATTCGCCATCGTCGAGTTTGGCTTCGCCTGCGTGCAGTCCGCGCGCCAGGTAGAGCTCGAGATGCTCGTCCGAGTAAGCAATGGCATTATGAATGGTGCAAACAAAATCCCAACGCGCCGCGGTATAGCCCGTTTCTTCTTCCAGCTCGCGCTTGGCACAGGCGAGCGGGTCTTCACCCGGATCGATCTTGCCGGCCGGGTACTCGATAAAGATCTGCGCGTTCGGATAGCGGAACTGCCGTTCAAGCAACACGCTGCCATCGTCGAACAGGGGAAGAATGACGACAGCGCCGGGATGGCGGATGTATTCGCGGGTAGTGACGGCGCCATCGGGCAGGCGCACGCGGTCGCGGTGGATCTTGAGGAAGGAACCGTCGTAGGCGACGGTGCCATCGATGCGGGTTTCGGTCAGGCGGTCACTCATGCGCTCTCCTCGGTTGGACGCCAGGCGTCTTTCAACGCTGGCGCTTGCTCAAGTAGCGTAGCACGAAGCCGGGAAAAGCGAGGGTAATAAACAGCGGCACGGTGAGCATATAAAACTCTTTGGACTGCTCGAACACATTGCCGATCCGTCCTTCGAGCAGGCGGGCGCACAGCCCCACCAGCACATACCAGAGCGCCAGTTCCAGCAGCCGCAACCACATTGGCTTGGGGCCGGACCTGGCAATTACACCGAACAGCCGTTCATTCAAAAAAGGCAAATTGGCGAGCAGCACGGCCATGGCAATGACCAGCCAGCTCGCCAGCGACACGCTGATCACGCGACGCTCATCAGCTGCTCAGGGTCTTGGTCATGCTGTGCAGGCACGCCGTCAGCAGCGAGCCTGGTACCACGCCGAGCACAAAAATGGCGATGCCGTTGAGCGAGAGGATGGCGCGCATGTCGGCTGGCACGGCGATCGGCGACGCATCGACGGCGTCGTCGAACCACATGGTTTTGACGATACGCAGGTAGTAGAAGGCACCGATCAGCGAGAACATCACCGCCACCACCGACAACCACACCATGCCCGAATTGACCACCGATTGCAGCACCGCCCACTTGGCCATGAAGCCCATCATCGGCGGCACACCGGCCAGCGAGAACATCAATACCGTCATGACGATGGCAAACCACGGGCTGCGCTTGCCCAGACCTTTAAAATCAGCGATCTGTTCGGCTTCGAAGCCGGCGCGCGAGAGCATCATGATCAGGCCGAAGGTGCCTACCGTGGTGAGCACGTAGGTGATGGCGTAGTACATGGCGGCGCTGTACGCGGTATTGATGTTCAGTGCGCTGGCGCCAACCACGCCGGTCATCAGGCCGAGCAGCACGAAACCCATTTGCGCAATCGTCGAATAGGCCAGCATGCGCTTGAAATTGGTCTGCGCGATGGCCGTCAGGTTACCTACCGCCAGCGACAGCACGGCCAGCACCAGCAGCATTTGCTGCCATTCGATGGCCAGCGGCAGCAAGCCCTCGACCAGCAAACGAATGACGATGGCGAAGGTGGCCAGTTTCGGCGCACCACCGAGCAGCAGCGTGACCGCCGTTGGCGCGCCCTGGTAGACGTCCGGCACCCACATGTGGAAGGGCACGGCGCCCAGCTTGAAAGCCAGGCCGGCGACGATGAAGACAATGCCAAAGGTGAGGATCGAGTGGTTGACGGTGCCACCGGCAACCATGCGGGCGATCTCGGTGATGTCAAGATAGCCGGTGGCGCCGTAAATCATCGAAATGCCGTACAGCAGGAAGCCGGAAGCGAGCGCACCGAGAATAAAATACTTCATCGCCGCTTCGGTCGACACCGCGTGATCGCGGCGCAAGGCCACCAGCGCGTACAGCGACAGCGACATCAATTCCAGGCCCAGGTAGATGACGAGCATGTTATTACCCGAGATCATTACCATCTGGCCCAGCATGGAGAACAGCGCCAACACGTAGAACTCGCCGCCCAGGTTACCGGACAACATGCCGCGCTCGCCGGCGTACTGGCGCGAGTAAATCAGGGTCATGGCCACCGTCAGGTAGGTGAACAGTTTCAACAGGTTCGACATCGGGTCGGACACGAACATATTGTAGAACGTGTAGACAGTGGTGCCGGCGCTGTAATCGGCGTAGGACAGCACGGCGCAGCCGACCAGGGCCAGCAGCGACAGGTAGTAGGCCACTGAACGCTTGGCCATGAACATGTCGATCAGCAGTATGGCAGACGCCGACACCATGAGAAAGATCTCGGCGTAGACCGGCATCAGATTGGGGCTAGGGATGGCAATAGGAGTCATTTTGGCTTATGGCAGTTTGCTGATGGCGACATGCTTGAGCAGGTCGGCCACCGAGGTTTGCATCGTATCGGTGAATGGCGCCGGGTACAGGCCCATGGCGATCACGGCAATGGCGAGCACCAGGAACAGGCCGAATTCGCGGCCGTTCATGTCGGTCAGCTCGTCGACGTGGTGGTTGGTGACGGCGCCGAAGACGACCCGCTTGACCATCCACAGCGAGTACGCCGCGCCAAGGATCAGGGCGGTGGCCGCCAGCATGCCGATCCAGAAATTGAACTGGGTGGCACCAAGGATCACCATGAATTCACCGACAAAACCGGAGGTGGCAGGCAGACCCGCATTGGCCATCGAAAACAGCACGAAGAAGGCAGCGAACTTCGGCATGCGGTTGACCACCCCGCCGTAGTCGGCGATCTGGCGCGAGTGCATGCGGTCGTACAGCACGCCGATCGACAGGAACATGGCGGCGGACACGAAGCCGTGCGAAATCATTTGCACGATACCGCCCTGCAAGGCCATTTCGTTGAAGACGAAAAAGCCCAGGGTCACAAAACCCATGTGGGCAATCGACGAATACGCCACCAGCTTTTTCATGTCCTTCTGTACCAGCGCAACGAGGCCAATGTAGATCACGGCGATCAGCGACAGGGTGATGATGAAGTTGGCCAGGTAATGGCTGGCATCCGGGGCGATCGGCAGCGAAAACCGCAGGAAGCCGTACGCGCCCAACTTCAGCATGATGGCGGCCAGCACCACCGAGCCACCGGTGGGCGCTTCGACGTGGGCGTCGGGCAACCAGGTGTGCACGGGCCACATCGGCACCTTGACGGCGAACGCCATCAGGAAGGCGATGAAGATAAAAATCTGCTCACGCAAGCTCAGTTTCAGGTCGTGCCATTCAAGGATGCTGAAGCTGCCGCCGGAGCGGTTGTACAGGTAAATGATGGCGATCAGGGTCAGCAGCGAACCGAAGAAGGTGTACAGAAAAAATTTGAACGAGGCGTACACCCGGTTGGCGCCACCGAACACGCCGATGATGATGAACATCGGGATCAGGGTCGCTTCGAAGAAGAAATAGAACAGCAAGCCGTCGAGGGCGCAAAAGACGCCGATCATCAAGCCCGACAGGATCAGGAAGGAACCCATGTACTGCGCCACGCGCTCTTCGATCACCTGCCAGGCAGAGACCACCACCACGCACTGAACGAAGGCAGTAAGCGGAATGAACCACAGCGACAGGCCGTCGACGCCAAGGTTATACAGAATGTTGAAGCGGCCGATCCACGGCGTCGATTCGACAAATTGCATGCCATGCGCGGCGTTGTCGAAATGAAGGATCAGGGGGATCGTCACGGCGAAGCTGACGAGCGAGCCGATCATCGTGACCCAGCGCGTCAGTGCGCGGTTATCGTCGCGGCCAACGGCCAGGACAATCACACCGAACAGGATCGGGAGCCAGATCGACAGGCTCAGGTAGGGAGGAAAATGAGACATCATGTTGTTTGGTCTTTGCGTATCTGATGTAGATGTTTTAAGCGTGCCAGAACGGGAAGAAATACATCAGCGTGGCGAGCACACCGAGAATCATCACGAACGCATAGTGGTAGATGTAGCCGGTCTGCGCGGTGCGCACCACCGACGAGAACCAGCCCACCAGCTTGGCGCTGCCGTTGACGACCAGGCCATCGATCAAGCCCTTGTCGCCGACATTCCACAAGCCGTTACCAATCAGGCGCGCACCGCCGGAAAACACGACGTCGTTGAACTTGTCCATGTAGTACTTGTTCTCCAGCAGCGTGTGAACCGCATGGAAATGCTTGAAGCACCAGGCAGGAACGCGCGGGTTGATCATGTAGCAGTAGTACGCCGAGGCGACGCCACCGATGGCCAGCCACAGTGGCAGGCTCGACAGCGAATGGATTGCCATCGCCAGCGGACCGTGGAATTCTTCGCTCAGCAACTCCATGGCCTTGTGGTTTTCCCCGACCGTGATGACACCCTTGAAGAAGTCTCCGAACAGCATCGGACCGATGGTCAGATAACCAATGACGACCGACGGGATCGCCAGCATCACCAGCGGGAACCAGACGACAAATGGCGACTCGTGCGGCTTTTGGCCCGGGGCCAGGCCGTGGTGAGCATGGTCGTCGTGCGCGTCCTGGTCGTCGTGACCATGAGCGTCGTGGGCGTCGTGTTTGGCGTCGTGTTTTGCATGGGCATCATGAGCATGCGGCTGACCAAAGCGCTCTTTACCGTGGAACACCAGGAAATACATGCGGAACGAATAAAACGCGGTGACGAACACGCCGGCCAGCACGGCGAAATTGGCAAAGCCAGCGCCCCACAGATGGGTCTCGTGAACCGCTTCGATGATCGAGTCTTTCGAATAAAAGCCGGAGAAGAACGGCGTACCGATCAGCGCGAGCGAACCGAGCAGCGAGGTGATCCAGGTGATCGGCATGTACTTGCGCAGACCGCCCATGTTGCGGATATCCTGGTCGTGATGCATGCCGATGATGACCGAACCGGCGCCGAGGAACAGCAGCGCTTTGAAGAAGGCGTGGGTCATCAGGTGGAACACGGCAACCGAGTAGGCCGACGAACCGAGGGCGACCGTCATGTAACCAAGCTGCGACAGCGTCGAGTACGCTACCACGCGCTTGATGTCGTTCTGGATGATGCCGAGAAAACCCATGAACAGCGCGGTGATCGAACCGATGACGAGTACAAACGACAGCGCCGTATCCGACAGTTCGAACAGAGGCGACATGCGCGAGACCATGAAGATGCCGGCGGTAACCATGGTGGCGGCGTGGATCAGGGCCGAGATCGGGGTCGGGCCTTCCATCGAGTCAGGCAACCACACGTGCAGCGGGAACTGTGCCGATTTGCCCATGGCACCAATGAACAGGCAGATACAGGCAGCCGTCAGCAGCGGCCAGCCGGTAGCAGCCACTTGCATGGTGGCGAGCGCTTCTTTCTTGGCGAAGATTTCCTGGTAATCGAGCGAGCCACCGTAAGCGAGCAGCAGGCCGATGCCAAGGATGAAGCCGAAGTCGCCCACGCGGTTGACCAGGAAGGCTTTCATGTTGGCGAAGATGGCGGTCGGGCGGGTGTACCAGAAACCGATCAGCAGATACGACACCAGGCCCACGGCTTCCCAGCCAAAGAACAGTTGCAGGAAGTTGTTTGCCATCACCAGCATCAGCATCGAGAAGGTGAACAGCGAGATGTAAGAGAAGAAGCGGTTGTAGCCTTCGTCTTCCGCCATATAGCCGATGGTATAGATGTGCACCATCAGCGACACGAAGGTCACCACGCACATCATCATGGCCGACAGCGCATCGATCTGGAAGCCCACTTGCATCTTCAGGGTGCCGACTGTCATCCAGGTATAGATGGTGTCGTTGAAGGAATACCCGCCGTTGACCAGCATGAGCGTCTGGACGGAAATAATCAGCGCAATCAGCACGCCAAGAATACACGCCGTGGTCGACACCTTGCGGCCGACCACATTGCCGAAAAATTTCGTGCCAAGCAGACCGGCAATTGCCGAGCCCGCCAGCGGCGCCAATGGCACTGCCAGTAGCAAGTATGGGTTAAGAGTTTGCCCCGCCATGTTGAACCTTAGTCGTTATTTATATGAATGAAGTTGCAAAACGATGCAAACCTTAGCCCTTGAGGCTGTCGAGGTCTTCGACGTTGATCGTGTCCAGATTACGGAAGAGAACGACCAGAATCGCCAGGCCGATAGCCGACTCGGCGGCAGCAACGGTCAGGATGAAGAAGACAAAGATCTGCCCTGCCGCGTCACCCAGGTAATGGGAAAACGCCACAAAGTTCAGGTTGACCGCCAGCAGCATCAATTCGATCGCCATGAGCAGCACGATGATGTTTTTGCGGTTGAGAAAAATTCCGACGATCGAGATGGCGAACAGGATCGCCCCCAGGATCAGGTAGTGTGCGAGCGACAAAGTCATTTCGGCTCCTTGGCAGTCAGTTCGGCGGCGGCCACGGCAGCGGCAGTCGAGGCGGCGTCGAGGGCCGGCTGGTCGACCGACGCCATCTTGACGATGCGCAGGCGGTCATTGCGCTTGACGCGCACGGCCACGCCCGGGTCGATGGCCTTGGTGTCCTTGCGCTTGCGCAGGGTCAGCGCGACGGCGGCAATAATCGCCACCAGCAAGATCACGGCGGCAATTTCAAAGCCATATATGTACTTGGTGTAGATCAGCATGCCCAGTTCCTTGGTGCCGCCGATGTTGCCACCTGCACTAGGCTCTTGCACCGAACCGAGGAAACCGCGCCACAACACGGCCGCCATTTCCAGCACGATCAGGGCGCCAATGCCGGAGGCCAGCGGCAGATAGCCCCAGAAACCTTCGCGCATGCGGTCGATATTAATGTCGAGCATCATGACGACGAACAGGAACAGCACCATGACCGCGCCGACATACACCAGCACCAGCACGATGGCCAGGAACTCGGCCTTGAGCAACATCCACAGGCCGGCGGCGTTGAAGAATGCCAGCACCAGGAACAGCGCGGCGTGCACCGGGTTGCGGGCGGTGATCACGCGGGTGGCCGCGGCCACCATGATCACCGAGAACGCGTAGAACAGAAAAGTTTTGAATTCCATGAGGTTACCGGGCTCTCAGATTAGCGGTACTTCGCATCGGCGGCGCGGGCGGCGGCGATGTCGTTTTCATAGCGGTCGCCCACGGCCAGCAGCATCTCTTTGGTGTAGTAGAGATCGCCGCGCTTTTCGCCGTGATATTCCAGCACGTGCGTTTCAACGATGGAATCGACCGGGCACGACTCTTCGCAGAAACCGCAGAAGATGCACTTTGTCAAATCGATGTCGTAACGCGTGGTGCGACGCGAGCCATCGTCACGCTGCTCCGATTCGATGGTAATGGCCATCGCCGGGCACACCGCTTCGCACAGCTTGCAGGCGATGCAGCGCTCTTCGCCGTTAGGATACCGACGCAGTGCGTGCAAGCCACGGAAACGGGGTGACATCGGGGTTTTCTCTTCCGGATATTGCACCGTAATCTTGCGAGAAAACATGTACTTGCCGGTCAGGGCCATGCCCTTGAACAGCTCGGTCAACATCATGCTGCCGAAAAAATCTTTAACGCGATCCATTGCTTTTCCTTACTTCCAAATATTCCAGGAGGTCTGCATCCAGCCTGCGACCAGGACCAGCCACACCAGGGTCAGCGGAATGAACACTTTCCAGCCGAGGCGCATGATCTGGTCGTAACGGTAACGCGGGAAGGTGCCGCGGACCCAGACGAACAGGGAGACGATCAGGAAGGTTTTCAAGAACAGCCAGAAGAAGCCACCGAAAGCGCCACCGATATCAAGGAATGTAAACGGTGCAGCCCAGCCGCCGAGGAACATGATCGAGGCAAGTACGCCGATCAGGATCATGTTGGCGTATTCGGCCAGCATGAACATGGCGTACGACATGCCCGAGTATTCGACCATGTGGCCGGCCACGATTTCCGATTCGCCTTCGACCACGTCGAACGGGTGACGGTTGCACTCAGCGAGGCCGGAAGTGAGATACACCACCAGCAGCGGCAGCAGCGGCAGCCAGTTCCACGACAGGAAAGAGAGGCCTCTCGAGACCATCATGCCCTGCTGCTGGCCGGCGACGATGTCGGAAAAATTCAATGAACCGGACACCATCAGCACCACCACCAACACAAAACCCATCGGGATTTCGTAAGAGATCATTTGCGCCGAAGCGCGCATGGCGCCCATGAACGAGTACTTCGAGTTCGAGGCCCAGCCGGCGATGATGATGCCGTACACTTCCAGCGAAGTAATCGCCATCAACAGCAGCAAGCCGGCGTTGACATTGGCCAGCGCCACTTCAGGACCGAACGGCACCACCACCCAGGCGGCCAGGGCCGGCGCGATCGTCATGATCGGGCCGAGAATGAACAGCGCCTTGCTGGCCTTGGCCGGCACGACAATTTCCTTGAACAGCAGCTTGATGGCATCGGCGATCGGCTGCAACAGGCCGGCCGGACCGACACGGTTGGGGCCGACGCGGATCTGGATCCAGCCGATCAGCTTGCGCTCCCACAGGGTGGCATAAGCAACCAGACCCATCAGCGGCAACAGCACGCACAGGATCTTGATCATGGTCCAGGCAAACATCCAGCCGCCAGCGCCGAGCAGCGCGGTGCCATGGGCCTGGGCAGTAACAATCATGTCTGACAGCGCCATTATTTGCCCTCCCCGGCTTTGACTACCTCGATGTCACCAAACATGGCGCCCAGCATCGCGGTCGATGGGTGCGATGCCGCCACCCGCACCGTGTTCTCTGGCAGGCTGGCGTCAACGAGGGCGGTCAGCATCGCCGAACCGGCGCCTTGCGTGACCTTGACGATGTCGCCCGACTTGACGCCCAGCGACGCGGCCAGTGCTGCCGGCAGGTGCGCCTGCGGCGGCTGACCGTCGAAGGTGCGCAAGAGCGGCGGCGAACGGCGAGATATCGCATCGGCAAAGTAAATCGGCACGTCGGCCAGACGCTGCAAAGCGCCGGCATTGCCAAACGCTGCTGCGGTTGGCACGATGGCTGCCGAGTTGCTCAGTTTTGCCGACACATCCATCACACCCTTGCCCAGCACTTCGTCGCGGATCGCTTCCGAGGTGTCGTAGTCGAAACCGGACAGCCCCAGCAGGTTACCCAGCACGCGCAGCACTTTCCAGGCCGGACGCGCTTCGCCCAGGGGCTTGACGGTGCCATTGAAACTTTGCGCGCGGCCTTCGCAGCTGATAAACGTGCCGGAAGTTTCCGAGAACGGTGCGATCGGCAGCAGCACATCGGCGTAATCCATGCCGTGGCGGAAGGCGCTCATGGCGATCACCATTTCAGCGCCCAGCAAAGCCGCGTGGGCTTGCTGCGCGTTGGCGGCGTCGAGCTCAGGCTCGGCGTTGAGCAACACGTAGGCTTTTTTCGGTACCGAGAACAACGTCGCGGCGTTTTTCGAGGTGGCGCCGGCGATGTGGCCGCCGACCGCGTTGGCGGCGTCGACCAGGTAGCCCAGCTTGGCGCCGGTGCTGTTTGCCAGCCATTCGGCGGCCGCGTGAATCTGCGACGCTTGTGGGTGGTACAGCGCAGCGTTGCCCAGCAAAATGACGGCGGGCGTGTCGGCATTGGCGCCGAGCAGGCTGGCGGCAATCGCGTTGGCGCTGGCGCTGGCGACGATGGTGTCGAAACCGGCCGGTGCAGCGATCTCTTTGGCTTTCGCTACCGCTGCGACCACGCCACTGATGGCGGCAAGCCAGTCAGATGGTGCAGCAACGATTTTATTCGCCACCGGGATCAGCAACTCGTCATCGGCGCCGTGGATCACCGACAGCTTGGCGCCATTCTTGACGGCAGCGCGCAGGCGGGTGGCGACCAGCGGGTGGTCTTTGCGCAGGAAGGACCCCATCACCAGCGCACGTTTGACGGTGCTCAGTTCGGCGATGGGCATGCCTAGCCATGGAGTGACTTTGCCGTCGAGGGCAAAATCGCTCTGACGCAGGCGGAAGTCGACGTTTTCGCTACCAAAGCCACGCACGGCTTTTTGCAGCAGGTGCAGTTCTTCCAGCGTCGAGTGGCCGGTGGCCACCGCGGCGATGGCATCGGCACCGTGTTCGTGCTTGATGTTGCGCAGGCCGTGGGCGACGTACTCGAGCGCCGTCTGCCAGTCGGTGGTTTGCCACTGACCGCCCTGCTTGATCATGGGGCTGGTCAGGCGTTCGTCGGAAGCCAAGGCTTCATACGAAAAACGGTCCTTGTCCGACAGCCAGCATTCGTTGACCGCCTCATTTTCCAGCGGCAGCACGCGCATGACGACGCCGGCCTTGACTTGGACGATCAGATTGGTGCCGAGCGAATCGTGCGGCGAGACCGATTTGCGACGCGACAGTTCCCAGGTACGGGCGCTGTAACGGAACGGCTTCGAGGTCAGCGCGCCCACCGGGCACAGGTCGATCATATTGCCCGACACTTCAGAGTCGACGGTCTTGCCGACAAAGGAAGTGATCTCGGCGTGTTCGCCACGCCCGAGCATGCCCAGCTCCATCACGCCAGCCACTTCCTGGCCGAAACGCACGCAACGGGTGCAGTGAATGCAACGGGTCATTTCCGCCATCGAGATCAGCGGGCCGGCATCCTTGGGAGGCACCACGCGCTTTTCTTCATCGTAGCGCGAGTTCGACTTGCCGTAACCGACGGCCAAATCCTGCAGCTGGCATTCGCCGCCCTGGTCGCAGATGGGGCAATCGAGCGGGTGATTGATGAGAAGGAATTCCATCACCGACTTTTGCGCCTGCACGGCCTTGGCGCTGTTCGAGCGCACAATCATGCCTGCCGATACGGGCGTGGCACATGCGGGCAGAGGCTTGGGGGCCTTTTCCACTTCGACCAGGCACATGCGGCAGTTGGCCGCAATCGACAATTTCTTGTGGTAGCAGAAGTGCGGGATGTAGGTTCCCAACTTGTTGGCAGCGTCCATCACCATCGAACCCGGTGGGACTTCTACCTTCTTGCCGTCAATTTCAATTTCAACCATGAGTGTTCTCTGGCCTTAGATATAAGCAGGCACCAGACAGTGCTTGTGCTCGATGTGATATTCAAATTCTTCGCGGAAATTCTTGACGAACGCACGGACCGGCATCGCAGCCGCATCACCGAGGGCGCAGATGGTGCGGCCCTGGATGTTGTCGGCGATCGAGTTGAGCATGTCCAGATCGTCTGCACGGCCCTGGCCATTCTCGATTCGGTGCACCATCCGGTACATCCAGCCCGTACCTTCGCGGCATGGGGTGCACTGGCCGCACGATTCTTCGTAATAGAAGTAGGACAGGCGCATCAGCGACTTGACCATGCAGCGCGTATCGTCCATGACGATGACGGCGCCCGAGCCCAGCATGGAGCCGGCCTTGGCGATCGAATCGTAGTCGAGGTCGGTGTCCATCATGACGTCGCCGCGGATCACCGGGGCGGACGAACCGCCAGGGATGACGGCCTTGATTTTTTTACCACCGCGCATGCCACCGGCCAGTTCCAGCAGGGTCGCAAATGGCGTGCCCATGGGAACTTCGTAATTGCCTGGACGCTCGACGTCGCCGGAGATCGAAAAGATCTTCGAGCCGCCGTTATTCGGCTTGCCCAGCGCCGCGTAGGCTTCGCCGCCCATGTTCATGATGAACGGCACGGCTGCAAACGTTTCAGTATTGTTGATGGTGGTCGGTTTACCGTACAGGCCGAACGAAGCAGGGAAAGGCGGCTTGAAGCGGGGCTGCCCTTTCTTGCCTTCGAGCGACTCCAGCAAGGCCGTCTCTTCACCGCAGATGTAGGCGCCGTAGCCGTGGAAGGCGTGCAGCTGGAAGCAAAAGTCGGTGCCCATGATCTTGTCACCAAGCATACCGGCAGCGCGCGCTTCTTCCAGCGCTTCTTCGAACAGGTCGTATTCGGCGAAAATTTCACCGTGAATATAGTTATAGCCCACCGTGATGCCCATGGCGTAAGCGCCAATGGCCATGCCTTCGATCAGTGCATGGGGGTTGTAACGGATGATGTCGCGGTCCTTGAAGGTGCCCGGCTCACCTTCGTCGGTGTTGCAGACGAGGTATTTCTGGCCCGGGTACTGACGCGGCATGAAGCTCCACTTCAGGCCGGTCGGAAAACCGGCGCCGCCGCGACCGCGCAGCGACGAGGTTTTCAGTTCGGCGATCACCTGTTCGGGCGTGATTTTTTGTTCGAGGATGCGGCGCAGCGCGGTATAACCACCGCGTGCCACGTAATCCTGCAAATGCCAGTTCTTGCCATCGAGACCTGCGAGAATCAGGGGCTTGATGTGACGGTTATGGAGGGAAGTCATTTCTTCAGTTCCTCAAGCAGCGCGTCGATTTTTTCATGCGACATCCAGCTGCACATGCGCTTGTTATTGACCAGCATGACCGGCGCGTCACCGCACGCGCCCATGCACTCGCCTTCGACCAGGGTGAACAGGCCGTCCGGGGTGGTATCGCGGTAGCCGATGCCCAGTTTTTTTTGCAGGTACTGGCCTGCCGATTCGCCGCCCGACAGGGCGCACGGCAGGTTGGTGCAAACGGAGATCTTGTGCTTGCCGACCGGCTTGACGTTGTACATGTTGTAGAACGTCGCCACTTCTTGCACGGCAATGGCGGGCATGCCCAGGTGGTCGGCGATTTCCGCCATCAATTCGGCTGGCAGCCAGCCGTGCTGGTCCTGGGCGATGGCCAGCGCTGCCATCACCGCCGATTCCTTGTGATCCGGCGGGTACTTGGCGACCTCGCGATCGATTTTTTTGATTGAATGCTCAGTTAACAACATGTGGGTGCCTGCCTGGTCGATTCTGTTAGCGGTCGATACTGCCGAAGACGATATCCTGGGTGCCGATGATGGTGACGGCGTCGGCGATCATGTGACCGCGTGCCATCTCGTCGAGACTTTGCAGGTGGGCATAGTCCGGGGCGCGGATCTTCAGGCGGTACGGCTTGTTGGCGCCATCGGAGACGATGTAAATGCCGAACTCGCCTTTTGGATGTTCCACCGCTGCATACGCTTCGCCGGACGGCACGTGCATGCCCTCGGTGAACAGTTTGAAGTGGTGAATCAGCGATTCCATATTGGTCTTGACGTCGACCCGCGATGGTGGCGCGATCTTGTGATTGTCGATCATCACCGGGCCCGGGTTGGCGCGCAGCCAGCTCGATGCCTGCTTGATGATGCGATTGGACTGGCGCATTTCTTCGACGCGCACCAGATAGCGGTCGTAGCAGTCGCCATTGGTACCGACCGGCACGTCAAATTCCATCTTGTCGTAGACGGCGTACGGCTGCTTCTTGCGCAGATCCCACTCGACGCCGGAGCCGCGCAGCATGGCGCCGGTGAAGCCCATGGCTTTCGCATCTTCCGGCGAGACCACGCCGATACCGACAGTGCGCTGTTTCCAGATCCGGTTGTCGGTCAGCAGGGTTTCGTATTCGTCGACATAGGTGACGAAACGCTTGGAAAAATCGTCGATGAAATCGAGCAAGGAACCCTGGCGCGCTTCGTTGAGGGCGTCGATGGCCTTGGCGCTGCGGATGATCGATGCCTTGTGTTTCGGCATGGCGTCAGGCAGGTCGCGGTACACGCCGCCCGGGCGGTAGTAGGCCGCGTGCATGCGCGCGCCCGACACCGCTTCGTAGACGTCGAACAAATCTTCGCGGTCGCGGAAGGCATACAGGAACGGGCCCATGGCGCCGACGTCGAGCGCGTGCGCGCCCAGCCACATCAGGTGGTTGAGCAGACGGGTGATTTCATCGAACATCACGCGGATGTACTGGGCGCGCTCGGGCGCTTGAATGCCCAGCAGCTTTTCGATCGCCAGCACGTAGGCGTGCTCGTTGGCCATCATCGACACATAGTCGAGACGGTCCATGTACGGCACCGATTGCAGGTAGGTACGCGTTTCGGCCAGTTTTTCGGTGGCGCGGTGCAACAGGCCGATGTGCGGATCGGCGCGCTGGATCACTTCGCCGTCGAGCTCGAGGACCAGACGCAGCACGCCGTGGGCCGCCGGGTGCTGGGGACCGAAGTTGAGGGTGTAATTCTTAAGTTCAGCCATTATTTGAGACCGTAGGTTTCTTCGCGGATCACGCGCGGGATGATTTCACGCGGCTCGATCGTCACGGGTTGATAGATCACACGCTTTTGCTCGGGGTCGTAACGCATTTCCACGTAACCCGTCACCGGGAAATCCTTGCGGAACGGGTGGCCGATGAAACCGTAATCGGTAAGAATGCGGCGCAGATCGTTGTGGCCTTCGAACAGGATGCCGAACAGGTCGAACGCTTCGCGCTCGTACCAGTTGGCCGAACGCCAGACCCCGACCACCGAGGCCAGCACGGGCAAATCTTCATCTTCGGCGAACACGCGCACGCGCACGCGCCAGTTGTGGGCGATCGACAGCAAATGCGAGACGGCGGCGAAACGCAAGCCATCCCACGCGCCTTCGCCGTAGGTCGAATAATCGACGCCGCACAGGTCGAGCTGCTGCTCGAATTGCAGCGCAGGATCGTCACGCAGGGTCAGCATGGCAGCGAGGTAATTGGCGGCCTTGACCACCACCGTCACTTCGCCGAGGGCGGCGGTGATGGTGACGTCGTCGCCCAGCGCCGTACGCAGATTCGCTTGCAGGAGGTCGAGTTTGGTTGTCATGTATGGTCGCCTCTTAGCGTGCGATGGTGTTGGTGCGCTTGATCTTGTTCTGCAGCTGCAAGATGCCGTAGAGCAGAGCCTCAGCCGTCGGCGGGCAGCCCGGCACGTAGACGTCGACCGGCACGATACGGTCGCAACCGCGCACCACCGAGTACGAATAGTGATAGTAGCCGCCGCCGTTGGCGCACGAGCCCATCGAAATGACCCAGCGTGGTTCCGGCATCTGGTCGTAGACCTTGCGCAGCGCCGGCGCCATCTTGTTGCACAGGGTACCGGCAACGATCATGACGTCGGATTGGCGTGGCGAGGGACGGAAGACGACGCCGAAGCGGTCCATGTCGTAGCGCGCCGCGCCCGTGTGCATCATCTCGACTGCACAGCAAGCCAGGCCAAACGTCATCGGAAACATTGATCCGGTGCGGGCCCAGTTGATCAGCTTGTCAGCTGTGGTGGTAATGAAACCTTCGTTTAAAACGCCTTCAATAGCCATGGCTTATTCCCAATCAAGGGCACCTTTCTTCCAGATGTACCAAAATCCGACGACGAATTCAGCGATAAACACCATCATCGTCACAAAACCGGACCAGCCCAATTCGCGCATCGACACGCCCCATGGGAAGAAAAACGCCGTTTCCAGATCAAACAAAATAAACAGGATTGCAACGAGGTAGTAGCGCACGTCGAACTTCATGCGGGCATCTTCGAATGCTTCGAAACCGCACTCGTAAGGCGACAGCTTGGCCGCATCGGGCGCGCTCTTGCTGAGCAGCTTGCCCAGCACCTGCGGCACGACGCCGACGCCGATGCCGACGAGGATGAACAAAAGAACGGGGAAATATGATTCGAGGTTCACGTGGATGAGCCCTTGTTGATAGTTCGACTGTTGAACAACTGCGGAACCACTGCACGTTCGCAGCGCCCTGCCCTGGACCCTGACATTGACACTGCCAGGATAAACCGATTGACTGTCGTAAAAAAGCCAGCTCAGGCGCACAGCCCTTGCTGGCTTCTAGTAATTCCTGGTGCCGACGGCGAGACTCGAACTCGCAAGGGATTTCTCCCACTACCCCCTCAAGATAGCGTGTCTACCAATTTCACCACGTCGGCGATGAAACGCTATTCTAACCCGCGATACCACTATTTTTCAATGGCAAACTTGCGGTAACACAGGCAAATTGCGGTATAACTTTAAAACTTTTTGCCGGTGCCTGCTTGATTGGCGACACTCTGCTTAATTGATAAGCATAATATCCAATTTTATCAATACAGGCACTGCAAAATGCAGCAAAACGGCCCGCTGAACCGTCAACGACACGCCGATCACCCCTTTACCGGACTGACCATGACACCACGCTGACAGCGCGCGGACCATGTTGTTACCGTTTATTGCCGTTTATTGCCGTTTGTTCTATTCGGCCCTGCGATGTAACAAATACTTCGACCGCTTACTTCGACCGCTTACTTCGACCGCTTACTTCGACCGCTTACTTCGGCACGCTGCTGCCCGGCGTTGCTGGTGCCGCAGGTACTGGCAGCGCTGCGGGTGCCGCCGTGGTCGGCACTGCTGCCGAACCGGTGACCGGCAGCACTGGCGCCGGTGCCACCGTGGTGGTTGCCGGTACCGCGCCGCTGCCGGTGGTGGGCTTGACGGCGGCGGCACGCTCCATGACGCCGGTGCCAACGGCAGGTCCGCGCTGGGTGCCGAAATAGGCCAGCGCCAGGGTGGAGGCGAAAAATACTGCCGCCGCCACGCCGGTCGACTTGGACATGAAGTTCGACGAGCCGGTGGCACCGAACAGACTGCCAGAGGCGCCCGAACCGAAGGCGGCGCCCATATCGGCGCCTTTACCGTGTTGCAGCAGCACCAGGCCGATGATGATGAGGGCCGACAGCACCTGGACGACGACGATAAGATTGAACAAGGTGTTCATGGCATTTCCATTTCTAGTTTGACTGCGAGTTTTAAATTTGGTTCGGGCGGCACTGCTGCTCAGCTGCTTGGCTGCTTAGCTGGCGGCGCCGATAATAGCGAGGAAATCGCCCGCTTTCAATGACGCGCCACCGATCAGGCCGCCATCAATGTCGGTCTGTGCCATCAATTCCCGGGCGTTGTCTGGTTTCATGCTGCCGCCGTACAGAATCTGCACGCCGCCCGCCTGCTTCTGCGTCAACTGCGCCCGCAACTGGGCGTGCACTTCCTGCGCCATGGCGGCGGTGGCAGTCTGGCCGGTGCCGATCGCCCACACCGGCTCGTAAGCGAGCACGATGCGCGCCGCCTCGGCTTCGCTGAGCAGGGCCAGCACGGCGCCGAGTTGTTCACCAACCACGGCAAAGGTTTGCCCTGCCTCACGCTCGGCCAAAGTTTCGCCGACACAAACGATCGGCGTCAGCCCGGCCGACAGCGCTGCCTGCGCCTTGGCGGCCACCAGTTCGCTCGACTCGCCGTGCATGGCACGGCGCTCGGAGTGGCCGACGATCACGTAGGTGCAGGCGAAATCGACCAACATGGTCGCTGCCACTTCGCCCGTGTAGGCGCCGCCGCCATGGGAGGAGACATCTTGGGCGCCCCAGCCAATCGTGCTCCCCGTCAACGCTGCCTGGCACTGGCCCAGATACGGCGCGGGCACGCAGACGGCACTGGCGGCAGCAGGCGTGCCAACGGCCGTCGTCAATGCCTCGAGCAGCGCGGCATTGACGGCAAGGCTGCCGTTCATTTTCCAATTTCCGACAACGAGTTTGCGACGCATGGGACGGGTCCAGGATGGGTTTAACCCGCTATTTTAACCGGCGCCGGCGAAACTGGTCAAACCTTGTAGCACGTCTGGCAAGAAATTAACGTGTGGCGCAGACCATGGCGTTGCTTAACAAAATGTTGCCATTCCGGCGTGGCTATGTCGAAGCGCAAGAAAATACTGGGCAGCATTGCAAATATTCCCTTCCTTAGAGCTAGCGCAAACAGCACGTCGGCGCCGCCCTAGGCAGCCGGCCCAGCGCGCCGTACATTGAGCTGATCAAGGCATGCATGTTGCATGCGTCGGCTGCCGCGTGCCGTGCAAGGTGTACCGTGTACCGTGTACCGTGTACCGTGTACCGTATTGCAACAGCTGGCGTCTCATTTCACCCCCTGAGGAGGAACTGCAGTGGCTACGATCATCGCTCTTTTGCGCGCCGCGCCGCGCCGCGTCGCCCTGCTGTGCTGCGCTGTATTTTGGTGTGCACTGGCCAGCGGCACCGTCCATGCCCAGGGCAGCCAGGCCTGGGCCAGCGAGTTGTGGGTGGGAAGCTGGGGTGCCGGTCCGGCCGGCCCGCCGTTGGACACCGCCAGTGCCGTGTTCAATCAGCAAACCGTCCGCCTGATCGTCCATACCAGCACGGCCGGCAGCCGCGTACGCATCCGCCTGTCCAATGAAATGGGCGGCAGCACCCTGCAGATCGGCGGTGCCCACGTGGCCTTGCGGGTCGCCGGCAGCGCCGGCATCGTCGCCGGCAGCGACCGCACGCTGACCTTCAGCGGCAACCCGACCATCGTGGTGCCAGCAGGCACGCCGGTGCTCAGCGACCCGGTCGACCTGGCCGTGCCGGCGCTGTCCGATCTGGCCATCAGCCTGTATTTTCCCGTTAAAACCCGCGTCACCACCGTCCATGCGATGGCCACCCAGGACAGCTATGTGTCGACTACCGGCAATTTTGTGGGCAGCAGCACGTTTCCCGTACAGGGCACCATCGAGCAGTGGCCCTTCCTGGTGGAAGTCGATGTGACGGGCAAGAGCGGGGCTGGCGCCATCATCACCCTTGGCGACTCGATTACCGATGGCTTGCGCAGCAACGGCAACAGCAACAACCGCTGGCCCGACTGGCTGGCGCGGCGCTTGCAGGCCGGCAGCGGCGCCAGCCTGGGGGTGGTCAACCGTGGCATTGCCGGCAATCGCCTGCTCAGCAATCCGCAGGTCGGCTCGCTGGCCGGTCGCGCCGCCCTCGAGCGCTTCGACCGCGATGTGCTGGCGACAGCGGGTGCGCGGTATCTGATCGTACTGATCGGCATTAACGATCTGATCAACAGTAGCAGCTCGTCGCCCTTGACAAGCGATGATCTGATCGCCGGCTACCGCCAGCTGATTGCACGCGCGCACGCGCGCGGCATCAGCGTGATCGGCGCCACCGTGACACCGTTTCAGGATGCCGACTATTATTCCGCCGACAAGGATCTGGTGCGACAGGCCGCCAACACCTGGATCCGCAGCAGCGGGCAATTTGACGGCGTGGTCGATTTCGACGCCCTGCTGCGCGACCCGGCCAACCCGCGCCGGCTCGCCCCCAGCTACGACAGCGGCGACCACCTGCATCCAAACAACCTTGGCTACCAGTTGATGGGCAACGCCGTGCCACTGTCCCTGTTCACGGCTGGCGTCGTGCGGACGCTGGACGAAGGGGCCAGCGTCGCCGGCAAAGCCGCCGTCGATGTCACGGCCAAGCTGGCAGAGACTGGCGCAGCCAATCTCGCGGCGGGTGTCGCCAGCAATCCTGTGGGCAACGCGGCGCACAAGAGCGCCGCCAGTGCCGCCGTCGATCAAGCGGCGCAGGCGGCGCAGGCGACGGCAAGCGAGGAGGAAAGTGCGAACTAGCCGACTGGCAAACTGGCGGGCTGGCGGACTGGCAGACCGGCACAGTGGCAAACTGGCAGACTGGCAGACTGGCAGAATGGCAGCCGACGCTGCAGTTAGAGCTCGCCGTGCGGCTCGGTATCGGGATTTTTTACCACCGTCAGCCAGTAAGCAAGGCACAGTGCCAGCACCAGGGCCGCCGTGGCATACACATAGTGCGCACCAATTTCCTTGTAATCGAGCACGATGACCTTGCGGGCCACTGCCATGAAGGCGGTGGCGAGTACGATCTTGATGTGGATGACATCTTCGCGCAGGTAGCTGACGATGTTGACGAAGATTTCAATCGCAATGAGCACCGCCATGAAGGTGCCGAAGGTGGCGAGAATGTCGCTGATTGTTAGCAAAAAATAGGGGTGCACCGACATCCGTTCCACCAGCACGTCAATGACATCGGCCACACCCCACCAGATCACCAGCATCATCAACACCGCCAGCAGCCGCACAGCCCAGCGGATCGAGCGCTTGAGCCAGTCGATCAGCGCTTCGTCGAATGGCGACGGGCCGCGCCCGCCCTGCTTGCCGGTCTGTGCTTGGCTCACGATGGCCTCCTGATTCGACGCGGGCACGGGGCGCCACTGGCCCGCACCGCATCATCTTACCGCCATCGAAAACCTGTGGACAGAGCTTGCGTGCGGGTGCGCACGTTTGAAGTGAGGCATACCTGCGGCACTGTGGTTGGCGCCCGTCCAGTGGCGTACCCCACTGCCAGATTGCGTACGCCACGCATAGCGACGAACATGTCGACACGCAGTCATCGACAGCAGTGGTAGTGGTCGGCGGCGGCCAGGCTCGGCTGGGCCGCGCCATCGCGCCCCGCCTGGCCACCTGGCCACCAGCTACAGCGAGGTCGGCTTTGATCGCGCCGGCACCGACTGGTTTGAAGCCGACCTCGCGTCTGGCCAGTCGCCACAAGCCGGCTGCGCGCAATCGCATGCGCTGCATGGCACTGCGCTGCCAGGCGCCACTGCGCCCTCGCCGTCAGAGCGGCTGGCGGTGCGCCAATATGGTGTGCAGTTCCAGCCCCCAGCGCGTCATCGCCTGCGACACCAGGGTCCGTGCATGGAGGCTGAGGCGGTCATCAGCGCCGATCAGGCCGAGCATCATGCCCAGTAGCTGCCGCTGGCCCCATGGTCGCTGGCCAGCACAACCTGCAGGTCTTCGCAAAAGTGCTGGAGAATGCGATCGAACGGCAATTCGTCCAGGGCCAGGCGTTGCACGATCTGGCCGGCGCGCAAGCGGGCCAGCTCCGCTTTGTCTAGACCACCATCTGCAAGCAGGGCCGCAACGACAATGCGGGCTTGCGCTTCGGGGCTGTCGGGATAGTAATGACGCATGCTGGCATTCCTGTTGACCAGCCGAGCACATCGAACTCGTCAACATCGTCAAGTTCGCCAAGTTCGCCAAGTTCGCCAAGTTCGACGGTCGCGCTGTCAGCCAGCAAAGGGGGACAGGGGCAGTATGCTCAGACCAGCGGAATTTTCCATGCAGATCCGGCAAACACGGCACCGTTTTCAGTTGCCCGCGCCGGCACCGCTGCGCGAGGCCGTCGGCAAGGGTGTGCCCGGCTTCCAGTTGCGCGACAGCGCCTGCGCCTCGTCGATCTGCTCCTGGCTCATCAGGCGGGCCAGCGCCGTGCGCTGCGCGCTGGCGTTGTTGTTGCCGCCGGCAGCGGCGAGATTCCATAGCATGCACGCGATCACCACATCATGGGGCATGCCCGCCACATGAAAGCGGTACAGCAGGCCCAGGGCGTACTGGGCATCGGCGTGGCCCTGCTCGGCCGCGCGGCGAAACCACTGCACGGCGAGCAGCTGATCCTGCGGTACGGTATTGCCGGTGTAGTACATGGCACCGACCACGTACTGGGCATCGGCCTTGCCTTGCTGGGCGGCCTTGCGGTGCCATTCGAGCGCCGCCTTGTAATCGCGCTTGACGCCACGGCCCATGTAATACATCAGGCCCAGCAAGTGCTGGGCATCGGCATTGCCGGCACGCGCCAGCGGCACGATGTCGCGCAGTGCCTGTTCATAACGGCCGGCGTTATAGGCACTGGCGCCTTCGGCGAAACCGGCCATCGCCAGACCCTGGATGCCAAGGCCGAGGCCGCACGCCAGGGCGACGGCAAATAAGTGTTTTTTCATGTCCCTCGATGCGCTTGTGTGATTGGGTCGTCTTGTTCTTGCCGGACTGATGGAAGGGCGCGCGGCGGCGTCGCTACCAGTTCATTGACGGCTCACTTCCAACTGACCTTGCCCAGCCCGTCCGCAGTCACCGAGCGCCTGGGCGGCTTGCCATACACGGTCACCGAGCCCATCCCCGACAGATTGAGCACGGCATTCTGGCGCGCCAGCACGCTGGCATTGCCGAGGCCGCTCATGTCAAGATCGACGGTGTCGGCCAGGAATTTTTCGGCATCGAGCCCCCCCAGCCCGCCCAGCGAGGCCTTCAGCACTTTGCTGCGACCGACCAGCGTCACATAGCCGGCGCCATGCATATTCAGTTCAACCAGCTCGCTGTTGCCGGTTTGTAGATGCATGCTGCCCACCCCGCCCAGCGAAGCATTGATGACGCGGTAATCGGCCACCAGGCGCATGGTGCTGGCGCCGTCGAGGGTCAGATCGAAGATGTCGCCACTAAAGCCCGTTACCTCGGTCGAACCGACGCTATCGGAGCGCAATTCGCGCAGGCGCGGCAGCGTCAATTCGGCGCGCAGCATGCTGCGGCGGCTGAACTTGACCTGGTGGCTGTCGGTATCGATGAGCAGGGTATCGCCCGTTTGCACGGTGCTGGTCTTGTCGATCAATCTGCGCTCACCGATCAAGACCAGCTCGGCAACCGCACCCTGGCGCACCTTGACGTTGATGACGCCGTCGAGCTTGACTCGCAGCACGCGGGCGTCGACAGTGCGCGCTTCGCTGATGCTGTCGGTGTCGCTAACGACCTTGCCTTCGACGGCGGCGCCGGCGCCGTGGGCGGAGCCGGCCAACAGGCACAGGGCAGTGCCAGCAATAAGCAGATAGTTCATGCGCGGGGTCCGTAACAGGTGGGCGTCGATGGCCGATGGCAGGCGGCAGTGCTGGTGGCAAGCATGCACATCACGCGCGCGGCTGGCGCTTGCCGACGATGGTCACCACCTGCATCGGGCCGCTCACCGCGACAGCTGGTGCGAGCGCAGCGGGCAACACTGCAGCGGGCAACACCGTGGCCGGCGCGGCAGCATGAAGCGGGACGGCGGCAGTAGCGATGCCAGTGGCGGCGATGACGGCGAAAGCGCAGACCAGTACGGCTTCCATATGTTTGCTGAGGTTCATGGCGTTATTCCTTCGGAGTGGCGTTGGTATGATGGCACTGTAGCGCCGCCCCCAACCCGCCTCCATCGGATTGCGATGGACTGCATAAAACGCCTGCTCAATGACCAAAATGGCGGCATGGTCGCGCCGATGCAGGTGCAGCGGTGCCGCCATCCGGCACAGCGCGCCGCCAAGCCCTGCCTTCACCCCAGCGAACGCTCCGCTGCCTGCTGCACCAGTGCATCGAGCGCTGTCGTCACCTGCGCCATGCTGGCGGCCACCACGCCAAAGTCGCGCCCCTGCTCACCGGCGCGGGCGGCGGTCACCTGGGCATTGAAGGCCAGTTGGCGGGCTTGCTGACTGACCGTCTTGATTTGCCCCATCAACTGGTGTAGCTGGCGGCGTTGCGCCTGCGCATGGCGCATGGCTTGCTCTTCATAGACCAGGGTCAATCCATTCAAAACGCTCAGCAGCGGCGTAGCGCTCTTGACCAGCTGGTCGAGCAGCACCGGCGCACCGATCCGGTTGTCGGCAATGGCAGCGAGCGTCAGTTCGGCCAGATCGATGAAGGCGCGGATGTTACGGTCGCCCTGCAGGGTGCCGAAATAGGCGTCGTGCAACTGGCCGCTGAACACGCCCGGCAGGCTGCCCTTGCCCTGCATCAGGGTGTTGTGAGCGTCCACCAGCTGCGCCAGGGTGGCGCGCGCGGTGGCCTCGGCGCCCTCGTGACCGAGCGAAGCGAGTACCGCATAGAGCACCACCCGCTGCGAGGTAAACCGGCGCCGCCCCGACAGATTGATGAGGGCGCCGAAGACATCATCGGACAGCTGCGCCGCCGCCAGCGGCGCCGGCGCCGTGGCGGCGCGGTCGAGCGGGTCGGCAACACAAGCGCTGACAACGACGTCGGTAGCGCCATCGACCGCGGCGGCGGTGGTGGCTTGATAGATGAGCTGGTCAGCCATGGCGTCTCCTTATGCGATGCCGCTAAAACGTGCATATTTCGTGCCATCTGCCAGGTGGCACGCGCACCATGTTTTGCACCAGCGCGGCGCAGCGATGGGCGCAGCAGGCGCATGCCAGCACCAGCGCGGCGCAGCGCATGGGCGAAACATGCATATAAAATTGTTACCGCAGCAATTGGTTTTTTCGCTAAGATTGTGCCCAAGACGCCGGCCAGCAGCAGGCCAGAGCGCTACCGTTCACCCCATAGTTCGGCATCCGGGTCAGTGCCGCGGTTCACATTTCACCGCGCCGCCAGATCTGGGGGTCACATTCATCGAGATCACGAGGTCCGCCACCATGCTCATTTTGCGCAAACGCACTATCCCCGCCCTGCTCGGGGCGCTCTCCCTGTCGCTCTCCGCACTGGCCGCAACACCCGATCAATGGACGTTGCCCGTCAACGTCCAGAAGCTCGACAACGGCCTGACCGTCATCGTCTCGGAAGACCACACCTCGCCCACCGTCGGCGTCTCCGTGGTCTACCACGTCGGCATGCGGCTGGAACCGAAAAACCGTACCGGCTTTGCCCACCTGTTCGAACACCTGATGTTCCAGGGCACGCCAAATGCACCGAAAGGGGTGTTCGACAAGGCCATCACGGGCGGCGGCGGCCGCAACAATGGATCGACCCGTCCCGACTTTACCAATTACATCGAAACGGCGCCCGTGTCGGCGCTCGCTTCGATCATGTGGCTCGAAGCGGACCGCATGAAGACGCTCGACTTCAGTCCCGCTTCGCTGAAGAACCAGCAGGACGTGGTCAAGGAAGAAATCCGCGTCAACGTGAAGAACCAGCCATATGGCGGCTTCATGTGGATCGACATCAGCCAGCAAGCGTTCCAGAAGTGGGAAAACAACCACGATGGCTACGGCAGCTTTGAAGACCTCGAGGGGGCCAGCCTCGACGATGTGCGCGCCTTCCACCGCGATTACTACGGCCCCAACAATGCAGTGCTGGCCATCGCCGGCGACGTCACCCCGGCGCAAGGCTTCGCCCTGGCCAAAAAATATTTCGCCGCCATCCCCAAACGCCCGGTCCCGGCCGGCAGCGATTTTACCGAAGGCTTGAACACGGCGGAAAAACGCATCGAGCAGAGCGATGCCCTGGCGCAGGCGCCCGCGCTGGTAGCGGCGTGGAAGATGCCGGCACGCGGCAGCCGCGACCAGGCCGCCATGGCGGTGCTGGGCGAAGTGCTGGCCGGCGGCGACGCCTCGATGCTCTACCAGGGTCTGGTCAAAGGGCGCGAACTGGCGCTCAACCTCGACAATCTGTACGGCTTGACGGGACCATGGGAATTCGACGGCCCGACCCTGTTTACCGTGTTCGCCGTCTACAAGCCGACCAGCAGCGCCGACGCCATGCTGGCGGCAATCGACGAAGAAATCGCCAAGGTGGTCAAGAACGGCGTCGACGCCGCCACCTTGCAGCGCACCAAGACGCGCATGCTGGCCGACTGGAACAACAAGCTGGAAAGCTTCATCAACCGGGCCGACACCCTGGCCAAGTTGCAAACCCTGTGGGGCGATGCCAAGGTGGTCAACCAGATCCCCGGCTGGATCGAAGCGGTCACGTCGCGCGACATCGAGCGCGCTGCCGCCACCTATCTGACGGCGGCCAACCGCACCGTCATCGACCGCAAGCCGATCGCCAAAGCTGCAGCAGCGCCGGTAACAGCGGCCCCAGCAGCAGCCCCAGCCATCGAAAAGAAATAAGGAAAGCGCGATGAAAACATTATTGATCACTGTGTCCATTGTCAGCGCCTTCGTACCGTGCGCGCAAGCGGCCGACGTCAAACTGCCTGCCGCCATGCCGGCCTACGGCAAGGACAAGCCGATCCCGGCGCCAAACATCGTCAAGCACAGCATGGCCAACGGCCTGCAGGTGTGGGTCGTCGAGCGCAGCGGCGTGCCGCGCGTCGATTACGTGCTGGCCGTGCGCGGCGCTGGCTACACGGCCGACGACAAGGACCACCCCGGCTTTGCCAACCTGATGGCAGGCCTGCTCAACGAAGGCACCAGCGTACGCGATTCGCGCGCGATCGCCGAAGCAGCGCAGGGCATGGGCGGCTCGGTGGGCGCCTCGACCAGTGTCGATGGCATGCTGGTGTCGGCCAATGCCGTCACCTCGCGCGCCGGCGACATGATGGGCTTGCTGGCTGAAGTGGCGCGCCTGCCCTCGTTCCCTGTCAAGGAAGTGGCGCTGGCCAAGGCCAACGCCCTGCAGTCGCTAAAAGTGCAGGAAGCCACCCCCGGTTTCCGCGCCGAGCGCGCGATTGCCAAAGCGGTCTACGGCGACCATCCGTATGGCCGCGTGCAAGCAACTGCTGAAGCGATTACCTCCACCACCGATGCCATGCTGCGCGCCGAGCACGCACGCCGCTTCCGTCCCGACCAGGCGCTGCTGGTGATCACCGGCCGCATCAAGGCCAAAGACGCCATCGCCCTGGCCGAACGCGCCTTTGGGGACTGGAAAGCGAACGGCGCTGCAGTGCCGCCGACGCCGCCAGCACCGCACAGCGCCACGCCGCAGCGGATCCTGCTCGAACGGGCCGGCAGCGTACAGTCGACCATCCGCCTGGGCAGCCCGGGGATTGCCGCCAGCACCGCCGACTTCGTGCCGATGCGGCTGGCCAGCACCATTGTCGGTGGTGGCTTTTCCAGCCGCGTCAACCTCAACCTGCGCGAAGCGAAGGGTTACACCTACGGCGCCTCGGCCGGCGCCCGCGTCAACCGCGACGGCGGCAGCGTGATCGGCGGCGCCGATGTGCGCAACGCCGTCTCCGGCGCCTCGCTGACAGAGTTTTTCAACGAGTACAAGCGGCTCGGCACGGACCTGGTATCGGACGAGGAAATGGCGATGAACAAGCGCTACGTCGCCGGCGGCTACCTGATCAACAACCAGATGCAACGCGCGGTGGCGGGCACGCTGGCCAGCAACTGGCTGATCGGTCTGCCTGCTGAATTTTTGGGCCAGTATGTGCCGCTGATTCAAAAGGTCACGCCAGAACAGGTGCGCGCTATCGGCAAACAGTATTTTGCGCCGGAAAAGCAATCGATTGTCGTCGTTGGCGATCCTGCGCAAATCAGTGAGCAGTTGAAGGCGTTTGGCGAGTTCAAGGTCAGCGAGAAGTAAGCAAAAGTCAGCAAGCAGCAAGCGAACAGCCGGCTTGCCGGTCGCTGTCGATATGGCCACCGGCCATCGCAGCGACGGCGGGCTGCACGCGTCCACGGCCGGATCGATGACCCGTCGTTCACCCCACCTTGGGACAGGCACCCTGCGGGTGACTGCGCGGCGCCCCTGGCAGCCGGGGCACTGGCGCGCAGGCGCCTGTGCCAAGGGTCGCCCCACCGCTCACCCCACCGCGCGCCTGCTACACTTGCGCATGACCACGCCCCCTTACGACGCCATCATCGTTGGCAGCGGCCCCGGCGGCGCCAGCGTCGCCCGTGACCTCGCCCGCCGCCACTGGCGCGTGCTGGTGCTCGAACAGGGCAGCGCCGCACCGCTCTCCGGCACGCTCACGCAGATGGCCAGCATGGCCGCCATCCCCGGCCGCGGCCTGTTCATCCACCGCGACGCCTCGCTGCTGGTGCAGGGCATCGGCGCCGGCGGCAGTTCGGCGCTCAACTTCGCCACTGCGGCGGCGCCACCGCCCGCCATGTTCGCCGCCCACGGCATCGATCTGTCCCGGCAACTGGCGCAGCTGCGCGCCGAACTGCCCATCGCGCCGCTGCCCGACTCTCTGGTGGGACCGATGGCACGGCGCTTGACGGCAGGCGCACGCGCGGCCGGCATGGACTGGCAAGCACTCGACAAGATGATCCGCCCGGCGCGCTGCCGCGCCGGTTGCTGGCGTTGCGTCTACGGCTGCCCGTTCGGCGCCAAGTGGACGGCGCGCGATTTTCTCGACCAGGCCATCGAGAACGGCGCCGTTCTGTTCGACCGCACCCGGGCCCGGCGCGTGCTGCTCGAAGACGGTCGCGCCGTCGGCGTCGTCTACACGCGCGCTGGCACCACCCAGGTGGCGCAGGCGCGCGTGGTGGTACTCGCCGGTGGCGCTGTTGGCAGTAGCCGGCTGCTGCATGCCTCGGGTCTGCGCGGCGCCACCAGCGGCTTTTTCAGCGACCCCGTCATCAGCGTGATGGGTGCGGTCGATGATCTGGCAGTGGCCGTCAACGATGGTGAGGACGCCGGCAACGAAGTGCCGATGGCCGCTGGCGTGCGCTTCGATGGTGACGGCATCTCGTTGGCCGATCTGGCGCTGCCGCGCCCCCTGTTTCAGGCGTTTGCCGCGCAGGCGGGCCGCCTCGACCGGCTGGCGGCGCACGCGCGCACGCTGTCGGTGATGGTCAAAATTGGCGACGAGATCGGCGGCGCCATTGGCCCGCGCTGGGTGTCCAAACCGCTGCATGCCAGCGACCGTCTCAAATTTGCGCGCGGTGTCGAGCTCGCGCGCGCGGTACTGCGCGAAGCTGGCGCCAGCCACGTCTTTGCCAGCCACCATTTCGCCGCCCATCCCGGTGGCAGCGTGCGCATCGGCGACGGCGTCGACGCCGACCTGCAAACGGCGGCGCCCAATCTTTACGTGTGCGACGCCTCCGTGATTCCCGGCCCTTGGGGCTTGCCGCCCACCTTGACGCTGCTCTGCCTGGGCACGCGCCTGGCCAGCCACCTCGCCCGGCAAACGTAAAGCAACAGACGTAAAGCAACAGACGTAAAGCAACAGACGTAAAAAAACCGCCAGGCTTGCGCGCTGGCGGTTTTTATTCAGGCAGAGAACGTTTAGACAGCAGGTGCAGCCGGCACTTCGTTACCTTCAGCGGCCTTCATCGACAGCTTCAAACGGCCGCGGTCATCGGTCTCGAGGACCTTGACGCGCACGTGCTGGCCTTCTTTCAGATAATCGGCAACGGCGTTGACACGCTCGTTGGCGATCTGCGAGATGTGCAGCAGGCCGTCCTTGCCTGGCATGACCTGGACGATGGCGCCGAAGTCGAGCAATTTGAGCACGACGCCGTCGTAGGTTTTACCCACTTCGACCGAGGCGGTCAGTTCTTCGATGCGACGCTTGGCTTCCTGGCCGGCGGCAGCGTCGACGGACGCGATGGTGACCACGCCTTCGTCGCTGATGTCGATCTGGGTGCCCGTTTCTTCAGTCAGTGCGCGGATGACAGCGCCGCCCTTGCCGATGACGTCACGGATTTTCTCCGGATTGATCTTGATGGTGATCAGGCGCGGTGCGAAGTCCGACAGTTCGGTCTTCACGTGCGGCATGGCCTTTTGCATTTCGCCGAGGATGTGCTCGCGGCCTTCCTTGGCCTGGGCCAGGGCGACCTTCATGATCTCCTTGGTGATGCCCATGATCTTGATGTCCATCTGCAGCGCCGTGATGCCATTGGCGGTACCGGCCACCTTGAAGTCCATGTCGCCGAGGTGATCTTCGTCGCCCAGGATGTCAGACAACACGGCAAACTTGCCGCCTTCCTTGATCAGGCCCATGGCGATACCGGCCACGTGCGCTTTCATCGGCACGCCGGCGTCCATCAGTGCCAGACAGCCGCCGCAGACCGACGCCATTGACGACGAACCGTTCGATTCGGTGATTTCCGACACCAGGCGCACCGAGTAGCTAAAGTCGGCGGCGTCAGGCAAGGCGGCGATCAGCGCGCGCTTGGCCAGGCGGCCGTGGCCGATTTCGCGCCGTTTTGGCGTGCCGACACGACCCGTTTCGCCGGTGGCGAAAGGAGGCATGTTGTAGTGCATCATGAACGAATCGGTGTACTCACCCATCAGTGCGTCGATCTTCTGGCTGTCGCGGGCGGTGCCCAGCGTGGCCACCACCAGCGCCTGGGTTTCGCCACGGGTGAACAGGGCCGAGCCGTGGGTGCGTGGCAGGATGCTGGTGCGGATCGAGATCGGGCGCACGGTGCGGGTGTCGCGGCCGTCGATGCGTGGCTCGCCATTGAGAATCTGCGAACGCACCACTTTGGCTTCGATGTCGAACAGCAGGTTGCCCACTTCAGCGGCGTCGACCGGCGTATCCGGCGTTTCGGCGTTCAGATCGGCGATGACTTCAGAGAATGCGGCTTTCAGCTTGGCCGTACGGGCCTGCTTGTCCTTGGTCTGGTAGGCGTCGTTGATCTTGGCATCGGCAAATTTTGCCACGCGGGCGATCAGCGCGTCGTTCTTCGCCGGCGGGTTCCAGACGATTTCATCCTTGCCACCGTCGCGCACCAGTTCGTGGATCGCGTCGATCACCACTTTCATTTGCTCGTGACCGAAGACGACGGCGCCGAGCATGATTTCTTCGGACAGTTGCTGCGCTTCCGATTCGACCATCAGCACGGCCGTTTCGGTACCGGCAACGACCAGGTCCATCTGCGAGGTTTTCAGTTCGGTGGTGGTCGGGTTGAGGATGTACTGGCCATTGGCGTAACCGACGCGGGCAGCGCCGACCGGACCGTTGAATGGCACGCCGGAGACCGACAGGGCGGCGGAAGCGCCGATCATGGCGGCGATGTCCGGGTCGATCTCAGGATTGACCGACAGCACGTGGATGATGACCTGGACTTCGTTCAGATAACCTTCAGGGAACAGCGGACGGATCGGACGATCGATCAGGCGCGAGGTCAACGTTTCTTTTTCCGAAGGACGGCCTTCGCGCTTGAAGAAGCCGCCCGGGATCTTGCCGGCAGCATAGGTCTTCTCGACGTAGTCGACCGTCAGGGGGAAGAAATCCTGACCTGGCTTGGCATCCTTGCGCGCCACCACGGTGGCCAGCACGACGGTGTCTTCGATCGACACCAGCACGGCGCCGGAAGCTTGACGGGCAATTTCACCTGTCTCGAGGGTGACTTGATGCTGACCGTACTGGAAAGTTTTCGTGACTTTGTTAAACATGGGTATTCCCTTTCTATTTGCCGACAGATTTTCAGGGGCTGTCGTTCACCTCACCGCAGATGGCCACAGGCCACCTTTACTTCTTTAATTCAACTTTTTGAACCCACATAATGCAAAATGCCCGCGACAGTCAAACTGGCGCAGGCATTTTCGGTCAAAACAGGACAGGCAAAAATTACTTGCGCAGGCCGAGTTTGGCAATCAGATCGCGATAACGGGTCGCGTCTTTCGACTTCAAGTAGGACAGCAGGCTTTTACGACGGTTGACCATCATGATCAGACCGCGGCGCGAGTGGTGATCCTTGGCGTGCGCCTTGAAGTGACCATTGAGTTCGTTGATGCGGGCGGTCAGCAGTGCGACCTGAACTTCCGGCGAACCGGTGTCGTTTTGGCCACGTGCGTTGTCGGCGATGATCGCTGACTTGTCGATGTTTTCTACGGACATGATGTTACCTTTCACATGCGGTGCAAGAGTCGTAACCCAGCGCACCGTGAACTTCGATTGAACCCGGCCACATGACCGGACCGGCGATTATAAGCGAAAACAGCGCGTGCGGCCAGTGAAGATGGCGCCCGGCTGGGGCATCATGGCGATATTCGAACAGGAGAGCACCATGCGTTACCAAATTGCAGCGAGCTTATTGACAATCGAACTACTACTGTCCGGCTGCGCCGCCGTCGGCGGTCCGCCACCGCAGCCAGGGGAGACGGTCGACGCCGTCGTCGCACGGCTGGGCCGCCCCACCGCCACCTATGCGCTGGCCATTGGCGAAGAATACGAATACGCGCGCGGCCCGTTCGGCCAGCAAACCTATATGGCACGCTTCGGTGCTGACCGGCGCCTGCGCAGCTTCGAGCAAGTGTTGACGGGAGAAACTTTCGCCACCATCAAACTCAACAGCGCCACCCACGAGGATGTCTTGCGCACCGTCGGCCGCCCCGCTGAAACGTCGCGCGTGCGCCTGAACAATTACGAAGTGTGGTCCTACCGCTACAAGGAAGCCGGCGTGTGGAACTCGATGATGCACGTGCATTTCGACGAGGCCGGGATCGTGCGCCTGCTGCAAAACGGCCCCGATCCGATGTATGACGAGCGGCGGTTCATGCGCTGAGTTCTTGCACGGTCACAGCCGCTCGTCTGCCCGCAGCGCCTCCTCGCCCGTCTGGATGATGCTGACCGGCTTGCCCTTGACCAGCCGTACCAGGTAGATCACGTAGCCAGACAGACCATACAGCACAAACAGCGGCCACAGCACCTTTGCAGTGTCGATCGCCAGCAGCGCCAGCACCAGCGCAATCAGGAACACGGTGATAAATGGCACCGTCTTGCGGAAATTGACGTCCTTAAAACTATAGAAGGGCACGTTGGTGACCATGGTCAGGCCGGCAAACAGGGCGACCACAAACGAGAACCATGACACTTCTAGGCCAGAAATGCCGAAGTCGCTCATCATCATGATGAAGCCGGCCACCAGGGCCGCTGCAGCGGGGCTTGGCAAACCCTGAAAGTAGCGCTTGTCGACCACTTCGATATTGGTATTAAAACGGGCCAGGCGGCAGGCGGCGCCGGCGCAATAAATAAAAGCGGCGATCCAGCCCGCCTTGCCCAGACCGCGCAGCGACCATTCATAGATCACCAGCGCCGGTGCAGCGCCGAACGACACCATGTCGGACAGGCTGTCGTACTGGGCGCCGAACTCGGACTGGGTATTGGTCAGACGGGCCACGCGGCCGTCGAGCGCATCGAGCACCATGGCAATAAAAATCGCCCAGACCGCCTGCTCGAAGCGCAGGTTCATGGCCTGGACGATGGCATAGAAGCCGCAGAACAGGGCGGCCGTGGTGAACGCGTTGGGCAGCAGATAGATGCCGCGGCGGCGCACGGGATTACCGGCGGCATCGAGCTTGCGGCGGCCAAAACGGGCCAGTTTCTTGGCGCCGGGTTTTCTGCGCGGGGTAAAAGAAGGCATGGAGATTCCGTTTCCGATGAAAGCGCTGTCAACACTGATGCGCTTATTATAGTGGGCAAGCCGGCCGCGCAGCCGGCCGTTCGCCCCCTCGCTGCCTTACTTGAAACGTACCTTAGCCACCACGTTCATCTGCAGCGTGGTCTCGCCCGGCTCGAACGATGGTTCTGCCACCGCCGCCGCCTCGCTCATGCGCATCGATTTCATCGCCATCGGCGCCGCTGCCGCACGGTCCTGGCCGGCATAGTTGCCGGAGCCTTCGAAGTCGACGGTATCGAGGCTGGCCTCGGCGCGGTTGCGGCCCATCGCTGCGGCGATTGAAGCGATGCGCTCTTGCAGATTTTTGTAAGTGGCCGCGATGCGCGCCTCATCGAGTTGACGCAAAGTGGCGGGCGCCAGACCGAAGTTCAGGCCATTTAGCGACAGCACTTTCTGGGCGGCGGCGGCGGTCTTCGGCAGGCCGGCCAGGTTGACCGTTTTCACTTGCAGGCTCTGGCCCACCCGGTAACCGATGATCTGTGGTTTTGCTGCGGTGCCACTGGCCAGTGGCCGCTGCTCGGCGTACACGGGATAGGTGTAATAGCCTTCCGTCTTTAGCGCGGCCTGGGCATCTTCGCGGTGGATGATCTCCATGCCCTGTTTCATTTTGAGATTGACGCGCGAAGCGGCAACGGCCTTGTCCTTGTCCTGCTCTTCGATGGAAAAACTGGCAACGGCCTGGTCATTGGCATGCACCACTTCGCCGAAAGCGGGGACCACGACCAGCGTGCCGCTGGTCGACTGGGCATAGGCCGAGGTGGCGGCGAGCAGGGTGGCGGCGCAGATGAGGGGGCGTAAGACCATGTGAAAAGCTCCTGATGAATGGGTGATACCGGAACAGTAACGGCTCGATGCCGTCTTGACGAGCATTGTCATCGAAAGTTGCAATTGAATGTGCAAAGGGCAGGCCCGTCGCACACGACGGGCCTGCCCTTTGTTGCCGCAACACTGGCGGTGGACGTGGGGACCGCAGCGCAGGCGCCTGCGCGGCCCCGCCTTGCTTAGTTTTTCGACTGATCGACCAGCTTGTTCTTCGCAATCCACGGCATCATCGCGCGCAGCTTGGCGCCCACTTCTTCGATCTGGTGCTCGGCCGTCAGGCGGCGGCGCGAAATCAGGGTCGGCGCGCCCGCCTTGTTTTCCAGAATAAAGCTCTTGGCGTATTCACCGGTCTGGATATCTTTGAGGCATTGCTGCATGGCCTTCTTGGTCTCCGACGTGATGATCTTCGGACCGGTCACATACTCGCCGTATTCGGCATTGTTGGAGATCGAGTAATTCATGTTGGCGATGCCGCCTTCATAGATCAGGTCGACGATCAGCTTGAGTTCGTGCAGGCATTCGAAATACGCCATTTCCGGCGCGTAGCCCGCTTCCGTCAGGGTCTCGAAACCGGCCTTGATCAGTTCAACGGCGCCACCGCACAGCACGGCCTGCTCACCGAACAGATCGGTTTCAGTCTCTTCGCGGAAGTTCGTTTCGATGATGCCGGCGCGGCCGCCGCCATTGGCCATCGCATACGACAGGGCGATGTCACGGGCCGAGCCCGATTTATCCTGGTAGACGGCGATCAGGTGCGGCACGCCGCCACCGTTGGCATAGGTACCGCGCACGGTATGGCCGGGGGCCTTCGGGGCGATCATGATGACGTCGAGGTCGGCGCGCGGCACGACCTGGCCGTAGTGGACATTGAAGCCGTGGGCAAAGGCCAGCACCGCGCCCTGCTTGGCGTGCGGGGCAACATTGTCGTGGTAGACCTGCGCGATGTTTTCGTCGGGCAGCAGGATCATGATGATGTCGGCCGCCTTGATGGCGTCGTTGACTTCCGCCACTTTCAGGCCGGCCTGCTCGACCTTGCTCCACGACGCCCCACCCTTGCGCAGGCCGACCGTCACATTGACGCCGGAATCGTTCAGGTTTTGCGCGTGGGCGTGGCCTTGCGAACCGTAGCCGATGATGGCGACGTTCTTGCCTTTGACGAGGGAGAGGTCGCAATCTTTATCGTAAAAAACTTTCATGATCATTCCTTGTGAAATTTGTTCAGTAAATTTGATGGGGGTGCTGCGCTGGCTCAGACCTTGAGGATGCGCTCGCCGCGGCCGATGCCGGAGCCGCCCGTGCGCACTGTCTCTAAAATCGCCGCGCGGTCGATCGAATCGATGAAGGCGTCGAGCTTGGTCTTGTTGCCGGTCAGTTCGATGGTGTAGGTTTTTTCGGTGACGTCGATGATGCGGCCACGGAAGATGTCGGCGGTGCGCTTGATCTCTTCGCGCTCCTTGCCCACGGCCCGCACCTTGATGAGCATGAGCTCACGTTCGATGTGCTGGCCTTCGGTCAGGTCGACCACCTTGATCACCTCGATCAGGCGATTCAAGTGCTTGGTGATCTGCTCGATGATGTCGTCCGAACCGCTGGTGACGATGGTCATGCGCGAGAGCGTGTCATCTTCGGTCGGCGCCACCGTCAGCGTTTCGATGTTGTAGCCGCGGGCGGAAAACAGGCCGACCACGCGCGACAGGGCACCGGCTTCATTCTCGAGCAATACAGAAATAATATGGCGCATTACAGGTCCTCCGATCCGAGCAGCATTTCGGACAACCCCTTGCCGGCTTTCACCATCGGCCAGACGTTTTCACTCTGGTCGGTGATGAAGTTCATGAACACCAGCCTGTCCTTCATGGCAAACGCTTCGCGCAGGGCGCCATCGACGTCGCCTGGCTTGTCGATATTCATGCCGACGTGGCCATACGCCTCCGCCATCATCTTGAAATCCGGCAGCGAATCCATGTAAGACTCGGAATAGCGGCCGCCGTAATCGATTTGCTGCCACTGGCGCACCATGCCGAGCGCGCGGTTATTGAGCAGAATGATCTTCGGCGTCAGGTGATACTGCTTACAGGTGGCCAGTTCCTGGATATTCATCTGGATCGAGCCTTCGCCCGTGATGCAGGCAACGGTGGCGCCCGGGTTGGCCATCTGCACGCCCATGGCATACGGCAAGCCGACGCCCATGGTGCCGAGGCCGCCCGAATTGATCCAGCGCCGTGGCTTGTCGAACGGATAGTACTGGGCCGCCCACATCTGGTGCTGGCCGACGTCCGAGGTAATGAAGGCGTCGCCACCCGTCACATCCCACAAACGCTGGACCACTGACTGCGGCTTGATGACGGTGTCCGAGCCCTGGTACGCCATGCAGTCGCGGCCACGCCATTCGGCGATCTGCTTCCACCACGCTTGCAGGGCGACCGGGTTCGGTTTGGTTTCAGCGGCGTCTAACTGCGCGAGCAGCTCGATCAGTACATCCTTGACGTTGCCGACGATGGGAATATCGACCTTGACCCGTTTCGAGATCGACGACGGGTCGATATCGATGTGGATGATCTTGCGCGGGTGCGAGGCGAAATGCTTGGGATTGCCGATCACGCGGTCGTCGAAGCGGGCGCCGATGGCGATCAGCACGTCGCAGTTTTGCATGCCCAGATTGGCTTCATAGGTGCCATGCATGCCCAGCATGCCGACAAACTTGTCGGACGACGAGCGATAGCTGCCCAAGCCCATCAGGGTATTGGTGACCGGAAAGCCGAGCTTGTCGACCAGCTTGTTCAGTTCAGGCGAGGCGTTCGCCAGGATGACGCCGCCACCGGCATAAATCATCGGGCGTTCAGCCTGCAGCAGCAGCTGTACGGCTTTTCTGATCTGCCCGGAATGGCCCTTGTCGACCGGCTTGTAGGAGCGCATCTCGATTTCCTTCGGATACGCATACACGCACTTGTGCATGCTGATGTCCTTGGGAATATCGACCAGCACAGGGCCGGGGCGGCCGGTGCGGGCAATAAAAAAGGCTTTCTTGATGGTGGCGGCCAGGTCGCGCACATCTTTCACCAGGAAATTGTGCTTGACCACGGGGCGGGTGATGCCGACGGTGTCGCACTCCTGGAATGCATCCTGGCCGATGGCGTGGCTCGGTACCTGGCCGGAAATGACCACCATGGGAATCGAATCCATGTAGGCCGTCGACAGGCCGGTGACGGCATTGGTGACGCCCGGACCGGAGGTGACGAGGGCGACGCCAACCGTGTTCGAGCTGCGCGAATAGGCATCGGCGGCGTGCACCGCGGCCTGCTCATGGCGAACCAGTACGTGCTGGAATTTGTCTTGCTGGAAGATGGCGTCGTAAATGTACAGCACCGCGCCGCCGGGGTAGCCGAAGACGTGCTTGACGCCCTCTTCCGCCAGACAGCGGACGACAATTTTTGCACCGGTGATCGGTGCTTCTGCTTCGTTAGTCATAAAACATTCCTTTCAAGACCCATTGGGAGGTGATCGGATGCTCATTCCTGGCGATGCTTGCATGGCGCGACAGTGCTCAGGCGTCCCTTTTCTCTGCGGTCGCGGCAATTGTCCACGTCAACGGCGTGACGTTTCAAAAAGGCGCTGGGCGCAACTCGTTCGGCGTGAGTTTCTGTGGCGATGGTGCAAACCTCTCGTGCTTGTGGCACGGGTCTGAGCAAACTGCCTACATAAGAAAGCGCGTCACGTCGTTGCCTCGCTTGTGTGCAGGTGACGACGGGACCATAGAGCTTCGGGATGACAAAGCGTTGTTCACAGTACTGCGTTGCACCAAATCGGTCAAGACAAACTGTGGATTAATCGGCAATTGCACCGTCGCTGTGCGTTAAATGCAAGCAAAGCAGGCGCTTTTTTGCTAGGATGCGTCAGTTTTCATTTCAGCATGGTTTGCTGTCCGGGTGTCACAATTGACCCGTTCGACCGCCGCCCTTCCCGCGCATGGCCACAGACAAAGAATTATCGGATTTCCTGGAGCACGTCGAACGACGCGCCTTCAAGCAGGCCGTCTATGCCGTGCGCAAAGATGAGGCCGCACTCGACATCGTGCAGGACGCGATGATCAAGCTGGCCGAAAAATACGGCGACAAGCCGGTCGCCGAATTGCCGATGCTGTTTCAGCGCATCGTGCAGACCACCATCCTCGATTACTTCCGCCGCGAAAAAGTACGCAATGCCTGGGTCAGCCTGTTCTCCGGCATGGGCAAACGGCAGGAAGGCAACGATGATTTTGATATACTGGAAACCCACGAAGCAGAGGAAGGCAGCGCTGCCGCCGAGAGCACGGCCGACCAGGTCGAGCGCGCGCAAACGCTGGCCATCATCGACGCCGAGGTACAAAAGCTGCCGGCGCGTCAACGGGAAGCCTTCCTCATGCGTTATTGGCAGGACATGGACGTGGCTGAAACAGCCGAAGCGATGGGGTGCTCTGAAGGAAGCGTCAAAACACACTGTTCGCGGGCGACCCATACCCTCGCCGAATCGCTGAAAGCCAAGGGACTTAAATTATGAACACCGACGATCTCAATTTTGCGTACAAGGTACGCCATGCGCTCAACGAAACGCTGGACGATTTGCCGGCGTCGACCACGGACCGGCTCGCTGCCGCCCGCCAGGCGGCCATGGCCCGCAAGAAAGCGCACGTGCCGGCGCTTCTGGCGCAGCGCGTCGCCCGTCCTGGTTTCGCTGGCAATATTGGTCAGCTGATGTCGTCGTTCAATTTTCCGGCGATGGGCCGGGCCGGCGCCATCATCCCCCTGCTGGCGCTGGTGGCCGGTCTGGCCGGGGTCTACCAGTACGAACAGGAGCGTCGCATCGCCGAACTGGCCGAGCTCGACGCCGCCGTGCTGTCGGACGAGCTGCCGCTGACGGCGTACCTCGACCACGGCTTTAATCAATACCTTGCCCAGCGCGGTCAATAAGGTGGTCCGCCTCGCCTGCCTGTGCGGCGCCGCCCTGCTGGCCCTGGCGGGCGTGGTGCTGGCGCAAACCGGAACCGCGGTTGCGCCAGCGCTTGCACCGGCCACGGCACCCGCAGTTCCCCGCGCGATTGCCCCCGCAGCCGCGCCCGCCGCCAAAGGCGCCGTCAACCTCGTCAAACCGGCCTGGGCCAGCCTGTCAGCCGCGCAAAAAGTGGCGCTCGAGCCGCTCGCTGCCGAGTGGGACCGGATGGAAGCCATCCGCAAGCAAAAATGGCTCGACATCGCCAACCGCTTCGCCTCGATGAAACCTGACGAGCAGGCACGGGTGCACGAAAAAATGCGCGAATGGGTACGCATGACGCCCGGCGAGCGCCGCCTGGTGCGCGAAAATTACACGCGTGCGCAAAAGCTCGACGTCACACAAAAATCCGCACAATGGGAAAAATACCAGCAACTGCCGGAAGAACAAAAGCAAAAACTGGCAGAAGAAGCGGCAAAGCGGAAGAAGCAACTGACCAATCTGCCCACGCCGACCCAGGCCAGCGTCAAGACTGTGGCGCCAATTTTGCGCAATCCACAGCCGCCCTGCCCCGCCGGCAGCGCGCGAGCGGCAGCGCCAGCGGGCGGCAGCGCCGTGGCAGCCTGCGTCGCCGTCAGTCCGCCGGCGCTGGTGCCGGCAGCGGCGGCAGCGGCGGCACCAGCGCCGGCCCTGCCTCCCGGCCCGGCCGTCAATGGCCGCTAAGCCGGCAGTGGGCGTCCCTACCATCGGCCGTCGCTTGATGGCCATGTTGTACGAGGCCTTCCTGCTGACGGCGGTGGAAGCGCTGGCCATGTTCATTTACCTGTTCGCCACCCTCAACCAGCACAGCGCGCTGCTCGATCAGGGCCGCAATGCGGTGTTTTTTCTTGTCGCCGCCCTCTATTTTATCCACGCCTGGTCGGGCAGCGGCCACACCCTGGCGATGAAAACCTGGCGCATCAAGCTCGTCATGCCAGGCCACGCCAAGGTGCCGCTGCGGCCGGCCGCACTGCGCTACCTGCTGGCCTGGGGCTGGTTTTTGCCCGCACTGCTGGTCTGTTATGTGTTCCATTTGCGCAGCCCGGGGCAGATCGTCGGCGCGCTGGCCGCCGGCATCGCCGCATGGGCGCTGACAGCCTTGTTCGACAAGAACCGCCAGTTTTTGCACGATAAAATTGCCGGCACCCGGCTCATTGCGTTGCCCAAGCGCTAGGGAAGCACCGATTTATTCCGGCGGATGGAATCGGTCACTAAAAAGGTGCTCGGCAAGGCGCAATACCGCAGACATGCCGGGGCATGGCGAGGATTTGCAACGCAGCTGGGCACTTTTTTCGTGTGCCGAGTCCGCCGTCATGAATTAATCAGTGCGTCCCCGGTGCCGTTCATTTCATGCTTGGGACAGGCACCGCCAGGTACCGGTCGCAGGTCGGAATGACTAGCGCTGCACGCCTTCCAGCCGATCCACCTCATTCCACCACGCTTGCGCCGCCGCCGGCTGCCGAACATCGAGCCGCTCGCCCATGCGCGGCGTGGTGATCGCCACCCCGCTGGCGGTGGCCAGCGCATGGATGCGCTCGAACGGTTCCTGCCAGCGGTGCAGACCCAGGTCAAACGTGCCGTTGTGGATCGGCATCAAGGTCTTGCCCTTGAGATCAAGGAACGCCTGCAAGGTTTGCTCTGGCTGCATGTGCACATCGGGCCACAAGGCATCGTAAGCCCCCGTTTCCAGCATCGCCAGGTTGAACGGCCCGTACGCAGCACCGATCTGTTGAAAGCCATCGAAATAGCCGGTATCGCCACTGAAGAATAGCTTGAGGTCGCCATGCTGGATCACCCACGAGGCCCACAAGGTGCGGTCGCGGTCCGATGGCGTGCGGCCGGAAAAATGGCGGGCAGGCGTGGCCACCAGGGTGACGGCGCCCACCTCGGTGCTGTGCCACCAGTCGAGCTGGCGCACCTTGGCGGCGTCGATGCCCCAGGCGATCAGGCGCTCGCCCACCCCCAGCGGCGTGATGAAGTGGCGCGTAATGGGGGCCAGCGCCAGCACGCTGGCGCGATCGAGGTGGTCGTAATGGTCGTGCGACAGGATCACCGCTGCGATCGGCGGCACATCGGCAATCGCAATGGGCGGCTGGTGAAAGCGCGCCGGACCGGCCCATTGCACGGGCGAGGCGCGCCGCGAAAATACCGGGTCGGTCAGGTAGAACAGCCCGCCAAATTTGAGCAGCATGGTCGAGTGTCCGAGCCGGAACACGCTGTCGTCAGGCGCTGCCTGTAATTGCGCACGGCTGAGCGTGTCGACGGGAATCACGCCGGTCGGCACGGTGGCCTTGCTCTTCTTGAACATCACCGTCCAGAACAGCGCCAGGTTTTCGCCCAGGCTGGGCTTGTGCACTGGCTGGGCATTATGAAAAGTGCCCGCGTGGTAGTGCGGCGACCGGGCGATGGCGCTGGCAACGTCGCCGCCGACAGGGACAGCGGCGGCGGCAGAAATGGTAGCTGGCATGGCGGTCAGTCCAAGGGTCAGGGCAAGCAGAAGCAGCCGGTTTATCATGATTGAGAGCAATCACAACAAAAAGCAACTGCGTCTGCTGATCCCCGCTTTGCCCTTACTGACTGGCCAGGACGTTACCCTTGCGATCAACCAGCGCCACTTTGACGATTTCGGCTTTGACGATCTTGTCGCTCAGGTCGGCCTGCTGGGTGTACGCATATACCACCAGGTTGAGCTGCTCGTACTTGCTGCGCAAGCCTTCGATGGTGCGGGCACTGTCTTCGGCGGCGACGTTCAGGTAGCGGTAGGCGTCGCCATTGGTAAAGCCGATCTTGTAGGTGCTGTTGTCGTTGAAATAGCGATACGAACCCGATTGCCAGACCGCGCTATTGAGGGGAAAACCCTTTTTGTCGAAGTCGTATTTCTCGATCGGGCTGTCGATGGTCATCTTGACGTAGCGGCGCTGGCCCGCTTCGGCGACGGCGCCATCGATGCGTGGCTTGAGTGCGGTCAACAGATCGTTGCGGCGAAATTCGTCGCTGGCACGCGCATAGTCGGGCGAGAAGCTGGTGGCCACTTCCTTGTAATCGATGGGCATGGCAGCGAGCGAGAGGTAGCTGAACATCAGCTGGTTGCCGCTGTTGAGTTCCACATACTGGCTCTCGGGCGTGTTCTTGTCCGCCTTGGGCAGCGCGGCGCGACTGACCAGTTCACGGGCGGCGGCGACCGCCTTCGGTGCAGTGGCATCGGCCAGCGTGGGCGCCTTGGCGTCAGGATCGGCCTTGGCAGTCTTGTCACCGCAGCCGCTCAAGGCGGCGATCAGTGCGGTGGCGATCAGGGTGGAGCGGGTCAAATGCATGGTAAGTCCTTAAAAAAACCAGCCTTAAAATAAGGCGCTGTCCACGTTAAGTAGGGAACCGTACGTGGTTGTTGAAATTTGACGGGGATCGTCGCGTCACCGGATATCGACTGCGCAGCGCGGAAAGCAAACTCTTCAATATCTAACGGTGACAGCGCCCCAAGGAACAATCAGGCTGCGCGGGCAGCCAGGTATCCGATGGCGCCGTTGACGGCGAACGCCACGCTGGTGGCGCAGGCCAGATAAAAGCCCAGGCCCAGCGACACCGCGCGCATTGCTTCGCGCTGCATGCTGCGTTGCATCTCCTCGACCATCTGGGCGGCAGCGGCGCCGCCGAACGATGCGGCGCTGCTGCGCGCCTCGTCGACCGCGTTGCCGATGCTGTGATAAAACAGCAGCGCAACGAGCAGCATGAACACCAGCGGCAACAGCGCAGCGAGGTGGGCGCGACTGTCGTGCCACAGGCGTGGGGTGGCCGGTGCCAGCAATGCCAGCACCGCCAGCAAACCGTACAAGCCGGCGCCGGCGCTGCCGCCCCGCAGGCTGGACATGACGCTGTCGGGCGAATTGAGTACGCCCAGCAGCTTCCAGAACGACAGGCCGACGCTGTATTGCGGGCCGACATTGACAACCACGCTGTTCAACACGAACCAGGCCAGCGCCAGCAAACCGAGTCCGGCCAGCAGCGGCACACCGAGTCGCCCCACCAGGTCGGTGGCGAAGGCGCCGCCCTTGGCGCGCGCTGCGGCCAGCATCAGTTCGGATTGTTCGCGCGCCAGTTGTGCATCGGTGACCGGCTGCAGGGCGCTGATACTACCGTCCGCTGCAAACTGCGCTTCGACCGTCATGCCGGTGCGGGGCGCCTGGTCGGAGCGCCACATGCCTTCGAGGGTGAATGGATATTGCTGCCCTTCAATCATCAACAGCCCATTGCTAGCGCTGGTATCCCGTAAAATCTTGCCGCGTTTTGTCATCGCACCGCTTCCCATGGTTGCAATCAATCATCCAGATCACTCTGGTACCACCCCTCGTTTCCGGGGCGACACTATATTGACGTCAACAGTAGTAAAGCGACATCATCAAAGTGGATGATTCGCAGCGCTGCGGGCGCTTTCGGCGGCATTGCGCGGCAGGGCGATCAGCATGCGCACCAGGTCTTGCTGGCGCGCTTCGCCGGTTTTGTAGAGCACCGCGCGCAATTGCGTGCGCACGGTCGCCACGCTGACGCTGTAGAGGGCGGCGAAGTCCTGTACCGACATGCCGCCGCCGAGCGCGTGGGCCAGGCGCGCTTCGGCCGCCGACAGGCCGAAAATCTGCATCAGCTCGCTGGGGGGCAATACCGCCCGGTTTTTGCCCAGGCTAAACACCAGCACCACCGCCGGCTGCAGCCGGCCCAGATAGGCATCGAAAGCGCCGCCGTCGTCCTGTGGGTCGGGACGGATGCGCATGCCCGACACAAACATCGGCGCCATCCCCGGCCCTGCCCGCAGCGCCACCGTGGGCGCGTGACCATCGCGCTGCACGCGGCGAAACAGCGCCGCCAGCGCGCCGCCCTCGGCCAGCGTGCCGGCGCTGAACTGCTGGCGCAGCGCGCTGCCCAGCAAGCCATCGGCCTGGCGGTTGCAGTAAATCATCCTGGCATGCTGGTCGAGCGCCATCACGCCCACCTCGAGCGCCTGCAGCGCCCCCTCACTGGCCAGCGCCGCGGCCAGCGGGGCGTGGGCGAACACGCTGCCCATCGCCCGGCCCAGGTGACTGATGTAGCGCTCAAAGAAGCGCTGTTCGTGGTCAGTGAAGTCGTCGCGGCCGGCGCCGTGGTTGAAGGCGACAAAGACTTGCTCGTTGGCGCTGCGGTGCAGGCAGGCGCCGATGACGTAACGGAATCCTTCGGGGATCAGGAAGTCTTGGTAAAACGGATCGCGGCTGACAAAGCGGGCATCAAAAAACTCGCTGCAGCGATGGGTGCGTCCCACCTGCGCCTGTTGAATGTAGAGGCGACGCGGATCGATGCGGTTGTAATGCGCTGCGTACAGATCACCAACGGCTTGCGTGCCCGCTTGCGACAGCAGCCGAAATGTCTCGGCGCCCTGATTGCTGATGCCGACAATGTGACAGAGATCCGAGCCAAGCAGGCGGTCGGCCTTGCTGACTGCCCGCTGCAAACGGGCGGGATCGAGCACCGCGCCGTACAAATCGCCCAGCACATCATCCCATTGCTCTACGTTAATGCTCAACACGTAACCACCTGTGTAAATGTCAAAGTGACAGCAAGGTTACGTCAAAATCTAGGCAAAAGCACCATCTTTATTTAACAATGAGGGTGGCACTTGATGGCTGACGGTGGTCGCAGAGGCAGCCGGCGCTGCGGCCGCATGGGCAGCGAGCGCAGGCGCGTGCCGGTGGTGTGGCAGAGGACATCGGCAATCGCCGCCGCTACCCGCAGCTGGCCGATTTCGCCGACACCTTTGGCGCCGCTGCGGCTGACCACACGGTCATCTTCGGGCACACCTATGACGTCAATATTGGCGTTGATGGCGATATGCGATTGGGAAAGATTGTGGTTCATGAAGCGCCCCAGCACGTGTTCGGCGAGGGGCGCTTCGTGCAGAGCCTGACCGCTGCCCCACACCACGCCGCCGCTGATCGGGCTGCTGGCCGCTGTGGCGTTGATGATGGCGTGCTGTCGGCTCAGGCCCGCCTGCGCGGCGCAGCTGGTGCAGGTCCGTGCCGGCTTGTCGCGCAGCAGGTCGGGCAGGGTCAGCCATGTCTCGACGTGAATATCGACGGCGGCGCCGTTGATGGTGGCATGCAGGCAGATCACTCGATTAAAAGCGCTCGTACTCGTGCAAATAACGCCAGTGCCCCGCCGGCAAACTGGCCATCGGCACCCGACCGACGCGGATGCGGCGGGTCGACACCACCGTCAAGCCGACCATGCGGCACATGTGCAGCAGCTGGCCAGGGCGGATGCCTTTGCCGGCAAAGCGCAGCCGGGTTTCGTTTTGCCAGCTGGCCTTCATCGGCAGCAGCGGCTTGCCGTTAAAACTGAGGCCATGATTGAGCAGCGCCAAGCCGCCTTCGCGAATATTGCCGGCCACTTCGACGACAAATTCCTGTTCGACGCGCACTGCTTCGTCGAGCACCTTGCGGGTAACCCGAAAATCCTGGCTGTACACCACCAGGCCGCTGGCACGCTCATCGAGCGGCGTGGTCACCGTCAGGTTGGCCAGGTGGCGCTTCAAAAAGCGCTGCTTGCCGTGCTCGGCCAGCACCAGCGACACGGGCGTGAGCAGGCGCACGGCGGCGGCGGCATCGAGGCCGGGCGGTTTATGCAGCAAGATGGTGACCGGCACGATGTCGTCAAGCGTGGCAGCGTCGTGCAGCGTCACTTCCTGCTCGTCGGCCACGCGGGCGCCCGCCTCTTCGACGACGGCGCCGTCGACCAGCACCCAGCCGCCGGCGATGTATTTATCGGCGTCGGCGCGCGAACAGGGCAGCATCTCGGCGACCCGCTTGGCCAGGCGGATGGTGCCATCGGCCTCGGTGGATTTTTTGTACTCGGTATCGCTCATCGGGCGCTGCGCCAGTCACTGAAAAAGCGCGAGAACACGGCGATCACGTGATCGACGTCGGCCTCGCTGATATTGATATGGGTGACCAGGCGGGTGTGCTGCCCCACGCTGGCGCGGATGCGCTCGGCCAGCAATGCCGCGCGCAGGCTGTCGACGGCAGCGGGCGGCACCTCGACATAAAAAATATTGGTCTGCGGCGTCGCCACGGTCAGGCCGGCGATGCTGGCCAGGCCGCACGCGAGCCGCGCCGCATTGACGTGATCCGCGGCCAGCCGCGCGACATTGTGCTCGAGCGCGTACAGGCCGGCAGCGGCCAGAATGCCGGCCTGGCGCATGCCGCCACCGAGCATCTTGCGCCAGCGCTTGCCCCGTTCGATGAATTCTTTTGAGCCGAGCAGCACTGAACCGACCGGCGCCCCCAGCCCTTTCGACAGGCACACCGACACCGAGTCAAAACCGCGCACCGCGTCTTTCAGGCTGATGCCCTGCTTGACGGCGGCATTGCAGATGCGCGCGCCATCGAGGTGGGTGGCCAGGCCCCGGCTGTGGGCGAATGCAGTCGCCTCCTGCACATACGACTGGCTGAGCACCTTGCCACCGATGGTGTTTTCCAGCGCCAGCAGGCGCGAACGGGCAAAGTGCAGGTCGTCCGGCTTGATGTAGTGCGCGATATCGGCCAGCGCCAGGCTGCCGTCGGGCTGGTTGGCAATCGGCTGCGGCTGTATGCTGCCCAGCACGGCGGCGCCGCCGCCTTCGTATTTATAGGTGTGGGCGTCCTGCCCCACCAGGTATTCGTCGCCGCGCGCACAATGGAGCATCAGCGCGATCAAATTGGTCTGGGTGCCCGATGGCGCGAACAGGCCCGCCTCAAAACCGAACAGGGCGGCAGAGCGCTCCTGCAGCAGGTTGACGGTGGGGTCGTCGCCGTAGACGTCGTCGCCCACGGGGGCGGCCGCCATGACGGCGCGCATCGCCTCGTTGGGCTCGGTGACGGTGTCGCTGCGCAGATCAATCCAGTGTTCGCTCATGCCGGGCTGTGCTCCAGTTGCTTGGTGTAAAACCGCTGGCCCATTTCTTCCAGGCCAAGGGTGGCGAGTACTTCCTGCAGCCGCTCGCTGGGACGCTTGCGCGGCAGATCCTTGTAGCTGGCGACGATCAACTCGTTTTTCATCGAGTGTTCCCAGCCGACCAGTTCGGTCACATTGACCTGGTAACCGTGCGCCTCGAGCTGCAGGCAGCGCAGCACATTGGTGATCTGGCTGCCGAATTCGCGCGTGTGCAGCGGATGGCGCCAGATTTCCGTCAGCGCGCTCTTGCCCAGATCGCGGCCCTTGTTTTTCTTCAGCACGCTGGCCACTTCGGCCTGGCAGCACGGCACCAGCACCATGAATCTTGCCTTCTTTTTGAGGGCAAAGTCGATGGCGTCGTCGGTGGCGGTGTTGCACGCATGCAGTGCGGTAACGATGTCGATGCGCTCGGGCAGCGCGCTCGAGCCGGTCGATTCAGCCACCGACAGGTTCAAAAAGCGCATGCCGGGAAAATCGAGGCGGGTCGCCAGCTCTTGCGACTTGGTCACCAGCTCGGCGCGTGTCTCGATGCCGTAAATGCGCGAACCATCGGCGCGGTGCTTGAAGAACAGGTCGTACAAAATAAAGCCCAGGTAGGACTTGCCGGCGCCATGGTCGACCAGCGACACCTGCGGATGGTCTTGCTCGATCTCGCGGATCAGCGGCTCGATGAACTGCACCAGGTGGTACACCTGCTTGAGTTTGCGGCGGCTGTCCTGATTGAGCTTGCCGTCGCGCGTGAGAATGTGCAGTTCCTGCAGCAGCGCCACCGACTGGCCGGGACGCACTTCGGGCGGCAGGACCAGCGCGCTGGCGGGCCTGGCTTCTTTTTGGTCAGGACGCTTCATCGATCAGTGGTTCTTTTCAGCGGCGTGGTTGATGGTGTACTTCGGCAGTTCCACCACCAGGTCGGTCTCGCCGATGATGGCCTGGCAGGACAGGCGCGACACCGCTTCGAGGCCCCACGCCTTGTCGAGCATGTCTTCTTCCTGTTCCTGCGGCTCGTTCAGCGAGGCATAGCCCTCGCGTACCAGCACGTGGCAGGTGGTGCAGGCGCACACGCGGTCGCAGGCGTGCTCGATCTCGATGTCGTTTTCGAGCAGCAGGTCGCACACCGATTTGCCGGCGGGCGATTCAAGCACGGCGCCTTCAGGGCACAGCACGGGATGGGGAAGGATGACGATTTGCGGCACGGGGAACCTCTTGGAATGATCGAACGAAGGCAAGCAGCGCCTGTTGTGTTTTGTGTTGTGTTTTTTTTGGTGTGCTGCATGCATGGGACAGGCACCCTGCGGTGCCCGACTCTCAGCTGCCATTTTCTCACACCACCGGCGCCCGCAGATTCTGCTGACGTCTAAATCTCGTCGAGCGTCTTGCCCGCCAACGCCGACCGCACGCTCTGGTCCATCCGGCGCGAGGCAAATTCTTCCGTACCCTGCGCCAGCGCCTCGACCGCCGCATGCAGCGCCGCCTGCGTGCCTTCCGTCGTCGCGGCCGCGGCGCGTACATTCGCCATCAGCGTCTCGATGCTGGCACGCTCAGCGCTACTCAACAAGCCGCTGTCGCCATCGAGCGCCGACTGCGTCGCCAGCAAAATGCGCTCGGCCTCCACCTGCTCTTCGCGCAGCGCGCGCATGCGCATGTCGTGTGACGCTTCGGTGTACGAGTCCTGCAGCATGCGCGCCACTTCATCGTCAGCCAGGCCGTACGACGGTTTGACGGTGATATGCGCTTCGACCCCCGAGCGCGTCTCGCGCGCCGCCACCGACAACAAACCGTCGGCATCGACCTGGTAGGTAATGCGGATGCGCGCAGCGCCCGCCACCATCGGTGGAATGCCGCGCAGTTCAAAGCGCGCCAGCGAACGGCAGTCCGACACCAGCTCGCGCTCGCCCTGCAGCACGTGCACCGCCAGCGCCGTCTGGCCATCCTTAAAAGTGGTAAATTCCTGGGCGCGCGCGCATGGAATCGTCGAGTTACGCGGGATGATTTTTTCCACCAGCCCACCCATCGTTTCGATCCCCAGCGACAGTGGAATGACGTCGAGCAGCAGCCAGTCGTCGCCGGCGGCGCGGTTGCCGGCCAGCAGATTGGCCTGGATCGCTGCGCCCAGTGCCACCACCTTGTCCGGATCGATATTCGCGTGCGGGATGGTCTTGAAGTAATCGGAGACGGCGCGGCGTACGTGCGGCATGCGGGTGGCGCCACCGACCATCACCACGCCGTCGATGTCGTCGACCGACACCGCGGCGTCGCGCATGGCCTTGCGGATGGCCGTCATGGTCTTGCCGACCAGGTGGCGGGTCATCTCGGTGAATGCTTCGGCCGTCACGTTCAGGTGCACCATGTCACCCGAATCGAGCATGGCATCGATGGTGGTGGCGCCATTGGTCGAGAGCAGCTCCTTGGCCTGGCGCGACTTGACCATCAGGGTGGCGGTGTCTTCATCCGACAGCGGCGGCAGCTTGGCATGTTCGACGATCCAGCAAAACAGCCGGTGATCGAAATCGTCGCCACCGAGCGCCGAGTCGCCGCCCGTGGCCAGCACCTCAAAGACGCCTTTGGACAGTTTGAGGATGGAGATATCGAAAGTGCCGCCACCGAGGTCATACACGGCAAACACCCCTTCACTGCCCTGGTCGAGCCCATACGCAATGGCGGCGGCGGTGGGCTCGGACAGCAGGCGCAACACGTTCAGGCCAGCCAGCTGGGCAGCATCCTTGGTGGCCTGGCGCTGGGCATCGTCAAAATACGCCGGCACCGTGATCACCGCGCCGACCAGTTCATCGCCCAGCGAATCTTCGGCGCGCTGGCGCAGCGTGGCGAGGATTTGCGCGGAGATTTCGACGGGGCTTTTGACGCCGGCGACGGTGCGAATCTGCACCATGCCGGGCGACTCTTGAAAATCGTAGGGCAGGTTTTCCGCGTGGGCGATATCGGCCAGGCCGCGGCCCATGAAGCGCTTGACCGACACCACCGTGTTTTTTGGGTCGACTGTCTGCTGCGCCTGGGCCTTGTGGCCGATGTGCGCGTGGCCATTGGGCAGATAGCGCACCACCGACGGCAGCAGCGGGCGACCGTCTTCATCGCTGAGCACTTCCGGGATGCCGCTGCGGACGGTGGCCACCAGCGAATTGGTGGTGCCCAGGTCGATGCCCACGGCCAGCCGGTGCTGGTGCGGTGCGGTGGACATGCCGGGTTCAGAGATTTGCAGAAGTGCCATAGACGTGGGGACGATCGTGATTGTGTTTAGGTGGGCGAAGAAAGAGGCGAACCGTTCGACGGTGCGCCGTGCACTGGGACGACGCTAGCGCCTTACACGTCGACAGCGTCGAACGCGTGCTGTAACTCTTCGCCGAATTTTTCGAGAAACATCAGGGCGCGCACGCCCTCGCCGGCGGCAACAAAGTCGCCACTATCGAGCTGGCGACCGACCTCGGCCAGCTGCGCCGCGCGCGCCTGGCGCACCTGGCCATCGAGCGCTTCGAGCGCACCGACGTCCGCGCCCGCGCGCGCCTCGCCCAGCATGTCGCGCCACTCCATCTGCTGCATCAGGAAGTCCAGCGGCATGGCCGTGTTCGATTCCGTTTGCAAATCGATGCCGTTCAGTTCGACCAGGTAGCGTGCCCGCTTTTGCGGGTTTTTCAGGGTTTGATAGGCTTCGTTGGCGCGCGTGGCCCACTGCATGGCAACGCGCTTTTCGGCGTCGCCGGCAGTGACGAAGCGGTCCGGATGGACCTGCCCCTGGACGTCGCGGTAAGCGCCGTCGAGGGCGGCGGCATCGATAGCGAAACGCACCGGCAGCTTAAACAGTTCGAAATGGTTCTGCATGGGCCAGTCGTTAGATGCGGAAGCTCTCGCCGCAACCGCATTCATCCTTGACCTGCGGGTTATGAAAACGGAAGCCTTCGTTGAGACCCTCGCGCGTAAAGTCGAGCTCGGTGCCATCGATATACGGCAGGCTTTTCGGGTCGACGAAGACTTTGACCCCGTGCGACTCAAAAACCTGATCCTCGACGGCCGACTCGTCGACATACTCGAGTTTGTAGGCCAGGCCCGAACAGCCGGTCGTACGCACGCCGAACCGCAGCCCGATGCCCTTGCCGCGGCGTTCGATGAAACGGTTGATGTGCTTGGCCGCTTTTTCGGTCAGTGTGATTGCCATGGTTTCTCCAGCGAGTTTATTACTGTACTTGGCTGCTCGTCAGGCCACAGCCGGGTGCTTGGTCTTGTAGTCCAGCACGGCTGCCTTGATGGCGTCTTCCGCCAGGATCGAGCAGTGGATTTTGACCGGTGGCAGCGCCAGTTCTTCGGCAATGGCGGTGTTCTTGATCGACAGCGCCTGGTCGAGCGTCTTTCCTTTGACCCATTCAGTTACCAGCGAGCTCGAGGCGATGGCCGAACCGCAGCCGTAGGTCTTGAATTTTGCATCTTCGATCAGGCCATCGGCGCCGACCTTGATTTGCAGTTTCATGACATCGCCGCAGGCGGGCGCGCCCACCATGCCGGTGCCGATGCTGTCGTCGCCCTTGTCGAAGGCGCCAACGTTGCGGGGATTTTCGTAGTGATCCAACACTTTGTCTGAATATGCCATTTTGATGCTCCTGAGTGGTAAGCGCCGCTGATCGCGGCGTGTTGGTGTACGTCGCTTAGTGGGCTGCCCATTGGATCGAAGCGATGTCGATCCCTTCCTTGAACATGTCCCACAGGGGCGACAGTTCGCGCAATTTGTGCACCTTCGACTTGAGCAGCTCGATGGCGAAATCGATATCGGCTTCGGTCGAGAAACGGCCGATGGTGAAACGGATCGAGCTGTGCGCCAGTTCGTCGCTGCGGCCGAGGGCGCGCAACACATACGATGGTTCCAGGCTGGCCGAGGTGCAGGCCGAACCGGACGACACGGCGATATCCTTGATCGCCATGATCAGCGACTCGCCCTCGACATAATTAAAGCTGACGTTCAGGTTGTGCGGCACGCGGTGGTCCATGTCGCCGTTGATGTACACCTCTTCGATTGCCAGCAAGCCCTTGGCCAGGCGGTCACGCAAGCCCTTGATGCGGGTGATTTCGCTGTCCATTTCTTCGCGCGCCAGGCGGAACGCTTCGCCCATGCCGACGATCTGGTGGGTTGGCAGGGTGCCCGAGCGCAAGCCGCGCTCGTGACCGCCGCCATGCATTTGCGCTTCCAGGCGCACGCGCGGCTTGCGTCGCACGTAGAGGGCGCCGATGCCTTTCGGACCATAGGTTTTGTGGGCTGTGAAGGTCATCAGGTCGACCTTGCTGTTGGCCAGGTCGATGACCATTTTGCCGGTCGCCTGCGCCGCATCGGAATGAAAGATGATGCCGCGCGCGCGGGTGATGGCCGCCAGCTCTTCGATTGGCTGGATGACGCCGATTTCGTTATTGACCAGCATCACCGAGACGAGGATGGTGTCGGGACGAATGGCGGCGGTGAGCTGCTCGACGGTGATCAGGCCGTTGGCCTGCGGTTCCAGGTAAGTCGCTTCAAAGCCCTGGCGTTCGAGATCGCGCACGGTGTCGAGCACGGCCTTGTGCTCGGTCTTGACCGTGATAATGTGCTTGCCCTTGGTTTTGTAGAACTGGGCGGCGCCCTTGATGGCCAGATTGTTCGATTCGGTGGCGCCCGAGGTCCAGATGATTTCGCGCGGGTCGGCGCCGACCAGCTTGGCCACTTCGACGCGCGCTTCTTCTACGGCAGCCTCGGCCGTCCAGCCGTACATGTGGCTGCGCGACGCCGGATTGCCGAACTGCTCGCGCAGGTAGGGGATCATCTTGTCGGCCACGCGCGGATCGATGGGCGTGGTCGAGGAATAATCCATGTAGATGGGGAAATGCGGGGCGGTCACAAAGCTGTGCTCGAGATTCTTGTCGAAGGGCGCGTTCATTTTTGTTACTCCAGTATGCTCAAACTTGCAGGTTCACTCTTGTACGGCGGCGGCGTGATTGCGGTGCAGTACCACGACGGCTTGTTCTACATTTGACTTGTGCTGCTGTTGGTCGACCAGGTCTTGCAGCGAGACGGAATCGAGGTAGTCGACCATTTTTTCGTTGAGCGTGGCCCACAATTCATGGGTCATGCAGTGGGCCCCGCTGAGCAGATCGGCACCGTGGCAATTGCCCTTGCCACCGCACTGGGTGGCATCGAGCGGTTCGTCGACGGCGATGATGATGTCGGCCACGGTGACCCGGTCGGCACTACGCGACAGGCTGTAGCCGCCGCCGGGACCGCGGATCGATTCGACGATTGCATGGCGGCGCAGCTTGCCAAACAGTTGCTCGAGATACGACAGCGAAATCGCCTGGCGCTGGCTAATGCCCGACAACGTGACGGGCCCCTTGCCCTGGCGCAGGGCAAGATCGATCATCGCAGTCACGGCAAAACGGCCTTTGGTGGTCAGACGCATCGCTTCCTCGGGGTCAATGATAAAATCCTGGCTCGGTACAACTTTCGCTCAACTGCCCGCATCGCTGTGCTGATGCCCTGAGTAGTTGATCGAATTAGTCAAGTATATCAAATCCCCGCGCGCTTGTCTTTTAGGGGCCGTTTTTGCCAGCACGCTTTTGCAGCAGCTGCATGGGGCCAAACAGCGCTTGCATGCCGGCGTGCTTGATGAAGCTCAGGTTATACGGATGTTCGGCGCACAGCTGCCCCAGGGCCTGTGCTTCCGGCAACTTTTTGAGCTGTTCCGCGATTTTTCCCCACAACACCAATTGGGCAGCGCCAGGGACCAGCGCGGCCAGCACGGTACGCAGGAACGGTTGCCAGGCGCGGGCGTCGATGGCGGGCGCCACGTGGGGACGAAACACCAGCGCGGCGTTGAGCAGCAAAAATCCTTCGTCCAATAAATTGTCCTGCAATTGCGCCAGGGTGGCGATCGAGCCTCCGGCGCGGGCGCGCGCCGCCGCCGGCGCCAGCGCGCTGCCAGCGGTGGCGTCGGCGTGCAGGCTGCCGTCGGCCACCAGCAGCATTTTCATGAAGTTGCGCAGGGACGTCGCGCGGTTGACCGCTTTTGACAAACCCGCCTCGCTCCACAACGCGCCCACCGCGCCATCCATGAAGCACACGCCGGTCGCCGACTGCGCGCGCGGGTACGGCCCCTCCCCCACCAGTATGTAGCGCACATTGGCCGGCGGCAGGCAAAAGGCGGCGAACAGCCGCCCTTCGGTGGGCAGGTAGCTGTCGAGCGCCAGCGCTGGCAGGTAAGCGGGGTCGGCGGCGGCGACCCGGTGCAAGCCGTCGATGAGGATGGGGCGCCAGGCGGGGTCGGCCAGGGCGACGGCGTCGACGATGGAGGCGGGCAGTGTGCTGTCGTGCATGGACGGCCGGGGTTCAGGTGGGTTCAGGTGGGTTTATAGTGGGACAGACACCCTGCGGTGCCAGTCCCCATCTGCACTACAGGCGGGCGCCGATCGGCCGGCCATCCTCAACACCGGCAGCGTCGTAGCGCACCACATCCTGATCGATGGCCCCAAAGATACTGGCGCCGTCTTCATCGAACATCTCGATGCGCACATTGTCGCCAAAGTTAAGGAACGGCGTGGTGGCCCCCCCCTTCTCGATCGTTTCAAGCATGCGCAGTTCGGCCAGGCAGCAGTAACCGACGCCGCCATGACCGATGCTCGAGCCATGCAGATTGCCCTGCCTGTTCGACACCGTGCCGGAGCCGATGATGGTGCCGGCCGCCAGTTCGCGGGTGCGCGCCGCGTGCGCGACCAGGCGGGCAAAATTGAAGGTCATGTCGTCGCCCGCATTCGGTTTGCCAAATGGAATGGTGTTGAGCGACACGTGCAGGGGCAGGCACAGCTTGCTGTCGCGCCACGCCGCCGCCACTTCGTCGGGCGTCACCGCCACCGGCGCGAAAGCGCTGGCCGCTTTCGACTGAAAAAAGCCGAAGCCTTTGGCCAGCTCGTTGGGGATCAGGTTGCGCAACGAGACATCGTTGACCAGCATCAGCAGGCGGATGGCGGCGGCCCCGGTGGCGCCATCGGCGCCCATCGGCACGTCGCCGGTGATGACCGCCACCTCCGCCTCGAAGTCGATGCCCCAGGCGGCGTCGAGCGCGTAAATCGGGTCCCACGGACCGACGAAAGCGTCCGAGCCGCCCTGGTACATCAAGGGGTCGGTATACAACGAGGCCGGCACCTCGGCGTGCCGGGCTTTGCGCACCAGCTCGACGTGGTTGAGATAGGCCGAACCATCGGCCCACTGGTAAGCCCGCGGCAGCGGCGAGTGGCAGTTCGATTCGATGAAGGTGTCGCCGTCTGCGGGGTCGGCATTGAGGGCGTCGTACACCGCCTGCAACTGCGGCGCCACCGTGGCCCAGTGGTCGAGGGCGAACTGCAGGGTGGGACTGATGGCCGGTACCCGGCGGCACACATGCAGCTTGCGGTCGACCACCACCAGCACGCCGTCGCGGCTGCCGTCTTTCAGGGTAGCGAGCTTCATGCGCGAGCCGCCAGGGGACGGGCGCGCGTGGCAAAGGTGCGGGAAATATTCATGGTCGAGGTCTCCGGGCTGTGCAAAGTGCCGCTATTAGAGTGCAAATCTGGCCATGATACAAAGGTTTTTTGCCGCGCTGCGCCACGGCAGCGCGCACCGGCTTTAACAATGACGCAAGGTTGCACGCCAGGCGTTGGCGAGGGACGACAAAATGTGTCGAAAAATACTGCAATCCGCAACGGGAGTCACAATTTCAGGGCGATTTTTTGGCGTTCTAGATTGCCCCATGGTAATGTATAACCACCAAATTCTCCATCTTCCCTGCCATAAATTGCCAAAAACGGTAGCGGGAGAGTGATTTCATCAATAAATTCACGGAAATGATATGGATACCCATTCCAGTGCTGGCGCCCACCCTGGCCAGCCCGCCACCATGGCGGAAGCGGTGCTCTACGCGATCAATCAAAGCCAAAGCCTGGTCGAGTTCGACCTCGACGGCAACGTCTTGCATGCGAATGACAATTTTTTACGCACCATGGGCTACGCGCTGGACGAACTGCAGGGCATGCACCACCGCCAGTTTTGCACACCAGACTATGCCGAGTCGCCCGCCTACCGCGCGCTGTGGGCAGGCCTGAAACGGGGTCAAGCCGATGGCGGCGAGTACATGCGGCTGACCAGGTCGGGCGCCACCGTGTGGCTGCAAGCGTCGTACAACCCGATCGTCGGCGCCGATGGCACGCCGTTCAAGGTGGTCAAGGTGGCCACCGACATCAGCGCCAGCAAGTTGCATGCGGCCGACGTTGAAGGGCGGCTGCAGGCGATCGACCGGGTGCAGGCGGTGGTCGAATTCGATCTGGACGGTCGCATTCTGCATGCCAACGACAATTTTCTCAAGGCGCTCGGCTACACGCGCGAGGAGGTGGTGGGCCAGCACCATCGCATGTTTTGCAGCAGCGAATTTGCCCATTCGTCCGAGTACTTGCTGTTCTGGGAACGGCTGGGGCGCGGCGAATTCAATGCCGGCCAATACCGCCGCATCGGCAAGGATGGCCGCGACGTGTGGATCCTGGCGTCGTACAACCCGATTTTCGATGCCGCCGGCAAACCGTGGAAGATCGTCAAGTACGCCACCGACATCAGCGCGCAAAAACGCCGCGATGACGATATCGAGGGCAAGCTCGCTGCCATCGGCCGCTCGCAGGCGGTGATCGATTTCGATTTGCGCGGCAATATCACGGCCGCCAACGACAACTTCCTGCGCGTCATGGGCTACCTGAAAGAAGACGTCATCGGCAAGCACCACAGCATGTTTTGCGATGACGAACAGGTACGCTCGAGCCAGTACCGCCATTTCTGGGCCGACCTGGGACAGGGCACGTTCCAGTCGGGACGCTTTCGCCGCCGCGCCAACCATGGCGGCGAGGTGTGGATCCTGGCCACCTACAATCCCATCTTAGATAGCGACGGCCAGCCCTGCAAGGTGGTCAAGTTCGCCATGGATATCACCGACCAAGTGGCGCGCGAGACGCTGATCGCCGACAAGGTCAAGGCCATGAGCGAGGTGCTCGACGGCCTGGCGCAATCGGTGCGTTCGATCGCCACCAGTTCGCAGCGCACCAGCGAGATGGCCACGCAGACGCGCGACCAGGCCGCCGACGGCACCCGCCTGCTGACGCGCTCGCGCGAAGCGATCGCCGCCATCGAGCAGTCGTCGAAGGATGTTCACGACATCATCGATACCATCAGCGACATCGCTGGCCAGACCCACCTGCTGGCGTTTAACGCCGCCATCGAGGCGGCGCGGGCGGGCGAGCATGGTCAGGGCTTTTCAGTGGTGGCCGACGAGGTGCGCAAGCTGGCGGAAAAATCGGCGATGGCGGCGCGCGAAATCGCCAAGCTGATCACCGAAACGGTCAGCCGGGTCGACGAGGGCAGCCGCCTGGCGGCCGATGTCGAACAGGCCTTTGGCCGCATCGTGCAATCGGTGGAAGCGACCTCCAATTCGATCGGCCAGATCCATCACGCCACCAGCACCCAGGACAGCGCCACCCAGGACGCCGCCACCCTGCTGGCCGACCTCGAACGCACGGCGCTGGCGGCCCGCTGATGGTCGCCGGGCAAACCGGCGCGATGGCCGCCGCCGCTGAGCGCGTTGATCTGGTTTTGGTCGAGATCGGCGCCGTGCTGGTGGCGGTGCCGGTACAGCACGTGGTGCATGGTTTGCCGTGGCCGCAACGGCTGGCGCCGCTGCCGCGCCGTGACAGTGCGGCCTGCGGCGTTTTCGAATACCAGGGCCAGCAGTTGGCCATGCTCGATCTGGCCCGCTGGCTGGCGCTGGGCGGCGCCCCGCGTTCGCACGCTTACCCGCGCGCGCTGATCGTGCGCGATGCCGGCCTGACGGTGGCGTTTGCCGTCGACGCCGTGCGCGGTCTGCAAAAATTCGGCGCCGACGCCATCACCCAACTCAGTCACGACGACAACGCCGAGGAGCTGTTTCACAGCGTGGCGCGCTGCGCCGACGGTGACGTCGCTAATCTACTCGACATCGGACGGCTGATGGCGCTGGCACGTACCTGGAGTGCCGATGCCGGTGCCACTGCGGTTGCCACGGGGGCGAGCGCGCCAGCGGCGGCGACCAGGCAGCGGCAACGCTGTGCGCTGATCGCAGGCCGCGGCTGCCAGATCGCTTTTCCGGTGACCGATCTGATGGCGGTGATTGACGCGCCGCCGCTGGCGCGCATCCAGTCTGCCCTGAGCGAAGGGGTGGCGCAATGGCGCGGGCGCCATGTGCCCGTCACCAGCATCGCCAAGTGCCTGCCCGCGCTGGCGCTGGCGCCAGTTGCGCTGGCAGCACCGCCCCTGCTGGCCGTGTTCGAACGCGATGGGCTGGCACTGGGCATACTGGTCGAGCAGGTGCCCGTCATCGGCACTGTGGCCGCAGGTGCGGCCGTCACTGCCGATGACGCCGGGGTCAGTGCGATCACCGATGACGGCGGCGGCCTGGTGCAGCTGGTCGACATGGATGCACTGTATGCCCGTTTTCCGGAGCGCGTGCTCAGCCATGCAGCCAGCATCGCCCTTGGCAGTCCGCTCAGCGCCCGCCTCGGCGGCGCCAGCACCAGCCCGACCAATGCCTGCAGCCATATCGTGTTCGACGCCGGCGGCATGGCATCGACCCCGATCGACGGCATCGAAGCGGTATTGCCATTGCCGCCGCTGGCGGCCGGCGCCACCCACATGGCGTGGCGCGGCGCGGCGCTGGCCTTGCGCGACCTGCGGGCGGCGGCCGGCCATCAGGCGCCGGCGCGCGGCACGGTGATCGTGGCGCAGGGCGCAGCAGCGCCGGTTGGATTTATCGTCGACGCCGTCCACGCCCTGGTACAGGCGCGCGCGGGTCGGCTGTCGCGGCTGTCCTTGCCGGGACAGGGTGTGGTCGAGCTGCTCAGCACCGAGTCGGCCAGCGGCGCCGTCAGCTACAGCACGCGCGACCTGGGACAGCTGGCGCGCGCAGCGAACTGAACAGCGGCCAGCATCCGGGCGCGGCAGTGATAGCGCCGGTTAGAACAGGTCGAGCTGCGCGCCGCCCTTGCCTGCTGCCCTGGCTGCCGCCGGCACCACTCGTGGCCGCACAAATTGCGAACAGTCGAGCTGCTCATGGCGGCGGCCATTGACGCTCAAGCCATAGCGGGCGGCGGCGCGGGTAAAGCGCTGGCGAATCAAGTCGGCCCAGACGCCCTCGCCATGCATGCGGGTGGCGAAGTCGGCGTCGTAATCTTTGCCGCCACGCATCTCACGGACGCGGTTCATCACGCGCTGGGCGCGCTCGGGAAAATGCGCCTGCAGCCACTGCTGGAACAGGGTGTTGACTTCCCATGGCAGGCGCAGCACGGTGTAATGGGCGCCGCTGGCGCCGGCCTGTGCAGCCGCCTGCAGGATCTGTTCGATCTCCGGCTCAGTGACAAAAGGAATGATGGGCGCCACGCTGACACTGCAGGCGATGCCGGCATCGACCAGCGTGCGGATGGTGCGCAGACGGCGCGCCGGGCTGGCCGCGCGCGGCTCGAGCGTGCGCGCAATGGCCGGGTCGAGCGTGGTCAGGGTAATGGCAGCCATGGCCAGCCGCCGTTGTGCCATTGGCGCCAGGATGTCGATATCGCGCTCGATCAGCGAGGACTTGGTGATCAGGCCAACCGGGTGCGCGCATTCGCGCAAGACGTCGAGCAACTGGCGCGTCAGCCGCAGCGACCGTTCGCACGGCTGATATGCATCGGTGTTGACACCCAGCGCGATCGATTGCGCCACATACGCGGGATGGGCCAGCTCGCGGCGTAACAGGTCGGCGCCATTGACCTTGGCGAACAGCCGGGTTTCAAAATCGAGCCCCGGCGACAAGCCAAGATAACTGTGCGAAGGACGCGCAAAGCAATAGATGCAACCGTGCTCGCAACCCCGGTAGGGATTGATGGAGACATTAAAAGGAACGTCGGGCGAAGTATTCCTGCTGAAAATGGTTTTGGCAAATTCCTCGGTGACGATGGTCGGCAGCGGCGCCGCCGCGTCGGCGCCGTTGTCGCGGTCGTTGCCGTTGCCGTGGCCGTCGTCACGGCACCCGTCAGTGCGTGCGTGCTCACCAGGGTGCTCACCTGCGTGCTCACCTGCGTGCTCACCTGCGTGCCATCCATCACCGCCGTCGCCCCAGCCATCATCGACCCGCTCGCGCGCATCAACCTCGAAGCGCCCCTGCACATTCGATACCGCACCACGCCCCTTGCGTGCGACCAGGGGGCGCGGTGGCAGCATCACCTGCTCGTAGACGGGCTCTACGCTACGCTCTCGCTGATCGGCCACTTCTTGCTCCACACTGTACATTTATACAGTGTGGTACCCCTGCCCGCGACCGAATTCAAGCGCGCTACGCGACCAGCCTCAATTGCTGCAATTGCCGTTGCGGGCGCCGCACACGGTACGGAACAGCTGCACCCAGCGGGCGTCGAGGATGGAGGCGCCCTGCACTTTCGGCTCTTCGCTCACATAACCATACGAGGTGACGCCGACCACGCGGTTGCTGGCGGCCTGGATGCCGCTGCCGCCACCCGTTTGCACAAGCTGGAAGTTTTGCACCCACGGCCCGCCACTGGAGCCGCCGCGCGCATCGGAACCGTATTCGACGTTGTTCGGCTCGGTGGCCTGGAAGCTGGCGCTGGCGACGACCTGCATTTTTTGGCAATCGTCGAGGTTGCACGGATAACCGAGCTTGGAGGTGTGGTTCGGCAGCAGGCTGTTGGTTTGCCAGCCCAGCCAGCCCGTGACGCTGCCCAGCTTGACGGCGGGCCCGCCGCTGGCAATGGGCTGGTCGTCAAATTCGATCATGGCGTAATCGGCCGCATTGGGCACTTCGTCGTTACCGGTGGCCCAGGTATAAGTGGTGCTGACGAAGCGCCAGTTCCACGCCTTGAACGGCGCCACGCCGTCGCGGTAGGCTGGCACGAAGACAAAATCGCTGTAGAAGCCGGTCGCCAGATTGCCCGAATGGACGCAGTGGCCGGCGGTGGCGACCACCCGGCGCTGGATCACTGACGCCGAACACAGGTAGGGCAAGCCATTGATCGAAAAGAACAGGGTGCCCACCGTGCGGTAAGGGAAAGCGCGGTCGGCGGAGAACGGTGCGGCTGCACCGGTGAACAGGGGGAACACGCGGCTGCTGGTGTAATAGGCACCGAAGCTGCCGGCAGCGGTGGGGGTCGCTTGCAGCGACGCCTCAACAGCACTGTGCACGGGGCCGCCGCTCGGGCCAGCCGTGGAGCCATGCTGATCGGGCGGCGCGTACAGCGTTTGTGCAGGTGCGTTCAGTTCAAGGGTGGGCAGGCCGGCATCGCTCGACTGCGGCTTGGCAGTCGACGGTGGCGCCAGGCTTTGGTGGCGCTGACCGGGTGCCGCCAGCGGCAGCGCCAGCGGCTTGGCGGCCTTGAAGCGGGCCGCCGTCCAGTAGGTATTGGGTAACAGTTGCGACATGGTGTTGGCTTTACTGACCGGTCCCGGGTCGGGCGCCGCCTTGGCCAGGCCAGCACCGGCCATCAAGCAGGCCGACGCCAGCGCGCCAGCCACCCACAGAGCTTTGTTCATGTTGATCCTCGCATTCGTGAAAAATCAGGGAGCTGCGAGACGATGGTAGCGGCTCATGCGAGGCGGCTTGGCGCTATCGGCACGGGGCCTGATCATGCTCAAGCATTGCCGCTGTTACTATGCTAGCAGCAATGAGTTTAGGAAATTTTAAGGGGCGTTGCGTGCGGCGTAGCCGGCCTGCTGGTCGACGAAGCCATCGAAGGCGGCCAGCAGGCGCGCCAGCGCCGCATCGGCCCCATCGGCGGCGCCCCCGTGCAGGCTGCGCAAGGCATAGGCAGCAGCTTCGAAGCTCGACAACTGGTCGGGCGCATGCGCCTTGCGGATGCGGTAGTGCGAAGGCGGCATATCGCGCAGCGCCAGGCGCGGCAAGACGGCCAGCTGGGGATTGAGGTGCAGCATCTTGCGGCTCTTGCGCCAGGTGCCATCGAGCAGCACCAGGCGCAGCGCGCTGGGCGGCACGCCGGCGCCGGTCGTGGTGGCGTCGCCGTCGCCCGGATAGAGCAGGCAGGGCGTGCGGCCGTCGGCATAGAGGTGCGCGTCGAGCAGCGCCCCGTCAAAGGTCTCGCCAGTGAGGATGACACTGCCGGGAATGCACAGGTGTAGCAAACGGGCGCTGCCCTTGGCGTTGGCCACTTCGAGCGGATGCTGCAAGATTAACAGGCTGGTGTCGAAGGGCACGGCGGCGATCCAGCGACAGATGCAGCTCGTCTGCGCACGCGCGCAGGTGGCGCAGATGGCGCGCGCAGGCGGTGAGGCGATCAGATTGGGCATCGGCGCAGCATACCCAGCGGCGCTGCCGGGCGCAATGGCGCTGCCCTTAAAACTCTTCCCATTCATCCTTCGATGCCGACGATGAGGCCGGTGTTGATGGAGATGCTGATGCTGATGCTGATGCTGATGGCGATGTTGATGCTGCGGCTCGCTTGCGTGCCGCCGGCGTGCTCGCCAATGCTGCGCGCGGCGCTGCTGCGACGGGCTTGGCTGGCACCGCGCGCGCCAGCGCGGCCGCAGCAATGGTCGTGGTCGCGCGCGCCGAAGCCGCCATCGTGTGCAGCTTGAACACCCCCACCACCGCCGTCAGCCGCGCCGCCTGCTCCTGCATGGAGCCGGCCGCTGCCGCTGCCTGTTCGACCAGAGCGGCGTTCTGCTGGGTCACCGAGTCCATCTGGGTGATCGCCATATTGACTTGCTCGATACCCTCGCGCTGTTCTTCGCTGGCGGTGGTGATCTCGTTCATGATGTCGGTCACGCGGGTGATGCTGGTCACCACTTCGTCCATGGTCTGGCCGGCCTGATTGACCAGGCGCGAGCCGGCGTCGACCTTGTCGACCGAGTCGCCAATCAAGGTCTTGATTTCCTTGGCGGCCGCGGCCGAGCGCTGGGCCAGGTTGCGCACCTCGGAAGCGACCACGGCAAAACCGCGGCCCTGCTCGCCCGCTCTGGCAGCTTCGACGGCGGCATTGAGCGCCAGGATGTTGGTTTGAAAAGCAATGCCATCGATGACACTGATAATGTCGACAATCTTGCGCGACGATTCATTGATCGACCCCATGGTGGCGACCACCTGCGACACCACCGCGCCGCCGCGGCTGGCCACTTCGGAGGCGGTAATGGCCAGCTGGTTGGCCTGGCGCGCATTGTCGGCGTTGAACTTGACGGTCGAGGTCAATTCTTCCATCGACGAGGCGGTTTGTTCGAGCGCGCTGGCCTGCTGTTCGGTGCGGCCCGACAAATCCATGTTGCCGGCGGCGATTTCACTGGACGCCGTGGCGATCGTTTCCGTGCCCTCGCGTACCTCGCCGACGATGCGCACCAGGCTGTCGTTCATGGTTTTCAAGGCGGCCATCAGCTGCCCCGTTTCGTCGCCGCTGGACACCGTGATGACACTGGTGAGGTCGCCCGCCGACACCGTTTCGGCCACCCGCACCGCTGCGCGCAGGGGAATCGTGATGGCGCGGGTGATCAGCACGGCGAACGCCGCGCCAATGAGCACCGCCAGGGCGCTCAGGGCGATCATCATCGTGCGCGCGCTTTCGTACTGCGCACGGATGGCGACGGCGGTGTCGTCGACTTCGCGGCGCTGCTCGACCGCCATCTTGTTCAACGCTGCCAGGTAGGCGCTGCGCTTGCCCACCATCTCGGTGGTGTAGATTTGCTTGGCCGCGTCGAGGTTGCCAGCGGCCTTTTCCTTGAACACCCGCGCGCGCGCACTGGTGTAACTGACGCGGGTCGACAGGACCTCCGCCAGGCGGGCTTTTCCGGCCGGCTGGTCGAGCACTTCGGTGAGCTTGTTTTGCACTTCGGTGGCGCGCGCGGACGACGCCTTCATTTGCGCTTCGACTGCGGCCTGGTCCTCGTTGTCGCCCGCCAGGTAGGCCGTGGAGGTGCGCGCCGCATTGACTTCGACCACCTGCTGCCATTCATTCATCAGGCGTTCATTGCGTACCTGATCACGCACCAGCTCGCCCGTCAGCGCGCTGGCGTGGTCCATCCGCACCATGGCATAGATGCTCACGCAAATGAGCAAAGCGAGCACGGCAGCAAAGCTGAGCGACAGGCGCAGGCCGATATTGAGATTTTTCATGGCGCGACGAGATTGGTCTAAAGAAACTTTATGGTAGCAGTAAATCACCGTCGCGCACCAAATTGTTGCATTAAATCAAGGCTTTTTCATCACGGTTGTGACATTCGCGCTCACGACGGCGGGCTTTGCAGGCTCGATTGCCAGCCGCCGCCAAGGGCGCGGAACAGGTCAACCCGCGCCGCCAGCACGGCCGCGCGCAGCTGCAGCACGGCCTGGTCGGCGGCGAAGGTGTTGCGCTGGGCATCGAGTTCTTCCAGGTAAGACGCATAGCCATTCGCATAGCGGTTGTGGGCCACGCGCAGCACCTCGGCCGCCGCCTGCTGGCGCTGCACCGTTTCGGCCAGTTGCTCATCAAGACGGTGCACGGCAGTCAGGGCGTTGTCGCTGTCGGCAAAGGCATTGCGCACCACGCTGGCGTAACTGAGGATGGCGCGGTCGCGGCTGGAGGCGACGATGTCGGCCTGCGCCTGCAGGCGGCCGCCATCGAGCACCGGCGCGAGGATGCTGCCGCCCACGCTCCACAACAGGTAAGGGGCGTTGAGCAACTGGGTCAGCGAATAGGCTTGCAAGCCGGTCGAGGCATTGAGCCGCACGCTGGGCAGCATCTGGTCACGCGCGGCGGCCAGGCTGGCGTCGGCCGCCACCATGGCCAGCTCGGCCTGGACAATGTCGGGACGCCGCCGCAGCAGACTGGACGGCAGACCGGCGGCAATCACCGGCGCCGCCAGTTGCTCGAGCGGGGCGCCGCGGGCAATCACGGCGGCAGCGCTGCCGACACTGGTGCCAATCAGCACGCTCAAGGCATTTTCCTGCTGGGCGATGCTGCGTTCGAGCTGCGGCACCGCGGCCGCGGTGACATGGTATTCGGCCTGCGCCTGCGACCAGTCGAGGCGCGAACTGTAGCCGACCTCGAACTGGCGCTTGGCCAGCGCCAGCGAGCGTTCGCGCGATACCAGGGTGGCCCTGGCCAGCGCCAGCTGGGCGTCCAGCCCGCGCAGGTTGAGGTAGCCGGAGGCGGTGGTCGCCGCCACCGACAGCGCGGTGGCCGCCGCCAGTGCCTGCGCCGTGCGCAGATCGGCGCGCGCCGCCGTCAGCGCGCGCGCATTTTTGCCAAACAGATCGAGCTCGTAACTCGCTTGCAGGTTGCCGGCCAGCGAAGTGGCTTCGACCGGCGTGCCGAAAGCGCCGATGGCGCGCGCGCGCGCCGGCGACACGCCGGCATTGAGGGTGGGCGAGCCGGCGCTGTCAGCCAGGCGGATGCGCGCTTCGAATTCCTGTAGACGGGCAATTGCAAGCTCTACATCGGCACTTTGCGCGAGCGCCCGCGCCACCAGCTGGGCCAGTACCGGGTCGCCAAAGGCTTGCCACCAGATCGTCTCAGGGGCAGCCGCATGGGCCGGGTCCGGCGCAGCGGCGCTGCGAAAACTATCTGGAATGTCGAGCTGCGACGGTGGCGGCGGCGCCGTGTTGAGGGGCGTGCAAGCGGCGAGTGCGAGCAGGACTGCGGGCCAGGCGAGCACATCCCTCCAGCGCGGCGCGCTCATCGCTGACCAGCGCTGGCGGCGGGCCGCACAGCGGTATCGATATTGGCCACCACCGACATCCCCGGGCGCAGCGCGGCGGCCAGCGGCTGCTGCGGGTCGATGCTGATGCGCACCGGAATGCGCTGGGCGATCTTGACATAGTTGCCGGTGGCATTGTCCGGCGCCAGCACGGAAAACTCGGAACCGGTGGCCGGCGAAATACGCTCGACATGGCCCTTCAGGCTGGCGTTATTGAGGGCATCGATGCTCAGGCTGGCGCTCTGGCCGACTGCCACCATCGCCATTTGTGTCTCCTTCAGGTTGGCGATCACCCACAGTTGGGTCGGCACGATGGCGGTCACCTGGGCACCGGCGTTAACGTAAGCGCCCTGGCGCACCGTCACCTGGCCCAGCTGGCCGTCGCGCGGCGCCAGCACGCTGGTGTTCGACAGATCGATGTCGGCGAGCTTGAGCGCCGCTTCGGCACCGGCCACCGCCGCTTCCAGCGAGCCGCGGCTGGTGCTCACCGTTTGCAGGCTCTGGCGGGCGATCTCGAGTGCGGCGCGCGCCTGGGCGCCGCCGGCCACGCTTTGCGCCTGGGCGGCGCGGGTTTGATCGCGTTCGCGCGCCGACAGCGAGCCGTCGGCGGCGAGCTCTTCGACACGGCGGGCGTCGGCAGCGGCGCGCGCCGCCTGGGCGTCGGCGTTGGCGACCGCCGCTTCGCTCTGGCGGATGGTCGCTTCAGCACTGCCGCGGGCGTTGGCCGAATTGGCCAGCGCCGCCTTGGCCGCTGCCAGCTGGGCGCGCGCCTGGTCGACCCGCTGGCGGTAGATACGGTCATCGAGCCGCATGATCAGGGCGCCCTGCCGCACCGGCTGAAAATCCTGCACGGCCACTTCGGTGACATAGCCCGACAACTGCGGGCTGATCATCGTTACCTGACCGCGCACCAGGGCGTTTTCCGTGCTTTGCATGGTGCTGTGAAACGGCGGCAAGTTCCAGGCATACAGCACCACCAGCGCGCCGACGACGGCGATGCTGCCGAAAATGAGGGCGCTAAAGAGAACCTTGCGGCGCGCGGTTTCGGGAGGAAGAGGAGCTTTCATGTCAGTCCGTTACAGGTTCAGGGGTGGTGGCCGGCGCCGCCAGTGGCGCCGGGGTGGTGAAGTGCAGCCAGGCCGCGTGCAGGAAAATCCAGCTGGCGGTGGCCAGCGCGATCACGCAAATGAGCAGAAACACGTCGTTGTAAGCCAGCACGTTCGCTTCGCGGGTGGCGGTGGCCGACAGCGCCGCCAGGCTGCGGCCGCTGCGGGCGGCGGGGTCGGGCACCAGGCGCGCGTAGGCGGCAGCGCCAGCAGCAAGGCGCGCTGTCACTTGCGGGTCGAGCGAACTGAGATGCTCGACCAGCACGCTCGAATGGAATTTTTCACGGGCAATCTGGAAGGTGCCCAGCACGGCCGAGCCAATCAGGCCGCCGACATTCTGGCTGAGGCCGAAAATCACGGAAAAACTGATCAGGTTCGAGGGGTTGGCGATCACCCCGCCGATCAGGGCAATGAGCGAAGGACCGATGAAAAACGCGCCGCCGAAAGCGAGCAGGGCCTGGCTCAAGTACATCTGCTCGGGGCGCGTGGCGCTACTGGCGTGGGCATCGAACCAGGCACCGGTCGCCATCAGTAGCAGCGCCAGCACCACCGGCGCGGTCAGGTGCTTGAGCGATAGGGTGGCGGCGCTGGTCAAAATACCGGCCACGGTGGCCCCCAGTACGATCATGAACAAGGTCTGCATCTGGTCGTTGACCAGCCCCACCGCGCGAAAAAAGCCCACTGCGCCGGTGCCCTGCTCGGATAACACCACGCGAATGAGGATCATCGACAGCACCAGCCGCACAATGTCGGCGCTGGCCAGCCAGCGGGTGTTGAGGAGCGGCCGCGCGCGGTTGTGCTCGACGCAGATGGCGGCGGCCAGCAGCACGATCGCGGCGGCCAGCGCCCAGCCCAGCCACGGCGTTTCAAACCACCACAGCAGGCGGCCGAAGGTCAGCGCCGCGCACAGCAGCGCCATGCCGGGGGCGAACAGGCCGAAGGTGACGAAATCGAGTTTTTCGAACGTTTTGACGCGGTCGCCGGGCGGCAGCTTGAGCATCAGCACGCAACCGAGCGCCACCAGGGTCAAGCCCAGTTCAAACAGGTACAGGCCGCGCCACTCGGCAAATTCGAGCAGGTCGCTGGAAAATATATACGCCATCGGCAAGGCCAGTTGCGACACCCCCACCGCCACCACCATGCCGCGCAGGCGTATGACTTTGGGAAACGCCTGCAAGATGTAATACAGGCCCAGGGTCGACAGTGCCGCCCCCACCATGCCGTGGGCGGCGCGCACGGCAATCGCCGAATACAGGTCGTGGACAAACAGGTGGGCAAACGTCACCAGCGCGTACACCACCAGGAAAAATTCGGTGAACAGGCGCAGGCCAAACTGCTGGCGAAATTTCACCAGCAGTAAATTCATCGACACATTGGTCATCACATAGGCGGCCGGCAGCCACGCCGTCTCGGTGGCGTAGGCGGCCAGACTGCCCTGCAGGGCGACCAGGTTGACCGATACCAGCGCATTGCCAAGACCACCCGTGAGGCTGACCAGGATGCCCACCAGCAGATAGCAGATGCGCAACCAGCTTGGATGATTGGGCGTCGACGGCGAGCCCGGCATCATCGGCTTTTCGTCGGGCGCCCATTCGACGACGGCATATTTATTCATGGCAATTATCCATGGTGAATCATTCTCTGCCCCGTTAAGGAATCCCGCAAGTGGTGTCAGTCGTCACGTTGTATTGTTCTGCCAACGCACGAAAAATTACTTAGGAGTATTATCAATTGTGTATTGCTATGGAAATATGCGCTGCTTAGAATTAAATTATTCCACCCGGAAATTCAATTCAGCTCGGTGTCCATGTTCCTATGCTTCGCCTTCTTCCATCTGTTCGCAACAGCACACTGGGCTGCATTGTCTGCCTGACTTTGCTGCCGACGTTGGCTGCTGAACATGTGCAACTGCTCGATTATCGCCTTAACGAACACATCGTTCAGGTGCCGGCTGGAAAAGGCGGCCATGCGCGGCTGCAAACCACCGTGTTTCTTCCCGATGGGCCCGGTCCCTTTCCGCTGATCATCATCAACCACGGCAAGGACGCCGGCGCCCCGCGCCAGCAGGCGCGCGACCGTTTTATTTATATGGCAACGGCCTTCGTCAAGCGCGGCTATGCAGTGATGGTGCCGATGCGGCGCGGTTTTGCCGGTTCCAGCGGCACGTATGTGGAATACGGCTGCAATATGACGGCCAACGGCCTCGGTCAGGCCAGCGATGTGCGCGATACCCTCGCCTTTGCCCGTTCCCAAAGCTGGATCGACAGCGGGCGCATGGTGGTGGCTGGCCAGTCGTATGGCGGCCTGGCCACCCTCGCCATGGGAGCGCAGACGACCACTGGCGTGCGTGGCTTGATCAATTTTGCCGGTGGCTTGCGCGACAACACCGAGCGCTGTGACTGGCGTAGCGAGCTGGTGCGGGCGATGGCCACCTACGGCGGCGCCAGCACCCTGCCGTCCTTGTGGCTGTATGGCGAAAACGATTCGCTGTTCAATCCGGAACTGGTGACCCGCATGCATGATGCCTATGTGCGAGCCGGTGGCGAGGCCACCCTGGTCGAGTACGCCGCCTTCCGGCGCGACGCGCACGGCCTGATCGGTAGCCGCGACGGCGAAAAAATCTGGTGGCGCGAGACCGAGCAGTTTCTGCGCCGCATAGGCATGCCCACCACCGAGCTGTATGCCGTGGCGCCGGCGCCGGGGCTACCGAAAACTGACTTTGCGCTACTCGACGACGTCGATGCCGTGCCCTTCCTGCACGAAGCGGGCCGCTCGGCCTACCGCGACTACCTCGGCAAGCAAAGTCCGCGGGCGTTTGCGCTGTCGGCCAACGGCGCCTGGTGCTGGGCTGAAGATGGCGAAGATCCGGACCTGCGGGCGCTGGCCACCTGCGAAGCAAAAGGGGGGCAGCGCTGCCGCCTGTATTCAGTGGACAACAATGTGGTGTGGCGCGACGATGATGACCGCATGCAGCGCGCGATGACCCTGGCAGTTGCCGGTACTACCGGTGCCGCCACCGCGGGCGGCAAGGCCGACAGCGCGACGGTCGGTGGCGGCGCCGGCGCCGCCCACTGATTCGCCAGCGAGCCAGCAGGGTCAGCCGGCCCTGCCCTCAGGCACCCCAGCGCTGCAGTTGCGCCACCGTCGCCGTCACGCCGCCGCAGACAATCACCAGCACCGTACTGAACGCGGTGAGCGCAGCGCCATCGTAGGCGACCGCCAGCGCGGCGCCGCAGGCCGGTTCGACCACCAGCCGTTGATCGTCGAGAAACCGCAGGCAGGCCGCCACCGCGTCAGCGTCGCTCACCACCACGCTGCGCACAGGATGGGAGAGCGTGGCGTCGAATGCCGCCTGCGCCACTGTTCTCGCACCCAGCGAGGTGGCGATGCTGGTAATTGCCGGCAAGGTCACCAGCGCCTTTGCTGCCATGGCAGCGGCGAGCGAAGCGGCGCCCGCCGTTTCGACGGCAAGCACGGGAACGTCATGCCAGCCGTGCCGGCGCAAGCCTTCGACGACACCCACCAGCAAACCGCCGCCGCCGACCGACAGCACCACGGCGTCCGGACGCAGACCGCTGGCCGCCACCTCGTCAATCATGCTGGCGTGACCTTCCCACAACAAGGGATCGTCGAACGGGTGAATGAAGGCATCGCTGGCAGTGAGCTGCGACTGCGCGTACTCATTGGCTTCCTGAAACGAGGCGCCGTGGACGATCACCTCGGCGCCCTCGCGCCGGATCAGCTCGATCGCACGGGCCGAGGCCGTTTGCGGCACCACCACCGTCACCGCAATGCCCAGCTTACGGCCGGCGTAGGCGCAGGCGATGCCGGCGTTGCCGCCCGATGAGGCGACGAAGCGCTGTGCGCCGCGCGCGGCATGGGTGGCGCAGGCGTGGCCGATGCCGCGGTTCTTGAACGAGCCGGCCGGCTGCAGTGCTTCCATCTTCAGCCAGACGGCCCGGCCGGGGCGCGCCATGGCGGCGCCTTCAAGCAGTGGCGTGGCGATGTACAGGGGCAGCGATGGGAACTGGTCGGGCGCGGGCAAGGTCATGGGGTGCGTGGTGGCAAAAAAATGGGATCGGCCTGGGCAAACAGGTCATGGGCGTCGAGAATGGCAAAGGCCATCTCCGGGTGCTGGTCGAGGCAGCGGCGCAGCGCTGCGGGAATCGCCTGGCGGGTCTTGCGGCACAGGCCAGGCTGGGCCGCCAGTTCAATCTGAAAGCCGCGCACCGTGCGCACTTCGTTGGGGCCGGGTGCGATCCGCAAGGTAATGCCGAGCAAATCGGCAAGGCGCCGCTCGAGGCGGCACAAGTCGTCATACGTCGTCAGCGCGTCGATTTTTGCCAGCAACTTTTTTTCTTCCTCGCGCGTGAGCATCAGGATGCGCCGGTCGGCGCCGGGCGCATCGAGGCGCTCGCGCTCGCACACGCAGGCGCCGGGCGGGCACTCGGTGCGAATCGGAATCGGTTGAGCTGGCGACATTGCAGCAGTGGTGAGGACGGGAGAAAAATTTTACCACCGTTGCAGCGCGGTGCGGGCAGCGACGCTGCCAGAGACACTGGCGCAGGGTGGTACGGCACGGCGACCCGGCGGTGCAGCGATGCAGCGGTTGCAGCGATGCGGTGCGCCCGCACACTAGCGTAGCAGCGCTCCTGCGAGCGAAGTGACGCCAGCGCCGGCGCAGGGACCGATGCGGTGCGTCAGCGCACCAGCGTATCAACGCTCCTGCAAGCGACGTGGCCCCAGCGCCGCCGCAGGGACGGATGCAGCGACCGCGGCGACGCGCACAGGCGGCGCCGCGTGCGTGTGCCCCAACGAGCGCAGCGAAGGCCGCCGCCAGGCGACAGGCGCTGGCACCACTTCCCCGATCGCAGGTTACGCCAGCTTATTTGGGCGACATTTGCAGCCGAATTTCACCATTCGGGAACTGCGCGCTATGCACATTGATATACAGCTTGCCCGCTTTGTAGCTGGCGTATTGCGCCTCGGTCAGCCGCGCGCCCAGCGGTGGGGCAAAACTGTTGGCACCCGTCTTGGCGAATGGCACGATGACGGGGCCGTTGGCGCCGGCTGCCGCTTCGTGGATGTGGGCAGCGGTGGGCGTCATGCCCATCACTTCAATCGAGCCGGTCACGGTCATGTCGGCGCCAATGCGCACCATGCTTTTGCCGGTCGCCATCGACGAATTGGCAGGTACCTCCTGGGCTCCGCTGAGCATCATGTTGGACGTTGCCATCGCGGGCGTGCCCGCAGGCATCGGCGTCGGATCGATGGCAGTTGCCGTTTTTTCCACCGCCATGGGGGCTGCGCCCTCATTTTTCATCGACGCGCAGCCGGTCATCGAGACCAGTGCGCCAATCGCGGCAATGGCGGCAACGAAGGTGACGGTGGCCCGGGATGTCTTCTTGTTCATGGGTGGTTCTCCAAAATAGTTATTAGTATGAATTTTGCGAATGCAATCGTGACCGCAATCAGATATAGATATTACAACGCCTTATTACAACCCGATAGTACATCGGCGTCCACCCCGAGCGCGCACTGCACAATGGCTATGTTGCAATAAACCGATTCAAACACCGTTTCATGATGGCGCTGGCGTCACAAACTACTGGGCAAACTCCAGTTGCCCGCCATACCGCTGCACATAGTTGTAGCCGTAGTACGACAGACGCGGCTTGACGTCATTGAAGACGATACCGGCCGGCGCGATGCCTGCGCCGTTGAGCCGTTTGACGGCGTCCGCGATTTCGCGCGCCGTACTTTTGCCCGACCGCACGACCAGGAACACGGCACCCGCATGGCTGCCAATGACGAGTGGATCGGCCAGCGCCAGCACGGGCGGCGAGTCGACCAGCACCAGATCGTAGTGAACGCGCAAGGATTCGAGCAGCGCGCCTATGTCGACGGGCAACATGGGATCCGCGCGCGCGCCACTTGGGCTGCCGGTGGTCAACAAATCGAGATTGCTACAGACTTGACGCACCGGTGTGCGGGCTGACTGCACGGCGCCGCTGGCCGCTTCGAACAGGCCGTCGCCGCGCGCCACCCCGAACACCTGGTGCACGCAGCCATTGCGCAGATCGGCATCGATGAGCAGTACCCGCTTGCCACTGGCAGCGAGCACCAGCGCAAAATTTGCTGAGATAAATGACTTCCCTACGCCACTGGTGGGCCCGGCGAACATGATCACGTTGTTCTTAAATTGCGGCAGTAAAAAACGCAAGGCGGCGCGAAAGCTGCGCAAGGCTTCGACGGCGCCGTCGGCGCTCTGTTCGCGCGCCAGCAGGGCCGCCGTGCCGTGGCGCGCCGCCCGCCTGGCAAGGCGGGCCTGCGCAGTACTGTGCGGAATGCTGGCCGACACCACCCTGGCACCGAGCAAGGCCTCGATGCGCAAGGGATCATCGACGCTGCCACTGAAATTTTTACGCAGCAGCACGGCCGCCAGTCCCGCCAGCACCCCGAGCACGGCGCCGCAGGCGACGATGGTCTTGCGATGCGGTCGCACCGCGTCCTCGTCGACCATGGGCACATCGACCAGGCGGACATTGCCGACCTTGCCAACAGCGACAATGCGCAATTGCTGGGCCGTGTTGGCCAGCGCCGTGTAAAGATCGGTATTGATCTTGATGTCCCGACCCAGCCGCCCCGCTTCCTGCTCGAGCAGGGGCAATTGCTTCATGTGCGCGGCGACGCTGGCCTGCTGCCGATCGAGGTCGGCGATCTGCCCCGTCACCGCAATGACCATCGGGTGACGGCTGGTAAAGCGGGTCAGCAGTTCGGTGCGGCGCTGCTCGAGCTCGCTGCGGCGGGTTTGCGCGGCAACCGCCTGCATCAGGCTCAGCTTGGAATCTTCGACGAAGTCGACGCTGCCGTGGGTGCGCCGGAAATTGTTGTAGTCGCTCTCAGCCCGTTCCAGATTGGCTTTCAGCTTGGGCAGTTGCGCATCCAGAAACGCCAGCGATTTTTCCGCTTCCTCGCTCTTGTGGCGCAGGTTTTGCGCAAGGTACTGGCGCCCCACTTCGCGCAACACGGCGTAGGCAGTGGCCGGCGCCTCAGCCTCGAACTTGACTTCGATGATGCCCGATTGCCGGCCCTGCTCGCTAATTTTGAGGTCGCGCCGCAAGGCAGCAATGGCGGCCATGGACGACAGCCGCCCCAGCACAAAGGCGCTGCCGGCCGCACCGTCGAGCTGTGCCACCTTGAGCGCCAGGGTGCCGTCTGCCGTGCTGACCGTGAGGCGTTGCCCGACCCGGCCTTGCGCCAGCACGCCGCTGCGCGGTTCAAGCACCGCGAAGGTGCCGCCGCCCTGCGCCGTCAAGCGCAGCGGGCGGCCGCTCCAGGCCGCCGGCAGCTCGAGCTGGGCGACCTCGATGGCCGCTGGCGTGCCGAACAGGCCCGGGCCCAGCACACGCTGCAGCGCCGCCAGCGCTGTCAGCACAGCCGGCTGGTCAGGTCGCGCCTCGATGGCCAGTCCAAGGCGCTCGACGGTGGGACCGAGGACGGCACGCGAGCGCAGCAACTCCATTTCGGCGCTGGCCGCTTGCTTGGTATCGAACATGGAAGCGACATCGTTGAGGGCGTTACGCGAATTCGATGGCGTCGCCTCCTCCACGTAGATCAGCATGCTCGCCTCGAACACGGGCGGCAACAATAGCGCAAACAGCAGCGCCACCAGCACCGTCGTGCCGCACACGAGCGCCAGCAGGCGCCAGTGATCGACCAGCAGATTGAGGTACGCGGCCAGTTCGCTCTCATCGTCAGCCGACGAGCCAGTCAGCACCACGCCTGTGCGGGCACGCCGGCGTTCACGCTGTGGCGGCCGGTCGTGCGCGCTGCGCTCATCGGGTGCCGAGGAGAATCTCATGGTTGGTATCCCTACGTGAACGTCACAAGGCCCCGGGCGCAGCCAGTGGTGTTCAGCGTGGGCAGGTCCAGGTGCTACAGACCTCACGCTATGCCCTTGGCTCGTGCTCCGTTTGCGCTCGCGCAAACGAACACGGCCTGCACAGATATCGCGACAGTAGGCCGACGTTCATTGAAGTTGGGGCTGCCTGATGACTCCAGGCGACGTGCATGGGCGTGACGGCGGCGGCCGTTCGTGCTGCGTAACCATCGGGCGATCGGTACGCAGCACGCACTCAGTTGCGAACGGCTTTCAGCTGGCGCAAGTCAGCGATGGGATCGCGGCCAAAGTCTTTGCTCATCAGATAATCCACCAGCTGGCGCGCGACCCGTGCTGGCGCCGCCAGCTCGCCGGCCTGCTTGAGAGCATCGAAGCGTTGGCGCAATGGAAAATGTTCGATGGCAGTGGCGCGGATCTGTCCCTGCATGTCGGTATCGATGACCCCTGGCGCCAGGCTGACGATGCGCAGGTCGCCGTTGGCGTCCTGGGCGGCGGCGCTGGCGTGCAGGTCGAGCGCGGCCTTGGTGGCGCAATACACGCTCCAGCCGGGGTAGGCATTGCGGCCGGCGCCGCTGCTGATGTGGACGATGCGGCCAGCGGCGCCCGGCCGCATCGCCTGCACCATCGCCGCCGACAGCATCAGGGGCGCGGCCACGTTGACGGCGACCGCGCGTGCCACCGCCAGCGGGTCCTGGGCAGAGAGCGGGCCTACCGGCAGCACGGTGCCCGCATTATTAATCAGCAGCACGGTATCAGCATCGGCCAGCCAGTTGCGCAGGCTGTCGCCGCCCAGCCAGAACGCCAGCGCGGCGCTGTCGGCCAGGTCGAGCGACACCTCGGTCATGCCGGGCGCGCCGGTCTGCCCGCTGGCGCCGCGGGCGATACCCAGCACCGCCATACCCCGCTCCAGCAAATCAGCAGCGAGAGCGGCGCCCAAGCCCTTGGAGTGCCCGGTAACAATTGCCTTGATCATCATGTTTCCCTGCTGAGTTAATTCAGACAGCCAGTCTATCCCAGCCGGCGCGGCGGTGCTGAATCGCTCAGCCGGACAGGCGGATGGCGGCCATCGCCCGGTTGACGGCGGCGACAAAACTGGCGGCGTCGTCGACGTACAACAACAGGCGGCCGGCAGCGAGTTGCTGCGGGGTGCCGCAGATCACGGCCTCGAACGGCTGGCCAACGTCGATCGACACAGTTGCTACTTCGCCCGCCGTCAGGCGGCGGGCGTCGGTGCGGCGGATGCGCCCGCCAACGGCCAGACAGGCGTCGATGGCGCGCAGCGGCACGCTGGCGCTGGCGCGCAAGCCGAGGTCGAGCATCAGGGTGCCTTCAGCAATGCGGTGGCCGCCCTCGTGCAGACTGCGCCGCTCGCCAACGATCCACACCAGCGCATACAGCACGGCAGCGAGCAGCGCCAGATAGGCGCCCGCCAGCGGCCAGCGCGCTGCCACATGATGCGGCAAGCGCCAGCCGACGGCCGCGGCGCACAGGGCCAGCGTCAACAGCAGCGACGCCGTGCGCTTGCCGCCGAGGGGACCGGCGGCGACGCCAAACGGCCCGGCCGGCCGCACCGGCGCAGCGGTGAGCGAGCGCCAGGCGAAACGATAAGCGCGCTTTTCCATGGCGTACAGACCACGCAAGCACGGCGGCATGGCGGCGGCGGCGGCGCCATCGATACTGGCCAAATTGACGCCCGCTTTCATGTGCTGGCGGCCACCCTGCAGAGCGCGCCGCACGGCGACGCCGACCCGCCATACCATCAGCGCCGTCAACACCCAGCCCGCCGCCAGCCAGCCGGTGGCGTGGGTGGCGACGCTGCGCTGGCGCACCAGCGTACCGACAACCACCACCGTCGCAGCAAACACCACGCGCACAAGCAGGCGCTTTGCTTTTATTTGCATAATGTTTTCCTTTGAACAAATTTTGGCGCAGTTGCCGCCTATTTGCAAGTTTGCAATAAACAAAGGAATAAAAAGGCCACGCTGCTACGTGGCCGAGGTAGAACGGCGCCGTCGAGGCGCAGGTCGCCCCCGCAGACTATGCTTTCGGCATGTCGAATGCGTCCTGGTTGCCGCCCGTTTCAGCGGCGCCCAGACCGTGGCCGGTCGAGCCGGCCTGGTCGCCACCAGTGTCTGATGCCGTGCGATTGGCCGCCGTGGCATCGGTACGTCCATCGCCGGACTGGCCCTTGCGCGCCGGCGCGCCGGGCAACTGCGACTGCGACTGCGCACCCGCGCTGAGGGCATTGCTCTGGGTGAGCTGGGCGCCACCGTTGCCGCCACTGTCTTGCTGCGATGGCGGGCTGCGGTCGTTGTCGGCGCCGTTGCCAACCGAGGCGGTGGTGCTGGGCGATGTCATGATGATCTCCGGTAGTCAATTGAAGAAAATCATGCCGTGGAAGCGCGACGACGGCCGTCAGTGCAACGAGCGTTCGTTTGTAGGAAATTTGCCCGGCATGCGCGGGGCGCGCGGGCTGCCTGAGGTATCAAGCGGGTGCCAGCTTCAAATGATCGCAATCAACTCCATCTGCAACCCCGGTATCCCATCCATGGCATACGCCGCCAGTGTCCCCCGCGCCAGCGCCCGTTCATACAAGGTATTTCTGGACGACAGCGAAAAATAATAGGTGTTGGGCCGCACCGGCACGGCCGCCGGCACTTGCGGCATGTGGATCAGCGGCACACCGGGCAGCGCCGCGCCCAGAATTTTTTCGAGGTCTTCCGGGCTGGCCACTTTCAGCCGGAGCGGCATGGCGGCCACCAGGTCGAGCGCCGGCAGGTCGGCGCTCACTGCCAGGCACAGTTGCGTGTCCCGGGTCACCTTGGCCGGATCGAGCACGGCGCGGTAGAACGCCGGGCGCTGCGCATCGGCCACCAGTGCAATCATGAAATACCTGGTGGAGATAACCGTGTCGACCAGCTCGCGCACCAGCGCATCGATGGCGCTAAACACATCGCCTAATGCATCGTGGCGGTAAGCCGGCAGATCGGCCGCCTTGTAACGGTCGGAAAACGTCATCAAGCCGCCCGCCAGCGCCAGCAGCTGTTCATACAAGGCATGCGGATGATAGACGGCCGAGCGGGCAATATGGGTCAGCAACACGCTGGCCGTGCTGACGATATTGAGCATCCACCACGATGACATATCGCCCTTCGACATTTCATAGGTGTCGGCGGTGGCCTTGCGGTGGGTGCGCCGGAGCGACTCGACTTTTGCGGTCAGGGCGCTGATCAGGTTCTCGAGCATGCGCCGCAACCCTGGCGCGGCACTCACGGCCACGCTGGGCGCAAAAAAACCCTCATCGATGGCGAACGCGCCATCCTCGGTGCGGCGCAGCCTGACCACGGCGACGCTGGTGAGTCGATCGCGCGCGGCGCCATCGAGCAGCAGGCGGGCGCGTTTTTTCAGCAGCGGCACCTCTGCCGGCACCGCCTCGCTGTAGAGGTCGAGCGCCTCGCTGTCGTGCCGCACGTAGCGCCCTTCGCCGCCGGCATTGCCACCGTGCGGATTGAGCACCGCCAGCGCCAGATAAAATGTGAAGGTTTGCGTATCGGCCGGCAGGCATGACAGGTCGAATGCCTCGGGCAACAGATCGGCGCCCGGGGCATCGTAGATGCTGCCATCGGGGAAAATGACCGAGATGGCTTCCAGGCGCAGGCTGTCGTGGCCCAGTCCCTCGCCATTCCACTGGAGCGAGCGCACGCCCCAGTAGTGGCTGTTCAGCGCCGAGGCGACCGTGTGCAGGCGCGCTTCGTGGTAACGGTCCTGCAGCTGAAAATGCTGCGGGCTGAGCGTCAATCCTTCCGACCAACATAGTTTCGACCCTGCTTGCATGGCTGCTCTCCTGTAATTTCCGATTGCACAGATTCCTCAGAGCATGATGCGGCGCTGTCCACCGCCGCTTGATCTGGCGCAAGCCGCCACACGCCTGGCACGAATTCCCGGCCCTTTGCGCAATCGCAAACTTGCTAGCAATCAAGTGCTGATAATTGCCGCTGCGGCTCCATCGAGCCCCTCACGAGGAGTGTGGCATGCGCAGTTTCTCTCCCGGCCTGTTCGACCGCCTCGCTGACGAAGACGGGCCGGCAGCGGCACCGACAACGCGCCAGCGCGCCCGTGCGCAGGCGCGCGACGCCTGCCGGCACAGCATCATGCGCGACCTGGTCGCCCTGCTCAACACCCGCTGCGCCATGCAGGCCGATACCTTGCAATCGTATCCGGCGGTCGCCGGCTCGGTGGTCAACTACGGCCTGATCGATTTTGCCGGCCTGTGCATGACGAGCGACAGCGACCAGCAAAAAATCTGCAGCGCCGTGCGGCAGGCGATCGAACGGCACGAGCCGCGGCTGCACAAGGTGAGCGTCGATCTGCGGCCCCAGAAAGGATCGATCAACCGCATCGAATTCGTCATCACGGCCGAACTGAAAGGCAGCCTGCATGATGCGGCACTGACGTTCGACGCCGTGTTTCGGCCGTCGCTCCAGCAGTATTCGATCGAAGAGCTGCGCTAAGGGGGACGCAAGGTGGACGACCTGTTCCTCAAATATCAACGCGAGCTGGTCATCCTGCGCGCGCTGTGCCGCGAGTATGCCCAGCGCTATCCGAAGGTGGCCGCCAGGCTGCAACTCGGTGGCGAGGCCTGCGACGATCCGCACGTCGAGCGCCTGATCCAGGCCGTCGCCCTGTTGTGCGCGCGCGTCTCCAAGCGCCTCGATGACGGCTATCCGCAGTTCACCGAGGCGCTGCTCAATCTGCTGTTTCCCCATTACCTGCGGCCGTTTCCCTCGTGCGCCATCGTGCGCGTGGCGGCGCCCGCTGGCGCTGCCGTCGCCATCGCGCGCGGCACCCGCCTCGAGTCGCGCGTGGTCAAGGACGTCGCCTGCACGTTTACCACCGTCTACGAGGTGCTGCCAGCGACCATCGTGCTGGTCAGCGCGCACTTTCATGCCGTCGTCGGTGCGCCGCCAGCGACCCGCCTGCCGCCCGGTGCGACGGCCTCGATTGCGCTGGTGTTGGCGTCGGCCCAGGCGGGCGGGCCGCTGTCGAGGTCGCAGGCGAAAACGCGCCTGTATATCGACGGTGATCCATCATTTTGCGCCACCTTGCGCGACGCGCTGTTCATGCGCACGGCCTGCGCCTTTGTACAGTACGAAGACAGCGGACCCTGGGCCAGGCTGGCCACCGTGCCCCTGTCTGCCGTTGGCTTTGCCGACGACGACGCCCTGATTCCCTTCGGCGCCCAGTCGCACGTGGCTTACCGGGTACTGGCCGAATACTTCGCCTTCCCCGAGAAATTCAATTTTGTCGACGTCGACCTGGCCGGCCTGCTGGCGCGCGCACCGAGCGGCGCGACAACGCTCACACTGCACCTGGTGCTGACCGACCTGCTGCCGCACCGCGAAGAAGCGCGCTTGCTGGCCAGCCTGTCGTCCACCAGTTTGCTGCAAGGCTGCACCCCGGTGGTCAACCTGTTTCGCCAGCCGGGCGTGCCGATCTCAGTGGACCAGCTGTCGGCCGACTACACCGTGCTCGCCCACGGCAGTTATCCGCAGGCGTTTGAAGTCTACTCAGTCGACCAGGTCCACATGGTGCAGCAAGCGGGGAATCATGCCTATATCAGCCAGTTCCGGCCCTTCTATTCGCTCAAGCACGACCACCAGCTAGGACCGGAAGAAGACCACGGGCGCTACTGACTGATGCGCCATGACGAAACACTGGCCCTCTGCAGCCCCGGCCACGAAAAGACGCTGACCCTGGTCGACACCCATTTGGCGGCAGTGGCAATCGACCGCAGCACCCTGTCGATTGAACTGACCTGCACCAATCGCGATCTGCCCTGTGCGATCAAGCTGGCGCCCTTGCATGGTGATGGCGACCTGTTCGTCTCTGGCGGCGCGGCGAATCACCCGATCCGCTTCCTGCGCCGGCCGACCCGGCCCGCGCGCCTGGTCATCGGCGCCGACACCGAATGGCGCCTGATTTCACACCTGGCTTTGCACCACCATTCGCTGGTCGACGATGGCGGCGCAGCGCTGCGCGAAATACTCGGCCTGTACGACTTGACGCAGTCGCCCGTGTCGCGCCGGCAAATCAGCGGCATCGCTGCGGTTGACAGCACCGACGCCACGGCATGGATCCGGCACCAGCGCGGCACCTCGCTGGTGCACGGCAGCGAGGTCCGCTTGACGATCGATGAAGATGCCTTTGTCGGCACCGGCCTGCACCTGTTTGCACAAGTGGTCGACCAGTTTTTCGCCATGGCCGTCCACATCAACAGCTTTGTCGAACTGGTGATCCTGTCACACCACAGCGGAAAGGAACTGATCCGATGCCAGCCACACAGCGGCAGCCTGAAACTGTTGTGATCGCGCGCCTGCTGGCGCAGCCACAGCGTTTCAAGTTCACCCAGGTCATCAACCTCGTGCTGGCCGCGCTGCAGCAGCGCGGCGTGTCATACGACGCCGCTTTTCGCGATGTCATCCCGAGCGATCGAACCGCCCCTCTCCGCGCGATCGCTGACGGCGAACTACTGGCCTATCGCTACGACGAGACCGATGCGACCGATGCGTACTTCGACAAAGCACCATACTCCCGCAGCTTCGTTTTGTTAAAGCACAAAACCAAGCTTGGCCAAACCACATTCGGCACAGCAACGCTCACCTTTTATTCCCTTTACATGCATCTGCACGCTTGGGCGCAAGTCAAGGGAAAGACTAGCGCTAATGCGATCAATTTCCTGCGCAAACCCGGAGCAAAGGCGCACCTTGAATGTGTCGCGCCAAGCGCCGATGGTGCTTGTCATGGCGGTAGCGCTATGCGCGCGTTCAGCGTGGTGGCATCCTGGGCTACTGCGGCAGTATCCCGGACAATCTGACGACACCGTCGTGCGGCATCCATTTCGAGATTTTTTTCGATGACGTGACTTTTCTGGACAACCCGATGAAAACGGTCTGGGGCGCCTGCGTGCTGACCAACGAACTAAACGTCTTCCATGAACTGCTGCCCACAGAGACGAGCGTTGTCGATCCGGGCAAGCAGCTGAACTCGGCCAAAGACGGATCAGGCAATGGCTTTCAAAAAATCATCATTGATAAAAAATCATATTGGGTGAGCGACGACCAGATGACCAGTTCTGAAATCGACATACCCCATCCAAAGAATAAAAAAATCAATATAAAGGAAACCCACTACTTCGCGAATGGAAAAGAGCTGCGTTGCTACAAAAAAAATCCAGTCAAGAATCACACTATTCTGGCGGCAGGCACAAAAATGATCCCATCGCTCGATCTATGGATGACAGCCGGTGAATTTCGTGAAGAAAAAGTCAACGAAAAAATATGGGTGCAAGTATATGTCCCGGCGACCAACGATCTGTACTGGGCTGAAAAATCCGCAATTCACTATTACAGTGACGCTGACTGGCGAGATTTCCTCAAACTTGAAGAAACAGGGTCTTTCAGCCAAGACGGGTTTATCGACGACGATGGCATGCAGAAGCTGTTTGAAAAATACGAACAGGATCGCGCTGACAAGAAACTGACAGGCCGAGAAGACACTGAAGACAAGCTTCGCCACCTGATCGCACGCCACCCAACGGAATGGAGCAAACAGGGTAGCCAGAAACGCTTCGGGCGGGTTACGCAAGAGGACTTCGGCGCCTCAAAATTGACAGCGGAGCAGTTTACCAATCTAACAGCGCATATCGAGCGACTGTCTTTTTGGGAGCAAGTGCCTGGTTTGCCTGCTCCGGCATCGCTGTGGCATGCGCATCCGGTCAAGTTCATCGAGCACCTCGCCAAATGCTTGTGGCTCTCAAAAGATGAATTACAACTAATTTATCCTGAAAAAAGCAATTTGAGCGAGCAGATCAGCCATGGGACTTCAGACGAAATACGCGAAAAATATCGTCTTGACATCAATAAATGCGTTTACCGTTACGGCGTTAATTCACGGCTTCGCCAAGCACATTTTTTTGGACAGGGCGCAATCGAAAGTATGAGCCTTAACAAGATGGTAGAAGATGCTTCCGGAGCAGGTTATGAAAAATCAAAGAAACTGGGCAACTGCCAACCTGGTGACGGTCCTCGCTTTAAAGGTCGTGGCTTTAAGCAACTTACCGGCCGCTACAACTATGCTGAGTACTGGTGCTTCAAGGGATGGCTAAAAAAAGGCGTTGATTTCGATATCGGATGGGAGCAGGACACGACAAAACGATATCCGCCAGTGGAAAAACCTGAGAGATTGATTGAAACCACTTTCAATTGTATTGATTCAGGCTGCTGGTATATCACCTTGTTTCGAAAAGCCACCATAGCAGCTATGGATGCAGACAATGTCCCCAACGTGACCTACGCCATAAACGGTGGCGACACGAATGGCCCGGAGCGACTAAAATTCACAAACCGCATAAAGAAACAAATATTATGAAAAAATTATTAATATTGACGCTGTTGAGCGCCTTATTCTTATCGGCGGAGTCCATTGCAGTTTCACCGGCAACCTTTAAGTCGATTAAAATTAAAGCAACAAAAAATATTTCGATCCAAACGGCTTTGGTAGAAAAAATCGCAGACGCTGATCCAAAGGCGATAAAAAAAGTTAACGCAGCACTGAAGACAATGTCCACTGAATTTGAAAGAGAGGTAAAGCGATGCAGTATCTCCGCCGACGGTCACCCGTGGGGATACGAATTAGCTGTTGAAAAAATCATTCGATCACGGGAGTACTTGAGCGTAGTGTTTTCAAAATTTACCGTGTGCGCCGGATCCCCAAGCATTGCAAAGGAAGCACGAGTGTTCTCTCTTATAAGCGGAAATTTAATTCAACCAAAAAATTTATTTAAAATACTTTTTCCGAAGGCCGAGCTTGCAAACGGCGCTTTTACTAATAATAATTTGATTCAGCTAAACGAGGAAATGGCCGAAACTTTGATTAAAGACAGTAAAGCTATTTTAAATATATATGATAAGGAATGCGAATTTTACTTAAAAACCACTTCATATCGCATCTGGGTAGAGGATCGCAACGTAATATTCTTCCCCGAATTCTTACAACCGATCTCATCTTGCCAAAAAGAATATTTAATTCGAATGCCAGATTAGCAAAGAACAACCGAGACAGATTTAGCAGCATTTCACGAAAATAGCCGCTTGATTGAACACACAGAAATTCAATCTTCGAGCATTGTCTTAGTCCGAGGAGCAGACATGTCCAAGATAATCATCACGGTAGGCGACAAAACCGATCACGGCGGCACCGTCATCAGCGGCTCGCCGGTCCACACCATCCATGGTCGTGCAATCGCCAGACTGGGCGATCAGGTCAGCTGCCCGCTGTTCTACCCGGGTGGAAAACCGCATGGGGTCAACAAAATCGTCACGGCCCATCCCACCGTCGACGTCAATGGCGTGCAGGTCGCGGTTGAGGGCTGTGTGACGGAATGCGGCTGCAAACTGATTGGCAGCCTGCCGGCAACAGCACAATGATGGGCCATGAAGGTCGTAGGGACCGACTGCTGGCGGATTCAGGGCAGTTTCACGCAGCGGGCGCGCAAAAAAAAGGCCACATCGCGCGATGTGGCCCTCACATTCTGGCTCCCCGACCTGGACTCGAACCAGGGACCTGCGGATTAACAGTCCGTCGCTCTACCAACTGAGCTATCAGGGAAAAGAGCAAATATTATATACGCTCAGGCAAGAAATGGCGAGGGCTGCCGCAGATTTCTCCGATGAGAACATTGGCGCTCATGCCATGCCGCCCTGTTCGCCCTCCCAGCTGGTCAGCAGACGCATCTGCACACGCACGCAGTCGCCCGGCGCGACGATGGCGCCGCCCACATCGGCGCTGGCCTGCGCGGGGAAATTGGGCCAGTCAGTGCAGTTGCTGACCGGCTCGACACAGATGTAATCCGATACCAGCGGCGCATAAATCACCAGGTAATCAAGCGGCGCTTCGGCGCGCAAGGTCAGTGCGCGCGCCGGAGCGCCTGCGGCAGCAGCGAAATCAATGCGGGCGTGGCCATCCCAGCCCGTGAAGTTATTGTCAAGCAGCAGGTCGGCGGCGGCCACGCCATCACGCAGACGCGCCAGCACGGGCGCGCCCGCCAGGCCGGTGGGCAACAGCTCGCTGTCGCTGTGCCACATGGCGGCCGCCTGCGCCGTCAGGCGCGCGCGGGCGCGCTGCGGGAAATACGGGTGAAAACCCAGACCCAGCGGCATCGGCTCGCTGTCGAGATTGCGCACCAGCAGGCTCAAGGTGGCGCCCTCGCCGTCCAGCTCGATGCGCTGGACGGCTTGGTAGTACCACGGCCAGGCAGCGCGCGGGTGATCCAGCACCAGAACGGCGGAACTGGCGTCGTGGGCAGTGACGGTCCACGGCAGTTGCCAGGCGTCGCCATGCAAGACGTGGGGCGACGGCAGCGCGTTGGGCGGCAGCACGATGGTGCGCCCCATGAAGCCGAAGCGGCCGTCGCGGATGCGGTTGCAAAACGGGATCAGCGGGTAACAGGCCATGCCGTTCGGATCGCCTGCATCAAGGGTGGCCGCGCTGGCCGGGCGCAGCCAGTGGTGGCGGCGGCCGGCGCGCTCACTGTAAAAGGCGGCAACACTGCCGCCGGTGGCAGGCGCCAGCGTCAGAACCAGCTCGCCATGGCCGATGGTCACACCGGCCGTCATGACGCAGCCCCATTGACGCCGCCAGCGGCGCGGATCGTCGCCATTTTCGCCTGAAACGCCCGCGCACGCGCGGTCACGGCGCCGTCATCACCGTCGGTGCCCGGACCGGTCAGGCTGCTGCCAATGCCGACGGCCACCGCGCCATGCGCAAACCACTGGTCGAGGTTGTCGACGGTGACGCCGCCGGTCGGCATCAGGGCAGCCTGCGGCAGCGGCGCCCGCACGGCTTTGATGTAAGCGGGACCGAACATCTCGGCCGGAAAAATCTTGACGATGTCGGCACCGGCCTGCATGGCGCTGACAATTTCCGTCGGCGACAGCGCCCCCGGCATCGACAACACCTGGTAACGCTGGCACAGGGCGATGGTGGCCAGGTCGACCGATGGCGCAATGATCATGCGGGCGCCGGCAAGAATGGCGGCGCGCGCCGTTTCGGCGTCGAGCACGGTGCCGGCGCCCAGCAGCAGCGCGTCGCCGTGGCGCGCATGCAGGGCGCGCAACACCGCCAGCGTGTCCGGCGTGGTAAAGGCGATTTCCAGCGCCGTCATGCCGCCAGCGATGCAGGCTTCAGCCAGCCGCAGGGCGGCATCGGCCGTATCGGCGCGCACAATCGCCACCATGGCGCGTTGCAACAAGGCGTCGAGTAATTGCATTTTTCGCATAGCTGTTCCTGTCTCTAAATGATGGCGGCAACGCCAAAGCGCGCTTCTGCCAGACCGCGCACGGCCCACCCCGCCAAATCGGCATGGAACAGGCCACCGGCTGCCGGCTCGCGCGCGCGCGTGGCGGCACTCATGTGCTGCCACGCACTGCTGACATACAGTTGATTCAGGTGCGGCCCGCCCAGGCACAGGCAGCTCGGCTGTGACGCTGGCAGCGTCAGGCTGCGCTCAACGCGGCCGCTGCGGTCATAACGGACCACGCGGCCACCGCCCCATTCGGCATTCCATAACTGGTCATCGGCGTCGATCAGCGAGCCATCGGGACTGCCGGCGCTGCCCCGTACATCGGCGAACACGCTCAGGTCGGCACTGTCGCCGCTGGCGTAGCCATTCCACCGATAAATGATTTTTTCCACCGTATCGCAAAAATACATGACGCTGCCATCGACACTAAAACAGATGCTGTTGGCGATCGCCACGCGCGGCAGCGGCAGGCGCTCGAGCTTGAGATCGGCATGCAGGCGATAAAAACTGCCGATGGCGGTGCGCACCGGGCTCTCGTCCATGGTGCCGAACACGAAACGGCCCTGACGGTCACAGCGGCCGTCATTGAGACGCGTGGGCAGCGCCGCTTCGACCGCCATCAGGGCGGTGACGGCGCCGGTGCGCAAGTCGAGCAAGGCCAGCTGCGACGCCAGGCCCAGCAAAATAATATTGGCGTCGACGGTCAGCGCAAAACAGGCCAGCCGCTCCGGCATGGCCCAGCTGGCACTGGCGCCACTGTGCGGGTGATGGCTGTGCAGACGGGCCCCTTCGATATCGGTCCAGAACACCCGCGCGCTGCGCTCGCACCACAGCACCCCTTCGCCCAGCTCGTTGCGCGCATCGACCATCAGCGCCAGCGCGGCGGCCATCAGTGCGACTCCCGTGGCACCTTTGAACCGCGACAGCCGACCAGGAAATCGAGGTCGGCGCCCTGATCAGCCTGCTGTACGTGCTTGATATACAGGGACTGGTAGCCGCCGCGCATGGCGGGCTCGGGCGCGCGCCACAGTGCGCGGCGGCGCGCCAACTCGTCATCGGCAACATCTAAGTGCAGGCGGCGGCCGGCAACATCGAGCTCGATCATGTCGCCATCCTGCACCAGCGCCAGCGGACCGCCCATGGCCGCTTCCGGCGCCACGTGCAGCACCACGGTGCCGTAGGCGGTGCCGCTCATGCGGGCGTCGGAAATGCGCACCATGTCGCGCACGCCCTGCTGCAGCAGCTTTTTGGGCAGCCCCATATTGCCCACCTCGGCCATGCCGGGATAGCCCTGCGGCCCGCAGTTTTGCAGCACCATGATGGAGTCGGCGTCGATGTCGAGCGCCGGATCATCGATGCGCGCCCGGTAATGCTCGATGCTGCTAAACACCACCGCGCGGCCGCGGTGCTGCATCAGCGCCGGATCGGCCGCCGATGGCTTGAGGATGGCGCCGCGCGGCGACAGGTTGCCGCGCAAGACGGCAATACCGCCATTGTCCTTGAACGGCGCCGCCAGCGGGTGAATCACGTCGGGGTTGAAATTGTCCGCAACAGCGACGTTCTCTGCCACGCTGGCGCCGGTGACGGTGAGCGCCGCGCCGTGCAGCCTGGCCAGCAGCTCGCGCATCACCACCGGCAGTCCGCCCGCATAATAAAAGTCTTCCATCAGGTATTTACCGGACGGCATCAGGTTGAGCAGGCACGGGATCTCGCGGCCCAGCCGGTCCCAGTCGGCCAGCGTGAGGTCGATGCCGATGCGCCCGGCAATCGCCAGCAAATGCACCACCGCATTGGTCGAACCACCGACGGCGCCATTGACCATGATGGCGTTTTCAAACGCCGCTGCCGTCAGAATCGACGACAGCTTGAGGTCTTCCTGCACCATGGCGACGATGCGCCGTCCCGTCAACTGCGCCTGCAGCTTGCGGCGCGCATCGACGGCGGGAATGGCAGCGTTGCCGGGCAAGGCAACGCCGAGCGCCTCGACCATGCAGGCCATGGTCGAGGCCGTGCCCATGGTCATGCAGTGCCCCGTCGAGCGCGACATGCACGACTCGGCCTGCTTGAAGTCCGACAGGCTCATGGTGCCGGCCCGCACATTTTCAGAAAACTTCCAGACGTCGGTGCCGGAGCCGATCGGCTTGCCCCGGTAATTGCCGTTCAACATGGGGCCGCCCGATAGCACGATGGTCGGCAAGTCGACGCTGGCCGCGCCCATCAGCAGCGCCGGCGTGGTCTTGTCGCAACCGACCAGCAGCACCACGCCATCGATGGGATTGGCGCGGATCGATTCTTCCACGTCCATGCTGGCCAGATTGCGAAACAGCATGGCCGTCGGCCGCAGATTGGTCTCGCCCAGCGACATCGCGGGGAACTCGACGGGAAAGCCGCCCGCCTCGAGCACACCGCGCTTGACCATCTCGGCCAGTTCGCGGAAGTGGCCATTGCAGGGCGTTAATTCCGACCAGGTGTTGCAGATGCCGATCACGGGCCGGCCATCAAACATGTCGTTCGGATGGCCCTGGTTCTTCATCCAGCTGCGGTGAATAAAACTGTCCTTGTCGTCGCCGCCGAACCAGGCTTGCGAGCGCAAGGGCGTTTTTTTGTTGTTTTTGTTGTCGGTCATAATTTTTATCCAGGGATCAGGTGGCGGGCGGCGGCAATCGCGAGGGCGCCGCCCGCCGCCATGTCGGCTTGTAGGGCATCGTCGACGACGATTTTTTTACCGTAAAAATAATGGTCTTCTTCGATCAGCAGGGCCAGCGCATCACGCAGCATGGGCTTGCCGCAAATGACGATGGTGCTGTCGGGGCGGGCCTGGATGGCGCTGCTGTGTTTCATCGCCAGCACATCGTCGGCCAGCACGGCGCCCAGCAAAAAGCTGGCGCGTGCATCGCGCGCCGTGGCGGCACTGCCCGGGTTGCTGCCACGGTCGCTAAACTGGTCGAGAATGCGCACGCTAAAACAGGCCCGCGCCAGCCCCACCTTGCGCGCCGTCGCCGCACCGGCCAGCAAGGGCTCAGGATGGAGCGTCTGAGCAAATGCGCCGGCCAGCGATTCGGCGATCAGGGTGTGCTGGCTGATCGCCTGCAGCAATTCACCCGCCACGGTGGTGACGCAAGCAGCGATGCGCTGCCCTTCATCGACGCTTACGAGCTTGGTATGTGAACCGGGCAGCACGATGATGGCGCGCTCATCGAGGTGCAGGCGCGCCAGCAGGCCCATGATCTCGGTCTCTTCGCCGCGCACCATGTCCATCGCCTCGTGGTTGTGCAAGCCGACTGCGCCCGCGTGATTGCGCACGCCAGGGATGCACCAGACGGGCTGGTCGATAACGTCCGGCAGCGCCACTGCCTGCATGCCGGCGGCCAGCTCGGCCAGACCGGCCGGCGCCAGCAGGTGCGGCAGCTCGGCCAGGCCTGCCCTGGCGCCGATCATGCCGGACGCCAGCACCAGCGCAATCTCGCCGGCGCCGATCCCCGCCTCGGCCCGCACGCTGCCAATCAGGGCGCGCAGCGCCTGCTTCAAGCCATCCTTGCTGCCGCTGATGGCGGCATCGCGCACGCCCATGGCGGTGGCGCCGCGGGTGAGCAGCACACCGTCGCGCCACAGGCTGGCGCGGGTGTTGGTGGTGCCCATATCAATGGTGACGGTATGCATGGTGATGACGGCAAGGGGGCAAGCAGGAACGCCATGATAAAAGGCGTATAGATATCTTTCAAATAAGTTATTTCTGGTTTTTGATACCGATTTCGGTATGTAAATTCTGATATGATTGACTGATGATAAACCCGATAAACCCGCAAAACACCAATCCCAACTGGTTCCTGCGCGCCCGTTTAAAAACGCGCCAGCTGCTGCTGCTGATTGCCCTCGACGAGCAGCGCAATATCCACCGCGCTGCCGACGAGCTGCACATGACGCAGCCGGCCGCCTCCAAGCAGCTCAAGGACCTCGAAGACATGCTCGACGTCAAGCTGTTCGAGCGCTTGCCGCGCGGCATGGAGCCGACCATTTACGGCGAAAGCATGATCCGCCATGCCCGCATGGCGCTGACCAGCCTGTCGCTGGCGCATGAAGACATCGTCGCCCTCAAGTCCGGCCTGTCGGGCCAGGTGTCGATCGGCGCCATTATGTCGCCCGGCATGGCACTGCTGCCGCGCGCCATTGCCCGCGTCAAACAGGCGGCGCCGCAGATGCGCATCGGCGTCGAAGTCGAGACCAGCAATATTTTGCTGGAGCGGCTCAAGCGCGGCAGTCTCGATTTCCTCATCGCCCGCATCCTCGAAGACGACAGCGGCGCCGAACTGCAATACGAAGAACTGGCCGACGAGCCGGTCTGCGTGGTGACCCGCGTCGGCCACCCGTTCGAACACGCCGACGCCCTCAGCCTGGCGACGATCGCCCGCGCCGCCTGGGTGCTGCCACCGAACGGCAGCGTGCTGCGGCACCGCTGCGACATGATGTTCCGCAGCGCCGGCCTGGCGCCGCCCGACAACGTCGTCGACACCACTGCCCTGCTGCTGATCCTGTCGCTGCTGCTGCACACCGACAGCCTGCACCTGATGCCGCTCGAAGTGGCGCGCTACTATGCGCAGCTGAACATCCTGTCGATCGTGCCAATCGAGGTGCCGGTCAAGATGGATGGCTTTGGCATCATCACGCGGCGCAATCACCTGCTCTCGCCGAGCGCGGCGCTGGTGCTCGACGCCATTCGCACGGCCGGCGCTGAACTGTATCGGACGCAGTCGTAGGCCGCTGCGCTTGACAGTCTGTCAGGCACTCAAGGGACAGGCACCCTGCGGTGCCAGTCCCGGTGGTGCGTCACCACACCCGCAAACCACACAGTGCGCAACTTAAAACCAGGTTTCCAGCTGAAAGCCAGCCGACGCCCCACTGGTGCGGTTGTTGTAGACCGGTCCCGCGTTGTTGGCCGCATTGACTGACGCGGTGGCCGCATCATTCCATTTGCCGTAGGTGACGAAGGCACGCAGTTCAGGGCGCGAAAACAGGCCAGGGCCGGCCGAAATGGTCGGTGCAAAGGTCAGCTTGGTCAGGCGCTGGGCGGGGCCGCCGTTCGGCACGGTCACGCGGTCGGTGCCCAGTTCGAACACCAGCTTGAAGTTGCGCGTGAGCGCGTAGACGGGGCGCACACCCAGCGTGGTCCAGGTCGACGAACCGCCGGCATCGGACTTGTCGCGCTGCGCCAGGGCGACAAACTCGAGGCCGAACATTTCAGCGGGCTGCACCCACAGGTCATTGAAAATGCGCGCGCGGGTGACGTCCGAACCGAGCAGGGTACTGCCGGCCGCGCCGATGCGGTCATTGCCAACGCCAATGCCGGTGCCGGGGCCAACGCCGTACTGCACGCCGAAGGTGTTGCCGCCATTGCCCATCACCTTGTCCTGGCGGTGGAAGGCCGATACCTGCCAGCCGTTGTGGCGGTCTTCCTTGCCCTGGGCGGTGATGATGCTGGTGACGAGGTCAATGGTGCCACCCGGATTGACGGGAATATCCTGGTAGACGAAGTTTTGGCGGATTGCCGCGCTGGTGTTGATGAAGGCGCCCGTCAGCGGATCGAAGTTATTGACGTCGTTGTCCTTGAAGAAGGCATAGCTGAAATGGCCGGGACCGAGCTTGACCTGGTCGACGCCGGCGCCGGTGCCGTTCAAATTGATGTACTGCAGGTCGAGCATGTGGATGTCGGGACGCACATAGAAGCGTTTGCCGATCCAGGCCGTGCCGCCATTTAAGACATCGATATTCTTTGCCTCCACGTAGGCCTTGACGATGCCGACCTTGGCGTCGCCGAAATCCGAATTCGGGCTGTAGGTATTGACCCAGATGGTGCCGGTGTAAGTGACCCCTTCGACGGTGGCGAAGTTGCCGGTGTAGCCGCCCTCGAGGTAGGCATCGCACTCATTGCCGAGGCGGTATTTCATGGTGTTGCCACCGAGTCCGTAGCAGCTTTGCGGACCATGGGTGGAACTGGTGCCCACGCCCACCCGGGCGTAGCCGTGAAAGCCCTCGGCATCGTTACCTGCACCGGTGGCGGCGCCGGCGTTGGTAAACGCCAGGAACATCGCCAGGGCGACGGGCAATTTTTTTAAGCGTGCCTTCATCATTCATGTCTCCTCAGTTTTATAAAAAAATAATCGCGGCATCCCCGCCGCTTTTGGGCCCGGTACTCCCCTTTCGGCCCAAATTCTTGTTGCAGCGGCCGGCCATCAACTCCAGCCGGCATCGACCACGAATTCTTGCGCCGTGCACATGGCGCCGTCGTCCGACGCCAGAAACAGCACCATGGCGGCGATGTGACCGGGCATCAGGCGATCGGGCAGGCACTGGTTCTTGTTGATTTCAATTTCCGCCTCGGCATCGACCCACAGCTCGAGCTGACGCTCGGTCATCACCCAGCCGGGGGTGACGGTGTTGACGCGGATGCCGTGCGCACCGAGTTCGCGCGCCAGGCCACGCGTCAAGCCCACCACCGCCGCCTTCGCCGTGGCATAGACCGGGTAGCCGGCCCCCTTGATGTGCCACGAAATCGAACTGAGGTTGATGATGGCGCCGCCGCCCTTTTTCTGCATGCCCGGCAGCACCGACTGGCAGGTAAAGAACATCGGACGCTGGTTGACGGCGATGCGCTCGTCCCAGTCATCGACAGTGACGTCGGCAACGTTGTGGCGCTGGTCGTTGGCGGCGTTGTTGACCAGCACATCGAAGTCGCCGACCTGCGCCGCCAGTGCCGCCATCACGCGCTGCAGGGCACCGATGTCGGTGATGTCGCAATGGGCAAACAGCGGCGCCGGCAAGCCAGCCGCCGCCAGCCGGGCGCACAGCGCTTCGCTGGCGGCGGTGGCGATGTCGACAAAAGCGACTTGCGCGCCCTGGGCGGCAAACGCTTCGACGATGGCGGCGCCGATACCGCTGCCACCGCCGGTGACGAACACCCGCTTGCCCCTGAGGCTGTGATGGGTGGCCATGGTTGCTACCTTATTCATTAAGGCTCCGTTGTGGTTGTCGTTTTTTTACTGCTGGGTCAGCACGCCGTCGCGGCGGCGCCAGGCTGGTATTTCGGCGTCGTCGCGCAGGGGCGCGGGCAGCAGTTCCTGCGGCAGGTTCTGGTAGGCCAGCGGCCGCACGAAGCGGTAGATGGCAGCTGCGCCCACCGAGGTGCTGCGGCCATCGGCGGTCGCCGGAAACGGCCCGCCATGGACCATCGCCGTCGACACTTCGACGCCGGTGGGGAAACCATTGGCGAGAATGCGCCCGACTTTGCGCTCGAGTACCGGCAGCAGCGCGCGCGCGCTGTCGTAATCGTCGGCGTCCATCTGCACGGTGGCGGTCAGTTGCCCTTCGAGGTGCTCGGCGACCTGGCGCATCTGCGCCATATCGTCGCAGGCCACCAGCAGCGCGGCCGGGCCGAATACTTCGGCACCCAGCGCGGCATTGGCCAGGAAGTTACCGGCGTCGGTGGTAAATAAGGCGCCCTGCCCCGCCACCGGGCTTGCCGTGCCCTGCCCCAGCGCCGCCACGCCGCTGGCAGCGGCCAGCTGGCCGACGCCGCGCACATAGGCGGCGCCAATCGCCGGACTTAACATGGTGCCAGTCGGGCAAGCCGCAAGCGCCGCCTGGGCGGCCGCGCCAAAGCGCTCGAACGCATCACCGCGCAGGCCCAGCAGCAGGCCCGGGTTGGTACAAAACTGGCCCACACCCATGGTCAGCGACGCCACAAAATCACGCGCCAGCGCATCGCCCCGTGCCGCCAGCGCGTGCGGCAACAGGAACACCGGGTTGATCGCACTCATCTCGGCGTACACGGGGATCGGCAGCGGCCGCGCCTGGGCGATGCGCAGCAGGGCCAGACCGCCCTGGCGCGAACCGGTAAAACCCACCGCCGCCACCGCCGGATGGCGCACCAGCGCTTCGCCGACGCCGTTGGCGGCGCCCGGCAGCAATGCAAACACGGCGGCCGGCATGGCGCACTCGAGCAGCGCGCGCTGGATCGCGCGGCCGATCAGTTCGCCCGTACCGGGATGGGCCGGATGGCCCTTGACCAGCACCGGGCAACCGGCCGCCAGCGCTGCGGCGGTGTCGCCGCCCGCCACCGAAAAGGCCAGCGGGAAATTGCTGGCGCCAAACACCGCAACCGGTCCCAGCGGCATCTGCCCCATGCGGATATCGGGCCGCGGCGGCGTGCGCTCGGGCAAGGCGCTATCAATGGTCACCTGGCGCCACCAGCCGTCGCGCAGCAGGCGGGCAAACAGTTGCAGCTGGCCCACCGCGCGTGCACGCTCGCCGACGATGCGCGCCTGCGGCAAGCCGCTTTCCTGCATGGCGCGTTCGACCAGGGTATCGCCCAGCGCCATGATCTGCGCGCCGATGGCGTCGAGCAGGTCGGCGCGTTCACTGTCGGGGCGCGCGCGAAAACTGTCGAAGGCAGCGCCCGCCAGCTCGCAGGCCAGCGCCACCTGTTCGTCGCCGGCGCCGTGAAAGATCGGGCTCAACAGGACGCCGTCAGCGGCGGCAATGGCGCTCAATGGGGCGCCGCTGCCGCGCACACCGCGCCCGCCAATCAATACTTCACCGAGAATGTCCATGCTGGCTCCTTTCATAAGGCGCGCACGGCAACGGCCGCGCTGTCGTCGATGGCCAGCGGGTTGCGCAGCGGCGGGCCGAAGGCGGCGACGTCGATTTCAAAGCGCTCGCCGGGGGCGACCACGATGCCGTCGGCAAAGCTGAGGGTGGCAGTGCCAAAAAAGTGCACGTGGACGTCACCCGGCCGGCGGAACAGATCGTATTTGAAATGGTGGTGCTCGAGATTGGCCACCGTGTGCGACATATTGTCTTCGCCGCTGACGAACGGTTTTTCCCAGCGCACCACGCCGTCGGCGCCGCGCACGCGCGAGCTGCCGGCCACGTGGGCCGGCAAGTCGCCCACCAGCAGGGCCGGCCCCACCGCGCACTGGCGCAGCTTCGAATGGGCCAGGTACAAATAGTTTTGCCGTTCGGTGGCGTGGTCGGAAAATTCATTGGCCAGCGCAAAGCCGAGCCGGTAAGGCTGGCCCTCGGCGCCGATCAGGTACAGCCCGGCGATCTCCGGCTCTTCGCCGCCATCGCGCGAAAACGCCGGCATGGTAAGTGGCTGCTCGCCCGCGCGCACAATCGAGCCGTCGCCCTTGTAAAACCATTCGGGCTGCACGCCGATGCCGCTGGCCGGCTTGCCGCCTTCTACTCCCAGGCGGAACATTTTCATGCTGTCGCTGAGCGCTTCGACAGCGCCGCCGATTTTCTGGTGCATGGCGTCGCGCGTGTCAGCGCTGCCCAGGTGCGTCAGTCCCGTGCCGGTGACGAAGCAGTGGGCCGGATCGACATGGTCGAGCGGCGCCAGCAGCCGGCCGGCGGCGGCCACACCGGCGTAATCGACGCTGCTGCCATCGAGCGCACTGGTGGCCAGTTCGGCCAGTGAGCGCCCCGCCGCAATGGCCGCCTGTGCCAGTGCGTAGGTGGTTGGATAGGTCGCCAGCACCCACAGGCTGTGCGCGGCGCCATCGAACACGCCGACGCGGCGCTGCCCCTGCTCGTCGATAAACTGTACTAATAACATGGCGTCTCCAGCGTGTTGTTTTAATCGCGTATACGGTTTGTTTTATTACTGCGTTTTTTCTGCTTCTCTAGTGCGAATGGCGCGGCACGGCGGCGCCGCGCCGGCCCACCAGAAAATCGAAATCGCAGCCCTGGTCGGCCTGCAGCACGTGATCGATATACAGTTGCTGGTAGCCGCTGCCCGCGCCCGGCTGCGCGCTGCCAGTGGCGCGGCGCCGTTCGAGCCGGGCGGCGATCTCGGCATCGGCCACTTCCAGCTGCAGGCTGCCGACCTCGCAGTCGAGGGCGATCCAGTCACCGTTCTCGACAATGCCCAGTGGCCCGCCCGCCATCGCTTCGGGCGCCACGTGCAGCACCACGGTGCCGTAGGCGGTGCCGCTCATGCGGGCGTCCGAGATGCGCACCATGTCGGTCACGCCCTGCGCCAGCAGCTTCGGCGGCAAGCCCATATTGCCCACCTCGGCCATGCCGGGATAGCCCTTCGGCCCGCAGTTTTTCATCACCAGCACGCAACTGGCATCGACGTCGAGTGCCGGATCGACGATGCGCCGCTTGTAGTCATCGAAATCTTCGAACACCACCGCGCGCCCCCGATGGCGCATCAGCGCCGGCGTGGCCGCCGATGGCTTGAGCACGGCGCCACGGGGCGCCAGGTTGCCGCGCAAGATGCACATGCCGCCATCGGCCACCAGCGGCTGCTCGAGCGGGCGGATGACGTCATCGTTGTACGACGGCGCCTCGCGGCAGTTGTCCCACAGGCTGCGGCCATTGACGGTCAGCGCATCCTTGTGCGGCAGCAGGTCGCCTTCGCCGAGCCGCCGCAGCACCGCCGGCAAGCCGCCCGCGTAATAAAATTCTTCCATCAAAAAGCGTCCCGACGGCATCAGGTCGACGATGGTGGGGGTGCCGCGGCCGATCGCCGTCCAGTCTTCCAGCGCCAGCTCGACGCCGATGCGGCCGGCGATCGCCTTCAAATGGATCACCGCATTGGTCGAGCCGCCAATGGCGGCATTGACGCGGATGGCGTTTTCAAAGGCGGCGCGCGTGAGTACCCTGGACAGGCGCAAGTCTTCGCGCACCATCTCGACGATGCGAATGCCCGACATGTGCGCCAGCACGTAACGGCGCGCATCGACGGCGGGAATGGCGGCGTTGTGCGGCAGCGACGTACCGAGCGCTTCAGCCATGCAAGCCATGGTCGAGGCGGTGCCCATGGTGTTGCAGGTGCCGGCCGATCGCGACATGCCGGACTCGGCCGACATGAACTGGTGGATGCTGATGGTGCCCGCCTTGACCTGCTCGTGTAACCGCCAGACGGCGGTGCCGGAACCGATATCCTTGCCTTCGTGCTTGCCATTGAGCATGGGGCCGCCACTGACGACGATGGTCGGCACGTCGCAGCTGGCCGCGCCCATCAACAAGGCGGGGGTGGTCTTGTCGCAGCCGACCAGCAACACCACCGCATCGATGGGATTGCCGCGAATCGACTCTTCGACATCCATGCTGGCCAGATTGCGCGTGAGCATGGCGGTGGGCCGCAGATTCGATTCGCCGCTGGAAAATACCGGAAACTCCAGAGGAAAACCGCCGGCTTCGAGCACGCCGCGCCTGACGTGTTCGGCAATCTTGCGGAAGTGGGCGTTGCACGGGGTTAGTTCCGACCAGGTATTGCAAATGCCGATGATGGGGCGGCCATCGAACTCGTGATCGGGGATGCCCTGGTTCTTCATCCAGCTGCGGTACATGAAGCCATTTTTGTCGTGCGCGCCAAACCATTGCGTCGAACGCAATGCCCTTTTTTTGTTGTCGTCTTGCATGCCACTTCCTCTACGTACCACTTGTCGCCAGGCGAGGTGCCTTAGCGTTACAGCAATAATTGACGAATACTAAATGCGGCCTCGATATCTTTCTAATCAATTTTTTTTGGTCTTTGATATCCGTTTTGACATACGGCAGCTAGCTATCAGGGCGCCGGTGGACGGCATGATGTTGCGAGCCTCATAATATTGTGATTTTGAATGGTTTGCTGATGTGCAGCTACGTTGCATACGCATTTCAATATCAAATGACTTAAAAAAGTGATTAGTTAGATATGTTTAGCCACTTTAATATTGCCAGCAGCATGTGGGTCCTGGCATCACTGCCAGGTAGCTCCTTAGCGGACGCAGGCGTACGCCTTTAAAAAATCAAACAACGATCTGGAGACGAAGGATGAAGATAAAGACACTGTTGGTAAGCCTGTTGACCGTCGGCGCACTGGGCGCCAGCGCCACCGCGCTGGCGCAGGACAAAGGCCAGATCGGCATTTCCATGCCCACCAAGGCGTCGGCGCGCTGGATTGATGATGGCAACAATATGGTCAAGGTATTCAAGGAAAAGGGTTACAGGCCCGACCTCCAATACGCTGACGACGACATCCCGAACCAGCTGGCGCAGATTGAAAACATGATCACCAAGGGCGTCAAGGTGCTGGTGATTGCCGCCATCGATGGCACCACCTTGTCGGATGCGCTGCAAAAAGCCCACGACAAGGGCATCAAGATCATTTCGTATGACCGCCTCATCCGCAATTCGAAAAACGTCGACTACTACGCCACCTTCGACAACTTCCAGGTCGGCGTGCTGCAAGCGTCGTACATCGAAAAAGCGCTCGACCTGAAAGCGGGCAAGGGCCCCTTCAACATCGAGCTGTTCGGCGGCTCGGGCGACGACAACAACGCTTTCTTCTTCTATAACGGCGCCATGTCGGTACTCAAACCGTATATGGACAAAGGCAAGTTGGTGGTGCGCAGCAAGCAGCTGGGCATGGACAAGGTCGCCACCCTGCGCTGGGACGGCGCCGTTGCCCAGGCCCGCATGGACAACCTGCTCAGCGCCAACTACGGCAGCGCCCGCGTCGATGCCGTACTGTCGCCGTATGACGGCTTGTCGATCGGCATCCTGTCGTCGCTGAAAGGGGTCGGCTACGGCACCCCGAAAATGCCGATGCCAGTGGTGACGGGCCAGGATGCGGAAGTCGCTTCGGTCAAATCGATCCTGCGCGGCGAGCAGCGCTCGACCATCTTCAAGGACACCCGCGAACTGGCCAAGGTCACCGCCAATATGGTCGACGCCATGATGACCGGCAAGCAAGTGCCGGTGAACGACACCAAGACCTATAACAATGGCGTCAAGGTGGTCCCATCCTACCTGCTCAAACCGGTCAGCGTGGACATCTCCAACTGGAAAAAAGTGCTGGTCACCGACAGTGGCTATTACACCGAAGCACAGTTCAAGTAATTTTTGACGGGGTGGGCAGCATCGACGGCCTGGCCGCCTGACAAGGGGCCGGGCCGCGGCCGCCCCTGCACAACACGGCGCGCCTAGCAGCCTCGCGGCGATCGCCCGGCGGCGCCAAGAATGACGAGGTTGATATGGGCAACACCATCCTGGACATGCGCGGGATACGCAAGACCTTTCCCGGCGTCGTCGCGCTCGACCGGGTCAATTTACAGGTACGCAGTGGCGACATCCATGCCATCGTCGGCGAGAATGGCGCCGGCAAGTCGACGCTGATGAAGGTCCTCAGCGGCGTCTATCCGCACGGCAGCTACTCGGGCGAGATCCTGTTTCAGGGAGAACAGCGGCACTTCCGCGATATCAGCGACAGTGAAGCGGTCGGCATCATCATCATCCACCAGGAACTGGCGCTGGTGCCGCTGCTGTCCATCGCTGAAAATATTTTTTTGGGAAACGAGCAAAGCCGCCACGGCGTGATCGATTGGGAGCAGGCCAATGCGCGCACCCGCGCACTGTTGCGCAAGGTGGGCCTGGCGGAGGCGCCCGCCACCATCGTCAGCAAACTGGGCGTGGGCAAGCAGCAGCTGGTCGAAATTGCCAAGGCGCTGTCGAAAGAAGTCAAACTGCTGATCCTCGACGAACCGACCGCCAGCCTCAACGAGAGCGACAGCGATGCCCTGCTCAAGCTGCTGCTGGACTTGAAGGCGCAAGGGATCACCTCGATCCTCATTTCCCACAAGCTCAACGAGATTGCCAAGGTCGCCGATGCGATCACCGTGCTACGCGACGGCAACACGGTCAACAGCTTCGACTGCCGCCAGCACCCCATCAGCGAAGACGTCATCATTGCCCACATGGTGGGCCGCGAAATGGCCGACCGCTATCCGCCCCGCGTCTCCACCGTGGGCGACACCATTTTTGCCGTGCGCAACTGGCGCGTGCAGCATCCCGAGATTGCCGGGCGCGAAGTCATCAAGGGTATCGACCTGCACGTCGGCAAGGGAGAAATTGTCGGCATTGCCGGCTTGATGGGCGCCGGCCGCACCGAGCTGGCGATGAGCCTGTTCGGCCGCTCGTACGGCCGGAAAATTACCGGCACGGTGCTCAAAAACGGCGTGGAAATCGACGTCAGCAGCGTGCAAAAAGCCATTGCTCACGGCATTGCTTACGTCACCGAAGACCGCAAGGGGCTCGGCCTGGTGCTCGATGAAGACATCAAGAAAAACGTCAGCCTGGCCAATCTGCCTGGGGTGTCGACGCGCCTGGTGATCGACGAGCAGCGCGAAGCGGGCGTGGCCAGCGACTTTCGCACGCGGCTGCGCATCCGCAGTGCCGGCGTGCTGCAAAAGACCGTTAACCTGTCGGGCGGCAACCAGCAAAAAGTGGTGATCGCCAAATGGCTGTTCTCCAAACCGGACCTGCTGATCCTCGATGAACCGAGCCGCGGCATCGATGTGGGTGCCAAGTACGAGATCTACACCATCATCAATGAGCTGGCCGCCGAAGGCAAAGGGATCCTGATGATTTCGTCGGAGATGCCGGAGCTGCTGGGCATGTGCGATCGCATCTACGTGATGAACGAAGGGCGCTGGGTGGCGCAGTTCAGCGCCGCCGAGGCGACCCAGGAAAAAATTATGCGGGCAATTGTAAAGAATGGAGAAGTGCATCATGGGTAAACACAAGCAAGCAGACTTGCATGCGGTCGAACTCGCCGCTGCCACACCACCGACGCCGCCTGCGCGCAGCAACGCCAGTTTTCTGAAGGACCACCTGCGCGACTACGGCATGCTGCTCTCGCTGGTCATCATCATGGGCTTCTTCCAGTTCATGACCGATGGCACCTTGATGCAGCCGCTCAATCTGACCAATCTGATTTTGCAAAACAGTTACGTCGTCATCATGGCGCTGGGCATGCTGATGGTGATCGTCGCTGGCCACATCGACCTGTCGGTCGGCTCGGTGGTCGGTTTTATTGGCGCCCTCGCCGCCGTCTTGATCGTCAACTACGACATGAATTTTCTCGCCGCCGGCGCCGTCTGCCTGCTCGCTGGCGCCGTCATCGGCGGCGCCCAGGGGTACTTTGTGGCCTTCTTTCACATCCCCTCCTTCATCGTCACCCTGGCCGGCATGCTGGTGTTCAAGGGCTTGACCTTGGCGCTGTTGCAGGGGCAGTCGGTGGGGCCCTTCCCGGCCGGCTTTCAGCGCTTGAGTTCAGGCTTTATTGCCGATCCCATCAACATGGGCGACCTGCGCCTGACCTCGCTACTGGTGGGCGTGGCGCTGGTGTGCGTGTTTATCGTCATGCATATCCGCGCGCGCGCCAAGCAGGCGCGGCACGGCATGGTGGATGAGCCGCTCGCCGTTTTTCTCGGCAAGAATGCGCTGCTCGCTGCCGTCATCGTCTACTTTAGTTATCTGCTGGCGACTTACCGCGGCATGCCGAACGTGCTGATCGTGATGGCGGTGCTGATCGTCGCCTACAGTTTTGTGGCCAACCGCACCGTCATCGGCCGCCGCGTGTACGCCGTCGGTGGCAACGAAAAGGCCAGCAAGCTCTCCGGCATCAAGACCGAGCGCGTGACGTTTGCCACGTTTGTGAACATGGGCGTGCTGGCGGCGCTGGCGGGGCTGATCTTTGCCGCGCGGCTCAACACCGCCACGCCAAAAGCGGGCACCGGATTCGAGCTCGACGTGATTGCCGCCTGCTTTATCGGCGGCGCCTCCGCTTCGGGCGGGGTTGGCAAGGTGATGGGGGCGGTGATCGGCGCCTTCATCATGGGGGTGATGAATAACGGCATGTCGATCATGGGCATCGGCATCGATTACCAGCAGGTGATCAAGGGACTGGTGTTGCTGGCGGCGGTGTTTTTGGATGTGTATAACAAGAACAAGTAAGCGCGCGTTCTGCCGTTGAGAAAAATGGGACAGGCACCCGTGCCTGTCCCAAGTTTCCTCAGCAGTGCAGCAGGTGGCCTTAGCCCGCGTAACTGAGCGTATCGACCGCCGTCGTGTAACTCGAACTGGTCACCGAACTGACATAGATATAGTCGCCCTTGACCTGCGCCGGCGTCACCGTGATGAGCATGTAACCGCGCCGCGAGCTGTCGAAATAACTGATGTCATCGACCATCGACTTGATGGTGGCCGCCAGCGTCGCTGGTGGAAACACCGACGGTGGAAACACCCCTTCGAAGCCGGACGAGGTGACCGACATGCCGGCAAATTCAGCGCCCACCTGGGTGCCGTCGCGCAGGGTCAGCTTGTTGAACCAGGCGTTGTGGCTGTCGCCCGACAGCACGGCAAATTTCTTGCCGGCCGCCTTTTGCTTGGCTGCCGAGGCGAGCACCTGCTCGCGCTGGTCGGTGTAGCCTTCCCAGCTGTCGAAGTTGTACGAAATTTTCGGATTCTTGGCCGGGTCGAGCAAGTCGTTCTGGGTACTGGTGCGAAGCTGCGCCGGGGTGCCCTTGGCGGTCAGATAGGCGCTGACGGACGCTGTGCTCAGGTTCGCTGCCAGTACCGACGCTGGCAGCACGATGCGCGCCATCACGGTCTGATTGCCGAGAATTTGCCAGGTCGCCTTCGAGGCGGTCATTTGCGCGTCCAGCCAGCTCTGCTGGGTGCTGCCCATCATTTGCTTGCTGCGGTTGAAGGCATACGGCAGGAAGGCGGGGTCGGCGATGTCGCGGCCCTGGGCATCGAAGCTGCGGTCGGGCTGGTGCTCGCGGCCGATGATGCGGGTGTCGAGCATGTGCAGCGAGAGCAGGTTGCCAAAGTCGAAGGAGCGGTAAATTTTCAACAGGTTGGCGGGATCCGGCGAGCGGATCGGCATCCATTCGTGGTACACGCTGCTGGCAATCGCCTTGCGCGCAGCCCAGCTGCCCTGGGTGAGCGGGTTGTGGTTTTCGGCGCCATCCATCCAGGCATTGTTGGCGAATTCATGGTCATCCCAGATGGCGATCATCGGCATGCGCGCATGCAATGCCTTGGCATACGGATCGGCCTTGTGCAGCGCGTGGCGCGCACGGTAGTCGGCCAGCGTGACGATTTCGTTGGCAGGTGCCGAAATGCGCGCTGCCACGGCGCTGGCGGCGGGCGGATAGACGCCATCCTTGTATTCGTAGATATAGTCGCCCAGGTGCAGGGCAAATTGCGCGCCGGACGAGGTGGCCGCATCGTAGGCATTGAAATAGCCAGCTGGATAGTCGCTGCACGAAAACACTGCCAGCTTGACTTCGGCGACGTCGCCCACAGGCAGGGTGCGGGTGCGACCGACCGGCGAGACGGCGTTGTTCGGCGCCACGAAACGATAGAAATATTCGGTGTTGGCGGTCAGTCCGCTGGCATCGACCTTGGCGGTAAAGCCACTGTCGGCACTCGCCGTGGTGGTGCCGCTCGCTGCCAGCAAGGAAAAGCTGGCATCGGCGGCCATTTGCCAGACCAGCCGCACGGGCTGGTCACTGGCGGTTTTTGCGTGGGTCCACAGGATCACGCGGTCGGCCAGTGGATCGCCGCTGGCGACGCCGTAATTGAAGGCCGCCACGTCGCCGCTTTGCCCCGAATCGGAACCGCCGCAGGCGCTCAGTGCGCCGCTGCTGCCAAGTACCGCGGCCACCGAGGCCATGCGGATAACGAAATTGCGGCGACTGCTATCGGCCACCGCACCCTGCTCCACCACCGTCTGCTTGAGTCGCATGCTGCCTCCATTGTAAAAAGCACCATGGTAGGCAGCGCGTGTGTCAGCAGTATGACGACATTATAAATATTCTGATGGGGCGTTTCTTCAGGCGATGCCGAGGCGGCTGCGCGCGGCCGCCAGCAAGGGGGCGTCGTAAGGATGCAAGTTTTCCAGGAACAGCATCTCGGCCTGCGCCGGGTCTTCCAGGCACATCTCGAGCATGATCGGGCCGTCTTCTTCGACGCCTAAAAACTCTTTGCTCCAGCGGTTCTTGCGGTGGGTGCGCAAGACCAGGCAGCCCAGTTCGGCCAGCGGCACGGCAACGCCGGCGGCGACCGCCGCTGCTTGCCATTCATCCCAAAATTCGTTAGTGGCGGCGAGCTTGTTCATGTTTATCCAGATAAAAAATAAAATACAAAAAATAAAATACAAAAAATAAAATACAAAAAATAAAATACAAAAGCAAAAGGGCCGCATCTTGCGATGCGGCCCTTAAATTCTGGCTCCCCGACCTGGACTCGAACCAGGGACCTGCGGATTAACAGTCCGTCGCTCTACCAACTGAGCTATCAGGGAATTGTCTCTTGACTACACCACAGTGAACTGTTGCGCAATCCGAAGAAACAAGAGTTTAAAGGACTTTGGCAATCGCGTCAATGACGCGCTCGATATTTTTCGAGTTCAGCGCGGCCACGCAGATGCGGCCCGTGTCGACCGCGTAGATCGATTCGGCGCGCAGCTGTTCTACCTGCGCCTTGGTGAGACCTGAATAGGAAAACATGCCGATCTGTTCGCGCACGAATTCAAAGTCGTGGCCGGGCGCCCTGGCGCGCAGCTTGGTGACAAAGCTGTCGCGGGTTTGCTTGATGCGCACGCGCATGCCGCCCAGTTCTGTTTCCCACAGCTGGCGCAGTTCCGGCGTGGCCAGCACGGTGGCGACCACCTTGCCGCCGTGGGTCGGTGGATTCGAATAGTTGGTGCGCACCACGCGCTTGACTTGCGAGAGCACGCGCCCTGCTTCCTCGAGGCTGGCAGCGACAATGCTCAGTGCACCGACACGCTCGCCGTACAGCGAGAACGACTTGGAAAACGAATTTGACACCAGCAGCGCGCCACCGGCGGCGACAAAGCGGCGCACCACGGCGCCATCTTCGGCGATGCCGGCGCCAAAGCCCTGGTACGCCATGTCGAGGAAGGGCACCAGCGCGCCGGCGCTGACCGCTTCGATAACCTGGTCCCACTGGGCCGAGGTCAGGTCGGCGCCAGTCGGGTTGTGGCAGCAGGCGTGCAGTACCACGATCGACGACGGCGGCATGGCCTTCAGGGCCGCCAGCATGGCGTCGAAATCGACACCGTGGGTGGCGGCATCGTAATAGGGATAATTGTTGACGACGAAGCCGGCCGCTTCGAACAGCGCGCGGTGGTTTTCCCAGCTGGGGTCGCTGATATAGACGGCGGCGCCTTCGGGGGCGAAGCGCTTGAGGAAATCGGCGCCGATCTTGAGGGCGCCGGTGCCGCCAACGGCTTGCACGGTGATCGCACGTTTCTCTTGAATAACCGGGCTGTCGGCACCAAATACCAGCTCTTGCACGGCCTTGTCGTACGCCGCCAGGCCTTCGATGGGCAGATAGGTGCGCGGGCTGAGCTGCTCAGCCATCAGTGCTTCGGCGCGGCGCACGCATTCGAGCAGCGGGACCTTGCCGTTATCGTCATAATAGACGCCGACGCCGAGATTGATCTTCGCCGCATTGGTGTCGGCGTTGAACGCCTCGGTGATACCCAGGATCGGGTCGCGCGGGGCCATCGCAATGGCACTGAAGATACTGGCGGAAGCTGTAGAGGTCATCGTTTGTATTTGATAAACGGCTGGTTCGCCGCAGGGTTGTATAGACAGCGAGCACGATGCGGCAGCGACAAAGCGCTGTGGTGAAATGCTCGCGGGCGAACTCCCATTCTAGCAAAGGTAGCACAGCATGGCTGAAGTCCCTGTCATTTTAGAGCCGTCGCCGACGGTCATCGAGTTCCCTGATTCGCCATTCAAACTGCACCAGCCGTTCGCACCGGCGGGCGACCAGCCCACCGCGATTGCCGGGCTGATGGAGGGCCTGAACGACGGCCTGTCCTTTCAGACCCTGCTGGGCGTGACCGGTTCCGGCAAGACCTATACGATGGCCAACGTCATCGCCCGCGCCGGCCGGCCCGCCATCATCTTTGCCCCCAACAAGACGCTGGCGGCCCAGCTGTACGCCGAATTCCGCGAATTTTTTCCGCAAAACGCGGTCGAATATTTCGTCAGCTATTACGATTATTACCAGCCGGAAGCGTACGTGCCGCAGCGCGACCTGTTCATCGAAAAGGACTCGTCGATCAACGAGCACATCGAGCAGATGCGCCTGTCGTGCACCAAGTCGCTGATGGAGCGGCGCGACGTCATCATTGTCGCCACCGTGTCGGCCATTTACGGTATCGGCAATCCCAGCGAATACCACCAGATGATCCTGACGCTGCGCGCCAAGGACAAGGTCGCCCAGCGCGACGTCATCGCCCGCCTGATCCAGATGCAATACACGCGCAACGAAGTCGATTTCGGCCGCGGCACCTTCCGCGTGCGCGGCGACACCATCGATATCTTCCCCGCCGAACACGCCGAGCTGGCCATCCGCGTCGAAATGTTCGATGACGAAATCGAGTCGCTGCAACTATTCGATCCGCTCACGGGCCGCGTGCGCCAGAAAATCCCCCGCTTCACGGTCTACCCCGGCTCGCACTACGTCACCCCGCGCTCGACCGTGCTGCGGGCGATTGAAACGATCAAGCTGGAATTGCGCGACCGCCTCGAATTCTTCCAGAAAGAAAACAAACTGATCGAAGAACAGCGCATCGAGCAGCGCACCCGCTTCGATCTGGAGATGATGGCCGAGATCGGTTTTACCAAGGGCATCGAGAATTATTCGCGCCATCTGTCAGGCGCCATGCCGGGCGAGCCGCCGCCGACCCTGATCGATTATTTGCCGAAGGACGCCCTGATGTTCCTCGACGAATCGCACGTGCTGATCGGCCAGCTCAACGCCATGTTCAATGGCGACCGCTCGCGCAAGACGAATCTGGTCGACTATGGCTTCCGGCTGCCGTCGGCGCTCGACAACCGCCCGCTCAAATTCGAGGAATTCGAACGCAAGATGCGGCAAACCATTTTTGTGTCAGCCACCCCCGCCGATTACGAAAACACCCATGCCGACAACGTCGTCGAACAGGTGGTGCGTCCCACCGGGCTGGTCGATCCGCTCATTTTCGTCAAGCCAGCCCTCAGCCAGGTCGATGACTTGATGTCGGAAATCGTCGAGCGCGTCAAGAAGGATGAGCGCGTGCTGGTGACCACCCTGACCAAGCGCATGGCCGAGCAGCTCACCGAATACCTGTCCGATCACGCCATCAAGGTACGCTATCTGCACAGCGATATTGAAACGGTCGAGCGGGTGGAAATCCTGCGCGATTTACGCCTGGGCACCTTCGATGTGCTGGTGGGGATCAACCTGCTGCGCGAGGGTCTCGATTTGCCGGAGGTGTCGCTGGTGGCGATTCTCGATGCTGACAAGGAAGGTTTTTTACGCTCCGAGCGCAGCCTGATTCAAACCATCGGCCGCGCCGCCCGTAATTTGAACGGTGTGGCCATTCTGTACGCCGACCGCATCACCGATTCGATGAAAAAAGCCATCGATGAAACCGAGCGCCGCCGCGCCAAGCAGATCGCCTTCAACCTGGCCAATGGTATTACCCCGATCGGCATCAAGAAGACCATCCGCGACATGATCGACGGCGTCTACAGCCCGCAGCAGGCGCGCGAAACGCTGGCGTCGAGCGAGGAAACGGCCAAGATCGAATCGATGAGCGAAAAGCAAATCAGCAAGGAAATCAAGCGCCTGGAAAAACTGATGGTCGATCACGCCAAGAACCTCGAATTCGAAAAGGCGGCGCAGGTGCGCGACCAGCTGCACTTGCTCAAGCAGCAAGCGTTTGGGGCGCCGGGAACGGACAATATTGTTTCCATGCTGGGCAAATAAACAGCAGGGCGTCCCCTGCTTGCGCTTAAGCACACTTTTCGTATCAAATAGCGCGGGACAGGCAGCGCAGCTGCCAGTGCCCCTATCTCCTGGAGAACCGATGAAATTACGTAGTGTGGTACTGGCCGCCGCCCTGGCCGCGAGCATCCCGATGGCAGTGGCCGCCCCGCGCGGCTTTACCGTGGACGACCTGGTGCGCATGGAGCGCGTCGGCAGCCCCGTGCTCTCGCCCGACGGCAGCCGCGTGGTGTACACGGTGCGCAGCACCGACATGGAAAACAATCGCGCTCGCAGCCAGCTGTGGCTGCTCGACCTGAGCACAGCGGGCGCCGTTCCCGTGCAACTGAGCAGCGGCAACACCAGCCGCAGCGATCCGGCCTGGTCGGCCGCCGGCGACGCCATTTATTTTCTGGCCGACGCGCAGGTCTGGCGCATGCCGGCGTCCGGTGGCAGCGCCGTCAAGGTGACCGCCTTGCCGGTCGAGGTCGACAACTTCCGCCTGTCCCCTGGCGGCGAGCGGATTGCCTTTAGCGCCGCCGTCTACCGCGACTGCCCCGATCTGGCCTGCAGCGCCAAACGCGCCGACGAGCAGGTCAAGCTCAAAACCAGCGGCAAGGTCTACGACCGCCTGTTCGTGCGCCACTGGGATACCTGGAACGATCACCGCAACAACGTGCTGTTCTCGGCGCCGCTCGACGGCGCCGGCCTGCTCAGCGGTGCGCCGGTGGCATTGTCGAACAGCCTCGATGGCGACGTCCCCTCCAAGCCGTTCGGCGACGCCGACGAATACCACTTCAGCCCCGATGGCCAGAACATCGTGTTCGCCGCCCGTATCGCTGGCAAGAGCGAATCGTGGTCGACCAATTTCGACGTCTATTCGGTGCCGGCAGCAGGCGGCACGCCGCGCAACCTGACCGCCGACAATCCGGCCTGGGACGCCAAACCGGTCTATTCGCCCGATGGCCGTACCCTGGCATACCTGGCAATGCAGCGTCCCGGCTTTGAAGCGGACCGCTTTCACATCGTCTTAATGGATGTGGCCACTGGCAAGAAGCGCACCCTGGCCGCCGGCTGGGACCGTTCGGTAGCCGACTACCGCTGGGCGCCGGACGGCAAGGCGCTGCTGGCCACGGCCGACGATCTGGGCCAGCACCGGCTGTTCTCGATTGCGGTCGACAGCGGCAAGGTGACGGCCCTCACCGACCAGGGCTATGTCGGCAGCTTCGATGTCGCCGGCGACACCCTGGTGACCAGCCAGGCTTCGCTCACGGGTGGCGCCCAGCTGTACCGCCGCAGTGGCAGCGGCTGGAGCGCCCTGACCCATCTGAACGAGCAGGCGCTGGCCGATGTGCGTTTCGGCCAGTTCGAACAGTTTTCCTTCAAAGGCGCCAAGGGCGATACCGTCTACGGCCACGTCATGAAGCCGTGGAACGCCGCCCCTGGCGTACGCTACCCGGTTGCCTTCCTGGTCCACGGCGGCCCCCAGGGCAGTTTTGGCAACAGCTGGAGCTATCGCTGGAACCCGCAGACCTATGCCGGTGCCGGCTATGCCACCGTGTTCATCGATTTTCACGGTTCCACCGGCTATGGTCAAAAATTTACCGACGCCATCAGCGGCGACTGGGGCGGCGCCCCGCTGGAAGACTTGAAGAAGGGTCTGGCTGCGGCTGGTGCCAACTATGCGTGGCTCGACACCAGCCGCGCCTGCGCGCTGGGCGCCTCGTATGGCGGCTACATGATGAACTGGATCGAGGGCAACTGGTCGAATGGTTTTAAGTGCATCGTCAACCACGACGGCGTGTTCGACAACCGGGCCATGTATTACTCGACCGAAGAACTGTGGTTCAACGAGTGGGAAAACGGCGGCACCTATTTTAGTGCGCCGCAACGGCACGAGAAATTCAATCCGGTTAATTATGTGACCAAGTGGAAAACGCCGATGCTGGTGATCCACGGAGAGAAGGATTTCCGCATTCCTGTCAGCCAAGGACTCGGCGCGTTTACTGCGCTGCAGCGCCAGGGCATTCCCAGCGAACTGCTGGTGTTCCCGGACGAAAATCACTGGGTGCTCAAGCCGGCCAATTCGGTGCTGTGGCACCAGCGCGTGCTGGGGTGGCTGGACCGTTATCTGAAGCCGGCTGCCGGGAAGTGATGGCGTTCGCCCGGGCGCAATGGGGACTGGCACCGCAGCTGCCTGTCCCCTGCCTGCTTACAGGGTATGAATGAACTCGCGTATACCGCCAAGCAGCATTTCCACCGACATTGCCGTCAAAATCAAACCCATTAAACGTTCAAACGCCGTCATCACCTGCGGACCGAGCGCCTTTTGCAGGCGGTCGGCGCCCAGGAACACGATCAGCCACACCACCGCCACTGCCGCCAGCGCGGCGACGTGGATCATCACTTCGCCCATCGTCTCGCGCGAAAACAGCAGCACGGTGGCCAGCGCCGATGGCCCCGCCAATGCGGGAATGGCCAGCGGCACAATGAACGGTTCGCCGCCTTCCGTCTTGCCCAGCACGCCGTCCGGATGGGGGAAGATCATGCGGATGGCAATCAAGAGCAAAATCACGCTGCCACCGATGCGCAGCGACACTTCCGACAGTTGCAGGGCGGTCAGCAAATGGCGGCCGAAAAACATGAATACCAGCAGCACCACGAACGCGATGGCGCATTCCCGCAGCACGATGCGGGGCCGGCGGCTGCGCTCGACAGGCGCCAGTGCGCTGACGAAAATCGGCACGTTGCCGAACGGGTCGGTGACCAGCAGCAGCAGGATGAAGGTTTGCAGAAAATTTTGCGTCATGGCTGAACGGCCTTGCTGGTGAGGAAATGAAAAAAAAGGCCAGATCGCTCTGGCCTTGCTATGGCACGGCAGCTGCTTAGGCCGCGCCCTTTTTCATCCATGCCGCCAGTTGGTGCGGACGCAGACCATCGTAGTCTTCGAACGGCTGGTGGATCCACGGGTTGTGCGGCAACTCGTCGAGGAAATAATCGGGCCGGATCGACGACGTGCCCTTGACCCAGATGACCGCCGATTTGACTTCGGTGACACCGCTGAAATTGTCTTTCAGGTGGCGCGTGACCTTGTCGAGCGTGACGCCCGAATCGGCCAGGTCGTCGACCAGCAGGATCTTGCCAGCGAGCGGGCCCTTGGTCATCGTCATGTACTTGGCGATGTCGAGGTCACCCTGCTTGGTGCCCGCTTCTTCGCGGTAGGAACTGGTCGACAGGATCGCCAGCGGCACATCGAAAATGCGCGAAAAGACGTCGCCGGGGCGCACGCCACCGCGCGCCAGGCACAGCACCTGGTCGAATTTCCAGCCCGATTCATACACTTTCAGCGCCAAGCGCTCGATCAGGCGGTGGTATTCGTCCCAGGAGACCCACAGGTCGGTATCGGTCGATGGTGGGGTGGTCATGGCAACTCCTTTTATGTGGGACAGGATTATTCGAACGGGTGACGCAGCACGATGGTTTCAACCCGGTCAGGACCGGTCGAGACCATGTCGATCGGCACGCCGACCAGCTCTTCAATGCGCTTGATATACGCGCGTGCAGCGGCCGGCAACTCGGCGAGCGACTTGGCGCCCACCGTGTTCTCGGTCCAGCCTGGCATTTCTTCGTAGACGGGCACGCAGCGCTCCGCTTCTTCGGCGCCGACTGGGAAGATGTCGACCGCGCGGCCGTCAATCGTGTAACCGGTGCACAGTTTGAGCGATTCGATACCATCGAGCACGTCGAGCTTGGTCAGGCACATGCCGGTGACGCCGTTGATTTGCACCGAGCGACGCAGCAGCGCTGCATCGAACCAGCCGCAGCGACGGGCGCGGCCAGTGACGGTGCCAAATTCGTGGCCGACGCGCGAGAGGTGCTCGCCGACGCCATCGGCGGTCGACAGTTCCGACGGGAACGGGCCGGAACCGACGCGGGTGGTGTAGGCCTTGGTGATGCCCATGATGTAGTGCAGCATGCCCGGACCGACGCCGGCGCCGGCCGACGCGTTGCCGGCGACGCAGTTCGACGACGTCACGTACGGATAGGTGCCGTGGTCGACGTCGAGCAGCGAGCCCTGTGCGCCTTCGAACAGCAGGCTGCCGCCCGCTTTGTAGGTGGCGTGCAGCGCGCTGGGCACGTCAGCGACCATTGGACGCAGGCGTGGCACCAGGGCCATCGCATCGTCGTAAGTCTTTTGATAGTCGATCGGATCGGCTTTCAGATAATTGACCAGGACGAAGTTATGGTAGTCGAGGTTTTCCTTAAGCTTTTCGGCGAAACGCTCGGGGTTGAGCATGTCGGCGATGCGGATGGCGCGGCGCGCCACCTTGTCTTCGTAGGCGGGACCGATGCCCTTGCAGGTGGTGCCGATCTTGTTCTCGCCGCGCGCTTTTTCGCGGGCGATGTCGATGGCAACGTGGTACGGCAGGATCGCCGGGCAGGCTTCGGAGATTTTCAGGCGCGAGGCCACTTCCACGCCGATCGCTTGCAGCTTGTCGATTTCGCGCATGATGTCGGGCACCGACACCACCACGCCATTGCCGATATAGCAGGCGACGCCTTCGCGCATGATGCCCGAAGGGATCAGCTGCAAGGCGGTTTTCTGGCCCTTGATGACCAGCGTGTGACCGGCATTGTGGCCACCCTGGAAGCGCACGACGCCCTTCGCATGGTCGGTCAGCCAGTCGACGATTTTGCCCTTGCCCTCATCGCCCCACTGGGTGCCGATGACGACCACATTCTTTGCCACGTTTTTATTTGACATCACAATCAACCCAAGTTTTTAAGAATCCAGTTTCCATCCTCGAACACGAGAGCGCGGTCGCACTCGAATTCGTCCTGATCGTTTTCGTGACCCGGCAAGCTCTGGATCACGATTTCATTGTCCAGCCGCAGGGCGGCGATGCGTTCACGCAGTTCGGGGGCATTGCCCCACGGCGCGCGGATGGCATGCTTGCGCTCGGCGCCCGGCAACAGCCGCGCCAGCTCGCGCAGGTCGAGCGAAAAGCCGGTGGCGGGCCGGGCCCGGCCGAATGCTTCGCCGACATGATCGTAGCGCCCGCCGCGCGCCACCGCATTCGGCAAGCCCGGCACGTACAGGCCAAACATGGCGCCGCTTTCATACTGGTAACCGCGCAGGTCGGCCAGGTCGATCGCCACTTCGGCGCGGCCGAGGGCGGACGCAGCGAGCGCCGCCAGTTCGGCCAGCGCGCGCGTAATGCCTGGCAGCGGCGGCAACAGCGCGCGCGCCTCGGCCAGCACGTCGACGTCGCCGTACAGGTTCGGCAGGGCCAGCAAGGCCGCCCGGGTGGCCGGCGCGTAGTCCACGGTCAGCGCTGTCAGGCCCGGCGTATCTTTGGCGCGCAGCAAGGCATGCAGAGCATGCTCGTCGCGCGCGGCGACGGCGTCGTCCTGCAGCAGCGCGCGCAGCACGCCCGCATGCGACAGGTCCAGCCGCACATCGGCAAAACCGGCCATGGCCAGCGAGGCCAGCGCCAGTTCCTGGATTTCGGCATCGGCTTCGAGACCAGCGTGACCGTAGATTTCGGCGCCGATCTGCAGCGGCTCACGGGTGGCGTGCAGACCCGACGGGCGGGTATGCAGCACGCTGCCGGCATAGCACAGGCGGGTCACCGATTCACGGTTGAGTAAATGAGCATCGATCCGCGCCACTTGCGTGGTCATGTCGGCGCGCAGGCCGAGCAGGCGACCGGAAATCTGGTCGACCAGTTTAAAGGTGCGCAGTTCGGTGTCGGCACCGGCGCCGTTGAGCAGCGAGTCGACATATTCGAGCAGCGGTGGCATCACCAGTTCGTAGCCGTAGAGGCGGAAGTTGTCGAGCATGCGGCGACGCAAGTCTTCGATCTTGCGCGCCTCGGACGGCAAGACATCGGCGATATTTTCAGGCAGAAGCCAATTCGTCGGCATGGGCTTTACAAAGTGAATGATTAACAGTCGCGCAAGCGGTCAAAGCCGCAAAAAGAATGCGCCGAACCATCAATTTTACCTGAATTGGGAGGGGTAGGCCAATAAAGCTGAGGGGACTGGTACGCACGTAGCGCGGTGCCTGTCCCCATGTTTGAATCCGGCGCGGTCGCGGGAATGGGGACAGGCACGCGTGCCAGTCCCCGCGCCGTTTTACTTTTTGGCAGGCGCAGCCGCACCGCCCGCACCCGGCGAGCGGAAATACTTGAAGAAGTCCGAACCGGAATCGAGCACCATGACGTCGCCATGGTTTTTGAAGGTGGCGCGGTAGGCCTCGAGCGAGCGATAGAATTTATAAAACTCGGGATTTTTACCGAACGACTGGGCATAAATCTCGGACGCCTTGGCATCGCCCTCGCCCTTGAGTTTCTCGGCATCGCGGTACGCTTCGGCCAGAATCACGGTGCGCTGACGGTCGGCGTCGGCGCGGATTTTTTCCGATTCGGCCGAACCGGTCGAACGCAGTTCGTTGGCCACGCGGGTACGCTCGGCCTTCATGCGGTCGTACACCGAGGCGTTGATCTGGTCGACGTAATCGACGCGCTTCAAGCGCACATCGACGATTTCGATACCGATCTGCTTCGCTTCGAGCACCACCTTGTTGCGGATGCCCTCCATCACCTTGCCGCGCTCGCCAGAAATGACTTCGCGCACGGTGCGCTTGGTGATTTCGTCATTGAGCGCCGCCTTGACGATTTGCGACATGCGGTCGCGCGCGCGCGGCTCGTCGCCATTGAAACTGACGTAGTACAGGCGCGGGTCGAGAATGCGCCATTTGACGAAGGCATCGACCAGGATGTTTTTCTTTTCCGCCGTGATAAAACGGTCGGCATCGGGCGTGTCCAGCGTCTGGATGCGCTTGTCGAACATCACCACGTTTTGCAGCGGTGCGGGCAGTTTGAAGTGCAGGCCAGGCTCGGTGATGGTATCGCGCACTTCACCGAGGGCAAAGACGATGGCGAACTTGGTCTGATCGACCACGAACACGCACGACCACAACAACATCAGGGCAACAAAGGCGGCAATAAAAAGGCTGACGACGCGGTTCATTAGCGGCTCTCCCGTTCGCGGCCGGTAGCGCGGCTGTCACGCTGGCGTGTCGATTCTGTCGTCATGATCTCTTGTGGGGGCGGAGTGGCGGCCGGCGCGACCTGCACCGGTCCCGATTTGGCGCCGATAGCGGCGTCGTTGGCGGCGGTCTGGGCGATGAGCTTGTCAAGCGGCAGGTACAGCATATTGCTGCCCGACTTGGCGTCGACCATCACCTTGCTGGCGCTGCTGAAGATTTGCTGCATGGTTTCCAGGTACATGCGGTCACGGGTGACAGCGGGCGCCTTCTGGTATTCGGCCACCACCTGGTTAAACCGCGAGGCATTGCCGGTGGCTGACTCGACCACCTGCGAACGGTAAGCTTCGGCATCCTGGGTCAGGCGGATGGCGGCGCCGCGTGAGCGCGGAATGATGTCGTTGGCATAGGCTTCGCCTTCGCTCTTGGCACGGGCGCGGTCCTGCCCGGCCTTGACGGCATCGTCAAAGGCGCTCTGGACCTGCTCGGGTGGCTGCACGCTTTGCATGGTGACGTTGGTGATTTGCACGCCAAGGGCGTAGCGGTCAGCGATCTGCTGCATCAGGCGGTTGGTGTCGAGGGCGACCTGTTCGCGGCCCTCGTACAGCACGAAATCCATCTTGCTCTTGCCAACCACTTCGCGGATGGCCGTTTCGGCGATCTGGCGCACGGTGTCGTCGTCATGTTCGCGGTTGTTGTAAATCCAGGCGACCGGATCTTTCAAGGTGTATTGGACGGCGAACTGGATGTCGATGATGTTTTCATCGTCTGTCAGCATCAGCGCTTCCTTGGCATTTTTTGAACGCACCGAGCCCCGATAACCGATTTCGGCGGTCCGCACGCGCGAAACGTCCACGGTGGTATGGGCCTGGAATGGCGCCGGCCAGCGCCAGTTGAAACCGGCGCCCGTCTTGTGACTGAGTTTACCGAAGGTGGTGACGATACCCACCTGCCCTTCCTGCACGATGAAGGCGCCACTGGCGAGCCAGATGAAGAGCACGATCACGGCGATGACGCCGGCGGTCACACTGGCGCCCTTCATGTCGGGACGGAAACCGTTGTTGTCACTGCCACCGCCGTTGTTATTGCCGTTTTTATTGAACAGGCGATTGATGCGGGCATTGAAGTCGCGCCACATCTGGTCGAGGTCAGGGGGGCCTTCGCCGCCCGGCCTTCTGCCTTCTTGTTTTTTATTGTCGCCTTCGGGCTTGTGGCCCCAACGCGGGTCGTTGAGCGACAACTTGGCGCCGCAGCGCCTGAGAAAAGAAACGAGCATGCTATCGTGATCCGGCGTTGGTGGATGGGGAGACTGCTACATCATGGTCGTCTGGGCGGCTCTGGTCATCGCGGTCATCCTGGTCGACGTCGAGATCATCCTCTTCGCCATCCCATTCATCGGCAGCCTGGTCAGTGCCGTCGTGCCGCGCGACTGCGGGGCGGTAGATGGGTGCTGCCTTGGCCGCTTCGACGATGGCTTCGCGTAACAGATCGAGGCCGTCGCCCTTGATGGCGCTGACAAAAACGCGACTGATTTTATCATATTCATCACGTTCAATTGCCGGCTCGAAACCTGCCGCGTCGATCTTGTTCCACACCAAAATCTGGGGAATGTGATCGGCGCCGATCTCGCGCAACACCTCGTTGACCTGTTCAATCTGTTCCATCCGCACGGGGCTGGCGGCGTCGACGACGTGCAGCAACAGGTCGGCGTGAATGGTTTCTTCGAGGGTGGCGCGAAACGCCGCCACCAGCTGGTGCGGCAGTTCGCGCACGAAGCCGACGGTGTCGGAAATGACCACGCTGCCCACTTCTTCGCCCAGGTACAAGCGGCGCGAGGTAGTGTCGAGGGTGGCGAACAACTGGTTGGCGACGTACACGCCAGCCTTGGTCAGCGCGTTGAACAGGGTCGACTTGCCGGCATTGGTGTAGCCGACCAGGGAGACGGAAAAAGTCTGGTTGCGACCGCGCGAACGGCGCTGGGTTTCGTGTTGCTTGCGCAGCTTGACCAGGCGCGCGCGCAGCGCCTTGACCCGTTCGCCAATCAGGCGGCGGTCGGTCTCGAGCTGGGTTTCGCCGGGGCCGCGCAGGCCGATACCGCCTTTTTGCCGTTCCAGGTGAGTCCAGCCGCGAATCAGGCGGGTGGCCAGATGCTGCAACTGGGCGAGCTCGACCTGCAGCTTGCCCTCGTGACTCTGGGCGCGCTGGGCAAAGATGTCGAGAATCAGACTGGTGCGGTCGAGCACGCGTACGTTGAGGCGCTTTTCCAGATTGCGCTGCTGGGCTGGCGAGAGCGCGTGATTGAAAATCACAATCTCGATGTGCTCGGCCAGGCAAGCCTGGGCGATTTCATCGGCCTTGCCGGAACCGACAAAATAGGCGGCGTCCGGGCTGGCGCGCTTGGCGGTGATGGTGGTGATCGGCTCGGCACCGGCCGAGCGGGCGAGCAAGGACAGCTCTTCCACGCTGGCATCGAAATCGCCAGCGCCGAAGTCGATGCCGACTAAAGCGGCGCGCATGCGCTTGCTTTCAGGGCGTGGGCGTGCACCGCTGCCGCCGCCTTATTCAGCGTCGGACTCAAGGCTGAGGTTGACGGCGCGGGCCGGTACCACGGTGGAGATTGCGTGCTTGTAGACCATCTGGGTGACGGTGTTGCGCAGCAGGACGACGTACTGGTCGAACGATTCGATATGACCCTGCAGCTTGATGCCGTTGACCAGGTAGATCGAGACCGGCACATGTTCCTTGCGCAAGGCATTTAGAAATGGGTCTTGTAACAGTTGCCCTTTGTTGCTCATAAAAGCTCCGTGTGTTGTTGTAATAAAGAGTTGGAGGCGACTCGGGCGATTTCAAGTACCGGGATGATCTTTCCTAAGAAGCCGCAGTGCGATAATCTACTGTAACCTGTTTTAACCGTGTTTGTGTCTCACACGCCCGAATTTTTGCGGGCGCCCTACTTCCGGGCAAATGGATTCTTACCCATCCGCAATTCGATGCGCAAGGGCGTGCCGACCAGGTTAAATGTGTCACGGAAGTGCTTTTCCAGATAGCGTTTATACGGTTCGCCAATCGCATCGAGGGCATTGCCGTGGATGACGATAATCGGCGGATTCTGGCCACCCTGGTGGGCATAACGCATCTTTGGCCGGATCGAACCCTTGCGGCGCGGTTCCTGCTTTTCCACCGCTTCGATCAGCGCACGCGTCAGGCGCGGGGTCGACAGGTCGGCGGTGGCGGCAGCGTAAGCGGCGTCGACCGACTTCATCATCGGACCGATATTGGTCGCCTTCAGCGCCGAAATAAAATGGGTCTTGGCGAACGACAGGAAATCGAGCTTGCGGTCGAGGTCGATCTTGATTTCATCGCGCACGTCCGAGGTCAAACCATCCCACTTGTTCACCGCCACCACCAGCGCGCGGCCCGATTCGAGAATGAAGCCGGCAATGTGGGCGTCCTGCTCGGAGATGTCTTGCTGGGCATCGAGCAGCAGGATCACCACGTGGGCTTCGGAAATCGATTGCAGCGTTTTGACAACCGAGAATTTCTCGATCGCTTCGAACACTTTGCCACGGCGGCGGATGCCGGCGGTATCGATGAGGGTGTAATTTCTGCCTTCGCGTTCGAACGGCACTTCGATCGAGTCGCGCGTGGTCCCCGGCATGTCGAAGGCGATCACGCGCTCTTCGCCGATCAGGGTATTGACCAGGGTCGACTTGCCGACGTTGGGGCGGCCGACGATGGCGATCTTGATGCCGCGTGCCGCCGGTTCGAGTTCTTCAGCGTCGGGCGCGCGCGAGGCGAACGCTTCGTTGAGCGCTTCTTCGACCAGGTCGGAGACGCCGTCGCCGTGCGCGGCCGAGATGACGTAGGCGTCGCCCATGCCCAGCTCGTAGAATTCGGCGACCACCGAGGTGTACTTCATGCCCTCGCCCTTGTTCACCACCAGCATCACTTTACGGCCTGATTTGCGCAGGAAGTCGGTGATGGTTTTGTCGTGCGGCGTCAAGCCCTGGCGACCATCGACGATGAAGATGACGACGTCCGCTTCGGCCACCGCCTGCTTGGTCTGCAAGGCCATCTGGTGCATGATGCCTTCCTTGGCGACGGGCTCGAAACCGCCCGTGTCGATGACCAGGAATGGCCGCTCGCCGACCCGCCCTTCGCCATAGTGGCGATCGCGGGTGAGGCCAGGCAGATCCGCCACCAGCGCGTCACGCGAGCGGGTCAGGCGGTTGAAAAGGGTCGATTTCCCGACGTTGGGGCGACCAACAAGTGCTATTACCGGCTTCATTATTATTCGACCGCAATTGCGGTCACAGTTCCATTTTGTGTTTGAAAAATCAGGTTCGAGCCGACCACCACAGGGGTGGCGACCACGGCGCTGCCGTCAGTGGCGGCGCGCGCCAGAAAAGTGCCGTCTTCACGCGACATGAAGTGGATGTAACCCTGGTAGTCGCCGACGGCAACCGTGCGGCCATACGACACCGGGGTCGATACATTGCGATAGCCGAGCTTGTCGTTTTTCCAGCTGCTCACGCCAGTGTCGCGCGCAAAGGCCAGCACGTCACCCTTGTCGTTGGCGGCGAACACACTGGTCTGGTCGACGGCGACGCCGCCATTGGACGACAGTTCCTTGGTCCAGCGGGCGCTGCCGGTGCTCAATTCGAAGCAGCCGACGCGGCCCTGGTAAGAGACGGCGCACACTTCGTTGTCAATCACCACCGGCATGCCGCCGATATCGGTGACGCGCTCGAGTTCAGTAGCGCCGCGCGCTTCGCCGACCGCCACTTCCCAGCGCGGCGAGCCGCTCGCCAGCAGGATGGCGACCAGCTTGCCGCCCGGCTGGGCGACGATCACATCCTTGCCGGCCACCACCATGCCAGGCGCGTTGCGGATGGTCAGCGGCGGCGACGGCCGCTGCACGGTCCATTTTTTCTCGCCCGTTTTGGCGTCCAGGCCCACGATGCGGTTGTCAAAACTGCGCACCACCACGATGCCATCGCCCACCACCGGTGCCGTCAATACTTCGCTCGATGCCTGCGCCGTCCACAGCGCCTTGCCGTTCATGTCGTAGGCGTAGACGGCGCCCTTGAGGCCGCCGACCACCAGCACATTGCCATCGGTACCGACGCCGGCCGACAGCGCGGTGGGCGCCTTGATGCGCCACAGCGCCTTGCCGCTGGCGCCATCGATACGGGCAATGGCGCCACTGCCGCCAGCGACGATGACGCTGTCGCCCGCAACCGCCGGGCTAAAAATATAGCCATTGGCCTTGCCAACGTCAAGTTTCCAGGCGGTGCGCACGGCCATGCTGCCTTTCAACGCCAGCAGCGGCGCCGGCACGGCAGTTTTCGGTTTACTGGCGAAAGGATTGAGCGAATTTAAGGTGCTGCAGCCGGCCATCATGGCCAGCACACTCACGCCAATCAACTTCTGGGTCATACGCATCATTGTCAGTTACCTTGTTCTGGTTTTCTTGCGGGGTGGTGCAATCGGTCGGAGGGCGGCGCTGGCGGCAGCTTAAGCGGCGGCGGCAGGCGCCGCGCCGTCAGCCGGCCGCGGTGGCGCGGTGCCGCCGATCGATTCGAGCTTGACTTCCACCAGCTTGCGGCCTGGATCGGCCTTGTTCATGCCTGCCAGGGCAGCAATATACGCCTTGCGAGCGTCTTCCAGCTTGTTTTGCGCGACCAGGATGTCGCCACGGCGGTCCGCCACCGCGCTGGCAAACTGCGGCAGGAAACTGCCTGCGAGCAGTTTTAAGCCTTCATCGTAGGCTTTTTCATCGAGCAGCACGGCAGACAGGCGCAGCCGGGCGATCGCCTGGATGTCTTCGTTGCCGTGCTCTGCAGCCCACTGCAACTGGGCCTTGGCGGTTTTCAGGTCGCTGCTGTCGAACGCCGATTTGGCGGCCACCAGTGCGGCCATCGGGGCGTAGGCAGTCGAGGCGTATTTGGCTTCGATGTCGGCGGCAGCCTTGATGACCTTGGCAGCGTCCTTGGCCTGCGCCGATTTTTGCAGCTGGTCGAAGAGCACCGAGGCTTCTTCAGCCTGCTTGCGCTCGGTGTAGCGCCAGTAATTGTAACCGGCGTAAGCGCCGAGCACGATGATCAGCACCCAGGTGAGCAGGTTGCCGTACTGGTTCCAGAATGCTTTCAGCGAGTCCAGTTGCTCTTGTTCTTCGTGATCGTAGGCCATGGTCGTGTAATAGAGTAAATTGTTTTAAAAAATAGGAGTTGAATCAGTGGTGATAATGGACGTGCTCGTGATCGTGGCCGTGCGCGCCAATGACGGCGTCGACCAGGTAATCGACCACCGCATCGAAGCCCACGCTGCTCTGCTGCGACTGGTCGGCGGCGCCGCGCATGGCCTTGACGGTGGCCGTGTGATTGGCCACTTCATCCTCGCCCAAAATGACGGCGAACGAAGCGCCACTGCCATCGGCTTTTTTCATCTGCGCTTTAAAACTGCCGGCACCGCTGGCGGTGGCGCAGTGCAGGATCACGTCGAGACCGGCATCGCGGATGCGCTCGGCCAGCACGAATGCCTGCATGCGCGCGCCATCGCCCTGGTGCACCAGGTAGACATCGCACAGCGACGGCTCGTTCGGCTCGCCCACTTCTTTCATCAGTTCGATCAAGCGTTCCATGCCCATGGCAAAGCCAACGGCGGGCGTGGCCTTGCCGCCGAACATTTCGATGAGGGGATCGTAGCGACCACCAGCGCACACGGTGCCCTGGGCGCCGAGCGCATCGGTGACCCATTCGAACACGGTGCGGTTGTAGTAATCGATGCCGCGCACCAGGCGCGGGTTGACGACATAGGGAATATTGTTGTGATCGAGGATGCTCTTCAAACCCTCGAAGTGGGCCAGCGATTCGCCCGCGATGTAGTCGAGCAGTTTCGGCGCCTTGTTGACCAGGTCTTGCATGGCCGGATTCTTGGTGTCGAGAATGCGCAGCGGATTGCTGTGCAGGCGACGCGTCGCTTCGGCATCGAGCAGCTCGCTGTGCGCTTCAAAATAGGCGATCAGGTCGGCACGGTGGCGCAGGCGCTCGGCGGCGTCACCGATCGAGTTCAATTCGAGGCGGATGTTTTCCAGACCCAGGTCGTCCCACAGGCGACGGCACAGCATGATCAATTCGGCGTCGATGTCGGGCCCCGTAAAACCCACCGCTTCGGCACCGAACTGGAAGAACTGGCGGTAGCGGCCACGCTGGGGCCGCTCGTGGCGGAACATCGGGCCCTTGTACCACAGGCGCTTGGGACCGTCGTACACCAGGTTGTGTTCGAGCACGGCGCGCACGGTGCCGGCGGTGCCTTCCGGACGCAGCGTCAACAGGTCGCCATTCATCGAATCGGTGAACGAATACATTTCTTTTTCGACGATGTCGGTAACGGCGCCGATGGCGCGGGCGAACAGACCCGTCTCTTCCAGGATCGGGGTGACGATCTTTTGATAGCCATAGCTTTTGAGCACCGATTCGGTGGTGTTTTCCAGCAGCTCCCACAGCGGCGCATCGGCCGGCAGGATGTCATTCATCCCTTTGACCGCAAGAATCTTTTCAGGTTTTTTATTATCAGACATATTATTTACCGTAATTCGTTTTTACATAGTCCAGCACGATCTGCTGGAATCCCTGCACGATATTCTCACCGCGCAAGGTCACTTTTTTCTGGCCATCGACGAACACCGGTGCGGCCGGTGATTCGCCGGTGCCGGGCAGGCTGATGCCGATATTGGCGTGCTTCGATTCGCCGGGACCGTTGACGATGCAACCCATCACGGCGACATTCATCGCTTCCACCCCCGGGTACGATTTTTTCCACTCCGGCATCTGCTCGCGCAAGAAGGTCTGGATGTTGTCGGCCAGCTCCTGGAAGGTGGTCGACGTCGTCCGTCCGCAACCGGGACAGGCAATCACCATCGGTGCGAACTTGCGCAGGCCCATGGTCTGCAAAATCTCCTGGCCGACGATGACTTCCTTGGTGCGGTCACCACCCGGCTCGGGGGTGAGCGAAATGCGGATGGTGTCGCCGATGCCTTCCTGCAGCAGCACCGACAGCGCGGCGGTCGATGCCACGATGCCCTTGCTGCCCATGCCCGCTTCGGTCAAGCCCAGGTGCAGCGGATAATCGCAGCGGCGCGCCAGTTCGCGGTAGACGGCGATCAGGTCTTGCACGCCCGATACTTTACAGGACAGGATGATCTTGTCACGCGCCAGGCCAATTTCCTCGGCGCGCACGGCATTGTCGATTGCCGAGGTAATGAGCGCTTCGTACATCACCGCCTGCGCCGTCCACGGCTGCGCGCGCCCGGCGTTTTCGTCCATGATGCGGGCCAGCAGCGCCTGGTCGAGCGAGCCCCAGTTAACCCCGATGCGCACCGGCTTGTCGTACAGGGCGGCCACTTCGATCATCTGGGCGAACTGGCTGTCGCGCTTGGCGCCCTGCCCCACATTGCCGGGATTGATGCGGTACTTCGACAGCGCGCGCGCGCAGTCGGGGTAATCGCGCAGCAGGGTGTGGCCGTTGTAGTGAAAGTCGCCCACCAGCGGCACGTCGATTTCCATGCGGTCGAGCTGCTCGCGGATGGCGGGCACGGCAGCAGCAGCCTCGGGACGGTCGACCGTCAGGCGCACCAGCTCGGAACCGGCACGGGCCAGTTCCTTGATCTGGATGGCCGTGCCGATGGCGTCGGCGGTGTCGGTATTGGTCATCGACTGCACCACCACGGGGGCGTCGCCGCCTACCCAGACCTGGCGCGCGCCGTGCGAGACCAGCACCTTGCGGCTGGCACGGCGGAGCATTGGACCGGAGGGAATCGCCAAGTTGGAAGAGGACATAGTAAATCGCTTGCTGACGCGGTTAGTGAACTAAAAAGTGGTATCGAAGACCTGGCGGCGGCGCCATCCGGCGCGGCCGCTGGCGTTTATTTCAGGCTGACGCGGGCGACCGCGCCGCCGCTGGCGACGGGCAGATCGAGGGCGGCGCCGCGCAGGGTGGCGCTGACCGCGCCCGGTTTGCCCACCACCAGGGTGACGGGCTCGGTGAGGTCGAAACGCTCGGTATTGCCGGCCTTGACCAGACGGGCGATCAGCGGCGCGCCCTTGGCCCGCCGGATTTCGATCCAGGAATCTTCACGCACGGCGATCACCAGCGCGTTGGCGCCGGCCGCTGCGGCGGTGTCTGCGCTGGCAGCAGCCGCCGGCACACCGACACCTGCCACCGCGGCCGACGGCGAACCGGGCGTCACCGAGCTTGGTGGCGGTACTGAAATGAGGGGCACGGTGGAATTTTGCAGGCTCTGCACGGGCAGCACATTGGCCACCGGAACGGTCGTCAGCGGCGCCGCTACCGTGCTGGCGCTGGCACTGGCCGAGGGCGCACTCGGCGCCGTTACCGCGCTGCCGGTGCTGGCGGTGTCGGCGCGATTGCTCAGCTTGGCCAGCAAACCGAAATGCCAGGCCGCAGCGACTGCGCCAGCGAGCACCAGTACCGCCACGATGGGCACGATGGGCACGGCGGCGCGCTTGCCATGGCTGGGGAAGCGCACTTCTGAAAACGATGCCGGCTTGCCGTGGCGCAGCGCGGCGTGGTTGCTGTGACCGCTATCGCTGATGCCGGGCACGTCAAGCGAAATCTTGGCGACCAGGGGAATCGGGTCGAGGCGAACGATTTTGGCGTAGGCGCGCACGAAGCCGCGCACCACCGCCGGGCCCGGCAAAGCGGCACTGTCGCCCGCTTCGATGGCAACCACCTGGCGCACCGCCAGCTTGAGCTGGTCGGCCACCTGCTCTACCGTCCAGCCCATCGATTCGCGCTGGGCGGCGAGGATCTTACCTGGCGCGGCATTGCTGTCGGCGCTGGCGCCGGCGGCTGCTTGTTCTACTCGATCTGCCCGTTCTGCACTCATGCTATTTCCTGTCTCATTCATCAAATGCGCCGCGCTGAAATGCTGCAAACTCGGCCGAACCGGGATGGTGGCGGCGCAGCAGGGTCGCCATGCTCGACTCCGATTCCTTGTCGCCCAGGCGGCGGTCGATGCGCACGGCCAGCCACAGAACGTCTGGACCGAGGTCGTCGAGCTTGGCAGTCGATTTCACGCGGTTGATAAAAATGCCGGCACGCTTGTAATCGCGCCGCTCGTAATACACCCGCGCCAGATTGGCGTTGGTGACAGGATGATCGGGCTCGAGACGCAATGCGTCAAGCAGATAGCGCTCGGCAACGTCGTACTGCTTCAGACGGATGCTGCAGCTGCCAGCATTTTGCATGGCCTTGAACGGCGACTGGTAGGTGGGATTGCGAATGGCCGCATCGTAATAGCGCAGCGACTCGGCGCCGCGGCCGTTCTGGCAGAGGAAGCTGCCATAGTTATTGCTCAGTTCCGGGTTGTTGGGCGACAGTCGCAGCGCCCGCTGGTAACTGTCGTCGGCCAGCTTGAGCTCGCCCAGCTGGGCATAGATGAGGGCACGTACACCATAGGCATCGGCAAAATCGGGATTGACGGCAATGGCTTTTTTGACTTCATCGAGTGCCACTTCCAGTTTGCCTTCCTGGAAATAGCCGATCGCCAGTTGCAGGCGAATGGAGGCGCGCTTTTCCGTGCTGGTCTGGTCGGACGCGGTTTTCAGGTCGCCCGAGCCATTGCCGCCGCCACTGCCAGCGCAGCCGGCGACCAGCATGAGCATCGCCAGCAGCGTCAGCAGCCGCAGTGGGAGCAGGCCCTGCACGCCCGCACTCACGAGGCAATCTCCACGATGCGCCCGAAGTTGGCGCCATACTTGCTCTTGTATTCGTCCATTTTCTCCATCCTTTCCTGAACCCGGGTGCGATCCTGTACTTCGCCGGCCAGCTGACCGCAGGCGGCATCGATGTCGTCGCCGCGCGTTTTGCGGATGGTGGTCACCAGCCCGCCATCGAGCAGCACCTGGGCAAACGCCTTGATGCGCGGATTTTTCGAGCGCAGCAAGCCCGATTCCGGGAAGGGGTTGAAAGGAATCAGGTTGAATTTGCAGGACACGCCCAGTACCGGGTCGTTGACCAGCGCCAGCAGCTCGCGCGCGTGGGCGTCGCTGTCATTGACGCCATCGAGCATGCAGTATTCAAACGTGATGAAGTCGCGCGGCGCGAATGCCAGGTAGCGCTTGCAGGCGGCCATCAGTTCGCGCAGGGGGTATTTTTTGTTCAGCGGCACCAGGCCGTCGCGCAAGCCATCGTTGGAGGCGTGCAGCGACACTGCCAGCGCCACCGGCACTTCTTGCGACAGGCGGTCGATCATCGGCACCACCCCTGAGGTCGAGAGGGTCACGCGGCGGCGCGACAGGCCGTAAGCGTTATCGTCGAGCATCAGCTTGAGGGCGGTGGCGGTCGGCTCGTAATTGAGCAGCGGCTCGCCCATGCCCATCATGACAACGTTGGTGATTTGCCGCTCGCCTTTCGGCCCTGGCTCGATGCCCTTGGTGCGGCGCAGCTCGAACTCGGCCATCCACAACTGGCCAATGATTTCAGCGACCGACAGATTGCGGTTAAAACCCTGCTTGCCGGTCGAGCAGAAGCGGCAATTGACGGCGCAGCCGGCCTGGGTGGAAATGCACAGGGTGCCGCGGTTTTCTTCCGGGATGAACACGGTTTCCACCGCGTTGCCATTGCCGACATCGACCAGCCACTTGCGTGTGCCATCGAGCGAGGTGTTGTCGCTGATGATGGCCGGGGCGCGGATTTCGGCGCGCGTGCGCAGCTTGTCGCGCAGCGACTTGGCGAGGTCGGTCATGCTGTCGAAATCGCTGGCGCCGAACTGGTGAATCCAGCGCTGCAGTTGTTTGGCGCGAAACGGCTTCTCACCCAAGTCGGCGCAGTAAGCGACGAGTTGCGCGGGATCGAAGTCCAGCAAGTTGGTGAGAGTCGTCATATTTTGTAGTCCAAAGGGCCGTTCCCGCGCGCAGGCGCAGCAGGGAACGGCGACGGTGACGGGCCAGGAGCGGCGCCGTTACCTTGTTACTGGGTCATGCTTGACAGCATGTTGACCAATGATCCGGCCAATTACTTCGCTTCTGGAAAGAAGTAAGCGATTTCCACTTTTGCAGCGTCGACAGCGTCCGAACCGTGGACGGCGTTGGCGTCGATCGAATCGGCGAAGTCGGCGCGGATGGTGCCTGGCTCAGCTTTTTTCGGATCGGTTGCGCCCATCAGATCGCGGTGCAACAGGACGGCGTTTTCGCCTTCCAGTGCCTGGATCATGACCGGGCCGGACACCATGAAGTCGACCAGGTCCTTGAAGAAGCCGCGCTCTTTGTGGGCAGCGTAGAAGCCTTCAGCCTGTTCGCGCGACAACTGGGTCATGCGGGCAGCGACGATCTTCAGGCCGGCGTTTTCAAAACGGCTGTAGATTTGGCCGATGACGTTTTTCGCCACTGCGTCTGGTTTGATGATCGACAGGGTGCGTTCGATTGCCATGTGTAAAAACTCCAATAAAAAGAAAGGTTTAAATCGAGAAATAAGGTACTCAATCAACCTTTGATTTTACCATAGATGCCCCACATGACCTATATTGCAGCGCCCCGCCCTCCGGTGTACAGTTACTGCCGAGCAAAAGGCAGCCCCCACCTACTGTCAATACGGGCTGGCAGCGCACCGGGGCCGCAACGTGCTATGCTTGAAACGTTTGATCATTTACCAATCGGAGGCACCATGATTCCCACTATGCAAAGCTTTGACGTCGCATCCAGCGGCCAGGCAGTGCGTCACCGCGTCCTGCGCAACACTTACTGGCTGCTGGCCCTGTCGATGATTCCGACGGTGCTGGGCGCCGTTGTCGGCGTCCAGCTGCACCTGGCCATGCCGGGCGGCATGATGGGCATGCTGGCCTTCCTGGCGATTGCCTTCGGCTTCATCTGGGCCATCGAAAAAACCAAGGAAAGCGCGGTTGGCGTGCTGGTGCTGCTGGGCTTTACCTTTTTCATGGGCCTGATGCTCACGCCTATCCTCACCCGCACGCTCGGCTTTAGTAACGGCGGCACCCTGATCATGACGGCCTTTGGCGGTACCGCCTGCATCTTCGCCGTCATGGCCAGCTGGGCCACCGTGTCCAAGCGCGATTTTTCGATGATGGGCAAATGGCTGTTTGCCGGCCTCATCATCCTGATCCTCGCTTCGGTCGCCAATGTCTTCCTCGGCCTGTCGGCGCTGTCGATGACGATCTCGGTGCTGGCCATCGGTATTTTCTCGGCTTACATCCTGTACGACGTCCAGCGCATCGTCAATGGCGGTGAAACCAATTACATCAGCGCCACGCTGGCCATCTACCTGGACGTGTATAACATCTTCGTCAACCTGCTGGCCCTGCTGGGCATCGGTGCAGGCAGCCGCGACTGACCGTTCTTGCAGCAATAGAAAAGCCGACCGCGAGGTCGGCTTTTTTTATGCGCGTGCCATTCACATTCAGGCCGTCGGCGCCAGCTCAAACACGGCCATTGATTCAACGTGCGAGGTATGCGGGAACATATTGACCACCCCCGCCTTTTTCAGCACATAGCCCGCTTGGTGCATCAAAATGCCGGCGTCGCGCGCCAGCGTCGACGGGCTGCAGGAGACGTAGACGATTTTTTCCGGCAGCAGGTCGGGACGGCGCGCCTTCAGACCCGCTAACGCTTCGGCCAGCGCCATCGCGCCATCGCGCGGCGGATCGATGAGCATGCGATCGAATTTGCCCAGCGCGATCAGGTCGTCGGTGCTGACGTCGAACAGATTGCGCGTCTCGAAATGGGTCTTGCCATCGAGGCCATTGGCGCGCGCATTTTCCAGCGCCCGTTCGGTCAGCGCAGTGCTGCCTTCGATGCCGACCACCTCGCGTGCCAGGGTCGCCAGCGGCAGGGTGAAATTGCCAAGACCGCAGAACAGGTCAGCGACGCGGTGGCCAGGGGCCACTTCGAGCAGGCGCAGCGCGGTGCCGACCAGCACGCGGTTGATCTGGTGATTGACCTGGGTGAAATCGGTGGGTTTGAACGGCATCGTCACGCCAAATTCGGGCAGGCTGTAAAACAGCGGTTTGTCGAGCGGGTAATAAGGCGCCGCCGTTTCCGGTCCCTTGGTCTGCAGCCAGAACTGGATCTGCCAGCGGTCGGCAAACGCCTTGAGCAAGGCGGCATCGTTGCCGTGCAGGGGCGCCATGATGCGTAGCACCAGCACCGTCAGCCCTTCGCCAATGGCCACTTCGATTTGCGGCACCTGGTCGTAAATGGACAGCGCGCCGATCAGCTCGCGCAGCGGCAGCAGCATGGCCGCCACGTGCGGCGGCAAGATCAGGCAGGTGGAAATGTCGGCGACGAAGGCGGAGCGCTTTTCGTGAAAGCCCACCAGCACCGTGTTTTTCTTGGCGACGTGGCGCACCGACAGGCGCGCACGGAAACGATAGCCCCAGGTAGGGCCGTGCATGGGCCGCATGATGTTTTCTGACTTGACCTTGCTGATGTGCCAGAGGTTGTCTTCCAGCACACGCTGCTTCATCGCCACCTGGGCGGTCGGCTCCAGGTGCTGCATCGAGCAGCCACCGCAGTAATCAAAATGGGGGCATGGCGGCGTCACCCGCATCGACGATGCCTTGTGCAGCTGCGTCATGCGGGCCGCTTCCCAGTTTTTCTTTTTCTTGAAGCTGACAAAGCTGACCCGCTCGCCAGGCAGGGCACCCTCGACAAAAATCACCTTGCCGGAGGAGCCGTCCTCGTTTTGCAGGTGGCCGACGCCGCGGGCGTCCATGTCGAGGGATTGGATGGCGATCTGGGTAGTTGTCATAGGGGGCGCAGCCGGCGGCGGGCCGGCCGCCGAAGCGGGATGGGACAAGCATTCAAGGGTTCAGGGGGGCTGCGCGCGGGCATGCAGCCCGCGCGCATCATAGCAAGGAATCGCGGACCACGCCACGGGCGGCCATCGCCCGCTTGAGCTTGATGAGCGCTTCCTGCTGAATCTGCCGCACGCGTTCGCGGGTGACGCCCATTTCCTCGGCCAGCGTCTCGAGGGTGGCCGGATCGTCATTGTCGAGACCGAAGCGGCGCATGACAACGATGCGCTGTTTGTCCGGCAGGCGGGTGAGCCAGTCGCGCACCAGCAAGGTCATTTCGTGGTGCTCGGCGCGGGCATCGGGACTGTCTTCGCTATCGCCAGGCAGCATGTCCATCAGGCTGGACTGGGGATCGTTGTCGAGCGGGGCGTCGAGCGAGGTGGCGTGTTCAGACAAGGCCAGGATATCTTGCACCACTTCGATGGGACGGCCCACCAGGTGGGCGATGTCTTCGACACTGGCCTCCTTGCCGTCGTGGTGCTGGGCTTCCAGGTGGTACTTGGCGCGCAGCACCTGGTTTAATTCGCGCACCATGTGCACCGGCAGGCGCACCGTGCGCGCCTGATTCATGATGGCGCGCTCGATGCTCTGGCGGATCCACCAGGTGGCGTAGGTGGAAAAGCGGAACCCGCGCTCAGGCTCGAATTTGTCGATGGCGCGCATCAGGCCGATGTTGCCCTCCTCGATCATGTCGAGCAGCACCACGCCGCGGTTGATGTAATGCTTGGCGATCGACACCACCAGCCGCAGATTGTGTTCAATCATCGCCTGGCGCGCCGGAAAATCGCCAGCCTTGGCCAGCGTGGCGATGCGCACCTCGTCGGCAGCCGAGAGCAGCGGGCGGGTGCCGATCTGGTTCAGGTAATGCTGGGTGGTGTCGGTGGCAAGCTCGGCCTGCAAGACTTTTTTGAGTTCGTCGACGCTGGCGATGACGATGTCGGGTGCCAGCGTTTCGGCGTCGTTGCCCTCACCCTCGCTGTCGCCCGGCAGTTCGCTGTCAGCAGCCTCGTCGTCCGGGCCAGTGTCGTCATCGAGCGGGTGGGACGGAAGTGTCATGGGCCTTCATCACTATGCTGTCGGTGCTGTCGGTGCTGTCAGTGCTGGCGATGCTGATCCGCACAGCGTGCGTGCCGGCGGCGATTACCGGCTCGGCAAGAACCTCGACGGATCGACTGGCTTGCCCTGCTGGCGGATTTCAAAGTGCAGCTTGACCGAATCGGCGTCTGAGTCGCCCATTTCGGCGATTTTTTCACCCTTGGTGACGGTCTGCCCCTCCTTGACCAGGATGGCGCGGTTGTGAGCGTAGGCCGACAGCAGGCTGTTACTGTGCTTGACGATGACTAGGTTACCATAACCGCGGATACCCGAACCGGCGTACATGACTTTTCCCGAGCCGGCCGCCATCACTTGCTGGCCCAGCTTGCCAGCGATATCGACGCCCTTGTTCTTGCCTTCATCGAAGGTGGCGGTGATGCGGCCGTCCGACGGCCACATCCAGCTCAGCTTTTCGTCATCGTCGGCCTTGACCACGGCGCCCGGCGCCAGTGCCGGCACGGCGGCGCTGGCCGGCTTGTCGGTGCGGCTGTCAGTTTTACCGTCAGCTTTACCGTCAGCTTTGCCATCCACCTTGCCATCGTCGTCTTTCTTCATCTCCGCCAGGGTGGCGTCGCTGTACGGCTTTTTCTCGCCACGGGGCTGCACTTTTTTCGGCACCGATGGCGTCGCTGGCCGTGCATCGGCCAGCGTCACCGGGGCCGTGGTGACGGCGCTGCCGCGTGCCGGTGGTGCGATCCGCAGCACCTGGTCGACCTTGATGTCATTCGGGTCCGGCAGGCTGTTCCACTGCAAGATGTCGCGGTAGTTCTGGCCGTGATCGAGGGCAATGCGCAGCAGGGTGTCACCTTTTTTGACCACGTACACGCCACGCGCTTCGTCACGGTCTTCTGCCGGGGTCTGTACCGGCGCCGGCCGCACCACCGCCACCGGCGTGACGGGCCGATCGACGATGGGCGCACGGCGGCCGGCAGTACTGCAGGCGCAAAGGACGCCCAGCGACAAAGTCAGCAACAGAAGGCAGCGAGTTTGTTTCATTCTAATCATTGTGTATTTGGCATTTCAGGGCTAGGCGGTGCCTGGACGCAAAGGAACGAAATGGCAGGCTTCCAGTGTTTCGCTCCGCCATTCCGCCTTGCCACTGCGGGTAATCAAGTGCAGGTGCTGGACCTGCGCACCTACCGGCGCGACCAGTCGTCCACCGATGGCGAGTTGCTCTAGCAGTGCCCGAGGTACTTCCAGACCGGCAGCGGCGAGGATGATGCCATCGAAGGGGGCAACTTGCGGGAGGCCAAGCATACCATCTCCGTAGTGCAAACGGAGGTTGGCGATGCGTAAGGGACGCAAATTGGCCTTTGCCAGTTCATGGAGCGGCTTGATACGCTCGATGGAAAAGATCTCTTTGGCAATACATGACAGCACCGCTGCCTGATAGCCGCAACCGGTGCCGATCTCCAGCACGCGTTCGAGCTGGCGGCCGTTGCGCATCACTTCGATCATGCGGGCGACGATATACGGCTGCGAGATGGTTTGCTGGTGGCCGATCGGCAGCGAGGCATCGATATACGCCTGCGCCGATAAAGCCGGCTCGATGAAGGCGTGGCGCGGTACGGTATCGAGCGCGCCCAGCACCAGCTGGTCCGACACGCCCTGTTTTGCCACCCGGGTGACCATGGCATGGCGAATTGCCGCCGACACCATCAGATCGGCGCGCGGCGCCACCGGCTGGCTCTCATGGGCCCGCTGCAATGCCTGGCTATGCGACTTCGACGGCGCCGCCGACGACGGCGCGGCGTAAGCTGGCACCCTGACGCTGCCCTGGCCAGGATTCTGGCCGAGGGCGTTGCGGGTCGCCGTTTGCGGGGTGGCGAGGCGCTTGCCGCCATCGTTGGCGCCACTGCTGCCGTGGTTACCACCGTTACTATTTTTCCCACCGCTGGCGGCGCCGCCGTTGCCCCCCGTGCCGGCGCGGCGGTCGGGTCCTGTTACCGACGACAGCGGCAAGGGAAACGTGCTGCGCCGCTCGCTCATGCCAGCCCTCGCGCCAGACTGTCGAGTTGCTCGCGGTGGGTCAGGTCGACCTGTAGCGGGGTGATCGACACCATGCCGGCAGCAACCGCATGAAAATCGGTGCCTTCCCCGGCGTCGCGGGTCGCCCCTGGCGGGCCGATCCAGTAAATCTGGCGGCCGCGCGGATCGACGGCGCGGATCACCGGCTCGGACTGGTGGCGGCGACCGAGCCGGGTGGCGCGCAGCGGCCCCATTTGCTCATACGGCACATTCGGAATATTTACGTTCAGCAGCCACGGGCTACGCAAATCGTCAAAGCGGCGCAGCACGATGTCACGCGCCACCCGCGCAGCAGAGTCGAGCTCGCGCCAGCCGTGCTCGGCCTGCGAAAAGGCGATTGCCGGAATACCAAACAAAAACCCTTCGGTGGCGGCGGCGACGGTGCCGGAATACAAGGTGTCGTCGCCCATATTGGCGCCATTATTGATGCCCGAGACGATCAGATCAGGACGATAATCGAGCACCCCCGTGAGTGCCACGTGAACGCAATCGGTCGGCGTGCCATTGACCACATAAAAGCCGTTGGCCGCTTGCTGGACCGACAGCGGACGGTCGAGCGAGAGCGAGTTCGAAGCGCCGGAGCGGTTGCTGTCAGGCGCGAACACGACGATGTCGGCCACCGAGGCCAGCGCACTGGCGAGTGCCTCGATACCGGGAGCGAGATAGCCGTCGTCGTTACTGATAAGTATTCTCATGCGGCAATTTTACCCGATGCATGCTCGCCATCGCTCACCGCCGATAAAACATAATTGGCAGCGTGAACACCGGCGCCCCGCTGCGGACAATTGCCGCCACTGCCGCTGCTGGCAGGCAGGCCCGATCTGCCTTGCACCACAGCGGGCGACACGGCGGCCGACAATGCGGCAGACAATGCGGGCGACACAGCGGGCGCCGCAGCATCGGCGCGCCGGTGCCGCCGGCCGCCCTGCCCCGCGCACGCGGGCGCAGCCGGCATCTGCCAGCGCCATGGCGCCTTGTGGCGACCTCGACTAACCTGCTGCGCGGTCCGCTATGGCATCGGCATCGCTGACCGGACCTGTGCGCGGCTGCGCCACTAAATGCGATATCGAAGCACGCGCGACGGTTGTTCGAGGTCACCTTATTGTGGTTTGACGGCTTTGGCGCTCAGTTCGCCCTGCATGAAGGCCACCAGGGCATCGGTGTCGCCTTGATAAAAATACACTTCCAGAATGGCGCGCACGCCGCGCGCCCTGAGCTGAGGTGCCACCGGCGCCGTCAGCACCGACTCACACAGGCGGTCGGCCAGTTCGCGCGCTTCAGCGACCGACAGGTCGTCCATTTGCTCGAGGTGGATCACGCTCCGTTCAATATCATCAGGATCAGCGTGACGCGTGCTACTGAGCGTGCGACCAAGCGCGCTGCTCGGTGTGCTACTGCGCATGCTAGCGGCACCTAACACCATGCTGCGCGGCGGCGCAAAGGGGGGAAAGCCGCTTTCGTGCGGCGCGCTGATGATGGTTGCGGTTGCGGCGAAGGCGCTGGCAGCGGGACGGCCCGCCGCCGTCAGCGGCGGCTCGCTCACGCCAGCCCCCTGCGCCAGCACGCTGGCCAGGGTCAGCTCGGCGCTGCGGCTGGGCGGCAGGCTGCAGCCATAACGACGCTGGCAGGCATCGGCCAGCGGCCCACACAGCTCGCCGACGCGCTGCAGGTCGCACTGGGCGGCGACGGTGTCGGCCAGCGCCAGCCCGGCCTCGATGGTGTCGCCATGGTCTACCCCGAGCAGGCGGCGGCGGCACGCCAGCAATTGTTCCTGGAGGGCGCGGGCGCTGTCGAGGTGGCCCATCTGGCGCAGCACCAGGGCCAGCTGGGCGAGGCTGGCGAGCGTAGCGGCGTGCTCGCGGCCGAGCACCCGTTCGCGCCCTTCGAGCACCTGTTCGAGCACCATGCGGGCGCGCCCCAGTTGCCCGGCCTGCGCCAGCACGGTAGCATGCGCCGCCTGCGCCTCGAGGGTGGCGCGGTGATTGAGACCGCCGCGCTCGCGCCACGCCAGCACCACCTGTTCCGCATGGCTGAGGGCGCTATCGATTTGCCCGCTGTCAGCCAGCGCGGCGGCCAGGCCAGCGCGTGCCGCCAGGCTGTCGGCATGGCCCGCGCCCAGCGCTTGCACAGACTCGTCGAACAGGCGGCGATAGGCGCTCACCGCGGCATCGGCCTGGCCGCACTGGCGCAGCTGAAAGGCCAGCGCCAGCCGGCCACTGCGGGTATCGGCGTGGCCGGCGCCCCATAAACCGGCCTGCACGGTGGCCGCTTCGCTGACGCTGGCGAGCGCCTGGCGCTGGCGGCCTTGCTGCAGCTGCAGGCGGCCCAGTTCGAACAGGTCGGCGGCCAGGCCCGTTTGCGCCGCCGGCGAGACGGCGTCCGGATCGCTGGCACGCGCCTGGGCGATGCGGCGGCCGACGGCCAGTTCGGCGCGTGCCTGCCACGGCAGGCCGCCGTCGGCGACCCAGTCGAGCAGCTCGGCCACCGCGCGCGCCAAGGAAAGGCGGTCGGCCGTCAGTGGCAGTCGCGGCACCACCGGGTCGGCCATCGCATTGAGCTGTTGCAGCTGGACGTGGTCAAAATAATTGTCGAGGGACAGCGACGGCAGGCCGTAACTGTCGCGCATGAGCTGCTCGAGCACGGCCTGGTAACCGCTGCCATCGCTGCCTTCGCTGGCAGCGTCGCCATGGCGCCAGCGCAGGCGGCGTCCCTGGTCGGCGCCGTCGAGATCGACGGGCAGCGGGTAGACCAGCAGGGGACGCTGCGCTTCTTCGTGACTGCTGCGGTAGTCGATGGCACGGCGCACCACGCCACAGGCGCCGTCGAGGCTGCGACGGCTGGGAGAGAACAGCATCACCAGCCGGTCGGCCAGCAAACTGGTGCACACACTCACCGCCGCCGAGCGCCCGCCCCGGCTGGCCACCAGAATGTGGGCGAAGCGCCGTTCCAAATGCTCGGCAATGCAGCGGTACAGGCTGGGGCTGGCCGCAAACAGCCCTTCCCAGTCGACGCCGTCGGCCCGTTCGCCGTAGCTGTCGTCGAAGCAGCCGGCGCGCATCAGGTACAGGGGCCGGCTGTCGTCGACCCGCTCGACAAACGGTTCCCAGTCGACCGCCTCGCAGACCTGGCGCGCGCGCCGCCATTCGGCCTCAGCGCTGGGCCTGCCGCTGGCCTTGCCTGCGGGCGCATCGCCAGCGTCGGCCAGCAGGGCCAGTTGCTCACGGCAGGCGGCGACGTATTCGAGCAGCCCGGCCTGGGCCGCTGACGCCGGTCGCCCATTGCGCCCGCACGGTTGGTGCAGGCCGGGCGACTCGGTGTCCCAGTCGATCATCAGGACCGGCGAGCAGGCGCCCGCGCGGTCGGCCAGCAGGGAGGCCATCGTCGTCAGCACGGCATTGCGGGCAGCGCCGCCGTCGACAGCGTAGACCGTGGTCAGCCTGCCTGGAGTGGGGAGCAGCGGCAAGGTAAAGCGGGTATTTTCCATGGTTATCCTTATTTTTTTGGGAACGACAAAGTTGGCAATGAACTGGACACGGGACGCCATTCAGGTGGGACAGCAGGAAGCACGAATTGGTTGCAATCGTGACTTGATGGCGTTGATATTTTTTGCAATTCGACGTGCTGGACGATGCGCGTGACGATTTTTTCAATGGCCGGAATGAACTCGGGGTTCGATTTCAGGTCGGGCGTGGCCATCGTGAAGCGCGAAAAGTCGACATACATGGTCGAATTGGCGATCTGCGGCGGCAGGCAGACGGGGTGGCGCGTCATGATCACGGGAATGATCATGCGGCTGGGCAACTCGTACCATGCGGCCCGCTCGGCTTCGATCAATTGCATGGCGGCGTGTTCGCGGCGGGTAAATTTGTGCAGTTCGTACTTGGGCGTGTAGATGAGAATCATGGCCGCGCTCTCGCACATGGCACGGGCGATCTTGCGTTCGAGGTCATCGCCACCGCCGAGCTGCTCGGTGTCGATGAATAACTCGGTTTCATTGTCGAGATACGGCTCCAGGTAGCAGCGCAAGGCGGCAATGAGCTCGGTCTTGAATTTGTTCATCAGGTCGAACTGGCCTTGCGCGTAACTGATGAAACAGGCGTAACGGTTCGCCATCGCAGCCTCCATATTTGCAAAATGCCAACGACACTGTCACGACTGTAACAAGCACGACAGTCGCTGCCTTGTGCCGCCGCAAAAGCTCACCCCGCCAGCGCAGACGCCGCCCCACCATGTTGGAAATCCGGCATAATCAAAGAACTAAACGGTCGTTCTATTTTTTATAAAAACCTGGAGGCAGACGATGAAAGCAGTGCGATGCAAGGCCTGGGGCTTGCCCGAGACGCTGGTGGTGGAACAACTGGCGCCGTTGACGGCCGGTGAGGGCGAAGTGGTGATCGAGGTCAAGGCCGCAGCCGTCAACTTTCCTGACGTTTTGATTATTCAAGGTAAATACCAGGTCAAGCCGGCCCTGCCATTCACCCCAGGCAGCGAACTGGCCGGCGTGGTCGCGGCGGTCGGCGATGGCGTCAGCCACGTCAAGGTTGGTGACCGGGTCATTGCATTCGTCGCCCAGGGGGCGTTCGCCGAACAGGCGGTGGCCGCCGCCGCCGCGGTCATGCCAATGCCGCCTGGCATGGACTTCGATATCGCCGCCGCCATCACCCTCACCTATGGCACCTCGCACCACGCGGTGGTTGACCGCGCCGGCCTGAAGGCGGGCGAAACCATGCTGGTGCTGGGCGCGGCCGGCGGGGTTGGCCTGGCTGCCATCGAGATTGGCAAGGCGCTCGGCGCCACCGTGATTGCCGCCGCCTCGAGCGAAGAAAAGCTGGCCGTGTGCCGCGCGCACGGCGCCGATGCGACCATCAACTACAGCGTCGACAACTTGCGCGAGGCGATCAAGGCGGCCACCGGTGGCAAGGGGCCGGACGTGATTTACGATCCGGTCGGCGGCGAGTATGCCGAGCCGGCATTCCGTTCGATCGGCTGGCGCGGGCGCTATCTGGTGGTCGGCTTTGCCAACGGCGCGATTCCGGCGCTGCCGCTCAACCTGACCTTGCTAAAAGGCGCCTCGCTGGTGGGGGTATTCTGGGGCGAATTCGCCAAGCGCGAGCCGAAGGCCAACCTGGCTGCCATGCGTGAGCTGCTGGGCTGGCTGGCGCAAGGGAAAATCCGTCCGCTGGTGTCGGCGCGCTACGCGCTGGCCGACACCGCTCAGGCACTACAAGACATGGCGGCGCGCAAAGTGACGGGCAAGATTGTGATTCACCCCTGAAGCAGGCGCGGACCGCTGACAACCTCAGACTGCAGGCGGCGCAGGGTTATTGAAAAACGCCACCACCTCGGCTTGCAAGCGGGTGCGCTTGAATGGGGGCAGACTCTGCCACACCCGCTTGCCGTACGACTTGGAAATCAGGCGGGGATCGCAAATCATCAGCACACCACGGTCGGTTTCGTCGCGGATCAGGCGACCGGCCCCCTGCTTCAGGTTGATGATCGCCTCGGGCAAGGTATGGTGCATAAAGCCATTCAAGCCCTGCTTTTCCATGACGTCGATACGCGCGGCCAGCACCGGGTCGTCGGGCGGAGCGAACGGCAGCTTGTCGATGATGACGAGCGACAAGGCCTCCCCCCGTACATCGACCCCTTCCCAGAAACTCTGGCTGCCCACCAGCACCGCATTGCCAGCATTACGGAAGGAATCGAGCAATTCTGTGCGGCCGCGCTCGCCCTGGACGAACAGGGGGTACTCGAGGCCACGGTCGGCAAACTCTTTGCGCAGCCGTTCGGCGACGTGCTTGACGGCGCGGATGGTGGTGCACAAAAAAAACGTGCGCCCGCCGGCCGCTTCGATCACCGGCAGCGCGCAGTCGACCACGGCGTCCGTATAGCCCATGGCGTTCGGATCCGGCAAGCCGGTGGGCACATACAGGATGCCCTGCGCTTCGTAGTTGAAGGGGCTGGGCCAGCTTTGCGCGTGTTCGCCCGTCAGCCCCATTTGCTCGGTGAAATGCTTGAAGTCGTTTTTGACGGCCAGCGTGGCCGAGGTAAAAATCCAGCTGCGTGGCGTGCCTTCGCGCTGGTGATTGAAAATCGGCGCGATCGATAGGGGGGTCTTGTGCAGCTGCAGGCTCGACTGGAATGCCTCGACCCACAGCACGGCGTCGTCGCCTTCCGTCATCTTGCCCTTGCCATCGGCTTTCCAGCCATCGAGCGACTGCGCCAGTTCGACTGCGCGCACGCGGCACTGCTCGATCGTTTCGGCGCGCGCGGCCTGGTCTTCGAGCACGTCGATCATGGCCGCCAGCTGCGCCTTGACGGTGTCGAGCGCCGGAAAGAAATCGGACGATGGAGCGATCTGCCCCAGCGCCATGCGCACAATATCTTGCGGGAAGGTCAGGCGCAGGTCGCGCGTGGCCTTTTCGACCGCCATCACCACCTTCGCCCAGTCCGGCCCGCCCCTGGCGTGGGCCAGGCCCTCGGCCAGCACATCGCGGCACAGTTCGAGTAACTGCGAAGTCGACACGGTCTGGCCAAAAAACAGGGTAGCGGTATCGGGCAGCTGGTGCGCTTCGTCGAAGATGATGGTGTTGGCCGATGGCAGCAGCTCGGCCACGCCGGTGTCTTTCAAGGCCACATCGGCAAAAAACAGGTGATGATTGACCACCACCACGTCAGCCTGCTGCGCTTCGCGGCGCGCCTTCATGACAAAACAGTCCTGGTAATACTGGCACTCGGCGCCCATGCAGGTTTCGCGGGTGGAGGTGACGAGGTTCCAGATGCTGGCGTTTTCCGGCACCTTGGTGAGCTCGGCCTTGTCGCCCGAGCTGCTCATTTTGATGAAGCGGGAAATTTCACGCAGGTGGCCGACATCGTCGCGCGAGGTCATGCGGCCATTTTGCATGGTGCGCTCGAGGTGGTAGTGGCAGACGTAATTCGAGCGCCCCTTGAGCAGGGCCACCGAGACGGGCGCGCGCAGCGCTGCCCGCACGGTCGGGATATCGCGCAAAAACAATTGATCCTGCAAGTTCTTGGTGCCCGTGGAGACAATCGTCTTGCCGCCCCACATCAAGGCCGGCACCAAATAGGCAAAAGTCTTGCCGGTGCCGGTGCCGGCCTCGGCAATTAAAGTCTTTTGCTCGACGATGGCCTGGGCAATCGCCTTGGCCATCTCGGTTTGCGAGCGGCGCGGCGTGTAGGCGCCGACGGCAGGCGCGAGCGGGCCGCTGGCGCCGAACAGGCGGTCGACTTCGACATCGCACTTGCCGACAGGGGCCAGCGCGGCAGCCGTGGTAATGTCGGCACCATCGGCGCTGTCGGCGCCATCGGGAAGTAAAGCAGAGTCGGTCAAAGTGCTACTTTATGAAAGCGAAGACGGATCAGGCCGAAACATCTGGCACCAATTGCATTTTTAGCAGGGTGATATGGTCTTTCAGCTGCAGTTTGCGCTTTTTGAGACGACGCAATTGTAACTGATCGTGATGGCCATCAAGCTCCAACCGATCGATCACCGCGTCGAGATCACGGTGTTCTACATCGAGCTCGATGAGGCGGCGCTGGATTTCCTGAACGTCTGACATAGTTTGCAGTTCCCAACAGATTATTACAATTTTGCAGCATGAGCGCCCGCAGGACGCTACAATCTAAGCTACTAATAATTAACGAGCGGCAACAGGGTCCCGCGTAGCGGCTGAAACTTGGCATAGTTTAATCTACCGTGACGATACCGCCAACATAACGATGAATTCATACAAAATCGAAGCAGGTACTGCACAGCATATCGGTAACCGGCCGCTGCAGAACGACCGCGTCGCCCTGCTCACCAGTGCGCGCGCCCCCGGCTATGTACTGGCCGTTCTGGCATCCGGCCTGGCGGGCGGCTCGCTGGCCTCGGAACAGGTGCTGCACACGGCCAAGCTGCTGTTTGACGAATTCAAGCCGGGCGACACGCCCACCATCGAACGGGTCGAACGGCTGCTGCGCGATATCGTCCATGAAGCGCACCTGGTGATCCGTCTGAATGGCGAAGCAACCCAGACCGAACCGCAGGCCAGTTGCGCCGTGCTGATGCTGACCCCGGCGCACCAGGCGGTCTGGGCCCACGTGGGCGATGCGCGTTTCTACCATTTCCAGAAAGGTGCCTGCCAGCTGCGCAGCAGTGACGCTGGCTACGTCATGCACCTGATCGCCACCGAGCGGCTGGCGGCCGATGCGGCGCGCAACCACCGCCAGTCGAAGCTGCTGGTCAACGTGCTGGGCAACAGCCGCAAGCAGCCCTTCGTCACCGTTGGTCACCGCCCGGCGGTGACGGCGGGCGATGCATTCCTGCTGGCCTCCGACGGCCTGTGGCACTTCTTCACCGATACCGAACTGGGCGCCGCCGTACACAAGGCGTCGCCGCGGCAAAGCGCTGAAATGCTGATCAACAAGGCTGCTGAACGGGCCGACGGCAAGGGCAGCAATTGCAGCATGGCCATCATCAAGCTGGTCAAGCTGGTCAAGCCAGCCAAGCCAGCAGCCGCACCCAGCGCCACTACCATCGGCAGCGACTTCTAAGCGGACACCATCGACGCCTACTGCGCTGGCGCCGCCTGTTCAGCGGCCGCCTTGGCGGCCTGCGCCCTGGCCGTTTCGGCCTTTTTGCGCTCAACCTCCTGCAAACGCTCGACCGAGGCTGCCCGGCGCGCCTCAAACGCCTTGATATTGGCTTCGCGGCTGGCGGCGCCGGCCTGTTCCTGCGCCTGCTGACGTTGCTCGCGCGCGGCCTGCTCGGCCGGGCGGTCGCGCCGGGCCGGCGGGCGCGCTGGCGCCGCCGCTGGTTCCTGTTTCGCCGCTGGCGGCGGATTGGCGCGCAGGCGCGCCTGCTGCTCGTCGAACTGCTGTTGCGACACCACCAGGGCGGCGTCGCGTTCTTCGACCTTGGTCTGGCGCTGGAAATGCTGGGCCTCGATCTCGATGGCGCGCACATTGGCCAGCGCGATGCGGTGCTCTTCGCGCACCTTGTCGAGGCACATATTGGTAAAGAAGCGCATATAGCACTGCTGTTCGCCAGCGACAAAACGCCCTTCGGCGCGCGCCCGCTCAATTTGCACCAGCGCCAGCTTGCGCGCGGCGTCTTCCTTGCTGGTGGTGGCTGCCACCGGCGCCACCACCGTTGCCGGCCGCACCGAGATGCAGCCGGCCAGCACGCCAGCGGCCAGCGTCGCCGTCAGGGCCGCCCGAGATTGACTCCACAACTTCATGCTCATGCGCTTTCCAGTTGAACGCTACGTTGATCGTTTGAATCTACCATGGTCATCAGGCGATGGCATCGGCGGCATCGCGCCGTTCCGCTTCCATGTATTCGCGCGACTGCATCTCAATGATACGCGAGACGGTGCGGTGAAATTCGTTTGCCAGCATGCCTTCGGTATAGAGCTGTTCCGGCACCACGGCAGCCGACATCAACAGCTTGACCTTGTGATCGTAAAACACATCGATGAGCCAGGTAAACCGCCGCGCTTCGGACGACTGGCTGGCCGACATCGCCGGTATGGCCGACAAAATCACCGTGTGAAAGCGGCTGGCGATTTCCAGGTAATCGTTCTGCGAACGGGGGCCGCCGCACAGGGTGGCAAAATCGAACCAGATGACGCCGCCGGCACGGCGCAGCGAGCGGATCTCGCGCTGCTCGATGAACACGCGCGGGTCTTCGTCGGCAGTCTCGGCCACCTTGGCGTACGCGTCGCGCAGCGCGGCGTCGGCAGCTGCGCCCAGTGGCGTGTAATAGGTGTCGACCTGTTCGAGGGCGCGCTTGCGGTAGTCGACGCCAGCGTCGACATTCATCACATCGAGCTGGTCTTTTAACAGGGCGATGGTGGGCAGCATGCGGTCGCGGTGCAAGCCGTCCGGGTAGAGCAGGTCCGGGTCGTAATTCGAGGTCATGATGAACGACACGCCATTGGCAAACAGCGCCGACAGCAGGTTGTAGAGAATCATGGCGTCGGCGATGTCGGAGACGTGAAATTCGTCGAAGCAGATCAGGCGGTATTTCTTGGCGATGCGCTTGGCCACTTCGTCGAGCGGATTGGCGACGCCCTTGAGTTCATCGAGCTGGCGGTGGACGCCGCGCATGAATTCGTGAAAGTGCAGGCGCGTCTTGCGCACCACTGGCACCACCGAATAAAAGCTGTCCATCAAAAACGATTTGCCGCGCCCGACCCCACCCCACAGGTAGACCCCGCGCGGCACGTCGGGGCGGTTGATCAGGCGCTTGAAACTCGACGAGCGGCGGTCCTTGTAGGCCACCCATTCATCATAGCTGCGCTGCAGGCGATCGACGGCATTTTGCTGGGCGGCGTCGGACTTGTAGCCGCGTTCGCTGAGCGCATGGAGATAAAATTCTTGGACATTCATGGGGAGCTTCTAGAAATAAAAAAAGCCGGCTTGTGGCCGGCCCATGGGGACAATCATCCCTTAGAAATTCAGTGCGCGCTTGTCAACGGCGAGCATGGCTTCCTTGGTCGACTCCGACAGCGACGGGTGCGCGTGGCAGATGCGGGCGATGTCTTCCGACGACGCCCGGAATTCCATGGCAACCACCGCTTCAGCGATCAGTTCGGATGCCTGCGGGCCGACGATGTGCACGCCGAGGATTTCATCGGTGCTGGCGTCAGCGAGCACCTTGACCATGCCCGAGGTGTCGCCAAGCGCACGCGCGCGGCCATTGGCCAGGAACGGGAAGGTGCCCGCCTTGTAGGCAACGCCAGCGGCCTTGAGCTGCTGCTCGGTCTGACCCACCCACGAGATTTCCGGCGACGTGTAGATCACCCATGGAATCGTGTTGAAGTTGGTGTGACCATGCTGGCCAGCAATGCGCTCAGCGACGGCAACGCCCTCTTCTTCGGCCTTGTGCGCCAGCATCGGGCCGCGCACGACGTCGCCGACTGCCCACACATTGGCCACGTTGGTCTTGCAGTCGTCGTCGACCGCCACAAAACCGCGCTCATCGAGTTTCAAACCGATGGCTTCGGCATTCAAACCGGTGGTGTTGGGCACGCGGCCGATCGAGATGATCAGCTTGTCGAATTCGGCGCTCCGGGCGGCGCCGGCAGCGTCGGTATAGGCGACGGTGACGGTGTCGGCGCTGGTGCTAATCTCGCCGATCTTGACGCCCAGGTTGATCTTCAAGCCCTGCTTGACGAACAGTTTATGGGCTTCCTTGGCGATTTGCTCATCGACGGCGCCGAGGAACACTGGCAAGCCTTCGAGCACGGTCACATCGGCGCCCAGGCGGCGCCAGATGCTCCCCATTTCCAGACCGATCACGCCAGCGCCGATCACGCCGAGCCTGGCAGGGACGGCGCCGATGGTCAGGGCGCCGCTGTTCGACAAGATCAGTTTTTCATCGAACGGTGCGCCAGGCAAGGCGCGCGCATTCGAACCGGTGGCGATCACCACGTGCTTGGCGGTCAAGGTCTCGGCGTTGGCGCCCGTGACATTGACGCTATGCACACCATCGCTGGTGCCGGCAAACGCACCGCGGCCGTGAAAGAAGGCGATCTTGTTTTTCTTGAACAGGTACAGGATGCCGTCGTTGTTTTGCTTGACGACCGTGTCTTTGCGTTTCAACATTTGCGGCAGGTTCAGCGACAGACCGGCGACATCGATACCGTGTTCCTTGAAGGCGTGACCGGCGTGCTCGAAATGCTCGGACGATTGCAGCAGCGCCTTCGACGGGATGCAGCCGACGTTGGTGCAGGTGCCGCCGGGCGCCGGACCGCCCTTGGCGTTCGACCACTCATCGATACAGGCCACCGAAAAACCCAGCTGGGCGGCGCGGATGGCGGCGATGTAGCCGCCGGGACCGGCGCCGATGACGACGACGTCAAATTGTTTAGACATTCTGAAATTCCAATGTTGATGTTGCTTTGTTAGTGTGCAGCGGCGCCACGCGGCGCCCGCCTATTCTTCCGGCACGAAAATCCACATCAGCAGATACACCAGCACGCCGATGCCAAAGCCGCACAGCGCGACCAGGGTGAACACCAGGCGCCAGATCCACGCCTCGACGTTCGACACCTTGGCCAGGCCGCCGCAGACGCCACCGAGCCAGCGGTCGCTGCGCGAACGGCGCAGGCGGCCAAATTCGCTGGCCAGGTCGGTGCCGTGCTCGGTGCTGCCGTTGACGCCGTCACGCCCCTTGTCAAGGTTGACAGCGGCAGCGAGCACCTTGGCCTTGGCCTGTTCAAATTCGGCATCGGTCAGCGCGCCAGCCTGGTGCAGTTCGTGCAAGCGCTTGATTTCATCGGATACGTTCATGACGCCCCTCCTCAATAAACGGTTGACACGCTGCAAGCGCAGCGCGCTGGTGCCGGTGCTGCTGTCGCTTACAGGTCGAGCAGCAGGCGCGCTGGATCTTCCAGCGTGTCCTTCATGGTGACCAGGCCCAGCACGGCTTCGCGGCCATCGATGATGCGGTGATCATACGACATGGCCAGATAGTTCATCGGGCGCACGACGATGACGCCGTTTTCGACCACCGCACGGTCCTTGGTGGCGTGCACGCCGAGGATGGCCGACTGTGGCGGGTTGATGATTGGCGTCGACAGCATCGAACCGAAGGTGCCGCCGTTGGAAATCGAGAAGGTACCGCCGGTCAGGTCGTCAAGGGTCAGCTTGCCTTCCTTGGCCTTGGCGCCGAATTCACCGATTTTCTTTTCGATTTCGGCGATCGACATCTGGTCGGCGTTGCGCAAAATAGGCACCACCAGGCCGCGCGGCGAGCCGACTGCGATACCGATGTCGAAATAACCGTGGTAGACGATGTCGGTGCCATCGACCGAGGCATTGATCATCGGATATTTTTTCAGGGCCGCGACAGCCGCCTTGACGAAGAAGGACATGAAACCGAGCTTGACGCCGTGCTCTTTCTCGAACTTGTCCTTGTACTTGTTGCGCAGGTCGATGACCGGCTGCATGTTCACTTCATTGAACGTGGTCAGGATGGCGTTGGTCGATTGCGACTGCACCAGGCGCTCGGCGATACGGGCGCGCAGGCGGCTCATTGGCACGCGCTCTTCCGGACGCTCACCGAGGTTCGGCGCAGCGGGAGCGGCCACTTGCTGCAGCGCGGCTTTCGGTGCGGCGGCTTGCTTGGCGGCGGCGACTGCAACAGGCGCAGCGGCGGGCTTGGCAGCGATGGCGCCGAGGACGTCGCCCTTGGTGACGCGGCCATCTTTGCCGGTGCCCGCCACGTCGCTGGTGCTCATGGCGTTATCGGCCAAAATTTTGGCGGCGGCCGGCATGGCGATGTCGCCCTTCGACTGTGGCGATGGTGTCTCGGCGCTTGGCACGGGGGCGTTCGGGGTGGCCACCGCTTTGACTTCGAGCGGGCTGACCTGGGCCGACGCTTCGGTATCGATGATGGCGATGACTTCGCCGGCGACGACGGTCGAACCGTCGCCCTTGATGATCTGGATGATGATGCCGGCGACCGGGGCCGGCAGTTCGAGGACCACCTTGTCGGTCTCGATGTCGATCAGATTTTCGTCGCGCGCGACCGGCTCGCCGACTTTTTTATGCCATGTCAGCATGGTCGCTTCAGCGACTGATTCCGACAGTTGAGGGACCTTGACTTCGATTTGTGCCATGTAAAACTCCGTAAGCTGTTTTATGTGGGCGGCGCCATCTGGGGAGGGGGCGCCGCCGGTTTTTTATTTGGTCAGGATGAAGCCCTTGAGCTTCGAGAACGCCGTTTCCAGCAACTCTTTCTGCTGCGCGTAGTGCTTGTCGTAGTAACCGACCGCAGGCGACGCCGAAGCGGGACGACCGGCATATGCCAGACGCTGACCCGATTCGAGGCTTTCGAAGATGTTGTGCTGGATCTGGAACCAGGGTCCCTGATTTTGCGGCTCATCCTGTGCCCAAACCAGCTCGTGCAAGTTGGGGAATTTCTTCAGCTCGGCGGCAAACGACTTGTGCGGGAACGGATAGAGCTGTTCGACGCGGATGATGGCGGTATCGAGCTGGTTGCGGGTCTTGCGCTGGTTGACCAGGTCGTAGTACACCTTGCCGGAACAGGCGATCACGCGCTTGACCTTCTTGGCATCGATTTTGTCGTCGACTTCGCCGATCACGGTCTGGAAACCACCCTTGGCCAGTTCGCTCAGGTCCGAGCCCGCATCTTTGTTACGCAGCAGCGATTTGGGTGTCATGATGACCAGCGGTTTGCGGAACTGGCGCACCATCTGGCGCCGCAGCAGGTGGAAAATCTGCGCGGCCGAGGTTGGCTGGACCACTTGCATATTGTTGTCAGCGCACAGTTGCAGGAAGCGCTCGGGACGGGCCGACGAGTGCTCCGGACCCTGACCTTCATAGCCGTGCGGCAGCATCATGACGAGACCCGACGCCCGCCCCCACTTGACTTCGCCGGAGCTGATGAACTGGTCGATGACGACCTGGGCGCCGTTGGCGAAGTCGCCGAACTGCGCTTCCCAGATGGTCAGCGTGTTCGGTTCGGCGGTCGAGTAGCCGTACTCAAAGGCCAGCACCGCTTCTTCCGACAGCACCGAGTCGATCACCGTGAACGGTGCCTGGCCGTCGCTGACGTTTTGCAGTGGCACGTAAGTGCCGGCATCCCAGCGTTCGCGGTTCTGGTCGTGCAGCACGGCGTGGCGGTGCACGAAGGTGCCGCGGCCGGCATCCTGTCCGGTCAGGCGGATCGCGTAGCCAGAAGCGACCAGCGAGGCGTAGGCCAGGTGTTCGCCCATGCCCCAGTCCAGGTTCAGTTCGCCGCGACCCATGCTGGCGCGGTCGCCCAGCACTTTTTCGACCAGCGAGTGGGCCTTGAAATTTTCTGGTACCACGGTGATGCGGGCGGCCAGGCGTTTGAGTTCCGTCAGCGGTACGGCGGTGTCGGCACTGTCGGTCCATTTCTTGTTCAGGAACGGCAGCCAGTCGACCGCGTACTTGTTCTTGAAGTTGGAGATGACCGGGTCGACCGTGTGCTTGCCGGCGTCCATGGCATCGCGGAACGCGGTGACCATCTTGTCGCCACCGTCAGCAGGCAGGGTGCCCTGGGCGATCAATTTATCGGCGTACAGCTTGCGGGTGCCTGGGTGCTGGGCAATTTTCTTGTACATCAGCGGCTGCGTCAGCGCCGGGGTGTCCTGCTCGTTGTGGCCGAGCTTGCGGTAGCTGATGATGTCGAGGACGATGTCCTTCTTGAACTGCACCCGGTAGTCGAGCGCAATCTGGGTCGCCAGCACCACCGCTTCCGGATCGTCACTATTGATGTGCAGCACCGGTGCTTCGATCATCTTGACGACGTCCGAGCAGTACAGGGTCGAGCGGGCGTCGCGCGGATCCGAGGTGGTGAAACCGATCTGGTTGTTGATGACGATGTGCACGGTGCCGCCGGTGCCGTAGCCACGGGTCTGCGCCAGGTTCAGCGTTTCCATTACCACACCCTGACCGGCAAAAGCGGCGTCGCCGTGCACCAGGATCGGCAGCACTTGCGCGCCATCCTTGTCACCGCGGCGGTCCATGCGGGCCTTGACGGAACCTTCAACGACGGGGTTGACGATTTCCAGGTGCGAAGGATTGAACGCCAGTGACAGGTGGACCGGGCCGCCGGCGGTCGAGATATCGCTCGAAAAACCCTGGTGGTACTTGACGTCGCCGGACGGCAGATCGTCGCCGTGCTTGCCTTCGAATTCTTCGAACAGCTCTTGCGGCGACTTGCCGAGGGTGTTGACCAGCACGTTCAGACGGCCGCGGTGGGCCATGCCGATGACGATTTCCTGCACGCCGTTTTCGCCGGCGCGCTGGATGGTTTCATCGATCGAGGCGATGAACGATTCCGAGCCTTCCAGCGAGAAGCGTTTCTGTCCCACGTAGCGGGTATGCAGGTAGCGCTCGAGGCCTTCGGCAGCGGTCAGGCGGTCGAGGATGTGCAGCTTTTTCTCGGCCGAGAAATTCGGCGTCGAGCGGATCGATTCGAGTTTTTCCTGCAACCAGCGCTTTTCGGCGGGGTCGCTGATGTACATGAATTCGGCGCCGATCGAGCGGCAGTAGGTGTCGCGCAAGAAGTTGAGCAGGTCGCGCAGGGACGCGGTTTCCTGACCAAAATAGGTGTTGCTGATATTGAAGACGGTGTCGAGGTCGGCGTCGGTGAAGCCGTAAAAGGCCGGCTGCAATTCCGGGATTTCCGGACGTTCCTGGCGCTGCAGGGGATCGAGATTGGCCCACTGCGAGCCGAGGTAACGGTAAGCGGCGATCAGCTGGGTGACTGCAACGCGCTTGCGGCCCATCTCGGCGTCGCTCGACGCGGCCACCACGCGGATCGGTCCGGCCTTGGCGCGTTCGGCGAAGGAAGCGATGACGGAGGCGTGGGCGACGTCAGGTTTGTTGGAACCATCGACGGCAGGGACGTTTTGCATGGCGTCGAAATACGAACGCCAGTTGTCGGGCACCGAGCCGGGGTTGTCGAGATAGGCCTCGTATAACTCTTCTACGTAGGGCGCATTACCGCCGAACAGATACGAGTTCGCTGTCTGTTGTTGCATCATCTTGCTCACCTTTCGTTCGCGCTTCGCGAATTTGGCGGGTTAATCTAACCTTCCGCGACACGGCCTGACCGGTTAGCGGATCGCACATCAAGTTGTGGGGGAAGGACGTTACTACATAATTCTTGAGACCCGTCAGTCTAGCACGCAAAACCCCATGCGTCATGGATGAGACCAGATAAACCGGCGCAAAAGTGTGTGCTACTGGCAGGATAGCGAGGTGCCGGCGCCGGCAATGGACAGCATCAACTAGATCATTTATTCTGCCCCCATGTCCACGCCCCTCAAACCGACCGCCGCCGAACTGGAAATGCTGGGCATCCTGTGGCAGCGCGGTGCTTCGACCGCCAAACAGGTGCACCAAGCGGTGCTGCCGGCGCGCCCGCAGATGGCGTACGCCACCGTGCTGCGCCAGTTACAGGTGATGCACACCAAGGGTTTATTGCTCCGCGACGAGAGCGCGCGCGCCCACGTCTACGCTCCCGCCCAGCGGCAGGACGCGCTGCAGACCGGCCTGCTCAAGGACCTCATCCACAAGGCCTTCGCCGGTTCCGGCAAGGAGCTGGTACTGGCCGCGCTGCGCGGCCATGTCACGCACCAAGAGCGCGCCGAGATCCAGGCCATTCTCGATCGCGAAAGCAAGTAGCTGGTCACGCTTGCGGGGCAGCATGATCAAGGCGCCGTAAAACGGCTGCTGGCAAAGGCGACGCGCCGGGCGGCACTGTTGCTCAGCACGGTGACGGCGATGTAATCGCGCCCGCTCACCAGAGCAGCATCGGCCAGCGCAAAGCGGGTCGGTGCCCCTTTCAGTATGACCTGGTGGGCAATCGGATTGTCCATGCCGGCCTGGGCCAGCCCCACATCGACGAAATACACCAGCGCCAGCGCCGTCCCTGGCATGGCGGTCCAGCGCAGGCTGCCATTGACGACGCCAGCGTGGAAGTCGAGCGGCTGAGCATGCAGGGCGGGGAACATTTCCCAATTGCCGTGCGGAGCGATGTAATGGCTGATGCAGCCATCATTGGCGGTGCGCTGCAAGCCGTCGGCGTTGCCGTACAAGCCCTGGTAGACGCCCGCATCCTTGTCGTAACTGCCCTGCCACGGGCCGGCGCGGTTGTTGCCGTCAACATCACCCGACCAGCTGCCGCTGAGCGCATTGCCCGCCTTGACGCCGCGCACGGCGCTGGCCATGCTGCCCGGGCAGCCGGCCACGCTGAAAAACATGGCGCCTCGGAAGGCGGCGTCGTTGTCCGGCAAGGTCATGACGAAGGCGCCCGGCAGCGCGCCCTGCGGATCGCCCAGCGGGTCTTCCTGGTAATAGCCGACATACAGTCCGCCGGGTGCCGCCGCCGTCGGCGTCGGCGTACTGTTGGCAGGACAAGCCCAGCCGAGCGAACCGAGCAACGCCATGGCGGCCAGCCGCGAACTACTGGCAAATGAGATTGCCGGCGAGGTTGCCGGCGAGGTTGACTGCGAAATTAACTGATTCATCATGTTGATTATTTCTGTGCCGAGTTGACGTGCGTTGACGCCCTGCTGCAGCGCCGCGATGCCGCATTATCGTATTACCATGCGGCAAGTTGACGTCAACTTTGTAATCGACAGTAACAATCAATCGCAACCTTAAAACGCTTTCCCTAGCCCAAGAAGTAACATATCGGCACCCCGGTGGTAGTCGGTGAGGACGCGGCTCCAGCTCAGCTGGGTACGCCACTGGCGGCTCTGGCGGTAGCGCAGGGTGGTATCGACTAAAAAATGGGGACCGCTGCCGACACCGAAGCAGGCCCCGGTGTCGCGCGCAGCCATCTGCAGCCAGCCCTGGCCGGCCAGACCGTCGCGGTGATGGCGGCTCGGATGGCCTTCGTTGAGGTACTCGGCGCTGACCGTGAACACCTCGTTCATGCGCTGCGCAAAGCCCAGTTGCACGGCGGACGAGCGCTCGTCGACCTCGTGATTGTCGAGGCTGCCGGCCAGCAGCGACGTCTCCTGGGCGGCGGCGCCACCACAGGCGAGCGCGACGGCCACGGCGGCCGGCGCGAACCACATTGAACCATCCATCAAGACCCTTCGTTGCAGCCGGCACATGCCGCGTACCGACATGCCCGGCTTGACGCGTCGTTTTCACTTTTAGTTACAATTAAAGTTGATATTTTTCATAACGGCTTTGATCGCGGGCTTTATTGAAAATGCGCGTGGTATTTTCGAGCGCCGTGATGATTACTCGAAATAGCTATTTTTACTCACTAGTAAATTGTGGCCGGGATGCCAGACGCTCCCTGTGCTGCGGCCACTCAGCGCGCAACATGTCGAGCAGCACGAATTTGCACTCGGTACTGGCAAGCGTCCCCCAGTAGCGCGGTGCCAGGAAGGTGACGTCAATTTCCAGTTTGCGGTCGTCGGCAACGATGTCGAGCAGGCATCGGTTCAATACTTCACGGCCAGCTGCGCCAGCAACTTGAGCAATTCAGCCTTGAATCGGCTGGCAAAGCTGGCCGCCGCTGGCCGACCGGCCGGATTGACAGGGACCACAGGCGGGAGACGGGACATGGTGCACTCCATTAAGAAACACTTGTGCATGGCGATTTTGCCGTGCATGCGATATATTTTCTCCGCAGGACAGGCGACGATCAAACGATTTGTTTTTACTCTTCACATAAGAAAATCTTGTTTATGCAAAAACCGCTGCGTTCCATATCGGGCCTGCTTGATTTCGATTGCGCGGCGCGCTGGTGCAGTTTCAAGCTGGCCGCGCAGGAACTGCACAAGACGCCGGCGGCGGTCAGTCTGCAGATCAGGCAGCTCGAGCGGGTACTGGGTTTCGACTTGTTCGTGCGCCAGCCGCGCCAACTGGTGCTCACCAGAAAAGGGCAGGAACTGGCGCTCACCGTGCGCCGCATGCTGGCCGAACTCGAGCGCCAGGTGGCGGCCCTGCAAGGGGGCGACGAAGAAACCATCCTGCGCCTGTCGACCACCCATTCGCTGGCACTCAAATGGCTGGTGCCGCGCTTGCCGCGGTTCACCAGGCGCTATCCGGAGATCGACATCCGCGTCGATTCGAGCGATACCCTGGCCAATATGGAAGACGGCAGCACCGACGTCGCCCTGCGCACTGGCCCGATCACGGCGACCGATGCCGACCTGCTGTTGCGCGACCGGCTGGTGGCGGTCTACAGTCCGGCGCTGCTGGCGGCCGGCGAGCAGGCCATCGGCATCGCCGACCTGCCGCGCTACCGTCTGCTCCATGATGTGACCACCGACAACTGGATCTCCCTGCTGCGGCACAACCATGCGCTCAAGGGCCACTACAATTTCTGGCGCAGTTTCAGCAATTACGCGGTGATGCTGCAGTCGGCCCTGGCCGGACAGGGCATTGCACTGGTCTCGTACGCCCTCGCCATTGACGATGTGCATAGCGGCGCGCTGCAGATGGTGGACTGTGAGAGCGCGCCGTGCGAGCGCGGCTATCGCATCGTGGTGGCGCGCGGGCAGCGCGACACGCTCAAGGTAGCGCGCTTTTGCGCCTGGCTGCGCGAAGAGGTCGCCGACATGGAATCAACGGCGCGCGGATAAAAAAAGGGGCGCTGGCGCGCAGTCGCCGGTCCCACAGTTCCTTCACCAAACAGCACGAGCCGCCCGACAGCGCCTTAAAACAGCCGTCCCACCCCGACCAGCAAAATATCCGAATCACGGTGGTAATCGGTGACCACCCGGCTAAAGCTCAGCTGCGCACGCCACAGCGGCGAGACCCGGTAGCGCGCCCCCAATGTGACGATCGGCACCAAGTGAGTTTTCGATGGTTCGGTGACGCTGTCGCGGTTGATCTGGTCGCGCATCAGGTAGCCGCCGCCGCCCAGTTCCAGCACGGTGCGGTCGGTCAGCGGTCGCAGCAGCCACAACTGCGCCGCCACCCCGCGCCGCTGCACCAGGCCGATGCGCCCTTCGTTGAGCGCCGTTGCGCTCCACTCGACGTTTTGGGTCAGCGTGTCGCGGTATTCGAGGCCATAGGCGCGCGCGCGCTCCGACTCGAAACTGTTGACGATGGCCTGGCCGCCGAGCACCATCAGCAGGCGGTCGCCCGCGCGCTCGGTCTTGCGGCGCTCGCGGTCGGGGACGTTTTGCAGCTCGTAGCCGAGGCCCACCAGGATGCTGTTGGAGTCGCCCGCGCCATGGGTATTGGCGTGGTTAAACCGCACTTCCATGTACGAGCGCTTTTCGAAGTGCCACTTGGCGCTGGCCGACAATAGCGTGCCCCAGCCATGCAGATTGCGGTAATCGCTGGAAGCGCCCAGGCCCGTGGTGGTGTCAAAATAATAGTATGGACCGGCCGCCACCCCCATCGACAGCCCCTGCTCGGGCAGCGCCGTGTGCAGCCACAACTGCGACGTAAAACCGTCGCGGTGATGGCGGCTCGGGTGGCCTTCGTTGTAGTACTCGGCACTGAGCGAGCTGTAGTCGTTGAGGCGCTGGGCAAAGCCCACTTCGGCGGCAAACGAACTTTCACGCGCCAGGTTGTTATGCAGCGCGCCGGCCAGCACGGAGGTGTCCTGCGCGTTGGCCACGTTACTTGCCGCGAGGCTCACAAATAGCAATGGCAGTGCGAAGGTCTTGATGATCATGACGGAACTCCTTGATTGGGAGGCGCATGATGCACTGCCTGTCATTTCCATGTCGCACGACAGCTTGTCAACGAGCATCAGCGCCGCGCACGTCCAGCTGGCGCGCCCAGGCCGGCACTGCCGCGCGCCAGAAATCGGCCAGGCGAGCGCACGGCGAAAGGCCCAGGCCGAGCGCCTGCGCCGCCGCCATCAGTGCGCCGACCGCCTCGGCTTGGCCAGCCGGCGTCAGCGCCGGCGCCCCCGTCTGCTTCGAGTATTTCTCGCCCAGTGCGTTGCGCAGCACCGGCACGTGCAGGTAACGGGGCGTCGGCAGCGCCAGCAGCTGTTGCAGATAAATTTGGCGGGCGGTCGAATCGAGCAGGTCGTCGCCACGGACGACATCGCTGACCGCCTGCTCGGCGTCATCGACCACCACCGCCAGCTGGTAGGCCCAGTAGCCGTCGGCGCGTTTTAATACAAAGTCGCCAGCGTCGCGCGCCAGCTGCGCGGTGACGGCGCCGGCGAAGCGGTCGACAAAGCCGATGCGATCGAACGGCGCCTCGGGCACCCGCAGGCGCAGGCTGCGCGCGGCGCGGCCGGGAGCGAGCCCATGGCGGCAGGTGCCGGCATAGATGACGGCACCATCGGCAGCGATGGCGCTGCGCGAATCGGCGATCTCGCGGCGGTTGCAGCCGCACGGATAGACCAGCGGTCCCAGTCGCCCGGCCGCTGCCTGGTACAACGCGGCGCGCGCGCTCTGCCAGAGAACTTCGCCATCCCAGTGCATGCCGAGCCGGGCCAGCAGCGCGAGCGCCGCAGCGCCGGCGCCGGCCACCGTGCGGCCCTCGTCGACATCTTCGATGCGCAGCAGCCATTGGCCGTGATGCACGCGCGCATCGAGATAGCTGGCCAGCGCCGCCACCAGCGAACCGGCATGCAGCGGACCGGTCGGCGATGGCGCAAAACGCCCGATGTAGCCCGTGCCCCGCATTTATTTGGCAGGTGCCCCGGACGCGTGCTGGCCGATCAGCGTCGTTACTGCCTTGGCGAGCTCGTTCGGCACTGCCATCGATAATTGATAATGTTCGATGGCGAATCGGCTGCCGCTGCCGCTGCCGGTAGCCCTGAGCACGCCGCTGGCCTGGCATGGCCCCATCTGGGTATCGAGCAATTCGTCGAACCAGATCGTCTTGCCGTCAATGCTGGTGTAGACATTGCGGCGCGTGGCCTTGAAGGCCCACGCCGTCTTGCCGGCAAAATACGGCGCCGCCCATTTTTTGAAGGCAGCCTTGTGCCACAGCTCCGACCGGTCGGTACCGATGTAGACACCGTCGGCGGCGATCTTGTCGAAATAAGCCATGCGCGCATGGGCGGCGTCATCGTGCCAGGCGTCAACGAAGGCGTTGACTTTGGCGCTGAGGGCAGCGTCGGCGCTGGCAGCCCATCCGCTGGTGGCGCTGAACAACAAACTGCAGGCAAGGATCAGGCGTTTCATGAACTCTCCACATGGTTGGCCGATTGTACACCGGCCTCGCGCCGCTTTTCAGGGGCATAAAAAAAGCGGACCGAAGTCCGCTTTTCAGCTTGTTTGCGCTGAACGCATCAACGCGCGTGAAAATTAACGCTTGTCGACCGCCGGCACATCGCGCACGGTGGCGCCGATGAACAGCTGACGCGGACGACCGATTTTTTGCTCAGGATCGGCAATCATTTCGTTCCACTGGGCGATCCAGCCGATGGTGCGGGCCATGGCGAAGATACCGGTGAACAGCGACACTGGAATGCCCAGCGCCGACTGCACGATGCCCGAGTAGAAGTCGACGTTCGGATAGAGCTTGCGCGAGACGAAGTACTCGTCTTCCAGGGCGATTTTTTCCAGCGCCATGGCCAGCTTGAACAGCGGGTCGTCATGCAGGCCGAGCTCGTCAAGCACCTCGTGGCAGGTTTCGCGCATCAGTTTGGCACGCGGGTCGAAGTTCTTGTAGACGCGGTGACCGAAGCCCATCAGCTTGACGCCCGAGTTCTTGTCCTTGACCTTCTCGATGAAGGCAGGGATGTTCTCGACCGAGCCGATTTCCTTGAGCATGTTGAGGGCCGCCTCGTTGGCGCCGCCGTGGGCAGGGCCCCACAGACAGGCGATGCCGGCAGCGATACAGGCGAACGGGTTGGCGCCCGACGAGCCGGCCAGACGGACGGTCGAGGTCGAGGCATTTTGCTCGTGATCAGCGTGCAGGATCAGGATGCGGTCGAGCGCGCGCACCAGCACGTCGTTGATGACGTACTCTTCGCACGGGTTTCCGAACATCATGCGCATGAAATTGGCGCTGTACGACAGTTCGTTGCGTGGGTAGATGAAGGGCTGGCCGATCGAATATTTGTAGGCCATGGCGACCAGGGTCGGCATCTTGGCGATCAGGCGAATGGCGGAGATTTCACGCTGCTTCGGATCGTTGATGTCGAGCGAGTCGTGGTAGAACGAGGCGAGCGCGCCGACCGTGCCCACCAGTACCGACATCGGGTGCGCATCGCGACGGAAACCGCGGAAGAAAAACTGCATCTGGTCGTGCACCATGGTGTGCTTGGTGACGGTGGCCGAAAACTCCTTGGCCTGGGCGGCATTTGGCAATTCGCCGTTGAGCAGCAGGTAGCAGGTTTCGAGGAAGTCGCAGTTTTCAGCGAGCTGCTCGATTGGATAGCCGCGATACTGCAGCTCGCCCTTGTCGCCATCGATATAGGTGATCGACGAGTTGCAGGCAGCGGTCGACATGAAGCCGGGATCGTAGTTGAACTTGCCGGTCTGGGCATACAGCTTGCGGATATCGATGACGTCCGGGCCGACCGTACCCTTGTAGATTGGCATGTCGATGGCAGCGCTGCCGTCGGAGAACGACAGGGTCGCTTTGGTATCGGAGATATTCATGGCACTTCCTTATGGGATGCGAATCTATTATTAAAAAACGGACCGGGCGACAGGCCCGGCGCGTGCGCTCGCTCGTAACGCGCTGTGCTAACGCTGTTGCTATGCCTGCCGCAAGCGGACCAGCAAGGCATGTACATTCGGCAGATCGAGCTCGCCTTCGGGTTCGCCCCGCGCCAGTATCAGGTCCAGCAGCGGCTGATCGGCCAGATCGATCAGCCGGGTCAGGGCGTCGACATCGTCGTCGCTCAGCGTCGCCTCGTGGGCGTCGAGAAACCGCGTCAGGATCAAGTCGTTTTCAAGCAGCCCCCGGCGGCTGCGCCAGCGCAGGCGGGTGCGGTTGGCCGGGTCGGATTGATGCGTAGTCACAAGTGAGTCCGTTGTTGGGTCAACATCATACTCCGCCTGCCCTGCTTCGGCAGTACGGTAGTATTACTGTAAATAGTGCGTCGCTTCTAATTCTACGAAGCCAGGCAAGGACTAGACAGCGCGACGCACCATCAGTTCCTTGATCTTGCCAATCGCCTTGTTCGGGTTCAGCCCTTTGGGGCAAACGTCGACGCAATTCATGATCGAGTGGCAGCGGAACAGGCGGTACGGATCTTCCAGGTTGTCGAGACGCTCGGCGGTGGCTTCATCGCGCGAATCGGCGATGAAACGGTAGGCTTGCAGCAGGCCGGCCGGACCGACGAACTTGTCCGGATTCCACCAGAACGACGGGCACGACGTCGAACAGCAGGCACACAGGATGCACTCGTACAGGCCGTCGAGCTCTTCGCGCTCGGTGGGGCTTTGCAGGCGCTCTTTTTCAGGGCGGATCGAATCGTTGATCAGATACGGCTTGATCGAATCGTACTGCTTGAAGAACTGCGTCATGTCGACGATCAGATCGCGAATCACCGGCAGACCGGGCAGCGGACGCAGCACGATCGGCTCGGTCAGCTCGTTGAGGTTGGTGGTGCAGGCCAGGCCGTTCTTGCCATTGATATTCATGGCGTCCGAACCGCACACGCCTTCGCGGCACGAGCGGCGCAGCGACAGCGAATCGTCGACGTCGGCCTTGATCCGCTGCAGCGCGTCGAGCAGCATCTTGTCATTGTCTTGCAGCTCGACCGTGACGTCCTGCATGTACGGCTTGGCGTCGGTGTCCGGATCGTAGCGGTAGATTTTCAGTTTTACGGTGCGTGTCATGATCTGACCTTAGAAAGTACGTGGTTTCGGCTTGAAGGTATCGACCGTCAGCGGCTTGGTGATGACCGGCTTGTACTCGAGGCGATTGCCGTCGGAGAACCACAAGGTGTGCTTCATCCACACATCGTCGTCGCGGGTCGGGTGATCGCTCTGCGCGTGGGCGCCGCGCGATTCCTTGCGCGCCAGTGCCGAACTGATGGTGGCCTTGGCCGTTTCGATCAGGTTGTCCAGTTCGAGCGCTTCGACGCGCGCGGTGTTGAACACCTTCGACTTGTCCTTGAAGGAGACGTGCTTGCGGCGCTCGTCGAGCTTCATGATTTCGTTGTAGCCCTGCTGCAGCAGCTCGGTGGTACGGAACACGCCGCAAAACTTTTGCATGGTGGCGCGAATCGCATTGGCGACGTCCTGGACCTTTTCCGTGCCCTGGGAATTTTCCAGCGACTTCAGACGGTTCATGGCGAAATCGGCAGCGCCAGCTGGCAGCGGCTTGTTCTCTTTCGCTTTCAGGTTCGACGCCACCACGTGGTTACCGGCAGCACGGCCGAACACCACCAGGTCGAGCAGCGAATTGGTGCCCAGGCGGTTGGCGCCGTGCACCGAGACGCAGGCGCATTCGCCAATCGCATACAAACCATTGACGACGGCGACCGGGTTGCCATCTTTCGGCGAGACCACCTGACCGTGGATATTCGTTGGAATACCGCCCATCTGATAGTGAATCGTCGGCACCACGGGAATCGGTTCCTTGGTGGCATCGACGTTGGCGAACTTGTGGCCAATTTCCAGGATCGACGGCAAGCGCTTGGCGATCGTCTCGGCGCCGATGTGGCGCAGGTCGAGCAGCACGTGGTCCTTGTTGGGACCGCAGCCGCGGCCTTCCTTGATTTCCTGGTCCATCGAGCGCGATACGAAGTCGCGCGGCGCCAGGTCTTTCAGGGTCGGCGCGTAGCGCTCCATGAAGCGCTCGCCATTGCTGTTGATCAGGATGCCGCCTTCGCCGCGCACGCCTTCGGTGATCAACACGCCGGCACCGGCCACGCCGGTCGGGTGGAACTGCCAGAATTCCATGTCTTGCAGGGGCAGGCCGGCACGCGCCGCCATGCCCATGCCGTCGCCGGTGTTAATAAAGGCGTTGGTCGACGCGGCGAAAATACGACCGGCACCGCCCGTGGCCATGATCGTGGTCTTCGCTTCGAGGATCATGCACTCGCCGGTTTCCATCTCGAGGGCAACGACGCCAATGACGTCGCCGTCCGCATCGCGGATCAGGTCAAGGGCCATCCATTCGACAAAGAAGTGGGTGCGGGCGCGCACGTTGCGCTGGTACAGCGTGTGCAGCAGCGCATGGCCGGTACGGTCGGCGGCGGCGCAGGCGCGCTGCACCGGCTTTTCACCGAAGTTGGCGGTGTGGCCGCCGAACGGACGCTGATAAATCGTGCCATCGGGATTGCGGTCGAACGGCATGCCGAAGTGTTCCAGCTCGTAGACCACTTTCGGTGCTTCGCGGCACATGAATTCGATGGCATCCTGGTCGCCCAGGTAGTCGCCGCCCTTGACGGTGTCAAACATGTGCCAGTACCAGTCGTCCTCGCTCATATTGCCCAGCGAGGCGCCGATGCCGCCCTGCGCTGCCACGGTGTGCGAGCGGGTCGGGAAAACTTTCGACAGCACGGCGACGTTCAGGCCCGCTTCGGCCAGTTGCAGCGACGCGCGCATGCCGGAGCCGCCGGCGCCGATGATGACGGCGTCAAAGCGACGGGTGGGGATTGCAGTTGATGTTGAAAATGCGCTGGCAGCCACGATTACACGCTCCAAAGAATTTGTACAGCCCAGGCGGCGCAGACAACGAGCCACACGATGCTGATGATTTGCAGGGTCAGGCGCAGGCCGACCGACTTGACATAGTCCATCCAGATGTCACGCACGCCGACCCAGGCGTGATAGAACAGGCCGGCCAGGGTGACCAGGCTGAACAGTTTGAACCACTGGCGGGCGAACAGCCCGGCCCAGCCTTCATAAGTAAAATTTTGACCGGTCAAAAAGGCGATCAGCAGGGTGGCCGTGTAGAGCACCATGATGACGGCGGTGACGCGCTGGGCCAGCCAGTCGCGCAGACCGTAGTGGGCGCCGACGACCAAGCGCTTGGGACCGACATTGCTGCCAGCGTTATTGGAAAGTTTGATGTCAGCCATCTCAGAACACTCCGAACAGTTTGAGGGCGGTAATGAAGGTCAGCAGCAGGCTGATGACCAGCACCGTGGCAGCGCTCTGGCGCGACGATTGCTTCTCGATGCCGATATGCACATCCATGCACAGGTGACGGACACCGGCGCAGAAGTGGTGGTAGTACGCCCACAACAAGCCCAGCAGGACCAGCTTCGACAGCGGGTACGACAGGATGCCGGAAAAATACTTGAACGTGTCTTCCGACAGCAAGCTCTGTTGCAGCATGTACAGGATCACCGGCAAGGCAGCGAACATTATAAAACCGCTGATCCGGTGCAGGATCGAGACGATCGCCGCCAGGGTCATGCGATAGTTGCCCAACTCGGTAACATGAATGTTACGGAATTGTGGCCGCTGTTTTTTTGGAGCCTCTCTCACGGCTTCGGACATCAAACACCTCCATTGAAACTACTGACAAGACAAAATGTAAAAACCCGCCATCCGGCGATTTGTTGTACTGCAACAATCTACGCTTCACAGTTTCTGTGATTTCCTGCTTCGTGCACCTTCGTTTGCCCCCGGCATCGCTGCCACAGCCAGCATTTTAATCCCGGCAGCCTTTTTATGCTGACTGTCAAGCAACCCTGGGCGCGCCCCTCGTGCGCCCCTCGTACGCCCGTACAGCGCTGCGACCAACGCGCTTTGCTGCAGCGCACTGCACCGCCATTGACCCCACTATTTGCCTTGCCTGCGAGACAAGACCTGTTCAAGACAAGTCATTTTGATAATGGTGGTGGACCGTCAAATATTGCCCTCGACGCAATTCGACGGCCTTGTCGCCATACGTGAACGACACCCGCTCGGCCTGCAGCAGGGGCGAACCGGGCGCTACTCCCAGCAGCGTGGCGGCATCGTCCGATGCCCCCACGGCGCGCAGCTTTTCGCTGGCGCGGATCATGCGCGTGCCAAATTCCGATTCAAACAGGCCGTACATGGGGCCCTTGTACTGGTCGATGCGCTCGGCCGTGAGGCCCTTGAAGATGGCGCCAGGCAGCCACAGCTCTTCCAGGATGGTGGGGGCGCCATCGAACGACATCAGGCGCTTGATATAGACCACGGCGTCGCCCGACTTCAGGTTGAGCAGCGCCGCCACATCGGGCGGCGCGCGCAGGCGCTTGACATCGATAATCGTGTTGTCGGGATGATGGGGCACGCCGGCGTCGGGCATCAGTTTCAAAAAGCGGAAATGGGCACGCTCTTCGTGGTGGGTGGCGACAAACGTGCCCTTGCCCTGGCGCCGCAGCACCAGGTTTTCTGCCGATAACTCATCGATCGCCTTGCGCACCGTGCCCTGGCTGACCTTGAAACGGCCGGCCAGCTCCACTTCGCTGGGCATCAGCTCGCCCGGCTTCCACTCGCCCGATTGCAGCGATTGCGTCAGCAAGGCCTTGATCTGCTGGTAGAGCGGGCTAAAGGTGGGCAGGCTGGCACCAGCGGACGGGGCGGGCCCGGTGGGGCTGCTGGCGTCGTCGGCACCCGGGGCGGGGAGCGAATTCATAGGCCGCTATTGCACCACAATTGCCCTTCCCAGTCTAGTGAAAATGGGAAAAGTTATATGTCTTATATAAGACATATGATATAAATTGACAGGGGTCGCGCAGGAGCCTACACTCGCGGTCGATCCTGTTTTGCGCGCCGCCGCAGCGGGGCCACCAGCGTGCGCACAGCGGCGCCGGCCCGTGCGCTGCACCCGTTTTTCATCGCCGATGCAGTGCGCCGATGCGACAGGCGCGCGCAGGGGATTTTGGTATGATGTCTGTTTTCCCGAACCGCCCCCTTTACAGACCGGTGCGGGCGTCTTGCAAGGCGCGCCGGCGGATTCGACTGTTTTCTTTCCCACTTTGGAGATTTTCATGGCTAATACACCACTGCGCGTTGCTGTCACCGGCGCCGCCGGCCAGATCGGCTATTCCCTGCTGTTTCGCATCGCCAATGGCGACATGCTCGGCAAAGATCAGCCCGTCATTCTGCAATTGCTGGAAATCGCCGACGAAAAAGCCCAGAAAGCGCTCAAGGGCGTGATGATGGAAATCGACGACTGCGCCTTCCCCCTGCTGGCCGGCATGAGCGCCCACAGCGATCCGCTGACCGCCTTCAAGGATGTCGACTACGCCCTGCTGGTCGGCGCCCGCCCGCGCGGCCCTGGCATGGAACGCAAGGACTTGCTCGAGGCGAACGCACAGATTTTCACGGTGCAGGGCAAAGCGCTCGACGCCGTCGCTTCGCGCAACGTCAAAGTGCTGGTGGTGGGCAATCCTGCCAACACCAATGCCTACATCGCCATGAAATCGGCACCATCGCTGCCAGCGAAAAACTTCACCGCCATGCTGCGCCTGGACCACAACCGCGCGCTGTCGCAAATCGCGGCCAAGACCGGCAAACCTGTTGCTGCCATCGAAAAAATGGCCGTCTGGGGCAACCACTCGCCCAGCATGTACGCCGACTACCGCTTCGCCACCATCGATGGCGCTTCGGTCAAGGACATGATCAACGACGACGCCTGGAACCGCGATACCTTCCTGCCTACCGTGGGTAAACGTGGCGGCGCCATCATCGAAGCGCGTGGCCTGTCGTCGGCCGCCTCGGCCGCCAACGCCGCCATCGACCACATGCACGACTGGCACCTGGGTACGGGCGGCAAATGGACCACCATGGGCATCCCGTCCGATGGTTCGTATGGCATTCCGAAAGACACCATGTTCGGTTTCCCGGTCACCGTCGAACATGGCGAGTACAGCATCGTCCAGGGCCTGACCATCGATGCCTTCTCGCAAGAGCGGATCAACCTGACGCTCAAGGAACTGACCGAAGAGCGCGACGGCGTCGCCCACCTGCTGGCCTAAGTTACCAGCGGCGTCTACGGTGGCAGACCCTGCCCCGCCGGTTCGCCGCCCGCGCCGTGCCGCCTCGAGCGGCACGGCTGCCGTCTCATTCAAATTCGCTCCACTGATTGCCAGCATGCACCCATCCGACGCCCTGTTTCAGGGCAAACGCCAACCGCTGTTGCTGCCGGCCTGCGATCACTACGCGGGTTCGAGCAAACTGATGCGCAGGTCGATGGCGTTGCAGCAAGAACTCGGTCCCGTGTTTGACATCACCTTCGATTGCGAAGACGGTGCCGCCACCGGCTGCGAACTCGAACACGCACGCCTGGTTGCCGAGCTGATCAACAGCGACGGCAACCGCCACGGCCGCATCGGCGCGCGCGTGCACGATGTGCGCAGTCCCCATTTTTCTGCCGACCTCGAAGCCATTGTCGGCGCCGCCGCCGCCAGACTGGCCTACCTGGTCATCCCCAAGGCCGACAGCGTCGCCGACGTCGTCGCCGCCATTGCCGCGATCAACGCGCAGGCGCAGGCGGCCGGTCAGCGCGCAGCGATTCCCGTGCACGTGCTGATCGAAACCCATGGCGCCCTGCACGATGCATGGGAGATTGCCGCCCTGCCCCAGGTCGAGTGCCTGTCGTTTGGCATCATGGATTTTGTCTCTGCCCACTACGGCGCGGTGCCGGCCGCGGCCATGCGCACGCCGGGGCAATTTACCCACCCGCTGGTGGTGCGCGCCAAACTGGCCATTGCCGCTGCCTGCCACGCGCACGGCAAGGTGCCGTCGCACAACGTTACCACCGACATCCGCGACACGGCCGTGGTCGCCAATGACGCCACCCGCGCCGGTGGTGAATTTGGCTACACGCGCATGTGGAGCATCCATCCGGACCAGATCAAACCGATCGTCAAGGCATTCACGCCGCGACTGTCGGAAGTAAGCGAAGCGGCCGCCATCCTCAACGAGGCGGTGCTTGCCAGCTGGGGCCCGATTGCCCAGCATGGCCGAGTGCATGACCGTGCCAGTTACCGTTATTACTGGACGGTGTTGCAGCGTGCCAGGCTGGCAGGCCTGGCATTGCCCGATTCCGCCAATGCGCTATTGGCGCCTGCCGTATCGCCAACCTCTCTACCGGAAGCTAATTCATGTACCTGAACCTGAAAAAAACTCTCCTTGCCACTACCCTCGCCCTGATTGCATTCGGCGTGGGCAGCGCCCCTACTGCCATGGCCGAAAACACCGCCATGGCAGCCCAAAAAGCGCCGGCCAAAAAGAAAGCCAAAGCAGAACCGAAAGAAGAGGAAGCGAGTGCCCCATCGGAAGCCGATGATGGCGACACCATCACCACCGATTACCGCTGCGAACTGGGCAACACGCTGACCATTTTCCAGCATGAAGGCGACGACAGCCACATCGCCCTGCGCTGGAAAAAACGCATTCACCGCCTCGAACGGGTCGGCACCACCACCGGCGCGCTGCGCTTCCAGAACACCAGCTACGGCCTGATCTGGATCGGCATCCCGTCGAAGGGCATGCTGCTCGACGCCAAACTGAACCGCCAGCTGGCCAACGAGTGCAAGAACGCCGAGCAGGAAAAAATCGAGCTGGCAGCCAAGGAAGCCGAAAAACCGGCCGATAGCGCAGCGTCGGCAGCGCACGACAAGGTGGTGCCGGCCGGCGCCGGCGACAAGCAGCCAAAACGCAACCGCCTGGCAGTCCCGCCGAAGTCGAAGCAAAAATCTGAAAGCAATTAAATCAGCACCGGCACCGGCCTGACAGCCGGTGCCATTACCGTTGTTACCGTCATTACCGTCATCAGCAAACAGGTCCACCAACGACACTGCATCAGTTATACCAACAACATTGAAGGAGAGGTCATGTCCCGCAACACCCTGAACACGCTCAAGGATTTCAAATTATCGGCTGGCAAGAAGGGCCAGTTCTATTCGCTGCCGGCGCTGGAAAAAAGCCTGGGCGTGAACATTTCGCGCCTGCCGGTATCGATCCGTATCGTGCTCGAGTCCGTGCTGCGTAACTGCGATGGCAAGAAAGTCACCGAAGAGCATGTACGCCAGCTGGCCAGCTGGGCGCCAAATGGCGACCGCACCGACGAAATTCCGTTCGTCGTCGCCCGCGTGGTGCTGCAAGACTTTACCGGCGTCCCTTTGCTCGCTGACCTCGCTGCCATGCGCAACGTCGCCCACAAGATGGGCATCAACCCGAAAAACATCGAGCCGCTGGTGCCGGTCGACCTGGTGGTCGACCACTCGGTGACCATCGATCACTACCGCGAAAAAGGTGCACTCGACCTCAACATGAAACTGGAATTCTCGCGCAACAACGAGCGTTACCAGTTCATGAAATGGGGCATGCAAGCGTTCGACACCTTCGGCGTGGTGCCGCCCGGCTTCGGCATCGTTCACCAGGTCAACCTCGAGTACCTGGCACGCGGCGTCCACAAGCAGGGCAGCACTTATTTCCCTGACACCCTGGTCGGCACCGACTCGCATACCACCATGATCAACGGTATCGGCGTGGTCGGCTGGGGCGTCGGCGGCATCGAAGCCGAAGCCGGCATGCTCGGTCAACCGGTGTATTTCCTCACCCCCGACGTCATCGGCGTGCACCTGCAGGGTCAACTGCGCGAAGGCTGCACCGCCACCGACCTGGTACTGACCATCACCGAATTGCTGCGCAAGGAAAAAGTGGTCGGCAAGTTTGTCGAGTTCTTCGGCGAAGGCACCGAATCGCTGTCGCTGACCGACCGCGCCACGATCGCCAATATGGCCCCTGAATACGGCGCCACCATGGGCTTCTTCCCGGTCGACGACGCCACCGTCGAATACTTCCAGGGCACTGGCCGCACCGACGACGAAATCACCGCCTTCCAGAATTACTACAAGGCGCAGGGCATGTACGGTATCCCGAAAGCGGGCGACATCGATTACACCCGCATCGTCACGCTCGACCTGGGCACCGTCACGCCTTCGCTGGCAGGTCCGAAACGGCCACAGGACCGTATCGAACTGGGCAACGTCAAATCGAATTTCGCCGAACTGTTTTCCAAGCCGACCACGGAAAACGGCTTCAACAAGGCGGCAGCCGACCTCACCCACACCTACACCACCAGCAATGGCGTGAACGTGAAAAACGGTGACGTCCTGATCGCTGCCATCACCTCGTGCACCAACACCTCGAACCCGAGCGTGATGCTGGCGGCCGGCCTGCTGGCCAAGAAGGCCGTCGAAGCGGGCTTGACCGTCGCACCACACATCAAGACTTCGCTGGCCCCCGGCTCGCGCGTGGTCACCGAATACCTGACCGCCGCCGGCCTGCTGCCGTACATGGAGCAACTGGGCTTTGGCGTGACCGCTTACGGCTGCACCACCTGCATCGGCAATGCCGGCGACCTGACGCCTGAATTGAATGCGGCGATTGCCGACCATGACATCGTCGCCTCGGCCGTGTTGTCGGGCAACCGCAACTTCGAAGCGCGGATCCACCCGAACATCCGTTCGAACTTCCTCGCGTCGCCACCGCTGGTGGTCGCGTACGCCATCGCCGGCAACATGTCGAAAGACTTGATGACCGAACCGGTCGGCAAAGGCACCGGTGGCCGCGACGTCTACCTGGGCGACATCTGGCCGTCCTCGAAAGAAGTCGCTGCCATGATGAAGTTCGCCATGAACGCCGCCGTCTTCAAGAGCAACTACGCCGACGTCAAGAACGCCCCCGGCGCGCTGTGGGAAAAAGTGAGCACCGTCGAGGGTCAGGTCTACAACTGGCCGACCTCGACCTACATCGCCGAGCCACCATTTTTTGATAATTTCAAGATGGTCCCTGAAGCGGCCGCCACCGGCATCACCGGCGCCCGCGCGCTCGGCGTGTTTGGCGACTCGATCACCACCGACCACATCTCGCCGGCCGGTTCGATCCAGGAAAATGGTCCTGCAGGCAAATGGCTCAAAGCCAAGGGCGTGCTCAAGGCCGATTTCAATTCCTACGGTTCACGCCGTGGTAACCACGAAATCATGATGCGCGGCACCTTCGCCAATGTCCGTATCAAAAACCGCATGATCCCGGCCAAGGCCGACGGTTCCGCGGTCGAAGGCGGCATCACCATTCACCAGCCTAGCGGTGAGCAAATGTCGATCTATGACGCTGCCATGAAGTATGTGGACGATGGCGTGCCGACCATGGTGTTCGGCGGCGAAGAATACGGCACCGGTTCGTCGCGCGACTGGGCGGCCAAGGGCACCCAGCTGTTGGGCGTGAAAGCAGTCATCACCCGCTCGTTCGAGCGCATCCATCGCTCCAACCTGGTCGGCATGGGCGTGCTGCCCCTGCAATTCATCGGCGACGACAGCGTGGAAACGCTGGGCATCACCGGCACCGAAGTGTTTGACCTGAAAGGCCTGGAAGGCGAAATCAAGCCGCAGCAGCTGGCCACCCTGGTCATTCACCGTGCCAACGGCGACATCGAGGAAGTGACGGTCTTGCTGCGTATCGACACCCCGATCGAAGTCGATTACTACAAGCACGGCGGCATTCTGCCATTCGTCTTGCGCCAGTTGCTGGCCGCTTAAAGCGCCCCAGCAGTTGCGTGACAAAAGCGCCGGCTGGTCCGGCGTTTTTTTTCGCCCCCTCCTTTGCACGCCGCCGCGGCCGATCACCGCGCGCCTGCGATGGCCACGGTCCGAATCAACTACAATACGCAATCAGAGCGGCCGCGCAGCGCGTCGCTGCACACCGTCGTTTTCATCGCAACACATTACCTAATTCAAGAGCCATGCGTCGTCCATTCAAAGCATCCCCTCCCCGGCTCTCCACCGAAGCCCAGCGCCTGATCGCCCTGTCGCAATCAATTTCCCAATCGGGCAGCCGCCTCGAAGAGCGCGTGCTCGAGCAGCAGCTTGAACTGAGCTTGCAAAAGCTGCTCAAGACGAGCCACCAGGACACCATCGACAATACCCTCAACAGCCTGTTCAAAGATGACCTCAACGCCTATGACGTGCTGCTGGAAAATGCCGAAGCGGTCAGCGAGTCGTCGACCATGACGGAACTGGTCGATGGCGTCGAAACCACCTGGCAGGCGCTGCTGGTAGCGGCGCCCGTGCTGGCCTGGACCCGCTTTTCGATCGGTGCCGGCGCCATCCCGGGCGAACTGCTGACCACGCTGTCAGCGCATTTCGGCGCCCACCTGCTCGCTGCCAACACGCGGCTGGCGCTGGCGCCCCATTTGTATTCGATCGACCAGTTGCCGCACACGCATGCCGAAGCCTATGCCATGACCCACAAGCTGGCGCAATCGGCGTTCAAGGGCAGCCACGTCAAGCCCACCGCCAAGCAGGCGGAAACCGCGCCTTTCCTGGCCGATACGCGCTACCTGCTGGGCGTGGTGGTGGCGCCAAAAGGCGCACCGATTTTCCGTTGGCAAGAAAGCGAGCACCTGGCCCGTTTTGCCGATGAGCGCAGCGCGGCGCTGGGCCAGTGGCGCGAGCAGGCCAGCGCCAGCATCAGCCGCCTGCTGCCCGGCTGCGGCGTCGAACTGCTGCTGCCGGAAGCCTATTATGTCGCCTGCCGCGAAGCGGACAAGCGCATCCGGCCGGTGTCGATCCGCGCCGCCGTTCATTACCTGACGCACACGCTGGGCATCGAGGCGGCCGACCTGCGCGCCGTGGTGGCCGGCTTTGGTGAAGAAAATGCCGACGGTCAGATTGACGAATACCGCGTCGGCTTTACCCTGCGCCAGGAAGCGGACGTCATGTATGGCATCGTCTGGCCCCTGTACGGCCAGGAAGACGAAGACGGCACGCCGGTCGAAGGACTGGCCGCGCTGGGCATGGATGAGACGCAAAAAACGCCGGTCGACGACATCGTCGCCTGCCTGAACGAAGCGGGCATCACCCACATCAAGAAACACGGCGAACGCTATGTGACCGAGTTTTGCGATGACTGCGGCGCGCCCCTGTTTGCCGATCCCACGGGCGAACTGGTACACCCGGAAATGCCGGACGATGCCCCTGCGGGCAACGAGCATTTTCATTGATTGTCGGCGGCGCCGCGCCGACGGCTACCAGCGCGTGTACGGCAGTTTGACCAGCGCCGAATTGTAATAGCGCGGATCGGCGGTCACTTCGGCGCCGATCCAGGCAGGCTTGTCAAACGCCTGCTGTTCGGACGCCAGTTCGATTTCGGCCATCACCAGTCCCTGGTTGACACCGAAAAATTCGTCGACTTCCCACACGTGCGGGCCCAGCGCAATGCGCCGTCTGACCTTTTCGACCAGCGGTTGCTCGCACAGCAGCAGCAACTGTTCGGCATCGGCAAGGGGGATGGCATACTCCCACTCGGCGCGGGTGGCGCCCACGCTTTGCCCCTTTATGGTCAGATACGCCTGCTCGCCCTCGATGCGCACGCGCACCACGCGCGCCTTGTCAGACGACAGGTAGCCCTGGCGCATGGCGACGGCCACGCCCAGCGTGCGCCAGCCGTCGCCGGCCAGCAAAAACTTGCGTTCGATTTCGACGCCCATGCGCTTACAGCGACTGCAAGATAGGCTGCAGCATGGCAGCGCCCAGCGCGCTACTGCGGGCGCCATTCCAGCCGGTGTACGGGTCGGGCAAGTCGGCGTTGTCCTTGAATGGCATCTCCAGCGTCAGCGACAGGCATTGATAGGTGTGGCCAATGAATTTCGAGGCCAGGGTCAGCATGTCGGCGTTGTACTTGCTGGCGGCGTAACCAAATTTCTTTTGAAAATCGGGGCTGGCGCTGATGTAGCGATCGATGAACGCGCCCTGGCGCTCGGCGCGCTCGGCGGTGAAATTGGCCAGCATCTCGTTACCGGCGACAAAATTGTAGGGCAGCGCTTCATCGCCGTGGATGTCGAAAAACATGTCGCAGCCCGTCTCGGCAATCTTCTGCTTGACGCACAACACTTCGGGGCTGCGCTCGGCCGACGGCGTCATCCATTCGCGATTGAGGTTGGCGCCGGCGGCATTGGTGCGCAGGTTGCCGCGGAAAGCGCCATCCGGGTTCATGTTTGGCACGATGTAGAACACGGCGCGCTGCAACAGCTTGCGGGCAATCGGCGAAGCGTCGTCGAGCAGCGCATCGATCAAGCCTTCGACAAACCATTCGGCCATGGTCTCGCCCGGATGCTGGCGGGCGATGATCCAGATTTTTTTCTCGGCCGCTTCGTCGCCGATGACCACCAGGTTCATGTCGCGCCCTTCGACGGTGCTACCGATGTCGCACACGCGCGCCAGTCGATGCTCGGCGATTTCACCGAGCAGGCGCAAATGGCGCTCCCACGAATACGGCTCAAAATAGGCGTAATAAATGCTGTCGCGCTCAGGCGTGTGCTGCACCGTCATGACCTGGCCGTCGAAGCTGGTCGGCACGCGGAACCAGGTTTCGCTGTCGTAGCTGGCAGCGACCTGGTAGCCCTCGAAGCCTTTCGGGTAGGTCGCCGCGCCCGCATTGAGAAAGCGCAGCGTGCACGCCTGGCCGCGCGCGCCTTGAAGGCGGAAATGGAACCACTGGCGGATATCGGCGTGCGAATCGTTGCGCAGCTTGAGATCGATATGGGCGGCGCTGTCGACGCTGACCACTTCAATGGATCCCGAATCGAACATCTGGCTGATTTTAATGGTCATGGCGAAAGAATATGGCGAAGTGAAAGGGGCGAAGTGAAGCGGGCAAAAGAATCGGACAGGCAACTGCAGACCAGCGCTGCGGCACGCTGCCCGCGCCTAGTCTTCGATGCGGGTCAAATCGCCGTGGTAGTGCGCCATGATTTGACGCATCAGTTCGACGTTCGACGGATTGAGCAGCAGCACCAGGCCGGGTTTGCGGTCGAGTTCAAACGTCATCCGTATGGCTTCTGGAAATTCCTTGCACTGCACCGTGAAGGCGCGCGGGGTACTCGGATCGTCCCAGTCGAACTGGGTGATCTGCGGCGGCGGCGGCGGTTGCTTCAGTTGCGGGTCCTGGTTGACGGGGATGTGATCGAGCAGCCAGAACACCATCGTCGCCGGCAGCAGCAGGCAGGCATCTTTGCCTGCCTGATAAGAAAATTTGGCCAACAACAGGTTGCCTACACGATCGCAGGACATGGCCATGCTTTTGACTTGACGGATTAGCGCTGGTTTCACCACAAAATTCCCCGCAGGATAATAGGACGATAGAAAGAACTTACGATCAACATGCAAGCGCCAATTGAACGATTGCAAACGACCGCAAAAACGCGTCGATTCTACCGCATTCACGCGGTGTTCTGGGCCAAAACCGCGGGCGACACAGCAGACAGCGCAGCTGACGACGCAGCTGACAACAGGGCGCAGCGGCGCCACCGCCTGCCGATGGCTGACGGTGGCCTGCACGCTCACGCCCCGCGCGTTGGCGGGCGGCCGGCAGGTGGTCGTCAGGACTGCTTGTTACCCTCGCTACGAGCGCCCGTTTTCGACGACGCTGCACCGGCGCCGGCACCGGCATGTGGCGCGCTCTGCGCCGCCTGCCGGTTGCCATGGCTCATGCTGCCCGCACGTCGCGCCTCTTCGGACGTAAATTCGTGGGCGGTACCCTTCTGGTGCGCCGCCTTGCCACCTTCGCTGGCAATTTCGCGCTGACGCGCCGGGTCCATCGAAGCGAAACCCCGGTTCTTGGTACCGCTCTGATTGTCGCCTTGCTTGATGGCTGGATTGCTGCCTGGATTGCTGCCCGAATGATTCGGTTCGCTACCGCCCTGTTTGCTGCCCCTGTCCTGATTGCTCGTTGCCATGATGCCCCCCATCGATGTCAATGCAAACCGCTCGCGCAAACGCGCCATGCCGGCCTGCGACCATGCGGACGAGCGACCGGCTGAGAACCATGTTAGGCAGCCAGCCCCGGATCAGCTATAGGACGGCAGTTGTCGACGTTGTAGGACTGGAGGAGGTAAAAAAATCCATCCGTAAAGACCTCTTGCCTGGCGGGCCGACGTGGGCTGTCACCTACAACAGCTTCCGTGGTTTTCCTATTCTGTGCGGGCTTCGACGAGTGCATGATGCAAGTTCAACAGGCGGTTCGCAGTCCTTCCCCCAGTACCCCGTATCACCCACCACACCGGAGACGCACATGAACTCAGACCAGCGCAGTGAAGCGAACAACCAGTCCAGCAACGGCGGCACACCATTGCCGGCCAACCCGGCCGGCACCGGCACGGTCCATAGCGGCAGCCAGCAAGCGGGCGGCCAGCAGTCAGGTCAGCCCGGCAGCGATCGCCACGCCAGCACGCAGGGCGGCACCTACCAGGAAACCGGCACGCAGCCATCGGGCGCCCACCAGCCGGGTTACCAGAATGCCGCCGTGGCCAGCGAGCAGCGCACCACTGCTGCGCCAGCGGACAATCTGGCCAGCCGCAGCGCCCCTGCAGCCGAGATGACGCACCTGGGCAATGCCGACGATCGCCAGTCGGACGACCTGGCCGGCGCGCTGCCACGCAGCCCCGCTGGCAGCCACCAGCACGCCACCGAAAAGATGAACGACGACACCGGCCTGTCGAACACGGCCAACCGGCAGGCGCCGGCCGCCCCCGGTGATCAGCAGGACCAGCAGAGCAATGTCGGCCGCCGCAGCGACGGCACCCCCGACTAAGCACCTATCCCCCACCCGCCGGCGCCACAGACCGGCGTTTTTTTGCGTCATGGGCACACGATTGTGCAGGGCCAGCATCCGGCGCGGCAGCCAGAACGGGTATATTGCTCAGGAAATAGTAAACTACCGCTCGTTTAATTATTACGCTGGAGAATAAAGATGAAATGGGAAGGCAATCGGGAAAGCGACAATGTGGAAGACCGCCGCGGCGATGGTGACGGCGGTGGCGGCGGCGGTTTTAGCTTCGGCGGCGGCTCGATCGGCATCGGCACCATTGCCATTGCATTGATCGGCTCTTACTTCCTCGGCATCAATCCGATGACCATCATCAGCGCCCTCAGCGGCGGTGGCCAGCTGCCGGTGCAGCAGTCGCAGGCACCGGCTCAGCGGCCGCCCGCCTCCGACCGCCAGGCCAAGTTCGTCTCGACCGTGCTGGCCGACACCGAAGACGTCTGGAGCGCCCTGTTCAAGGCGCAAAACGCCGACTACATCAAGCCCAAGCTGGTACTGTTCCGCGGCGCCACGCGCACCGCCTGCGGCACCGGCGAGACGGCGGCAGGACCGTTTTATTGCCCTGGCGACCAGAAAGTCTATATCGACCTGGCGTTCTACCGCCTGATGCAGGAACGCTTCCACGTCTCCAGCGAATTCGCCCAGGCCTATGTGATCGCCCATGAAGTGGGCCATCACGTGCAGCACCTGCTGGGCATCGACGAGCAGGTGGCCGCCAGCCGCCGCCAGGGCAACGAACGGCGCGCCAATGCCATGTCGGTCAAGCTCGAGCTGCAGGCTGACTGCTTCGCCGGCGTCTGGGCCTTCCACGCCAACCAGGCCCGCAGCATTCTCGAGCAGGGCGACGTCGAAGGCGCGCTGGCCGCCGCCACCGCCATCGGCGACGACACCCTGCAGCGCCAGTCGCAGGGCCAGGTGGTGCCCGACTCGTTTACCCACGGCACCTCGGCGCAACGGGTGCGCTGGTTCACCAGGGGCATCGAAACAGGCCAGCTCAAGCAGTGCGATACCTTTTCGGCGCCCTCGCTGTAACGGTGCCAGGCGGTGGTCTAGGGGGCCAAGCGCGCTCGCCCTGTTGTGTCAAAAGATTACAATTGACACCGACCATTATTTAGCGAGGCCTGCATGCGTATTCCCCCCGTCGCCCGTCGTACCCTGTATGTGCTGGCAGCCGGCGCCGCCGTCGTTGCCGCCCTGGCGGCCTGCTCACCGCTGACCGCCATCAACGCCCTGTCGCCCGCCGACGGCGCCATCACCACCAGCGACATCGCCTACGGTAACGGCGAGCGCCTGAAACTGGATATCTACCGCCCCGCCAGGCCCGCGCCCGGCGCGCCGGTGGTGGTGTTTTTTTACGGCGGCAACTGGAATTCCGGCAATCGCCAGCATTACGCCTTCGTCGGCCGCGCGCTCGCTTCGCGCGGCATCGTCGCCGTGATTCCCGACTACCGGCTGTATCCACAAGTGCGCTACCCCGACTTCCTCGATGACGCGGCGCAGGCGGTGGCGTGGACGGCACGCCACATCGCCAGCTATGGCGGCGAGCCGAACAATCTGTTCGTCATGGGTCACAGCGCCGGCGCCTACAACGCCGCCATGGTGGCGCTCGATGGCCGCTGGCTGGGCAAGCAGGGGCTGGCGCCGGATCGCCTGGCCGGCTGGATCGGCCTGGCCGGACCGTACGACTTTCTGCCGATCGTCAACGAGGATGCCAAGCCGGTGTTTGACTTCCCGAATACGCCACGCGAGTCGCAGCCCGTCAACCATCTCGACGGCAGCACCTTGCCGGCCCTGCTGATCGCCGCCAACAAGGACAAGCTGGTCAATCCGGTGCGCAACACGGGCGGCCTGGCCCTGCGGCTACGCGCGCGCGGCGTGGCGGTCACCGAGGTGTATTACGATGGCGTCAGCCATACCACCCTGGTCGGCTCGCTGGCGGCACCGCTGCGCGGCCTGGCGCCGACACTCGATGCCATCGATCAGTTCGTCCGTAATCACACCCGCTTGAGCAAAGTCGAAGGCAGGTAAGCAAGGCCGAACTGGGAGCGCTCTACGCGCTCTAACTTTCACAGCAATGTGATCGTGACGAGACCGGGAGAGCAAGCGTGCCGACAAGGAACGACAGTAGCGTGGTTTCAGGGCCGGGGTTTGCGCCGGGGTTGGCGCCGACCAAGGCAGCGCCAGCCCAGGCAAGCGTCCTTGCCGTGGTGGTCGTCACCAGCGGCGATCTGGACCAGCTCGACCGCAATCTCGACGCCCTGCTGCGCCAGGATCTGCGGGCCCGCTACGACATCCTCATTGTCGAGGATGACCCTGATCCCGCCACCGCACGCATGGTGGCGGCCTGGAGTCTGCGCCAGGCCGCCACCAGCCCCACGGCGCCCCATGGTGCACGACTGCGCTACCTGCCCAACCATGGCCGTACGCGCGGCGCGGGCGCTGTCCGCAACCTGGGCTGGCGGGCCGCTGATGCGCAGATCATTGCTTTTACCGTCGACGACACGGTCGCCGCCGTCGACTGGCTGCGCCACGCCATGGCCGCCTTCACCGCTCCCCTGACCGATCGTGCTGCGCGCCGCGCCATTACCAGCCTCGGCCTCGGCCTCAACGCCGACGCCGACGCCGACGTCAACGTTGACGTCCCCACGCTGCCCGGCACGACGCCGGTCCGGTCCAACGTTGCCGAGGTTGTCGAGGTTGTCGAGGTTGTCGATGCTGCCGAGGTTGTCGATGCTGCCGGTGCTGCTGACCTTGCCGACGTTGCCGACCTTGCCGACGTTGCCGACGTTGCCGACGTTGCCGACGTTGCTGTAGGGAGCGTCGACTGCCGCCTGCCGTCGCACCCCACCGAAGCGCAGCGCCAGTGCTTCGAGCGCGCGGGTGGCGCCTTCGTCGGCTGCAACTGGTTTTACCGGCGCAGTGTGCTCGAGCGGCTGGGCGGATTCGACAAGCGCTTCGGCGATCCGTTTCTCACCGACACAGACTTGTATTTTCGCCTGCTCGAAGCCGGCGCCCGCGTGCTGCCAGTGCCGGCGGCCACCGTGGCGCACCCGCTGCTGGCGAGCCCATGGTGGGCCAGCGTGACGCAGCTAAGCGCCCTGCGCAACGCCGCCCTGCTCTTCAAAAAACATCCACAGCGTTACCGGGACCATATCGGCCGCCCGCCGCACTGGCATGACCTGGCCGTGGTCTTCGCCCTGCTATTGGCTGCTGGCGCCTTGTGGCGCCGTCACGAGGTGCTGGCAGTGGCCGCCGGCGGCAGCTGGCTGGTGCTCACGGCCATGCTGGCGATCCGCCGCCTGCGCGGAACCGCCAAAAGTGCCTCGCATGTCAGCGCTGTCCTGCTCACTGCACCCATGCTGCCGCCACTGGCCCTGTTCTGGCGGCTGGCCGGCGCCGTGCGCCACCGTGTGCCCTACGCTTGATCATGAGAGCGATTTTCATCGGCGCGTTCGGCGCCCTGCTCGAAGGCAGTGGACCGCGCTGTCTGCTGCGCGATGGCGCCGCCGCTGGTCTGCGCTTGTTGATCGAACTCGATTTTCGGCTGATGGTGTTCGATGACGGCGCTGCGCCACCCGCACAAGGCGCGCAGGCCGAGGTCAGTCGCCCTGGTCAGAGCCAGAGTGAGCAGCATAATGGAGCGCGAGCGGAAGCGGAAGCAGAAGCACAGGCAGAAGCACAAGCAGAAGCGCAGGCGGAAGCCGTCCTGCAAGGCGGCGCCGCGCAAGGTCGACGGCGCGACAATGGCCGGCGCCGACGACGCACCGACGCCCTCACCAGCACGGTCAGCGATCGTCAAACACCGGCAGCCACCGACGACGTCAACACCCTCGGCGCCGGCCAGCACGGCCTGTTCATCGATCGGCTCAATGACTTGCTGTTTCGCGAGCAGCTGCCGCTGCAGGGCTACTGCCGCTGCCGCCATGGCAGCGCACCGACCGCAGCGTGGTCAGTGGGGCCCGCCGGCCACACCGGCAGCGCGGGCCGCGGCTGCTGCCGGCCACCACATCCGACGCTGATGTTGCAGGCAGCTATCGAACACCGCATCGATCTGGCGTCGTCGTGGATGGCCGGCGCCCGCCTCGACGACATCGAAGCGGGCAACCGCGCCGGCTGCCGCACAGTGTTGATCGACAATGGCAGCGAAACAGGCTGGCAGCTGGGGCGCGGCCGCGTGCCTGCCCGCATCGCGCCCGATCTGCATGGCGCGGCGCGACTGATTGCCGAGGAGGGCGAACGACAGCGCAATTGAGGCAGTCGAGGCAGGCAGCACAGCTCGCACGCGAACCTGCAGGGCCCGGCGCACAGCACAACTGCACTCAGGCCACGGAACGCAGGCAACGCATCGGAAGCCACGCAACTCCGGCCACGGAACCACGGCAACACTATTCAGGCCATGCAACCCAGGCCACGCAACTCCGGCAACACAACTCACGCCGCGCCTCCCTACGCTACGCAAGTGAGCGCCAGTGAGCGCAAGTGAGCGCAATTGAGCGCAATTAAGCGCAATTGCACACGAACGCACCGGCGCGCCCTGCCCTGCGCGGCGTTTCAGGCAGTGCCAGCAGCCGCTGCCGCCTCCAACTGAGCCAGCTTGGCCTTGATCGCCCGCTCTTCGTTCCAGCGCAGCGTTTCATCACGCACGATGGCGACGATGGCCGAGACGGCGCCATCCGGGGCGTGCAACATCGCCACCGTGAAGGCAATCGACAGGCTTTTGCCTTCCTTGTGCAAGGCTGGCACGCGCAGCAGATCGCTACCGTAGCGCGTCTCGCCGGTCGCCATGGTCTTGTGGTAACCGTCCCAGTGGCGCTGCCGCTGGCGCTCGGGAATGATGAGGTCGAGCGACTGCCCGAGGGCATCGCTTTCCGTAAAACCGAAGATACGGGTGGCGGCCGGGTTCCACACGGTGATGGCACCGGCGGCATCGCAGACGATGACGGCGTCGCCCAGGGCGCTGACAAAATGGCTGAAATCAATAGTGCTGCTCATGGCGTTTTCCTTGCGCCAGGCGGACGCGCCGCACCGTCGTCGGCAGCGTCCCCCGGCTGATACGATTCTAAAACGAAAACGGCGCGTCACAGCCAGGCTGTAACGCGCCGCGCAGTCGCAGGCGGCTGCCGCCGCCTGGCTGGCTTACACTACTTTTTGATCGTGCAACGCTGCGATCTGGTCCTGGTTGTAGCCCAGGCTTTCCAGCACTTCATCGGTGTGCTCGCCGAGCAGCGGCGAACCGGTGATCTCGACGGTGGTGTCGGAGAACTTGATCGGGCTGCCGACCGTGAAGTACTTGCCGCGTTCCTTGTGGTCAACTTCAGCGATGGTACCGCTGGCGCGCAGCGATTCATCGTTGAGAATTTCTTTCATCGTCAGCACGGGTGCGCAAGGGATGTCGAATTTGCGCAGGATGTCGACCGCTTCGAACTTGGTCTTGTCAGCCAGCCACACTTCGATGGTGGCGAAGATGTCGAAAATTTTGTCCTGGCGTGCCGCCGCCGTCATGTAAGCCGGGTCGGTGGCCCATTCAGGCTTGCCGATGGCGCGCGTGATGGGTTCCCAGGCGTGGCCCTGGATGGTGAAATAAATGTAGGCGTTGGGGTCGGTTTCCCAGCCCTTGCACTTCAATACCCAGCCAGGCTGGCCACCACCGCCGGCGTTACCGCCGCGTGGCACGAAGTCCGAGAACTTGCCGTGTGGGTACTGTGGATACTCTTCCAGGTAGCCGATACGGTCCAGGCGCTGCTGGTCACGCAGTTTGACGCGGCACAGGTTCAGCACGGAGTCTTGCATCGACACGGCCACCTTTTGGCCCTTGCCGGTCTTGTCGCGGCCGCGCAGGGCGGTCAGGATGCCGATCGCCAGGTGCATGCCGGTGTTCGAATCACCCAGCGCAGCAGCGGAAATGGTTGGTGGGCCGTCGTCAAAACCGGTGGTCGAGGCAGCACCGCCGGCGCACTGGGCGACGTTTTCGTAGACTTTCAAGTCTTCGTAATGGTGGCCATCGGAGAAGCCCTTGACGGACGCCACGATCATGCCCGGATTGAGCGAATTGATGTGTTCCCAGGTGAAGCCCATACGGTCCAGTGCGCCTGGGCCGAAGTTCTCGACCAGCACGTCCGATTCCATGATCAGCTTGGTCAAAATTTCTTTGCCGGCAGCGGTCTTGGTGTCCAGGGTCAGCGATTTCTTGTTGCTGTTAAGCATGGTGAAATACAGGGCGTCGACGCCCGGGATGTCACGCAGTTGCGAACGGGTGACATCACCCGAACCGGGACGCTCGACCTTGATGACGTCGGCGCCGAACCAGGCCAGCAGCTGGGTGCAGGCCGGACCGGCTTGCACGTGGGTGAAGTCGATAATCTTGATGCCCTCTAGGGGCTTGTTGCTCGTTGCGTCGCTCATTTGTGTCTCCATGAAGTAGGCGTGATCGTTCTTGTTGCCGGCACCCGGGGCGCCGGCGATGTTGCATGACTCTTGCGTGACTCTTGCGTAACTCTTGCTGGACTCTTGCTGGACTCTGACTGATTATTTCTTGCTCGCGCCGCTCTGCGGATTCAGATTGGTCAGGCGGCCACTTTCCGTGCCGGCGTTCGGATCGATCACCGCGTTGATCAGGGTCGGCTTGCCGGAAGCAATCGCTTCATTCAAGGCAACGGTCAATTCTTCCGGTGTCGTCACGTTGTAACCGATGCCGCCAAAGGCTTCGATCATCTTGTCGTAACGGGCACCCTTGACGAACGAGGTAACGGGCACATCGTTTGGCACATTCGGGTTGAGGTTCGGATCAGTGCCTTTGTAGACACCGTTGTTGTTAAATACAATCGTGACGATTGGCAAGTCATAGCGGCAAATCGTTTCCAGCTCCATGCCGGAGAAACCGAAGGCGCTGTCGCCTTCGATGGCGACGACTGGCTTGCCGGTAATGACGGCGGCGCCGATGGCGTAGCCCATGCCAATCCCCATGATACCCCAGGTGCCGGAATCGAAACGTTTGCGTGGCTCGTACATGTCGATGATCGAACGGGCGTAATCGAGCGTGTTGGCGCCTTCGTTGACGACGTTGATATCAGGCCGGGTCTTGAGGATGTCGCGGATCGCCCGCAGCGCGCTGTGAAAGTTCATCGGCGATGGATTGAGGGCCAGCGTGGCCGCCATCTTGCTCAGATTCTTGTCCTTGCGTTCAGCGATCGCACCGGTCCAGGCCGTATCTGGCTTGGCGTGGCCATTGTCGGCAATGCCTTTCAACAGCGCGGCGACGCACGAGCCGATGTCGCCAATCAACGGTGCGGCAATCGCGACGTTGCTGTCGATTTCGGTTGGCGAAATGTCGATCTGAATAAACTGCTTCGGCACGGCGCCCCAGGTTTTGCCTTTGCCGTGCGACAGCAGCCAGTTCAGGCGCGCGCCGATCAGCACGACGACGTCGGCTTCGGCCAGCACAAAAGAACGGGCGGCCGACGCCGATTGTGCGTGGTTGTCTGGCAGCAAGCCCTTGGCCATCGACATCGGCAGGTAGGGAATGCCAGAGTTTTCAACGAAGGCGCGGATGTCGGCATCGGCCTGGGCGTAAGCGGCGCCCTTGCCCAGCAAGATCAGCGGCTTTTTCGCACTCTTGAGCAGGTCGAGTGCACGCTGCACCGAATCAGGTGCGGGGATCTGGCGTGGGACGGGATCGACCACCTTGACCAGCGAACGCTTGCCGTGTTCAGCATCGAGCGATTGCGCCAGCAGCTGCGCCGGCAAGTCAAGATAGACGCCGCCTGGACGGCCGGAAACGGCGGCGCGGATGGCGCGCGCGATACCAATGCCGATGTCTTCGGCTTTGTTGATGCGGTAAGATGCTTTGGCGTAGGGCTTGGCAGCGTTGAGCTGATCCATTTCCTCGTAGTCGCCCTGCTGCAGGTCGACGATCTCGCGCTCGGAAGAGCCGGAAATCAGAATCATCGGGAAGCAGTTGGTGGTGGCGTTGGCCAGTGCGGTCAAGCCATTCAAAAAGCCGGGTGCCGACACGGTCAGGCAAATGCCTGGTTTTTGCGTGATGTAGCCGGCAATGGCGGCGGCGTTGCCGGCGTGCTGCTCGTGGCGGAAGCCAATGAAACGCATGCCTTCGGCTTGCGCCAGGCGGGCCAGATCGGTAATCGGAATGCCGACCAGGCCGAAGATGGTGTCGATGTCATTGTGTTTGAGGGCATCGATGACCAGATGGAAGCCGTCGGTCATTGCTGGTGCTTGGGTGCTGTCTGTCATGATGGATGTCTCCTCCTTGTGATTCGTCAAAGGCGCCGCATGGTAATCGTCAACACAAGTTCTTCTTTGACCTGTGAAAGTCGTGAGGCAGCCTGGCTTTTATTAGCGGCCATCATAGCGAGCGGGCCGGATAACTCTCATTGACCAAGGTCAATTTTCGCCGCATGATGTCGGCTCCTGTCAAATAAGGTATCAAAGCAATGACATTGGTAGCGAACCATCCGGACCGAAATATCATCCGCGTCCAGCTCAAGCAGAATGTGGTTCTCAAAGAATTGCGCGACAGTGAAATGGAAGCACTCGAACCTTTTCTGACGGTCGAAGACCATCAGAAGGGGGACATGCTGCTCAATCAGGGCGTACACGATATGGAGCAATATTTCGTGCTTGATGGCATCCTCAAACGGGTCGTCACCAACCAGGAAGCGAAGGAAATGATCCTGCGTTTTCCGGCCGAGCGCGACATCGAAACAAGCTACGCCGCCTGGCGCTTGCACACGCCCACGCCGTACAGCATTGTCTGCGTGACCAAGGCGCGGGTGGCACGCATGCCGCTGTCGCAGTGGGTGGCATTTTTGGAGAGTCACAGCGCCGTCAAGCTGGCCTTTGAATACGAAGTGATGAACCTCATGAGCGGCATCATGGCGCACACCATCACCCTGCACCTGCTCGACGCGCCGGGGCGCGTGCACCGCTTCATGCGCAAGCATCCGGAACTGTTCGAACGGCTGCCAAAAAAGGAGTTGGCGTCCTATCTGAACCTGTCGCCAGAGACCTTGAGCCGGCTAAAAAATCAGGGAAAAATCTAGCGGGCGCCGCCGCCAATTCGGTCGTTTGGCACCATGTTGTTGATGTTGCCAATATCAGTTTTCGCTATATCTCATATCAGAACATGAAATTGGTGCGATGCAAAAGAGGTCTTTATAATTGACTTCATCGAATCCAACCAACCTTCAGGAGTCTCTCATGACCAGCTTCAACAACACCGCACCAGCCGGCTCGACCTATCCCGCACCATCGTTCTCGATCACCTCGATCATCGAAGCGTTGTTCATGACCAAACTGCGCGAAGAACTCGATGCCGAAACCACCGGCGACAAGTCGGACGCAGCTTTTCACTACGGCATGTAATCAAGCCCGGATTGCTGCAACTGCAGCAATCCGGCGAAAATAAAACGCACCCAAGGCCAAGGTCTTCGGTGCGTTTTTTTATGTGCGCGTCGGTGACTTCAAAGGCGCTTTTAGATCATCTCACGCGGCCACCAGTTTCTGCAGTTTGACGCCGCCATGCTCTTCCTGCATGGTGCGCTCAAGCATTTTAACGAGCGCGTACGCCGAGTCGATATGCGGCGTTGGCGTCCCCGTCAGCCGAGCCAGCTCAACCACCGATCCGACCAGCGCATCAATCTCCGGCCCCCGTCCCGCTTCCACATCCTGCAGCATCGAGGTCTTGTGTTTGCCGACCTTCTCGGCGCCCTCGATGCGACGGTCGAGCGTGACGCGGAACGAAATGCCCAGCTGCGCCGCCACTGCCTGCGCTTCTTCCATCATCGCCGCTGCCAGTTCGCGCGCCAGCGGATACTGGCAGATGTCAACCAGGGTCGAATGTGACAGCGCGCTGATGGGATTGAAGCACACATTGCCCCACAACTTGAGCCAGATTTCAGCACGGATATTGTCGAGCACGGGAGCCTTCAAGCCAGCATGCTGAAACACGCTGGAAATGGCCAGCGCCCGCGCGCTGCTGCTGCCGTCGAGTTCGCCGAGTGGAAAGCGTTCGCCTTCCACATGCTGGATCACGCCTGGGGCGATCAGTTCGGCTGCAGGGTAGACCACGCACCCGAGGATATGTTGGGGTGCGATCTTGCTGGCGAGCAGGCCCGTGGGATCGACGCTCTTGACGACGTGTCCTTCGAACTTGCCGCCGTGCTGGTGAAAGTACCAGAACGGGATCCCGTTCTGCATCGTCACCACCACCGTATCGGGTCCTATCAAATGGCCGATCTGGTCGGCCACCGCGTCGACCTGGTGCGCTTTTAAAGCCAGGATCACCAGCTCTTGCACACCGGCCGCGGCGTAGTCGTCGGTCGCCTTGACGTGCGGCGCGACGTGTTCTGTTCCATCATGATCGATCAGCTTGATACCGTTCGCCGCGATCGCTGCCAGGTTGGCACCGCGCACGATGAACGTGACATCTTCGCCTGCCAGCGCCAGCTTGGCGCCGACGTACCCCCCAATTGCTCCTGCTCCAATGATTGCAATTTTCATGACGTGCTCCCACCTAGTTTACTCGAACCGGTTTTTGAGCTTGCCTATGCCATCGATCTCGATTTCGATCGTGCTGTTTGGTCGCATGGAGCCCACGCCGACCGACGTGCCGCACAGCAGCACATCGCCCGGATACAAAGTCATGTCTTTCGAAATCTTGCTGACCAATTGGGCCACTGAAAACACCATATCATTGACAGGGTAATCCTGCCGGACTTCTTCGTTGAGAATCGTGCGCACCACCAGCATGGCCGGATCGAGTCCGCTGGCAATCACCGGTCCCAGCGGACAAAAGGTATCGAAGCCCTTGGCCCGGCACCATTGCGCAAAAGTGGGATCGCGGCTGATGATCTCGGCGACGGTGACGTCGTTGGCGCAGGTCAGGCCGAACACGTGCTCGGGCGCTGCTGCTTCACTGACATTGGTGGCGGTCTTGCCAATCACGATGGCCAGTTCGCCTTCGAACACCACCTTGGCGTCAGGACTGCCTTCGAGCAGCGGGCGGCGAATCGTGCCGCCAGGCGCCAGCAGGGTATTGGGGGTCTTGACCAGGTACAGCGGTTCCGGCGGTGGCGCCAGTCCCAGTTTCTTGCCCAGCGCATGGTAGTTGTTCCACATCGCCAGCATCTTGCCCGGCACCACGGGAGCGAGCAGCTTGACGTCGCTCAGGTGCATGGATTTGCCGTTCGGTTCGGGATTGGCGAACATGTCGCCCTCGTGGACCCGAATCTTTTCACCTTCGAGCGTGCCGAAGCAGATCGCTTCCCCGTGTTGGAAGCGAACCCAGCGTTTGATAGTCATATACATTCCTTTGGTACGCCGGATGGTTCGGGAAGGTGGCGCCGACCGGCACTGCCAGCCGGCGCCGTAGTGCAGGTTTAGCGGGCCATCCGTGCGGCTGCCACATCGATCGAACCGGGTGCGACCGGGGTCACCGCTTCGGTCATGAACTTCGAGCGCATCGGCTTGAGGACGAACCAGGCCATCAGGGCGGCCGCCGCGTTCAGGCCGCAGCCGACGAAGAACACGGCTTCCCAGCTGCCGGTGGCGGCAGTGATCATGCTCGAGACAGGCACGAAGATCGAGGCGGTGCCCTTGGCGGTGTACAGCAGGCCGGCATTACCAGCGGCGTTCTTGGTGCCGAAAGTATCGGCAGCGGTGGCCGGGAACAGGCTGTAGATTTCGCCCCAGGCAAAGAACACGACACCGGTCAGGATCACGAACATGATCGGATCGCGGCCAAAGTAGTACAGCGCCAGGATGCCCACCGATTCCATCGCAAAGGCGATGAACATGGTTTTTTCACGGCCGATCTGGTCGGATACCCAGCCAAAGAAGGGACGCGTCAAGCCATTGAGCACGCGGTCGATCGCCAGGGCAAAAGTCAGTGCTGGCAGGATCATGCCCATGACGTTGAACTTGACGCCGTCAATCTTGAAGTCTTGCGCAATCGGACCCATTTGCGCCGTTGCCATCAGGCCACCAGCGGCGACCAGCACAAACATCACGTACATGACCCAGAACACCGGTTTGCGAACGATTTGCGATGGGGTGAACTCGGCATTGCCTTGTTGCACCTTGGTTTTTTTCTTGATGGCGCCTGGCACGTGTGCTGGCGGACGCACCATCATCAAGGCGAGCAGCATGACGATCAAGCCCTGGCCGAGGCCGAAATACAGGAAAGTTTGCTCGTAACCTTTGGAAGCAATCATCATCGAGATGGGGATGATGGTGGCCGCCGAACCGGCGCCGAAACCGGCCGCCGTCAGACCGGCGGCGAGACCGCGGCGATCCGGGAACCATTTGAGGGCCGAGCCGACACAGGTACCGTAGACGGCGCCAGCGCCAATACCGGAGATCGCCGCAGCGATGTAGAGCATGGTGAGGGTGTCGGCAAACGAGTTCATGACCCAGCCGAGGGCGCACAGCAAGCCGCCGAACAGCACCACCGGACGGGGGCCGAATTTGTCGACCGCCCAGCCTTCGATCGGTACCAGCCAGGTTTCAGTGAGAATGAAGATGGTGAAGGCGACCTGGATGGCAGCCTTGGACCAGTGATATTTATCGGCAATCGGGTTGACGAACAGGGTCCAGCCGTACTGCAGGTTGGCGATCATCGCCATGCAGACGATGCCCATAACCAGCTGCATCCAGCGGTTGACGCCGGGCTTGGCCGGGTTGATGCTTGTTTCTTGTGTCATTTTCCATGTCTCCGTGATGGTGTGTAGTAGCGTCTGTGCGCTTCCGGGTGGCCGGCAAGATGGTTAGTCCCGTCGTACCCCCGCCATTGCTGTGGAATCGGTCGTGGCAGCGGCGCTGCTGACCTGATGTGGCTCGATTGTCATTACGCGTCTCCCTGATTTTATTGTCAAGCGTACATGTATTCTGCTGCCCGGGTAAGCGAACCCCGGCGTGACGTTTGGGATGCCAGAAATATAATGCCATTTTTCCAACATACGTCCCAGCTTTTTGTGGCGGGATCATATTTACACAAACGTCGACAGATGCCCGATTGTGGAAGACGCGTTTTTTTATATCCTTGACCTCGGTTAAGTTTTGAAATCAGCTTACATGGAAATTTGTTATCAAATGTCGGCGTGGTGCTGCTGGATTTGTGCCCAGTTGATGAAGGCGGCGGGACGGCAGCCCGCTTCGCTCATGGCTTGCAGGCGGCGCTGTTTGACCGCTTCGATGGCGTCGACCAGGAAATCGGCGTCGTAGGCCTTGAGCAGGTGCGCTTGCTCGGTTTCCAGATAGCGGCGCAGGCAGGCGCGGTCGCCGTCGGCACAGGCACCGCCCTGAAACCGCGCACTATCCCAGTGAAAACGCAGACCGAGTTCGTGGAAGGCGGCGTTGTAGGCGTTGCGGTGGGCGTCGGCATTGGCGCTGAGGGACGGGCTGCTGCTGTGCGTGCTGGACATGGCGTTCTCCGGAGGACATCGGTTCATCGGTGAAAATTCAGTAAGTTCAATGTACCGCGCACAAATGATTAGCAATAGTTAAAGTTATTAAGCATAATCATTTACGATCATGTATACATTGAACGGCCGCCCTATGAAAAATGCCACCTTGCGACAATTGAAAGTGTTTGAAACGGTGGCACGCCACCTGAGTTTTTCGCGCGCCGCCGAAGAGCTGCACTTGACCCAGCCTGCCGTCTCGACGCAAATCAAGACGCTCGAGGGCCACGTCGGTCTGGCCCTGTTCGAACAGCTGGGCAAAAAGGTCTATCTGACCCAGGGCGGTGCCGAGCTGCTATACCATTCGCGCGCCATCATCGGCCAATTCATCGAGGCCGAAGAAGCGCTGGCGCACTTCAAGGGCATCGCCGGCGGCCGCCTGAATGTGGCGGTGATCAGTGCGGGCGATTATTTTTTCCCCCATCTGCTGGTCGAATTTGCCCGTCGCCACCCTGGGGTCAAACTCAATCTGACGGTGCACAACCGCGAAGAGCTGCTGGGCGAACTGGCCAACAATCTCACCGACCTGGCCATCATGGTGCGCCCGCCGCACGATCTCGATACCCTCAACGAACCGTTTGCGCCGCACCCCTACGTGATCGTCGCCGCCCCCAATCACCGGCTGGCCAGCCGCACACGCATTTCGATGGCCTCACTGGTCAAGGAAGCGTTCGTGGTGCGCGAGAAGGGTTCCGATACCTGGTTTTCCATGCAGGACGGTTTCGGTCAATACATGCGTGAGCTAAACATCGCCATGGAAATTCGCAGCACGGAGACCATCAAGCAAGCCATCATCGCCGGCATGGGCGTGGGCTTTCTGTCGGCCCACACCATCGGCCAGGAGCTGCGCACGGGCAGCCTGGTGGTGCTGCCCGTACAAGGGTTCCCGCTGATGCTCAACTGGTACGTGGTGCACCGTATCGACAAGCGGCTGCCACCGGTGGCGCGGGCGTTCAAGGAATTTTTGCTGCAGGAGGGGGCGCAGCTGATCGGCGCGCTGATACCGGCGCCAACGCCGACCAGTCATGGAGATTTGGAATCTTGACGGCAGTCAAGGTTTTTGCGGGGGCGAATGGGCACAGTGGTCCTGTTTCACTCCGAAGTATTTACGCCGCCATCATTGATTCGATGGCGGCTTTTTTTTGCGCGCTTTAGCCGCAGCTGGCGTTCGGCCATTGTTCGGCCATTGTTCGGCCATTGTTCGGCCATTGTTCGGCCATTGTTCTGCCATTGACGGCAATCGCATCGACTGCGCCGACAGCTTCCGCAGAGCGGCGCTCGGGGGGCCACAGTTCGCGTTGAAAGCACCCTTTTTTGCTTCGCTATCCCATCAAGGCCTTGACGTGCGCAGCGGTGCCACCGGCGAGCCCCTCGGCGCTATAGCCCCCTTCCAGCACGGAGACAATGCGACCGGCACACAGCTCATCGGCCACCGCCATCAGTTCTTCGGTGACCCAGCGGTAATCATCATCTTCCAGGTTCATGCCGGCCAGCGGATCGAGGCGGTGCGCATCGAAGCCGGCCGAGATGATCAACAAATCAGGCCGGAAGGCGCGCAGCTTCGGCAGCAGTTCGGCAGCCATCCTCTCGCGGAACAGGCGCGAGCCGCAGCCAGGCGGCAGCGGCACGTTGACGATGTTGTCGGCCACCCCGTGCTCGCTGGCGCTGCCGGTGCCCGGGTACAGGGGTGACTGGTGGCTCGAGCCATAAAACAGCTCTGGACGGGCATAGAAGGCTTCCTGGGTGCCGTTGCCATGGTGGACGTCGAAGTCAACCACCGCCACCCGTTCGAGCCCGTGTACCTGCAAGGCGTGGATGGCGGCGATGGCCGCCTGGTTAAAAATGCAAAAGCCCATGGCCCGATCGGATTCGGCGTGGTGGCCGCACGGCCGGGTGGCGCAAAAGACGTTGTCGGCCTCGCCCGCCATGACGGCGTCGACGCCGGCACAGGCCGCGCCGATGCAGCGCATGACGGCATTCCACGAACCGGCCGACATGACGGTGTCGCCGCCGTCGAGCGCCACGCGGCCGCTGGCGGGGGCGAGCTCGGCCACCGTGTCGACGAAGGCCTGGTCATGCACCAGCATGGCCTGCATGCGCGTGCCCATGGGGGCGTCGCGCCAGCGCAGCGCGGCAAAATCGGCCGATGCCAGCACGTCGAGCACCGTGTGCAAGCGTGCAGGCGACTCCGGGTGGCTGCTGCCGGGATCGTGCTTAAAACAGTCCTGGTGGGTGAAAACGAGCGTAGTCATGAGCATCCTGTGAAGGCGCCTCCATCATGTGATCAGGCAATTAGGCAATCAGACAATCAGACAATCAGGATGGCGCGAAAATCGTTGACGTTGGTGAGCGTCGGCCCGCACACGACCAGGTCGCCCAGCGCTTGGAAAAAACTGTAGCCGTCATTATTGTCCAGCATCGCCCGCGCGCGCAAACCGTGCGCCTGCGCGCGCGCCAGGCTGTCGGGGCCGAGCAGCGCGCCCGCATTGTCCTCGGAGCCGTCGATGCCATCGGTATCGCAGGCGATCGCATCGATGCCTGCGTGGCCATCAAGCGCCAGGCCGAGGGCCAGCAGGAATTCGGTATTGCGCCCGCCCCTGCCGCTGCCGCCGACGGTGACGGTGGTCTCGCCGCCTGACAGGATCACGCACGGGCGCGCAAACGGCGCGCCATGCGAGACCACCGCGCGCGCCAGCGAGGCGTGCATCAGGGCAATGTCGCGCGCCTCTCCCTCGATATCGTCGGCGAGGATGTGCGCGGTGATGCCGGCGGCGCGCGCCACCGCGGCGGCAGCGTCGAGCGCCAGCCGGTTAGAGGCGATCACCTGCACGCTGTTGCGGGCGAAGCGAACATCGCCCGGCTTGGGCGTCTCGCCCGCGCCCGAATCGAGCAGCGCGCGGGCGGCGGCCGGCAGCGCGATGCGGTAGCGTGCCAGGATCGCCCGCGCGTCTGCGCAGGTGCCGGCGTCGGCCAGGGTCGGGCCGCTGGCGACCAGCGCCGGATCGTCGCCCGGCACGTCGGAGATCACCAGGGTGACCACACGCGCCGGCGCGCAGGCCAGCGCCAGCCGGCCACCCTTGATGGTCGAGAGGTGCTTGCGCACGCAATTGATTTCGGCGATGGTGGCGCCGCTGGCCAGCAAGGCCTGGTTGATGGCCTGCTTGTCGGCCAGGGTCACGCCATCCGCCGGCAGCGCCAGCAGCGCCGAGCCACCGCCGGAGATCAGGCACAGCACCAGATCGTCAGCACCCAGCCCCGCCACACAATCGAGGATGCGCCGGGCGGCAGCGACGCCGGCGGCGTCCGGCACCGGGTGCGATGCTTCGAGCACCTCGATGCGCTGGCAGGGGGCGCCATGGCCATAGCGGGTGACCACCACGCCCGACAGCGGCCCCGGATAATGGCCTTCGACCACCCGCGCCATCTCGGCGGCGCCCTTGCCGGCGCCGATCACGATCAGGCGGCCGTTGACGGGTGCGGGCGGCAAAAACGGCGGCAGGCAGACGGCGCTGGTGGCGGCGCCGACCGCGGCGTCGAACATTTCGCGCAACAGGCGCTGGGGCTGCAGCATGTCAGCTCTTGGCGATCGGGTGATTCGACATGCGCTCGATGGCCTGGCACAGGGCCGAGTGATCGAGTCCGCTGTCGCCGTGGGCAGCACAGGAATTCATCAACTCCTGCACGGTGGCGGTATTCGGCAGCGACACCCCCATCGCCTTGGCACCCTGCAGCGCCAGGTTCAAATCCTTCTGGTGCAGTTCAATGCGAAAGCCCGGTGCAAAGGTGCGCTTGACCATGCGCTCGCCGTGCACTTCAAGGATGCGCGAGGCGGCAAAGCCACCCATGAGCGCCTGGCGTACCTTGGCCGGATCGGCCCCCGCCCTGGAGGCGAACAGCAGCGCTTCGGCCACCGCCTGGATATTCAAGGCGACGATGATCTGGTTGGCTACCTTGGTGGTCTGGCCATCGCCATTGGCGCCGACCAGGGTAATGTTTTTGCCCATCAGGTCAAACAGTGGCTTGACGCGGCCGAACGTTTCCTCGCTGCCGCCGACCATGATGGTCAGCGAGGCCGCGCGCGCGCCCACTTCGCCGCCCGACACCGGGGCATCGAGATAGTCGCAACCGAGCTTGTTGATTTTTTTGGCAAACTCCTTGGTCGCCATCGGCGAGATCGAACTCATGTCGACCACCACCTTGCCGGTGGTCAGGCCGGCAGCGACGCCATCGGCGTCAAACAGCACCGCTTCGACGTGCGGCGTGTCGGGCACCATGACGATGATGATATCGGCGCGCCTGGCCACTTCGGCGCCCGAGGTGCAGACGGTGGCGCCGCCGTCGATCAGCGCCGCCGGCGGATTTTTTTGATCGTGCAGATACAGCTTGCAGCCGCCGGCCTGCAGGTTGGCGGCCATCGGCGCGCCCATGATGCCCAGGCCGATAAAACCTACTTTGAGTGCATTTGTCGCGACATTCGTGTTCATGTCCGTCTCCGTTATTGATTATTCGGTGATGCCGTGTTCAGCGATCCACTTGAGGCCATTGACGGTGCCGTTTTGCGGCTTGTATTCGCAGCCGACCCAGCCCGTGTAACCGATTGCATCCAGCATCGGCAGCAGATAGCGGTAATTGATTTCGCCGCTACCCGGCTCGAAGCGGCCCGGATTGTCGGCCAGCTGGATGTGACCGATCTGCGCCAGGTGGCGCTCGATGGTGGCGGCCAGTTCGCCCTCCATGCGCTGCATGTGATAAATGTCGTACTGCAGTTTGAGATTGGCCGCGCCGGTGTCGGCGATGATGCCGAGCGCCTGCTCGGTGCCATTCAAATAAAAGCCGGGAATGTCGAAGGTGTTGATCGGCTCGATCAACAGGCCGATGTTTTCACGCGCCAGCGCGTTCGCTGCAAAGCGCAGGTTGGTCACCACGGCGTCATAGGCCTGGTCCGCGGTGACACTGGCCGGCTTGATGCCGACCAGGCAGTTCAGCTGCGGCACGCCGAGCGCTTTCGCATAAGCGATGGCGGTGCCGACGCCGTCCTGAAATTGCCCGCTGCGCGCGGGATCGCAGGCGATACCGCGTTCGCCCGCCTCCCAGTTACCGGCCGGCAGATTGTGCAGCACCAGCTGCAGACGGTGCGTATCGAGCTGCGCGGCGATGCGGTCGGCCTCGAACGCGTAGGGGAACAAAAATTCGACACCCTTGAAGCCCGCTTTGGCCGCTTCGGCGAAGCGGTCGAGGAAGGCGACCTCGGTGAACAGCATGGTCAAATTGGCGGCCAGTCGGGTCATGTTGATGGCTCCTTACTTGACGTCGAGGACGTCGTTAAATTCATTGATGGCATCGATCTCCATCCCCATGGCGATATTGGTGACCCGTTCGAGAATGACTTCGACCACCACCGGCACGCTGTATTCGGCCATCAATTGGCGCGCCCGCTCAAAGGCCGGGATGATCTCTTCGGGACGGAACACCCGGATCGCCTTGCAGCCGAGACCTTCGACCACGGCGACGTGATCGACGCCGCGCCCTTCCATCTCGGGCAGGGCGTTGTTGATGTTGTCGAATGACAGCTGGACGCAGTAATCCATCTCGAAATTGCGCTGCGCCTGGCGGATCAGACCCAGGTACGAGTTGTTCACCAGTACGTGGATGTAGGGCAGCTTGAACTGCGCGCCCACCGCCAGCTCTTCGATCATGAACTGGAAATCGTAGTCGCCTGAAATGGCGACGATATCGCCCGTGGGGTCGGACGCCCGCACGCCCAGCGCCGCCGAGATGGTCCAGCCCAGCGGGCCGGCCTGGCCGCAATTGATCCAGTGGCGCGGATGGTTCACGTGCAGGAACTGGGCGGCGGCGATCTGCGACAGGCCGATGCTGGCGACGTAGCGCACGTCGCGTCCGAAATACTGGTTCATTTCGTGGTACACGCGCAGCGGCTTGACCGGCACCGCATCAAAATCGGACTTGCGCAGCATGGTGCGCTTTCGTTCCTGGCATTCGGCCAGCCAGGCGCTGCGGTCATTGAGCTTGCCGGCCGCGCGCCACTCTTTGGCGACGTCGATCAACAGTTCAAGCGCCACCTTGGCATCGGAGACGATGCCAAAATCGGGACCGAACACGCGGCCAATCTGGGTCGGTTCGATGTCGATGTGAACAAACGTGCGGTCCTTGGTAAACACCTCGATGCTGCCGGTGTGGCGGTTGGCCCAGCGGTTGCCGATGCCGATCATGAAGTCCGACGCCAGCACGGTGGCATTGCCATAGCGGTGACTCGTTTGCAGGCCCGCCATGCCAGCCATCTGCGGGTGATCGTCCGGAATACAGCCCCAGCCCATCAGGGTGGGAATCACGGGTACACCGGTGATTTCAGCAAACTCCACCAGCAGTGCCGAGGCATCGGCGTTGATGATGCCGCCGCCGGCGGTGATCAAGGGACGGCGGGCGTCGTTGAGCATGCCCAGCGCCTTTTCGATCTGCGCGCGGGTCGCTTTTGGTTTGTACAGTTCCATCGGCTCGTAGGTATCGGGGTCGAATTCGATGATTCCCATTTGCACGTCGAACGGCAGGTCGATCAGCACCGGACCGGGGCGGCCGGAGCGCATCAGGTGAAACGCCTGCTGGAACACGCGCGGTACCAGCGCCGGCTCGCGCACGGTGACGGCCCACTTGGTGACCGGCTTGGCGATGGCCTCGATATCGACTGCCTGAAAGTCTTCCTTGTAGATGCGGGCCCGCGGCGCCTGGCCGGTAATACAAAGTATAGGTATCGAATCGGCTTGCGCCGAATACAGGCCGGTGATCATGTCGGTGCCGGCCGGACCGGAGGTGCCGATGCACACGCCAAGGTTGCCGGCCTTCGCCCGGGTGTAGCCTTCGGCCATGTGCGAGGCCCCTTCGACGTGGCGGGCGAGGATGTGACGGATGCTGTCGCGCTTGCGCAGGGCCGAATACAAAGGGTTAATTGCCGCGCCGGGCACGCCGAACGCGACGCTGACGCCCTCTTTTTGCATCACCCATACTGCCGCTTCCGCCGCCGTCATCTTTGCCATGTGGTTCTCCGATTATTAGAATGGTGGTAGTCGATGGTGCTATCGTAGGGCTTGAGGACGTGCTTGATAAGACGACAAAATATCGGTGCATTCGATACTCCAGGTATGGAATAATGGCTGCAGGAGATCATCACCATGGACAAGCTCAAACAGATGGAAGCCTTTGTCGACGCCGTCGAAAAAGGCAGCCTGGCGCGCGCCGCGCTGGAACAGAACATCACCCCGGTGATGCTGGGCCGGCGCATCGATGCGCTGGAAAAGCGCCTTGGCGTCAAGCTGCTGCACCGCACCACCCGCCACCTGACGCTCACCGAGCAGGGCCAGGTGTTTCTCGATCATTGCCGCAAGCTGCTTGCCGATGTCGAAGTGGCCGAGACCATTGTCACCGAAGGCCGCTACAAGGCCAGTGGTCATTTGATCGTGTCGGCGCCGGCCGCCTTTGGCCGCCTGCACGTGGCGCCGCATGCGCCGGCGTTCGTGGCGGCCCATCCGAAAGTGCGCATCTCGTTCAATCTGACCGACCAGGTGGTCGATCTGGTGCGCGAGGGCTATGACGTTGGCATCCGCATCGGCGGCGCCATCGATCCGAATTTCGTCGCGGTGAAACTGGCCACCAATGCCCGCGTGGTGTGCGCCACCCCCGACTACTTCGCGCGCAATGGCGTTCCGCGCACGCTCGACGACCTCGCCCACCACAACTGCCTGGCTTTTAATTTGCAGGGCGGCCAGCAGCGCGGCTGGTATTTTCAGAAGGAGGGCAAGGCGCTCACCGTGCGCGTGCAGGGTAAGCTCGACTGCAACGACGGCGAACTGCTGCACCGCTGGGCCAGTGAAGGGCTGGGCCTGGCCTGGCGCTCGACCTGGGAAATCCAGGCGCAACTGGCGGCCGGCGAACTCATTACCGTGCTCGACGAGTTCGCCCTGCCCGACTACGACATCGTCGCCGTCTACATGCAGCAGCGCCACCTGCCGGCCAAGGTGCGCTTTTTTATCGATGCCTTACGGGCCACCTACGCCCAGCCCGGTTACTGGCGGCGGCCGATGCCATCGAATACGGCGGCGGCCAGCCGCTAAGCGGTGGCAACGGCACAAAAGCTGGCGCACGACCGGACCGCCTGTCCCAAATAAACATCAAAACTAACTATTGCCGCCGGGAACGTAATTGCTGCTTACTTTCAGTGCTAACATTCCCAACGGAAAGTTAGCTGATCCAAGCCGCGTGCGCTGCGCCTACCGTTGTTGATCAATTTGCCATGATAATGCCGCCCTTGTCCGTACCGTCCCGCTGCCCGCCGCCGCTGTCACTGTCGCTGCTGGCCCCCTGCCGGAGCGACGCATGGCTGGCTTAAAGCTGGGCAGCATCGGGCTCGAGCCGAAAGATGTCGCCTACCTGCGCGCGCTGGTGCGGCTGTATGCGCACACGGAAAAGCTCAGCTGGTCATTTGCCGATGTCGCGCCGTATGACGCGCTGTTGGCAGGCAGGTCTGCCAATCCACGCCTGCTGGCCGGCTTCAAGGGCGTGGTGGTCAACCTGGTCGGCGCTGCTGTCGCGGGTCAGGCAGGCGCCGATACCCTGGCCTATCCGCTGCACCCGGAACAGTTGCGCGAGTGGCTCAAGCTGCGCGAGGCGTCCCTGTTGCAGGCGCAAGCGCCTGCGCCGATGCCGACCCCGGCCAGCGTAGCGGTGCCAGTGACCGCCGCGTCTGCAACTATTGCTGCTGCTCCGGCCCCTGCGCCTGCTCTCCCTGCCGCCTCTGCGCGGGCAACGGCCGCAGCCAGCGCCGTCGTCAGCAGCGGCCGCCTCTACCAGCTGCGGCGCTGGCCCGATGTCGGCCTGCTTAACGAACATCCGGCGGCGCTGCGCATGGCCACGCTGATATCGCGCAAGGCACTCAGCACGGCGCAACTGGCGGCGCTGACCGACCAGTCCGAATCGGCGTGCCGCCGCTTTATCGGCACGCTGCTGCGCGCCGGCTTGCTCATTGAAGAGCGCGCCCCGGATACGCACGCGGGCACTGCCGCCGCGTCGCTCAATGTCGCCATGGCGACGGCCGTGGCGCCGGTGCGGCAAGGCCTGCTGGCCAGCCTGCGCCGTCACCTGGGACTCTAGAAAGTCGCCATGAAAGAATATAAATTACTGATCACCGGGACTGTCGGTGCCGGCAAGACCACCGCCATCCGCGCCATCAGCGACATCGAACCGGTGGTCACCGACGTCGCCAACCACGACAGCACGGTCGACAAGGCGCGCACCACCGTCGGCCTCGACTACGGCATGATCACGCTCGACAATGGCGACCGCATCCGCCTGTTCGGCACGCCCGGACAGGCGCGTTTTGATTTTCTCTGGCAGATTTTGGTTCACAAGGCGCTCGGCCTGATCATCCTGATGGACCATTCGCGTCCAGCACCGTTAAGCGACCTCGCGATGTTTCTCGACGGCTTCGCCAGCCATCTGCAGTTGCTGCCGTGCGTGATTGGCGTTGGTCGCCATGACATCGACGGCGGCTTGCCCCTGAGCAGCTATGCCGACCTGCTCGAGCAGCGCGGCCTGGTCGTGCCAATCCTCGCCATCGACGTGCGTCAGCGTGCCGATGTGCTGTTATTGATTGATACCCTGCTGGGACAGATCGAAGCGGGCATGCCACTGGATTTACCATGACAGAAATTGATCACCTGCCGCCCGGCCTGCGTGAAACAGCCGAGCGCGCGGTCAACGCCTGCCTGGCCGAACTGGTGGGCATGAGCGCCGTCGTTATCGCTACCGTCGATGGTTTTGATCTGGCTGCGGCTGCGCACGGCCAGCACGACGGCGCGCGCATCGCCGCCATGGCCAGTTCGATCTCGGCAATCAGCGCCATGGTGGCGCGCGAGGCGGGCCTGGGCAACGTCAAAAGCGTCACCATCAGCACCGACAACGGCTTCGCCATCGTCCACGGTGTGCCGCGACCCGATGTCGAACTGGTGATTCACTTGATTGCCGATGGCGACGCCATCCTGGCGCAAGCCATGCACCGGATCGGCGTGATGGCGAGGGTGCTGGCCGGCGTGGGTAGCTAAGGACGGGCGCCGGCGCGGCGCAACGGCGCCGAATACATATAAAAATGGGACAGGCCGCGCCTGTCCCACTGTGCTTCACCGAACGACCTGACGCCAAAGGCAGGCCGTTCTTTCATCAGGCAGCGTCAGGCCGCCTGCTTGAGCGCGTCCGCATCGAGCTTGGCATTGGCATCGTTGACGAACTTGCGGCGCAGCGGCAGCAGCACGAACTTGGCGGCAATCGCCGCGACGATGGTGATCGAGGCCGAGAAGATGAACGCCCGGTCCCAGTTGCCGCCCGCCGACAGCACTGACGCCAGCGGCACCAGCAGGGACGCCGTGCCCTTGGCAGTGTAGAGCGTACCGGCGTTACCGGCGGCGTACTTGACACCAAAGGTATCGGCGCAGATGGCTGGGAAGATCGAAAAAATCTCACCCCAGAACAGGAAAATCAGCGCAGCGAAGGTCATGAACAGCACCGGGTCGTGACCGTATTTCATCAAGCCCAGCATCGACAGGCCTTCACCAAGGAATACCACGAACATGGTGTTTTCACGGCCCAGGCGGTCCGACAGGAAGCCGCACAGGGGGCGCGTAAAGCCATTGGCCAGGTTGTCGATCGACAGCGTCATGGTGAGCAACGGCAAGGTAATACCCAGCAGACTGATCGGCAGTTTGGCAAGGCCATAATCCTTGGCGATCGGGCCGATCTGCGCGGTGGCCATCAGGCCGCCGGCGGCGACGGCGACAAACATCACATAAATGAGCCAGAACAGCGGCGTCTTGAGCATGGTGCCGGTGCTGTAATCGACGCGGGTGGTGACCACGCGGCTGGAGGCGACAATGCCTGCCGGCGGTTGCGGACGCACCATGAACATGGCCAGCACGAAAATCGCCGCACCCTGCAGGATGCCAAAGAAAATGAAGGTGTGCTCGTAGCCTGCGGTCTGGATCATGTTGGCAATTGGGATGACGGTGACGGCAGCGCCGGCGCCAAAGCCGGCGGCGGTCAGACCGGCAGCCAGGCCACGCTTGTCCGGGAACCATTTGAGCGCATTGCCCACGCAGGTGCCGTAGACGCAACCGGCGCCGATACCGGCGACCACGGCAGCGATATACAGCTCCGTCAGGGTGGTGGCGTACCCGTCGATGACCCAGCCGATGGCAGCAAAAATGGCGCCGGCGGCGATCACCGGGCGCGGACCGAATTTATCGACCAGCCAGCCTTCGATCGGCACCAGCCAGGTTTCAACGAGAATAAAAATGGAAAACGACAGCTGGATAGCCGACAGGCCCCAGTGGTTTTTGGCGTCGAGCGGACTGACAAACAGCGTCCAGGCGTACTGCAAATTGGCGACGAGGCCCATGCAGATAATGCCGAAGATGAGCTGAAGCCAGCGATTGGGTGTGCGAGTCATGGGTAGTCTCCTGGTATGCGATAAAAGGCGGGTCTTCCCGCTCTTGCCTGGAATTGACTGATGTAAATACATTCATGTCAATTCAGTAGGTATCTATTCATATTGGCCATTCAGCAGACGTAAATCATTGACCTCGGATAAGAATTTCAAAGGCTGGAAAATTAAGCGGGTCAAGAAAAAGCCGCCCTGCTTGCACAGGGCGGCTTTTGTTCACGCGCAGGCGTGTAGGCCTAGCCGGTTACGCTCGCGCGCGCCTTCTCGGTGGCAATCAGCACCTGCCCGCCGCCATACGAGCCCTGTACCGGTGCATCACCGCCGAGGGTGATGCGGATGGCGCAGTACTTGAACTCGGGGATCTTGGCAAACGGATCGAGCGCCGCATTGGTGAGGCGGTTGATGGCCGCTTCGTAATAGCAGAACGGCACGAACACGGCGCCCCGTGGCGAACTCTCGTCGGCACGCGCATACAAGCCGACCTTGCCGCGCCGCGATTCGATGGTGACGATGTCGCCCGGCTGGCCACCCATGGCGGCCAGATCGAGCGGGTGCACCAGCGCCACCGGATCCGGTTCCAGGGCGTCGAGCACCAGGGCGCGGCGCGTCATGCTACCGGTGTGCCAGTGTTCGAGCTGACGGCCGGTGATGAGCACGAACGGGTACTCGGTATCAGGCCGTTCGGCTGCCGGAATGATATCGGCAGGGACGAACTTGGCGCGGCCCGATTCACGCGGGAAGGTCTCGGTAAACACCACCGAGGTACCGGGGTCGCCTTCCTTGACGCACGGATAAGTGACGGCATGTTCGGCTTGCAGGCGGTCCCAGGTAATGCCGCCGATGCTCGGCATGGTGTGGCGCATTTCGTCGAACACTTCCGAGACGTGGCCGTACTGCCAGTCGAGACCCATGCGGTTGGCGATCTGCTGGATGATCCACAGATCCGGCTTGGCGTCACCGGGGGCGTCGAGCGCCTTGCGGCCCATCTGCACCAGCCGGTCGGTATTGGTGAAAGTGCCGTCTTTCTCGGGGAAAGCGGTGGCCGGCAAAATGACGTCGGCCAGATACGCCGTCTCGGTGAGGAAAATATCCTGCACCACCAGATGGTCGAGCGCAGCCAGGGCGTCGCGCGCGTGGTTGGCGTCAGGGTCCGACATGGCCGGATTCTCGCCCATCACATACATGCCGCGGATGTCGCCGTGCTTGATCGCGTGCATCACTTCGACCACCGTCAAACCCGGCTTCTTGTCGAGCGTGTCCGGCGCCAGCCCCCAGGCTTTCTCAAAACTGGCCTGCACTTTCGGATCGGTGACGTGCTGGTAGTCGGGGAACATCATCGGAATCAAGCCAGCGTCCGACGCTCCCTGCACATTGTTCTGGCCGCGCAGCGGATGCAGGCCGGTGCCGGGACGGCCGATCTGGCCCGTCATCAAGGCCAGCGCAATCAGGCAGCGGGCATTGTCGGTACCGTGCACGTGCTGCGAGACGCCCATGCCCCACAGGATCATCGAGCCTTTCGAGGTGGCGTACAGGCGCGCCGTGTAACGCAGGGTTTCGGCATCGATGCCGCAGATCGGCGCCATCAGCTCGGGGCTGTAGCCTTCGACGTTCTTTTTCAGTTCGTCGTAGCCGATGGTGCGGCTATCGATAAACGCCTGGTCGACCAGGTTTTCATGGACGATCACGTGCATCATGGCGTTGAGCATGGCGACGTCGGTGTCGGGCTTGAACTGCAGGAAGCGGTGCGAAATACGCGCCAGCTCCGAGCGGCGTGGGTCCATCACCACCAGCTTGCTGCCATTGGCGACGGCGTTCTTGATCCAGGTAGCAGCCACCGGGTGGTTGACGGTCGGGTTGGCGCCGATGATGACGATCACCTCGGCCTTGACGACGTCCATCACCGGATTGGAGACAGCGCCCGAACCAATCCCTTCTAACAGCGCCACCACCGACGACGCATGGCACAGGCGCGTGCAATGGTCGACGTTGTTCGAGCCAAAGCCGGTGCGCACCAGCTTCTGGAACAGGTACGCTTCTTCGTTCGAGCCCTTGGCCGAACCGAAACCGGCCAGCGAGCGCTTGCCGTGGGTATCGCGGATCTGCGCCAGCTTGCCGCCGGCCAGCGCCAGCGCTTCTTCCCAGCTCGCTTCGCGGAAAAATTCCATAACGCGGCTGGGGTCCATCTCGATGTCGCCGCGCTTGGGCGCATCGCTGCGACGGATCAGCGGCACCGTCAGGCGGTGCGGGTGGTGCGCGTAATCGAAACCGTAGCGGCCCTTGACGCACAGGCGGCCCTGGTTGGCGGGACCGTCGCGGCCCTCGACGTAGAGGATTTTATTGTCCTTGACGTTGTAGGTCAGCTGGCAGCCGACGCCGCAGAACGGGCACAGCGACTCGATCTGTTTATCGGGCACGCTCAATGCGACCTCGCGCGCCGGCATCAGCGCGCCGGTCGGACAGGCCTGCACGCATTCACCACAGGCGACACAGGTGGAGTTACCCATCGGGTCATCCATGTCGAAGACGATCTTGGTGTCTTCACCGCGCATCGACAGGCCGATGACATCGTTCATCTGCTCGTCGCGACAGGCCCGCACGCAGCGCGTGCACTGGATGCACGCATCCAGATTGACCGACATGGCCGCATGCGACAGATCGGCGGCGACGCGCGCGCGCGCTTCAAACCGGGGACGGCCCACTTCCAGTTTGGCAGCCCACTGGTCGACTTCATTGTTGCGGGTGTATGCCGTTTCCGGCATGTCCGACAACAGCAGTTCAAGCACCATCTTCTGGGCGGCGACGGCGCGCTCGCTGTCGGTGGTGACCTTCATGCCCTCGGTCGGATAGCGGCAGCACGACGGCGCCAGCACGCGCTCGCCGTTGATCTCGACCATGCACGAACGGCAGTTGCCGACCGCGTCGAGGCCCGGTTTGTAACACAGGCGCGGGATCTCGACGCCTTCGCGGTCAGCCACTTCGATCAGGGTTTCGCTGGCGCGCGCGGTGATGCTGCGGCCATTGAGCTCGAACGTCACGGTGGGCACGTCGATCTGGGTAAATTCACTGCGGGTGATGGCATTCATGGTGTGGTGCTCCCTACGGTTCCCGACTGCTGTACCAGCTCATGCGGGAAATATTTAATCACGCAGTCGACCGGATTCGGCGCTGCCTGGCCCAGACCGCAGATCGAGGCGTCGCGCATGACTTGCGACAGGTCGGCCAGCATCGGCAAATCCCACTGCGGCTTTTCGATCAGGCCCAGCGTCTTGGCGGTGCCAACCCGGCACGGCGTGCACTGGCCGCACGACTCGTGCTTGAAGAAGGCCATCATGTTGCGCGCCGCATTGGTGGCGCTGTCGAGGTTCGACAGCACGATGACGGCGGCCGAACCGATGAAGCAGCCATACGCTTGCAGGGTGTCGAAGTCGAGCGGGATATTGTCCATCGACGCCGGCAGGATGCCGCCGGAGGCGCCGCCCGGCAGGTAGCCGTACAGACTCTGGCCATCTTCCATGCCGCCACAATATTCCTCGATCAGTTCGCGGATGGTGATGCCGGCCGGGGCCAGCTTGACGCCCGGTTGTTTCACGCGGCCGGACACCGAGAACGAGCGCAGCCCCTTGCGGCCATTGCGGCCATGACCGGCAAACCAGGCCCCGCCCTTGACCAGGATGTCACGCACCCAGTGCAGGGTCTCGAAATTGTGTTCGAGGGTGGGACGGTTGAACAGGCCCACTTGCGCGACGTAGGGCGGACGCAGGCGCGGCATGCCGCGTTTGCCTTCGATCGATTCGATCATCGCCGATTCTTCGCCGCAGATATAGGCGCCAGCGCCGCGCCGCAAAATCAGCTCGGGCATGTTGGCAATCGGCGGATCGAGGCGCAGCTTGGCCAGCTCCGCTTCGAGCAGCTCACGGCAGCCATGGTATTCATCGCGCAAATAGATATAAATCGTTTCGATGCCGACCGCCCAGGCGGCGATCAGCGCCCCTTCGATAAAGCGGTGCGGGTCGCGTTCGAGATAGGTGCGGTCCTTGAAGGTGCCCGGTTCGCCTTCGTCGATATTAATCGCCATCAGGCGTGGTCCGGCTTCCTTGCCGACGATGCGCCACTTGCGCCCGGCCGGAAAACCAGCGCCGCCCAGGCCGCGCAGGCCCGAGTCTTCCATGGTCTTGATGACCGCTTCGACGTCGCGTGTACCGTTCACGCATTCGTTCAACAGGGCGTAACCACCGTCGGCGCGGTAGGCGGCATAGTCAGTGTAATCTTCGGCCGAATGGCGGCTGGCCTTGGCCTCGACCCGGGCCGCAATCGCCTCCACAGTGGCATGCGGCACCGGGTTCTGCCCCACCACTGCCGCCGGCGCCTGCTCGCAGCGACCAATACAAGGCGCGGCGATCACGCGCACGTCCTGGCCCAGGATCGCCGGCAGGCGCGCCAGCAAATCCTTGGCGCCCTTCATTTCACACGACAGGCCGTCGCACACGCGCACCGTCAGGGCCGCCGGCTTGGTGCCGCCTTCCTTGACGACGTCGAAGTGGTGATAAAAGGTCGCCACTTCGTACACTTCCGTCTGCGCCAGCTTCATTTCCGCTGCCAGCGCCGCCAGATGGGGCGCCGACAGGCACTGGTAAGCATCCTGGATCTTGTGCAGGTGCTCGATGAGCATGTCGGCATCGCGCGAACTGTCGCCAAGCAGCGCCTGCACTTCGACCAGCGCGGCCGGGTCCACCCGCCGGCCCTTGGGCGCTTCGCGCTTGCGCAGACGCGATGCTCCCTCCACTTTGATGGGGATAATGATTTGGCTCATACTGTTTCCTGTATCAGGGCCCTGGTGGGCCTTTCATGGGATCGGCTCATTGGCGTCACCTCAATATAAAACGCTGGGCGCGCTGTTGGCACGCTCCGCATCACTTTCTTGTTACTGCAATAATTACAACATTACACTGTCCAAACACCAGCTTACTCTACCCTTTTTCTTGCCTCGATGCACATCCGGGGCTGCCGACAGCGGGTCAAACCGCTGTCACCTTTTAAATCACATGTTCACTGCGCAGGTGCGCAATCTGCGCCCCCGTGTAGCCGAGCTGGGCCAGCACCTCTTCGGTGTGTTCACCCAGCAGCGGCGAACGCACCACCTCGGTGGGGCTGTCCGATAATTTGATGGGATTGCCGACCGTCAGATATTTGCCGCGCTCGGGGTGATCGACTTCGACGATGGTGCCGGTGGCGCGCAGCGACGGTTCTTCGGCGATTTCCTTCATCGACAGGATCGGACCGCAAGGAATGTCGAACTGGTTCATGGCGTCCATCGCCTCGAACTTGGTCATGGTCTTGGTCCATTCCTCGACCGTGGCGAAGATTTCCATCAGGCGCGGCAGGCGCGCCCGCGGGGTGGCGTAGTCGGGATGGGAAATCCAGTCTTCCTTGCCAATCACGCGGCAAATGGCGGCCCACGCCGGCGCCTGGGCGACGAAATAAATGTAGGCATTCGGGTCGGTTTCCCAGCCCTTGCACTTGAGGATCCAGCCCGGCTGGCCGCCGCCGGAGGCATTGCCGGCACGCGGCACCGAGTCGCCAAAAGTGCCGTTCGGGTATTGCGGATACTCTTCCATCACGCCGGTACGCTCGAGGCGCTGCTGGTCGCGCAGTTTGACGCGGCACAGGTTGAGCACGGCGTCCTGCATCGAGGTCAGCACCTTTTGGCCGCGCCCGGTCTGGGTGCGCTGGTAGAGGGCGGTGACGATGCCCAGGGCCAGGTGCAGGCCGCTGCCGCTGTCGCCGATCTGGGCGCCGGTGACCATCGGCGGGCCGTCATCGAAACCGGTGGTGGCGGCCGAGCCGCCGGCGCACTGGGCGACGTTTTCGTACACCTTGCAATGCTCGTACGGTCCCGGACCGAAGCCCTTGACAGAGGCGACGATCATCTTCGGATTAAGTTCCTGGATGCGTTCCCAGCTAAAACCCATGCGGTCAAGCGCGCCTGGCGCGAAATTTTCCACCAGCACATCGCAATCCTTGATCAGCGTTTCCAGCACCTCTTTGCCCAGTGGCTTCTTGGTGTCGAGGGTGATCGAACGCTTGTTATGGTTCAACATGGTGAAATACAGGCTGTCGACGCCGGGAATGTCGCGCAACTGGCCGCGGGTGGCATCGCCCTCGCCTGCCCGTTCGACCTTGATGACGTCAGCGCCGAACCATGCCAGCAACTGCGTGCAGGTCGGGCCCGACTGCACATGCGTAAAATCGAGAATGCGTACGCCGTCCAATGCTTTGCTCATGGCACAACTCCGATAAATGTCTCTGTTTTTGTGAAGCGTTTGAAACATTGCGGGGCGGCCAATGGATGCCTTGCCCTGCAATTTTGCCAAACGTTTCTGATTATGCCCGACAATGCAAGCCAGATTGTGGTTTGCCCTGTTTGTCCCTGTCAGTCTTTTTTTATCGATGATCCAGCGGCGTAGGGGCATCATATCGACGCGCCCCTCGGCGGCTCATTGACCACGGTCAAGAATGGGCAGAAGCCCGGGAGGACGACCCGGATGGCTGGCCAAATGCGTCATTGCGCCCTGATTTTGAGGCCGCAGCGCACGTTTTGCCCGGCCCTTGTATGCTTGTCATCTGTTGAAACCTGGAGCTGCCATGCGCGCAATCGAAATTACCCAACCGGGCCCGCCCGATGTCCTGCAACTGTGTGAACGTCCGCTGCCGGTGGCCGGTCCGGGCCAGGTGCTGATCAAGGTCCACGCGGCCGGCATCAACCGCCCCGACGTGCTGCAACGCACCGGCAACTATCCGGTGCCGAAAGGCGCTTCCGACCTGCCCGGCCTGGAAATTGCCGGAGAGATTGTCGACGGCGACCTCGCCGCCAGCAGTTTTGCCAAAGGCGACATGGTGTGCGCGCTGGTGCAGGGCGGCGGTTACGCCGAGTATTGCGTGGCCGACCTGGCCCTGTGCCTGCCGGTGCCGGCCGGCATGTCGGCGCTGCAGGCAGCCTCGCTGCCAGAAACCTTTTTTACCGTATGGAGCAATGTCTACGACCGCGGCCGCCTGCAACCGGGCGAAACCTTCATGGTGCAGGGCGGCTCCTCTGGCATTGGGGTGACCGCCATCCAGCTGGCCAAGGCGCTCGGTCACACCGTGTTCGCCACCGCCGGCTCGGATGACAAGTGCCGCGCCTGCGAAGCACTGGGCGCCGACCGCGCCATCAATTACAAGACGGAAGATTTCGTCGAAGTGATCAAACAGGCAACCGATGGCAAGGGAGTCGATGTCATTCTTGACATGGTCGCGGGCGACTATGTGCCCCGTGAAATCGCCTGCCTGGCCGACGATGGCCGGCTGGTCTTCATCGCCCTGCTCGGTGGCGCCAAGGCCACCGTGCCGCTGGGACAAATCCTGATGCGCCGCCTGACCCTGACCGGTTCGACCCTGCGCCCGCGTCCGGTCGCCTTCAAGGCTGCCATCGCCGCCCAGCTGCGCGCGCAGGTGTGGCCGCTGCTCGAAGCGGGCAAGATCAAGCCGGTGATTTTCCAGAGTTTCCCGCTGGCCCAGGCGGCCAGCGCGCATGCACTGATGGAATCGAGCTCGCACGTCGGCAAGATCGTGCTGGAAGTGATCGCCGCCGCCTGATCACTCACCGCACTAGCGCAGCTCCTTGAGCAGTGCGCGCGCCGCGTCGGCCTGGGCGAAACGGATCTGCGGCCCGGTGATCGCTTCGAGCTGCTTGCGCGCCGCCGGCCGGTCACCCGACTTGATCAAGCCTTGCGCCACGTGCAGGCGAATGTCATGCGCCTGCGGTGCCAGGCTGCTGGCGCGCAGCAGCAGCGGCAGGCCGCGCGCCACATTGCCCTGTTCGACCAGAATCGAGCCGAGCGTGTCCATCACCATCGGCTGGTCGCCGGCCAGTTTATAGGCCTGCTCGGCGCTGGCGACGGCACGCTGGTCGCCGGCAAGGTGGTAAGCCATCGCCAGGTTGTTGAGCACGACCACATTTTCCGGATTGCGCGCGCGCAGCGACTCGAACTGCGCGACAGCAATGCCATACTGCTTGTCGTTCAGGGTGCAGGTGGCGCGGTACATTTCCACTCTGACATCGTTGGGATGCTGCTGCAACCATGCGCCCACGCGGCGCGCCGCGTCTTCTTTCTTGTTGTTCATGCGCAAGGCGTCGGCCAGCTTGATCAGCGCCTCGCTGTGATTGGCGATCGCCAGCGACTTTTCAAACATCGGCATGGCCTCGGCACTCTTGCCATTCGCCTGCAAAATGTCGGCGCTGAGCTGGTAGCCGGCCGCCGACTCCGGGTGGGCGCGAATGATGCGGGTGGCTTGCTGCAGGGCCAGGTCGTGCCAGCCCTTGCGCACATACAGTTCGATCAGGGCCAGCTGGGCGGCCGGAAAATCGGGCTGGATCGCCAGCGCCGCCTTGAACACTTCCTCGGCGGCTGCATCCTTTTTTGTCACCATCAGCAGCGAACCGAGTTGCATCTGCGCCTGCGCCGAGCGCGGCAGCGCCACCGTCAGCTTGCGATACGAATCGGTGGCGCCAGCCAGATCGCCATTGGCCAGCTGCGCCTTGCCCATCAAGTCGAGCAGATCCGGTTCATCGGGGTGGGCCACTTTCAGTTGCAGGGCAATATCGAGCGCCTTCTGGGTCTGTTTGAGCTTGAGGTACTGGGTGATCAGGTTCACCGCCGGCGCCGTTGCGGTCGGATCGACAGCGACCGCCTTGACGAGCCAGCCGGTGGTATCAGCATCGCGGCCGGCGGCGTCGGCCAGTGCGGCCAGCGCCGTCATCGCCTCGACACTGGCGGGATGGCTGGTGACGAACGCTTTCAGGCGCGCCTCGGCTGCTTCGGCCTTGCCGGCCGCCAGATCGAGCTGCGCCAGGTCGGCCAGCGCCGGGAAAAAATCGGCTTGTTTTTGCAGCGCCTGCTCGAAGGTGGCGCGGGCGCGCACGCCATCGTTCAAGCCCTGATACGCCTTGCCTTTCAATTCCAGCACCACCGGATTGCCCGCCTGCTGCTGTTCGAGCGCGCTGGCCGCTTGCAATGCGCCTTGGTAGTTCTGCAAGTTCAGCTCAGCCTGGACCAGCGCAATGCCAGCCTTCGGCGACTTGCTGTCGAGCTGGGTCGCCAGTTGCAGATCGGTGATCGCGGCGTTGGCATCGCCCTTGCCCAGCTTGCTCATCGCCAGCGAGACGCGCAGGTTGGCTGCCTTCGGGTCGAGCGCGCTGGCACGTTCAAAATAATGGCCGGCCTGATCGTAATCGGCCGCCTGCATGTAGGACTCGCCCGCCAGCGCCAGCAATTGCACGTCCCTGGCGCCGTCATTCAAGGCGGGCCGCAGCACCGCCAGGGCGCCCGGTGAATCACCCCGCTTGAGCAGCGACTGCGCCAGCATCTTGCGGGCGTAGGCGTTGTCCGGATGCTTTTCCATATAGTGCCGCAAATGTTGTTCGGCCTGGTGCAAGGAGCCCAGGTTGAGGGCGATGGCGCCCGCCAGCAGCAGGCTGGGCATGTGTTCCGGCGCCACCCGCAAGACCGTGCGGATGGCATCCTGGGCTTCGACGTTCTTGCCTATCGAAAAGTCGAGCAAGGCCTGGCTATACGCCACCAGCAAACTTCCGGGCGCGATCAGCCGCGCCGCCTTCAGTTCGGCAGCCGCCGCCGGATAGTCGCCGATGCCGATATCGAGATAGGCGCGCTCGACATTGGCGGTGCGGTGAAACGGATTGATGGTCAACACTTTGCCGTACGCGGCCAGCGCTTCCTTGGTCTTGTTTTCGGCGCGGTATAAATCACCGCGGAACATCAGCGCCTCGGTGCTGTTGGCTTGGGCGGCGATGGCATCGGTGGCAAAGCCGTTGGCAGCGGCCAGGTCACGGTCGAGAAAGGCCAGCCGGCCCAGGCCAATCAAGGCATTGACATAACGGGGCCGGGTTTCGAGGGCAAACTGGTAGAGCTGACGGGCGTCGTCGGCACGGTTCAAGGCGAGGTAAGCGTCGGCGCGCAGGCACAGCAATTCCGGATCTTTCGAACCGACATTGCGCTGGGTTTCGTCCAGAGATTGCTGAAATTTCCCCTGCAAATTTAAAGCCCGTCCCAGTACCGGCAAGGTTTGATCGACCGCCTCGCTGGCAGCGATCGCCAGCCGCACCTCTTTTTCAGCACTGACCGGATCGCCCTGATCGAGATACACGCGCGCCAGCAGCAGGCGAAATTCGCCGTCCTGGGGAGCGCGTTCGAGCGAATTTTTCAGCACGATCACGGCCGCGTTCAAATCGCCCTTGGCTTGAAAAGCGAGCGCCTTGGCACGTACCGCTTCGTGTGAGTCGGGACCGCAGCCGGCCATCAGCAAGGCGCTGCTGAGCGCCATGCAAATCAATGCTGGTCGAAAACTTTTGTGATCCAAATACAACATATTGATCCTTCGCGTGTCGGCCCCACAGCTGCGGGATAGGCATATGTTGTCATAGTTAAAGTTGCTCTGCAATAATTTGTTCTGACGCTATTCCATAGCAATACGCCCAACGTCGCCAGGTTTGTCGGTAATTCTTACAGCAACGATGACTTTTAAAGTGGCAATTTTCGTAAACGTTTGATTTTAAAGATTAGTTTATTGGTGGCATGTTTCATGCTATAAAGATCATAATAAAAAACACAGGACCTGAAATGAGCACATTCCAAAAATTCGCCGTCGCCGCACTTGCCGCCTTCGTATTCGGCAACGTCCAGGCGGGCACCATCAGCGACGGCTACAACGGCGCCACCGGCTCCGGCGACAGTCTTGGCGGCAGCACCTACGATATCCAGAGTGCCACCATCACCCGGGTTGGCAATGTACTCAAGATCGCCATCACCACCGGCTACGCCGGCAAGGCGGGCTCGGCAAGCGTGAATGGCGTTACGCTGGGCTATGGCGACCTGTTTCTGTCGAATGCATGGAACCCCGCCGGCACGGCGGCGGACCGTTACGCCACCGACAATCTGGCCAACAGCGGCACCCTCTGGAAATACGGCCTGAACATCGATAGCAATACGACCCGCACCACCGGCGGGGACATTAAAAACGCCGTGGTCTCGCTGTACCAACTGAACGCGCCAGCCGGCAAGACCAAGGCCAGCGATATCAACGCCGCCAACGTGCGCACCACCGACCAGTTGCTGGGCGCCGCCACCAACGTCTACCGTAATGGCCAGATCGATGTCGTCAATACCGGCGCAGCGATCGGCAAGGCAGCCGCGGGCGCCACGGCGGCCACCGATACCAACAAGAATGGCACGCTCAATGTCGGTGGCGGCCTGGTCACCTTCGAGATCGACATCACCGGCACCGACATGATGAACTGGACTTCGTTTGCCATGCACTGGGGTGAGACTTGCCAGAACGACGTTATCGAAGGGGTCACCGGCGTCGTACCCGAGCCAGGCAGCATTGCCCTGCTCGGCCTGGGTCTGGTCGGCCTGATCGCAGCGCGCCGTCGCCACACGGCCTGACCGCCACGGCGGCGCCTGCGCCGCCGGCCTTTTACCAGTGAGTTCGCCGAAACGCCCGCCATGGCGGAAATGCAGTTCGGTCAACGGACAACTGGGATCGAGTTCACTTGGCGCCAGTCCCCCCTTCTGCAAGCGCCAACAGCAGGGGCACTGGTCAGGCCGCGCTTGGCACTGCCCGGTGCTGTCCCATTTGTAGCTGAACACCATTACTGCCACGCCGGGCGTTTTGCCGTGGTGAACCAACACGCCAAACACCACGAGCGACCCGGCGGCGGCGTGCAAGCAGGCGCCGCTTTCTTTCGGCACTCCCGGAATGGCTGCGCATCGCAGGCGAGCGCCGCGGCGCACGGGCTGCTCCGACGCGGTGACTGCGGTGCGTGCGAATGGGGTGGAGTTTCCCGCCAAAGTATCGATTTCCCATTTTAATCTCGGACACATCACCTGCTACACGGCCATCGTGAGCGATATCACCGAACGGCTGCGCATCGAAGGCGAGCTGCTCGCCAGCAAACGGCGCGAACGCGAGCGCTCACAAGAACTGAGCAAGCGGCTGTTTGCCATGCCGGCCGCCGTCTGCATTGTGCATGATCGCCTGCTCACCGCAGTCAGCGGCAATAGCTTGTACGGACACTGGTTTGTTAGCGGCGACCTGCACGCCGGCCACGCTTTCTTGCGACGGGCCGCAGGCGGCGTGGAAATGCGCGACCATGAATTCGGGCATATCGACGCCGACGGCAAGGTCGCCAGCTTCGACGCCTGCATGACGCGACCAGGCACGACAAATGGCGCTTCGCTGCGCGAAATAAGGCAGGGCATGTCGATTCCAAGTCGGTCAGCAAGCAAGCGGGCGACCGCCAGAGCAAGTTCAAGAAGAGTCGCGACGGCACCCCACGCCGACCGATGAAGAGCCGGCGGCATAGAACACACTTGTATTGGGTGGCGGCGCACTTGATAACTGGAAACCGCACGACCTGCTGCGTACCGCTGCGACCATCATGCAGGCGCCGGCGTGCCTCCCGATATCATCAAACAGTGCCAGAACTATGTGCTCACTGGATAAATGGTGCAACGGCACTATTTGCACCATCACTATGCGCAGGAACAACGGCGAGCTTGGCGGCGGTTGGACGGGGGGATGGATCGAAGTGACATTGCAACAGAAAGTTCGCATCTGACTTTGCGTGACCTCGAAACACCTACTGCGCCGCCCGCTATCGCACTTCCCATGCCCAGCGTGCATTCGTACGGGACTGCGACTCAGTACGATTTCGAGCCGCGCTATACGGTTTTTCGAGGTCGACTTTAGCAACATGAAGAATTTTTACGCATCTTTTAAATTTATTTAACTACCATTAATTTGTTAAAGGCGGTATCAGTATTTTACTCGGAAATACTTATTGTTAAGATACATTTAATACCTTATTGTATTTAAACCGCAATTTCACGTGTAGCGCAGCGGATTTTTCCGTACTGAAATCATCGGCACACAGAATAATTTTAAGTGTCAATTTGTGAAAGTCATTTGAATTACGAACGTATAAGTAAGCGGACCGAATCCGATACTTGGTGCTTCCCCCTATTTCGATTCAAGGACCAAGCTGCGCACCCGTGCACTGATGCCTATTTATATTCGGCATGACAGAGCGACCAAATACCGGGGTGTACGAGCAATGCAATTTACCGGTCCAATTGCGCCCGCAACAGCATCATCACTTTCCGTCAACATTGACCGCTTTCATCGAATAGCAGGCAGCACGCGCTGGGCGTATCGACTTGAGGTAGTGGGCGTGCACCGCAATTAAAGCATCGATTGACGAAGCACAAGGGCACAACTGGATCAATTATCCGTAGACTATTCATGTAATTTTCAACCTCGATCCGCAGCGCCATGCGGCATTGCTTTCGCATCAGTGTACGCACTAAGCCACTGCAGACGCCTTGTTTTACACTCCCTGACGTGAACTGTAAATTTCAATTACTTTGCGACTCTTGCCTGGAAGAAAATGCAGAAGTAGCACGGTAGTTTTATAAACCGCCTGCCACAAATTATTCCTCAAAGATCACAAAATTTTATTAATTATTCTATAAATATATATTTTCCAATAAAAATTTATTAATGCATTGATTTTTTTGCGAATCAATCCTGCCTACAATATTCGGAACTAACTAATTAATTAATTGATTAAATTTACATAATCTTCAGCGACAGGCATCGCATTAGCTCACTGACATTTAAAAAGGAATTCTTTGTGATTTTTAAGCCACTTATTCGTTCAAGCATACATGTCGGCACGCCCCTGTTAATGGATATTTTTGATATAAATGGCCGGCTTCTGCTAAACGAAAAAGCGGTCATTCATACTGAGTTACAGCTCTCAAAATTGCTCGATCACGGTGCGTATATAGATGCCAACATTGCAGATGACATCGGCGCCGCAATCCTGCTATCTCATTTAGGAAAAACTGTCAAGGCGGTTGGTCTGCTACAAGAGTGGGAGAAAATTGTGTGGTTGCTTAAATCGCTCCTGACGCACCCCGAACGAAATCGGGCTTTTCTTGCGCAGCTTGCCATAGTCGCCGAGCGCATTGTGATACTGCATGAAAAAAATGAGGATTTTAGTATCTATCGCGTGGTCCGACATGAAAACTATTTCGCCACCAGTTACAGTTATACCCACGCGGTGCATACGGCAGTGGTGTGCATTTTATTGTCGCGTCATCTCGACTGGCCGGCTGAGCGCACGTTAAGTCTGGTCCAGGCATCGCTTACAATGAATATGACGATTATCGAGTTACAAGGCACTATAGCTGGTCAGAAAGAACCGGTCGATAAAAGACAGCGCGCAGAAATTTCCGGCCATCCCGAAAAAGCCGTGAATTTACTCAAAGCGCTTGGCGTTACCGATAGCGATTGGCTGCTTGCAGTCGAACAGCACCACGAAAATTCGGACGGTACAGGTTATCCGACCGCTTGCAAAGAAGTCTCCGACATCGCCAATCTACTACGCATTGCCGATATGTTTACCGCCAAGATTAGTCCGAATTCCTCCCGCGCTGTGCTTTCACCGCGCGAAAGTATTTCGCGTATTTTCCTGGAAGATAAGGGCGGAGCCATGTCGATGGCCCTAATCAAAACAATGGGTATTTATCCGCCCGGTGATTATGTACGAATGGCCTCGGGGGAGTTGGGTGTCGTCGTTGAACGTACTGCCCATGTGAAAGCGCCCATCGTGGCCGCCATCACCGACACGGCAGGAAGGGCGATCTCGAGTCTGTCACGTCGGGATACCCTGCAGGCCAAGTTTGCCATCACCTCCAATGTGAGTGATAAATCCGTGCTACAACGCTTGCCCCCTGAACGACTCTTTGGATTTTCTATCGTCAATCATTTGGATTTGCCCCCGATTGAAATTCAGATGTAAGCGTCGCGCATGCCTTGACGGAACATCACCTGCCCATTCAGATCAAGCGCAGTGCTGTTGCCGGCGCACTACAACGGCATCGAGGCATCGATCGGTTGAAGCACTGGTCGCCGGACATGGTCTTGACAACGGCGCTCATGGGTGGTGTCGCCACTACCGCAGCGAGAGCTTAACTAACCAAGCGGCGGATTTTTATTGTTGCGTGCCGCCGGCTCGCGCAAATGAAGGTGCTGAGCCCGGCCAGGGCGCCTCTCGGGCTGTGTGGCAACTGAACAATTCCTGGCGTCAGATGCGCACTGTCGCGCTACCGAAAAACCCGCCGCAATGTGCGTGCGCAAAAACCCCGCATTACCCCGCACGAACCCCGTTTGCGCCAATTTTTTTTGCGTATACGTTGTGCACCGACGCAAAAATAGAAAAAGCCGGATTTCTCCGGCTTTCGCTAAGTCTTTGATTCGATTGGTCGGGACGGAGTGATTCGAACACTCGACCCCTTGCACCCCATGCAAGTACGCTACCAGGCTGCGCTACGCCCCGACTGAGGCCAAATTATAGCAGACGGTTTGCCAAATTTGTATGCCAAAGCTGCAGGCGGCAACTGACAACCATGGCGGGCGTGCCCATCACTGCAAAATCGGACGCCCCGCTTCCACCTGCGCCAGCACTGCCATCAACAAGACCAGCTCGACCGGCTTGACCAGGTGGCCGTCAAAGCCGGCGGCCAGCGCGCGCTGGCGGTCTGATTCCAGGCCGTAGCCGGTCAGCGCCACCAGCACGATGGCCGCCGTGGCCGGATTGGCGCGCAGCCGGCGCGCTACCTCATAGCCATCGATACCGGGCAGGCCGATGTCGACCAGGGCGATGTCCGGCAATTCGCTGCGCGCCCGTTCGACGCCATCGGCGCCGTCGACGGCGGTGTGCACCAGGTAACCGTGCGACTCGAGCATCATCGCCATCATCTCGCGGCCATCGTCGTTGTCTTCGATGACCAGGATAGACAGTTCGCCGCGGCGTACGGGCGGTGGCAGCAGGCGCGTCGGCGCGCCTTGGGGCGCCTGGGCCAGCTGGGCCACCTCGGCTGCCTGGACTGCTGGGGCGATTGCGCCGGCCGGCCCGGCCCAGTCAGACAGCGGCGCCGCGATCGCCGGCAGCGCCACCTCGAAGCGGCTGCCCTGTCCCACGCCTGCGCTGTGCACCGCCACCTGGCCGCCATGCATCAGCGCCAGCTGCCGCACCAGCGCCAGGCCAACCCCCATGCCACCCTGGGCCCGGTCGAGTCCCCGTTCACCCTGTACGAACAGGTCGAACACCGTCGGCATCAGCTCGGGACCGATGCCGATGCCGGAGTCGACGACCGCCAACAGCGCCAGCGTGCCGTCGCCAGAAACGCCGACAGTGAGCGCAATGGCGCCGCCGGCCGGGGTGTACTTGATGGCGTTGTCGACCAGGTTGGCGACGATCTGCTCGATGCGGGTGGGGTCGGCGTCGATCCACACCGGCTCGACCTGCACACTGATGCTGTGGCGCGCGCCGCGCGCGCTTTTCGCGCTGTCGGCGTAGGCCGCCACCAGGGTGTCGAGACGCAGCGGCTGGCGGGTCAGCAGGATTTTGCCGGAGTGGACGCGGCCGACATCGAGCAGGTCGTCGACGATGCGGGTCAGGTGGCCACTCTGGCGCACGATGATGTCACCGGCGCGGTTGCTGCTGGCGGCCGACAGGGCGCCACCCTTGAGCACCTGGGCGGCGTTGACAATGGCAGCGAGCGGATTGCGCAATTCGTGGCCCAGCATGGCAAGAAATTCGTCCTTGGCGCGGTTCTGCTGCTCGGCCATCGCGCGCGCCGCGCACTCATTGGCGTACAGGCGCGCGCGCTCCTCTTCGGCCGCCTGGCGCTGCGCCTTTTCGCGGCCGATGACGGCGCCGGCAGCGACGATCGCCGCCTGCACCGCATCGACTTCTTCGACCCCCGATGGCAGCGCCGGGCCGGCATCAGCGCCGCGCTCGAGATTGTTGGCCGAGCGCGCCGCGCCGCGAATGGAAATCGACAGGCGCCGCACGAACAGCCAGGCGGTGCCGCCTGCGCAGCCAAACGCGGCCAGCAGACCGAGTAAAGACAGCGCCAGCGCGTGCCGTGCCACCGCTTCGATTTCTGCTTCCGGCACGCCGATCGCCACCGTCCAGCCAGACAAGGCCGAGCGCTCCAGCACCGTGTAGAACTTGACGGCGCTGGCCGCCTCGCCGCCAGTGCGAATCACGCCCACCGTCTTTTGCAGGATCGCTGCGCGCAGCACCGGCGTGGCAGGGCTGCCGCCATCCGTGACAGCAGCCGCTTTGCCGTCGCCATCGATCTGCGCGATGACCTTGCCATTGCGGTCGTACACCCCGGTCAGCCATCCCGCTGGCGCGTTCACCTGGCGCAGCACACCATTGAAATGGCTGATCTCATAGCCCTGCGAGAGGACATAACGGTGGCCGCTCTGGGTCAACACCGGCACGTCGACCACCACCACGGTGCGCTTGGTTAGGGCGGTGCGCAGCAGGTTCGACACCTGCCAGTGCCCCGAGGTGAGGGCCGCGTTGACGCGCGCGGCAGCATCAGTTGGCGGTAACACGGTGCCGTAAGGGACCGATGTGGTGAGCAGCAGCTGGCCATGCTCGTCGAGCAGCGCCGTGATGGTGGCGCCAAACTGGTCGGCATAGCGGGCTTTTTCGTAAAATTCGCCGAATTCACCGTTCGACAGGTGGGTCGAAATCGATAGCATGCGCAGGGTGCTGCGCGTATTGGTCAACTCGCGATCGATCGTCACCAGCGAAATGCGGGCCATTTCGCGCACGCCCTTGAGGGCCGCCTCGCGCTCGGCCTTGAGCATCATATTGAGCGCAATGGCAGAAAACGCCACCACCGGCACCAGGATCGCGCCCACCATGAGGGCCAGGTACGAGCGAATTTTCATCGTGCCGGCGCGCGTGTGCTTGTCATGACGTCCAACCTTTGCTTGGGTAAAACCGGCGTTGATTCGGCCGGCTACCGTCATGATAATAGAATTTAATACTCTGGCGACACACTCTAAGACACAATTTATGTATCAGCTGGTGGCGCAGTCGGCACCGGAGCGGCACCGGATCGGTACCAGAGCGGCACCAGCGCGGCGCCGCTCCAGCCTACTTCCAGGCCCCGCGCAGATGACTGACGCGCTCCTGCAGCAGCTCCGGCGTCGCTTCGGCGGGTGGCACCGGCGCGCCCACCGCCAGCGCCAGTCTGGAGCGCGCGCCGCGGGTAAATACGCGCTCGAACAGCTTGTTGGGATCGCGCGTAAACACGCTGCCCCACAGCCCGCGCAGGGCCATCGGAATGACGGGAACCTTGCTGCGGCCAACGATTTTCGCTATGCCGCCGCGAAATTCGTTGATCTCGCCATCGCGCGTCAATTTACCTTCCGGGAAGATACACACCAGGTCGCCCTCGTGCAGGGCCTGGGCGATATCGACATACGCCTTCTCCATCAGCCACGGATCTTCCTTGGCCGGCGCGATGGGAATCGCCTTGGCGGTGCGGAAAATCCAGCCAGCCAGGGGAATCTTGAAGATATTGTGGTCCATGACGAAGCGGATCGGCCGCGGGCTGGCGGCGACGATCACGAGGGCGTCGACGTAACTGACGTGGTTACACACCAGCACCGCCGCGCCTTCGTCGGGAATGCGTTCGGCGCCCACCACCTCGACCCGGTGGATGGTGTGAATGAGCATCCAGGCCACAAAGCGCATCAGGAATTCCGGCACCAGCGAGAAGATATACAGCGCCACCAGCGCATTGAGCAGCGCGGTGGCGAGGAACATTTGCGGGATGCTCGCGCCCAGTTTCAGCAGCACCATCGCCATCAGCGCCGACGCCACCATGAACAGTGCATTCATGATGTTGGTACCGGCGATGGTGCGCGAGACGTGGGCGGGATCGCAGCGGGTCTGGATCAGCGCGAACAGCGGCACGATGAACAGGCCGCCGAACACGCCGATCAACACGATGTCGGCGAGGATGCGCGCCACGCCGGCCTGGTGCAGCAGGCCGTAAGCATCGACGGCAACGGTGTTGTGATAACCGAGGCTGGCAAAATACAGGTCGATGCCAAACACCGACAGGCCGATGGCGCCAAATGGCACCAGGCCGATTTCGACCTTGCGGCCGGAGAGTTTTTCGCACAGCAGCGAGCCGCAGCCGATCCCCAGCGAGAACACCGTCAGCAGCAGCACGAACACGCCATGGTCGCCGTGCAGGTAGTCCTTGGCGTAGACGGGAAACTGCGACAGCATCAGGGCGCCGTAAAACCAGAACCACGAGTTACCGAGCATGGACAGGAACACCGTGCGGTTGCGGCGCGAGAACGCCAGGTTGCGCAGCGACTCGGCCAGCGGATTCTTGCTGACCACCAGATCGGGCGCCGGCGCCGGCGAGAGCGGAATACGGTAGCTCGCCAGCAGGCCAAACACCGCCACGGCGACGGTGGCGCCAGCCACCAGTTCAATGCCGAACGGTCGCTGCGACACCAAGAGGGCGCCGCCGATTTCGCCCAGCAGGATGCCGACAAAGGTGCCCATCTCGATCACGCCATTGCCGCCCACCAGTTCATGGGGGCGCAGGTTTTGCGGCAGATAGGCATATTTGACGGGGCCGAACAGGGTTGAATGGACCCCCATGCCGACCAGCGCCAGCACCAGCAGCCACAGGCTGTGACTGAGCCAGCCGATGGCGGCGACCGCCATGATGGCGATCTCCAGCCATTTGACGGCGCGCGCCAGGCGCGACTTTTCAAATTTTTCGGCGATCTGGCCAGCGGTGGCGGAAAACACCACGTACGGCAGAATGAACAGCGCCGGCAGCACGATGTTGAGCATCGCCGGGGCGATCGTGGTCCAGCGCGCGGCGTCGTAGGTGAGCATCACCAGCAGTGCCGTCTTGAACAGGTTGTCGTTGAAAGCGCCGAGGAACTGGGTCCAGAAAAACGGCGCGAAGCGGCGTTGTCCCAGCAGGGCGAACTGGCTGGGGTGCGCCGGCGGTGTGACAGCGGCAGCGTCGGGGGAATGGCTCGAATGGCGCATGGCAGGCAGCCCGGAATGAACAGACCCGTAAAATACAGCACATTCGGTGCCCCGACAAACTGTGTTTCCGCAAATCACTGCGGGGCATCAAAGCCGACGTCCTGGTATCGTCCCGCGCTACTTACGCTACTTCCGCTGCATGCGCCACGCCGCGCTGGCGCGGTACAGGGGACCGATCAGCATCACCACCGTCACCATGCGCGTCACATGAAAGGCCGTCACGATCGGCACGCCCAGGCGCAGCACGCGCGCCGTCAGCGACATCTCGGCGATGCCGCCGGGTGACGTCGCCAGCACCGCCACTGCCGGATTGATGCCGGCCAGCGCCGCCAGAAACGCGCCAAAGCCGGCCGCGGCGACGATCATCAATAGCGCACAACAGGCGGCGCTGGCCATGAAACGCGGCGCCGTGTGCACGAACGCCGGAGTAAACCGGGTGCCCAGCGCGACGCCGATGAACAGCTGCCCAAGGTGGATCATCCATTCCGGCAGACGGCTCAGGTGCACGCCGCCAGCCGTCAAAGCGATGGCCACCAGCAGCGGACCGATCACCCATGCATTGGGCGAATCGAGCCGCATCAACAGCAGCGCGCCGGCCGCCGTCAGCGCGATTAACAGCAGCAGACCCGCCGTATGGACGCCGTCGGCGCCCGCCACATACAGATCGGCGCCGGCGGCCAGGCCGTGCTGGCCCCACCAGCGAATCGCCAACGGAATGGTGGCCACCACCAGCATGATGCGCAGGCTGTGGGCGGCCGCCACCCGTTCGACGACGGCGCCGTGGCGTTCACCCTGGGCCGCCATTTCGGAAGCGCCACCGACGGCCATGGCAAAAAAACAGGTGACGCCATCGGCGCCCGACAATTTTTGCAGCAGCGCGCCGCCGGCCACGCCCAGCGCCAGCGCGAACAGCACCGCCAGCGCAATCGAGCCTGCATACGACCCTAGCGTGGCCACCACCGGCGCCGTGAAATACAGGCCGAGCGTCGTGCCGATGGCCCACTGACCAGCGCAGCGCACCTGCACGGGCGCACGCAGGGGTGCGCCCAGCATGCAGGCGGCAGCGCTGGCAAACAGCGGGCCGATCATCCACGGCAGCGGCGTATTGAACTGCACGCACAGCGCGGCGGCAGCGCCGGCCAGCAGCAATGCGGCCGCCAGCATCGAAGCTGCTCTCAGCATGGCCACATCAAGTCGAACGCTCAAGCAAAGCGGTCAAGTCAATCCGATCAAAACACCCACAGTTTATCGGCCGGCATGTGCAGATAATACGAGCCAGGGTCCAGGCGCTGCTTGGCGTAGGCGCGCAAGCTCATGCCGCCGCGACTGAACAGGCACTCCCAGCGATCGCCCAAATACATGCAGGTCAACAGCGGCAGCTCGAGCGCGTTCTCCAGTGGGGTGGCACTGACCCGCACCTCTTCGACGCGGATCAGGGGTTGTACCTGGGCGCTGCGGTTGGCACCACGGGCGGTACCGCGCAAGGGCGTACCATCGACCAGCAGCTGTACCTGCGCGCCATCGCGGCCAACGACGGTGCCGGTGAGGCGGTTGTTCGAGCCCATGAACTCGGCGGTGAACAGGGTGTCGGGCGTTTCGTACATCGACTGCGGGCTACCCTGCTGCTCGATCTTGCCGTTATTGAGCAGCAGGATGCGGTCAGAAATGGCCATCGCTTCGGCCTGGTCGTGGGTGACCATCAGCGCCGACAGGCCGAGCCGCACGATCAGTTCGCGCAGGAAGGCGCGCGCTTCTTCGCGCAGCTTGGCGTCGAGGTTCGACAGTGGTTCGTCGAGCAGGATCACAGGCGGGTTATAGACCAGCGCGCGGGCAATCGCCACGCGCTGCTGCTGGCCGCCGGAGAGCTGGTGCGGAAAGCGCTCGCCAAGCGGCCCCAGACCGAGCTGCACCAGCACGTCGTTGACCTTGGCGGCGATTTCGCTCTTGCCCATCTTGCGCAGCTTGAGGCCGTAGGCCACATTATCGAACACGGTTTTGTGGGGCCACAGGGCGTATGACTGGAACACCAGTCCCAGGTTGCGCGCCTCGGCCGGCATTTCCAGCTTGCTGGCGCCGTCGAACACGCGCCGCTCGCCGATGTCGATGGTGCCCGCTTTCGGGCTTTCCAGTCCGGCCACTGCGCGCAGCAGGGTGGTCTTGCCGCTGCCGGAAGGCCCCAGCAGGGCCACCACTTCGCCCCGCTGCAGGTGCATCGATACGCCCTTGAGAATCTGGTTGGCGGCGGCGCCGCTGCCATAGTCCAGGTGCAGTTCGTTGACGGACAATTCGTTCATGGTCTGGTCTCGTTTCATGGTCGTTCTCGGATCGATGTATATTAATTATGCAGTTTGACGCCGAAGCGCAGCGCGATGCCCAGGCCAATCGCCACCAGCGTGATATTGATGAACGACAGCGCCGCCACCAGGTCGGTCGAGCCGCCCGCCCACAGCGACACCAGCATGGCGCCAATGACTTCGGTGCCGGGCGAGAGCAGATAGACCCCGGTCGAATATTCGCGCTCGAAAATCAGGAACACCATCAGCCAGGCGCCCAGCAGACCAAATTTGATCAGTGGCAGGGTGACGTCGCGCGTCACCTGCCCACGGCTGGCGCCAACAGCGCGCGCCGCTTCTTCCAGTTCCGGCCCCACCTGCAGCAGCGCGGTGGAAATGAGGCGCATGCCATACGCCAGCCACACCACCGAATACGCCAGCCACAGGGCGAAAATGGTCGAGCGCACCGCACGCAGGGCGGGAATGGCATGCGCGATCAGGTATTGCGCGACCGCGCTGTCGGACAGTTTGAGCAGACTTTCCAGCCACGCCGGCACGAACAGGAACACCCACAGGAAGGCCAGGCCGGCCAGCAGGCCCGGCACCGCGCGCGGCACCAGCACCGAGTAATCGAGCAGGCGGGTGATGCCGTCGGGTTTGCGGTGCATGGCCAGCGCGATGGCGCTGTAGCACGCCACCGCCAGCGCGCCGCCGATCACGCCGATCAGGATGGTATTTAAAATCCCGCGCATCAGCGACGGCTGCTCGAAAATGTCGCGGAAGTGCTGCAGGGTCAGCACATCGACCAGCTTGACGCCCTCTCCCCAGTACAGTACGAAAGAGCGCAGCACAATGCCGGAGATCGGCAGCACGATGGTAAACACCAGCCAGCCGGCCAGCAGCGCAAAGGCGATCCACTTCCAGCGCCCCAGCGGCATGACTTTCTGGCGCGCGCCCTTACCCTTGATCGACACATACTTGGAAGAAGACTTGAGCAGGTGGCGCTGCAGCATCACCAGCGGCATCGTCACCGCCACCAGGCAGACGGCGACGGCGGCCATCAGGTGGTACGAGGGGGTACCGAGCTTGTTGGTCAGTTTGTACAGGTAGGTGGCCAGCACCAGGTGGCCTTCCGGGTCGCCCAGCACCAGCACCAGGCCGAATACTTCAAAGCCGAGGAAGAACACCAGCACACCGGCATACGCCAGCGCCGGCATGATCATCGGCAGCGAGACGTTGAGCATCACCTGCAGCGGCGAGGCACCAGCCACGCGCGCTGCTTCCTCGACGTCGGAACCGAGGCTTTTCAGCGCCGACGAGGCGTACAGATACACGTGCGGCACGTGGGTCAAGCCAGCGATGATGACGATGCTGGTGAACGAATAAATATTCCAGGGGACGAAGCCGAGCAGCTGCTTGGCCCAGATCGAATAAAAGCCCACCGGTCCCATCGATACCACGTAGCCAAAACCCATCACCATGGGTGAGACGAAAATCGGTACCAGCAGCAGCGGCGCAATCGGCCCGCGCCCTGGCAAATCGGTGCGGATCATCAGGAAGGCCAGCGCGCCGCCCAGCGGCACGGCGATGGCAGCCAGGCCACCGGCGAGGATCATGCCGTTCTTAAAGGCCTGCCAGAAATCGGGATCGTCGAAGATGAAGCGGTAAGCGTCCAGCCCCAGCACCTTGACCGGCATGAAAAACGGCGCCGACAGAAAGCTCTGATAAAAAATCAGCAGCAGCGGCACGAATACGGCGACACAGGTCAGCATCACCACCAGGCCGCGCGACCAGTGAAGGCGGCGCACTGTGGGCAAGCCGGTGGGCAAGGAAAAGGTCGAGGTCGACATCGGAAGTTCCGAAAAAAGGCGTTACGGGGACGGCGCAGCGGCAGCTGCCGCGCCATCTTCACTGACGGGCAAAAAACCGCTTATTTTTTACCGCCGGTTTCTTTCCACTGCTTGAGAAAGGCCATGCGCTTGGCTGGCGCCAGGTAGCCCAGCAGGGCCGGTCCGACCGGCACCGGCTTGATGTTTTTTTCGCCCACCAGCTTGATCAATTCGGCCGACGTGGTCTCGCCCTTGACGTCGGCGCGAATCGCGTACAGCTTCGATTCATTGGCGATGATGGTCTGACCGCGCGCCGACAGCATGTAGTCGAGCCACAGCTTGGCGGCGTTGGGGTTCTTCGCCGCCTTGTTGATGAACAGGACGCGCGAGAGGATCAGCGTGTAATCCTTCGGCAGCACGATGCCGATCGACGGATCGGTCTTGGCGCGCACCAGCGCGTAGGAGCCAAGCACGTTGTAGCCGATCAGGTTCTCGCCCGACGAAATGCGCTCGAGCATGGTGCCGGTGGACGACTGCACGCGCACGCGCGCGCTGCCGAAGGCCTGCGCCAGCACGGGGAACTGCGGGTAATCCTGCGCGTCCTGGGTCATGAACATGAAGCCGACGCCGGATTTTTCGATGTCGTAGGTGGTGACCTTGTCGCGGAACTTTTCGGTGGCGATGATGCGGGCAAAATCGGCGTGCGTCTGCGGGATCTCGGCGCCCGTCACCAGGCGCTTGTTGTAGACAATGGCGGCTGGTTCGAAGGTGGTGCCGTAAGCCATGTCATTCCACATCGCCCAGCCGGGGATTTTCGATGCTTCCACCGATTTGTAGGCCAGCGCGTAGCCTTCCGAGGCCAGCTTGATTTGCAGGTCCATGGCCGACGACCACAGGGCGTCGGCGGTATTGCCACCGGCAGCGGCCTCGGAGATGAAGCGGTTGTAAACCTCGGTCGAATTCATGTCGTTGTATTCGACGCTGATGCCGGGATAGAGGGCGCTGAAATCCTTGATCAGCGGTTGTGCGGCCTTGCTGTCGGTGGCGCCGTAGACCACCAGCTTGGCTTCCTTGCGGGCGCCGTCGATGATTTTCTGGTAGTCGGCCGGATAGCCCGCCGGTACCTGGGCAAAGGCGGCGCTGTCCAGGGTCGAGAGCACGGCGGCGGCGATGAGGGAAAGGTGGCGTTTCATGGAATCTCCGAAAGGTTATTGTTGTATGGGTGCTGCCTGAAAAATTGCGTGTACTGCGCTTAGCGCACCAGCTTGAACTGCCTGGCCAGCCTTTGGTACTCGTCGACTGCCTTGGCGACGTAGCGGGTCAGCGGCGCGCCGGTCAGGGTGAACGGATAAAAGCCATAGGCGGCGCGCATCTGCGCATAATCGGGCGACGCCTGCATGCGCTCGAACACGCCGACCCAGTGCTGGTACTGGGCGTCGCTCGCCTGCGGCGCCATCCACACGCCGCGAATGACCGGCCACACCACATCGATGCCCTGTTCGCGTGCGGTCGGCACACTGGCCAGCACACCGGGCAGGCGCTGCTCGGAGAGCACGGCCAGCACGCGCACTTTACCGGCGCCGGCGTACAGGGTGGCTTCCGACGCATCGCCCGGCACCACCTGCACGTAATTGGCGTCGAGCGCGGTGAACGCTTCACCACCACCCTCGAGGGCGACGAAGCGCATGGTTTTCGGGTCGACGCCGACGGTCCGCGCCAGCATCGCCATCTTCATCCAGTCCTGGCTGCCGATGGTGCCGGAGACGCCGATCAGTACCTTTTTAGGATCGCGTTTTAATGCTGCCAGCAGGTCGGCCAGGGTGCGGTACTGCGAGTCGGCACGCACGGCGATCATGCCGTAATCGGCGCCCAGCGCGGCCACCCAGCGGACGTCGCCGGCACTGGCGTTGCCGAATTTGCCCTGCGCCAGATTAAGTAGCGAGCCGCCGGAAAACGCCACCAGGGTATCGCCCTCGGCGGCGCGCTGCGACACCATGGTGTGCCAGGCGACCGCGCCGATCCCGCCTGGCAGATAGCTCAGGCGCATGTTCTCGCCGCCCGCCTGCCGGCGCAGCGCTTTCTGCGCCAGCTTGCAGGTCAGGTCCATGGCGCCACCGGGTTTGGATGGCACCACGCACTCGGCGGCAGTGCGTGCAGCGGCCGCCGTGGCCCATGCCAGGCTGGCGCACAGTATCAGGATCGACGGCAGGCGCATGGCGCTCAGAAGCGGTGCTGGATACCGACGGTGACGCCGCGCTGGGTACTGGCGAAACCGGGATCGTCACGCGACAGGCTGACCAGCTTGTTGTTTTTCGCCTTGGCGTAAGCGGCAGCGGCGTACAGGTCGGTGCGCTTGGACAGCGCATACATACTGCGCAGCACATACATGGTGGGATCGGCATCCTGGCCAGCAGCGACATTTTTGACGTCGACGTAATAGACCGCGCCGGTGAAGGTCCACGCCGGCTGCACGTAGTAGGACACGCCGCCCCAGTAGGTATCGGCCTTGACGTCGGCAGTGGCGGCGCGGCCGGCCACCAGTTTGTAAGCACGCACGCCAGCGGTGAAGCGCCAGTCGGTCAGCTTGTAATCGGCGGCCAGGTGATAGGCACTGGTTTCGTCGCGGTTACCGGTGGCAGTGACGACGGCGTTGCCGTTGATGCGCTCATAGGCGGCCATGGCGGCGAACGGGCCGCGCGTCCAGGAGCCCGCCACCGCGTACTTGCGGCCATCGTTGGCGGAACCGGGCTGCTCGCCGAGGGCGACGGTGGCACCGTATTTAAAGTCACCGGTGCTGCCCGAATATTTGACCAGGTTGTCGAACGCGGTGGTCATGCCGTACTTGGACGGGCCGGAGCCATTGGTTGACGTCGCCCAAGAATAGTTCGGCGCATAGCCGAGCGGATCGAACAGGATGACGAAGTCGTAGGTGGTGGTGAACGAGCGGCCGATCACCACGCGGCCATAATTACCTTCCAGCCCCACGTAAGCCTGGCGCTTGAACAGCACGCCGTCCAGGTTGCCCGTATCGAGCAGGATGCCGCCTTCGAGGTTGAACACGGCCTTCAGGTTACCGCCCAGGTCTTCGACGCCGCGAAAGCCCCAGCGTGACGTATTTTTACCGCCCGAGATCACCTTGGTCATGCTGCCGCCGCTGGCGGTGGCGTTATTGAGCTGCTCGACGCCGGCGTCGATCAGGCCATATACCTGGACGTTCGACTGGGCGTGGGCGACAGTGGCAGCGATTGAAAGGACAGAAAAAGCGGAAAAAAGGGCGAGCGAAAGCAATGACTTGTTCATACGTGTCTCCAGCGGTGGTTATAGTTATGGGTAAAACTTTTTTCTATCCTTACTATACAAGTCGCTCCCTTTCATTTGCCTTTCAGCGCGCCACAACGGGCAGCCGCACGACACCAGCGGATCAGTTGGTGGCGATGGTAGACCGACCTATTTTTCACTTGACCGGCGCGCAACTCGGGTTACACTTGCGCGCGATGAAAATACTTTTGGTTGAAGACCACCCCGAACTATCGCACTGGCTGGCCAAGGCCCTGCGTGACGCCCACCTGACCGTGGAAACGGCCCACACCGGCGCCGATGCTGACACCCTGCTGCACACGCAGGATTATGCACTGGTCATTCTCGACTTGAGCCTGCCGAAAATGGACGGCCTCGAAGTGCTGCGGCGCCTGCGCGCACGCGGCGGCGCGCGCGCCAACACGCCGGTGATGATCCTCACCGCCCGCGGCGGTCTGGAAGAGCGCGTGCAGGGCCTCAATCTGGGCGCCGACGATTACCTGGCCAAGCCGTTCGAACTGGCCGAGCTGGAAGCGCGCGTCAAGGCGCTGCTGCGGCGCAGCCAGGGCAACGAGGCGCTGGTGCACCAGTGCGGCGCCCTCGCCTTCGACACCGTCACCCGCATGTTCAGCTACGACGGCGCGCCGCTCGGCCTGACCCCGCGCGAACACGCCGTGCTCGAAGCGCTGATCACCCGGCCGGGGCGCGCGGTACCGAAAGAAAAACTGTTCGACGAAGTGTTCGCGCTGTCGGACGACGCCAATGTCGACGCCATCGAGCTGGTGATCCACCGGGTGCGTAAAAAACTCGACCGGGTCGGCAGCAACGGCGCCGCGATTACCACCTTGCGCGGTATCGGCTACATGCTGCAGCCGAAGCAGGCGGCAGCGGCAGACGCCATCTGATACGCCGCCGTTGATGACGCCGTTGCTGACCTCGCTGACACGTCGCCTCGGCGCCGGCAAGCCGCTGGGCAGCCTGCGCAACGAGCTGCTGCGCTGGCTCTTGGTGCCGCTGGTGCTGTTAGTTGCCGTCAATTCGCTATCGGCCTACAACAATGGCCTCGACGCCGCCGACGTCGCCTACGACCGCGCCCTGCTCGCCTCCACCCGCGCGCTGGCCGAACGGGTTTCGGTCAAGGATGGCAAGGTTGTCGCCGACGTTCCCTACGTGGCACTCGACAGCTACGAAACCGATACGCTCGGCCGCATTTTCTACAAGGTCACCGGCATCAGGGGCGAGACGGTATCGGGCTTTGGCGACCTGCCGCCGGTGCCGGCCAACGTGCCCCGTTCGGACGCCTATCCGGCGCTGGTGCGCTTCTATCAGGCTGACTATCGGGGCGAGCCGCTGCGCATCGCCGCCCTGCTGCAGCCGGTGTATGACGACTCGATGCGCGGCATCGCCCTGATCCAGGTAGGCGAAACGCTCGACGCCCGCCGCGGCCTGTCGCGCAAAATTTTGATGGACACCCTGCTGCGCCAGGGCTTGCTGCTGCTGGCGGTGGCCACCCTGGTATGGTTCGCCGTGCGCCTGGTGCTGGCGCCGCTCATGCAGCTCAAGGGCGAAGTCGAGCGGCGCGATATCCATGACCTGTCCGACGTCGACGCCGCCCTGGTGCACCGCGAAGTGCGCCCGCTGGTCGGCGCCATGAACGGCACCATGTCGCGCATGCAGGGCTTGATCGCCAGCCAGCGCCGCTTCATCGCCGACGCCTCGCACCAGCTGCGCACGCCACTGACGGTGCTGAAAACCCAGGCCCAGCTGGCGCTGCGCGAAAACGATGTGGCCGCCATGCGCGCCATCGTCGGCTCGATCGCCGTCACCACCGACGCCACCGTCCACCTGGCCAATCGCCTGCTGACGCTGGCGCGCATCGAACATGGTGGCGAAGCAGCCGCCCTGCAGCCGCTCACGCTCGATACCGTGGTGCGCCAGGTGGCGCTCGAGCTGGCCCTGCCGGCGGTGCAAAAACAGCTCGACCTGTCGCTCGACGTCACTGGCACGGCGCACATCGATGGCCACCCCCTGCTGCTGCACGAAATGATCAGCAACCTGCTCGACAATGCGATCCGCTACACGCCGCCGGGCGGCAGCGTGGCACTGCGGGTGAGCGCGACGGCGGCCGGCGTGCTGCTGCAGGTGGAAGACAGCGGCGACGGCATCGCCAGCAGCGAGCGCGACAAGGTATTCCGGCCGTTTTACCGCGCGCAGGCAAGCCTGGCCGCGCACCAGGATGGCAGCGGACTGGGGCTGGCGATCGTGCGCGACATCGCCGTACTGCATGGCGCGGACATCGTGCTGGCCGATGGCGCAGGCGGTAGCGGCCTGCTTGTGAGCATCTGTTTTCCGCTACCCAAGGTGGCCAGCGGCGGCGACGTCGAACGGCGTTGAGGCGTCGCAAACGCCGTTCGCAAGGGCCCACGCGGCGACGCAGCGCGCGTAAAATCGCCCGCATGAAAACGCCATATACCGTTTGCTGGATCGCCCTCGATGCGCTGGGGCCGGAAGACGATGACGCCGAGCTGCGCGCCTGCGTCAGCGTCGACCTCGACGAGCGCGACCAGTTCGACCAGCCTGTCGAGCACGAACACAGGCCCGTGTTGCCCGCGCTGGCGCGCCACTGTGGTCACGGCGTCGGTCCGGCCAGGACTGGCGACGGCGCATAAGGCGAAACGCTGCCGTCATGTCAATAAAAGCACGGGAAGTGCTTAATTCCGTGCTTTTAAGAAATGGGACAGGCACCGGCCAGTCCCATTTATTGTTTACTGAAAAACCCGCCGCCTGGCCAGCGCCAGGAGCCTAGCTCAAACTCTCCAGCCGGATCCGCGTCACCGTCCCCACCACCGTTTCCAGCGCCTCGATCCTGGCAATGGCCGCATCGATATTGCGCTCGCGCGTCTGGTGGGTCAGCATGATGATGTCGAGGCGGGTGGCGCCTTCGGCCGGCTCTTTTTGCAGCACGGCGTCGATCGAGATGCGGGCGTCGGCCAGGATGCGGGTCAGATCGGCCATCACCCCCAGGCGGTTTTTCACGTACACGCGCAGGTAGTAGCTGGTGTTAATTTCCGACATCGGCCAGATCGCCACATCGGTCATCTGGTTCGGCTGGAAGGCCAGGTGCGGCACCCGGTACTCGGGATCGGCGGTGGCCAGGCGGGTGATGTCGACCAGGTCGGCAATCACCGAGGAGGCGGTCGGCTCGGCGCCGGCGCCCTTGCCGTAATAGAGCGTGGCGCCGACGGCGTCGGCCTGCACCAACACCGCATTCATCGCCCCTTCGACATTGGCGATCAGGCGCTTGGCCGGGATCAGGGTCGGGTGCACGCGCAGCTCGATCCCTTCGACGCCGTCGATGACGGTGCGCCGCGTGATACCCAGCAGCTTGATGCGGTAGCCCAGCTGCTCGGCATACTTGATGTCGACCGCCTGCAACTTGCTGATGCCTTCGATGTGGGCGCGCTCGAACTGCACCGGGATGCCAAAGGCGATCGCCGACATGATGGTCAGTTTGTGGGCGGCGTCGACCCCTTCGATGTCGAAGGTGGGATCGGCTTCGGCATAGCCGAGCGCCTGCGCCTGCGCCAGCGCGGTGGCAAAATCGAGCCCTTTATCGCGCATCTCCGACAAAATGAAATTGGTGGTGCCGTTGATGATGCCCGCCACCGATTCAATGCGGTTGGCGGTCAGCCCCTCGCGCAGCGCCTTGATGATGGGGATGCCGCCAGCGACGGCCGCCTCGAACGCCACCATCACCCCGCGCTCCTGGGCGGCGGCGAAGATCTCGTTGCCATGCATGGCCAGCAGCGCCTTGTTGGCGGTGACCACGTGCTTGCCGTTGGCAATCGCCCGCAGCACCAGTTCGCGCGGCAGCTCGTAACCGCCAATGAGTTCAATGACGATGTCGATATCGGGATGGTCGACCACGGCGAACGGATCGCCCACCACCGTCACACCGGCGCCGACGAGCGCACTGGCGCGGGCGACATCGCGCGCGGCGACCATGGTGATTTCAATGCCGCGGCCGGCGCGCCGGCGGATTTCTTCCTGATTGCGCAGCAGGACGTTGTATGTGCCGGCGCCGACGGTGCCGATGCCGAGCAGACCTACTTTGATGGGATTCATAAGCTTTATAGGTAAAAGATGGGCGCGCCGTCCACCCCGCGGTTGTGCATATCAGCAGCGGTCAGCGGGCATGGCGGCGGCGATAACCATCGAGGTAACGGGCAATGCGCCCGCAGGCGTCGACCAGGTCGTCGGCGTTGGGCAGGAAAACCAGGCGGAAATGATCGGGCGAGGGCCAGTTAAAACCGGTCCCCTGGACGATCAGCACTTTTTCCTCGGCCAGCAGATCGCAGGTGAACTGCTGATCATCGGCGATCGGGTACATCGCCGGGTCGAGACGGGGGAACATGTACAGCGCCGCTTTTGGCTTGACGCAGCTGACCCCGGGTATATCGGTAAGCAGTTGGTGCGCCAGGTCGCGCTGCTTGAGTAGGCGGCCACCGGGGCCGACCAGGTCAGCAATGCTCTGGTAGCCGCCCAGTGCAGTCTGGATGGCGAACTGGCCCGGCGCGTTGGCGCACAGGCGCATCGAGGCGAGCATATTGAGCCCCTCGATATAATCTTTGGCGTGGCGCTTTTCGCCCGACACCACCATCCAGCCGGCGCGGTAGCCGCAGGCGCGGTAGTTCTTCGACAGGCCGTTGAGGGTGACGAACAGCACGTCGTCGGCCAGCGCGGCGATCGATTCGTGGACGGCGCCGTCGTACAGGGTCTTGTCGTAGATTTCATCGGCGTAGATGATCAGCTGGTGCTGGCGCGCCAGTTCGATAATCTGCAGCAGCACTTCGCGCGGATACAGGGCGCCGGTGGGATTGTTGGGATTGATGACGACGATCGCCTTGGTGTTGGCGGTGATCTTGCGGCGCATGTCGTCGATGTCCGGGTACCAGTCGGCCTGTTCGTCGCAGATGTAGTGGACCGGTCTGCCGCCCGACAGGCTCACCGCCGCCGTCCACAGCGGATAATCGGGGGCCGGCACCAGCACTTCGTCGCCGTTGTTGAGCAAGCCATTCATGGCCATCACGATCAGTTCCGACGCCCCGTTACCCAGGTAGATGTCGTCGATGGTGACGCCGGCGATCTGCTTGCCCTGGGTGTAGTGCATGATCGCCTTGCGCGGCGCGAACATGCCTTTCGAATCGGTGTAGCCGGCGGCGCTGTGCATATTGCGGATCATGTCGTGCACGATCTCGTCCGGCGGATCGAAGCCGAATACCGCCAGGTTGCCGATATTGAGCTTGATGATCTTGTGACCGTCTTCCTCCATCTGCTTGGCTTTTTCCATGGCGGGACCACGGATTTCGTAACAGACATCGTCGAGCTTGCTGGATTTGAGAATCGGTCGCACGTTTAGTCCCAATAGTTACAAACTGCCAAATTGTTGCACTGCGAAAAAGCCCATTCTGCCCAATCACCCGCAATTAATCAACCGCCAAGACTTTCAGGGCCTTGCGCGGCCGCCGGCGCTGGCCCGCCAGGCGGTCGCCAAAACGCGCTCAAATTCGCGCTTTCGCAGCGTTTGTGGCATGCTTACGCCCGCAAGCGGCGCCTGCCGCATCCACTTTTCTGCCATCGGTTTTTGCCACTATGAAGCTCCATTCCAGCTCTACCCAACAATACCAGACTGTTACCGGCTATTTCGACGGTGGCGTCGAAATTAATGCCCAGCCATTTAACTGTAGCCTCACCGTGATGCCTGAGCAGGCGCCGCAGCCGTGGGCTGTGGCCAGTTTCGACGATCTGACTGCCGCCCATTTCGAAGCGATCGCCGCCGGCACCCCCGACGTCGTCATCCTCGGCACCGGTGTGCGCCAGCGGTTCATCCATCCGCGCCTGGTCGCCAGCCTGTCGGGCCAGCGCATTGGCGTCGAATGCATGGACAACCAGGCCGCCTGCCGCACCTACAACATCCTGATGGGCGAGGGCCGCAAGGTCACCCTGGCGCTGATCCTCGGCGCGCCCGCCTGATGACCGATCTGTACAAGCAGCGCCCCTTTGTCTGGAGCCTGTTCGCCGCCTTTGCCCTCATTTCGCTCTACATGCTCGGTGTGCGCACCCTGGTGCCGCCCGATGAAGGCCGCTACGCTGAAATGGCGCGCGAAATGTTCACCAGCGGCGACTGGATCACCACCCGCCTGAACGGGATTAAGTATTTCGAAAAGCCGCCTCTGCAAACCTGGATGAACGCCCTGTCGTTCGCCGTGTTCGGCCTGGGCGACTGGCAGGCGCGCCTGTGGACCGGCCTGTGCGGCATCGGCGGCGTGCTGTTCACCGCTTACACCGCCGGCCGCGTGTTCAACCAGCGCATCGGCTTGTATGCCGGCCTGGTGCTCGGTTCCTCGTTTTACTGGATTGCCTGCAGCCAGATCGATTCGCTCGACATGGGTTTGTCCGGCATGATGACCATCGTTCTGTGCGCCCTGCTGCTGGCCCAGCGCGACGGCGCCAGCGCACTGGAAAACCGCCGCTCGATGCTGCTGTGCTGGGCCGCCATGGCACTGTCCGTGCTGTCGAAAGGCTTGATTGGCCTGATGCTGCCGGGCGGGATCCTGGTCGCCTACACCATCGTCACCCTGCAGTGGCGCCTGTGGACGCGGCTGCACCTGGTCAAGGGCCTGCTGCTGTTTCTGGTGGTGGCGGCGCCCTGGTTCATCGCCGTCGCCGTCAACAATCCCGAGCAGCCGGCGTTCTTCTTCATCCACGAACACTGGGACCGCTTCTTTAAAACGGAGCACCACCGCGAACAGGTGTGGTACGTGTTTTTTGTGCTCACCGCAGTAGGCATGGTGCCGTGGCTGGGCATGCTGGCGCACAGCCTGCTCCTCGGTGCCCGCCGCGCGCCCGGCGTCGCTGCGCACGCCTTCCGGCCGCGCCTGATGCTGCTGGTGTGGGCCGTCTTCATCATCCTGTTTTTCACCAAGTCCAATTCCAAGCTGCCCGGCTATATCCTGCCGGTGTTCCCGGCGCTGGCGATGCTGGTGGCGCTGCAGCTCGACGCCGGCAGCCGCGCCGTGCGCGTGGCCGGTGCTGCGCTGATGGCGCTGGTGGGGGTGGCGCTGCTGGCGACCGTGCCGTTCATGCCGGGCATGGCCGGCCGTGCTGGCGAACTGGCGCTGTACCAGGCGTACCAGCCGTGGGTGCTGGCGGCCGGCGTGGTGGCGGTGGTCGCTGGCGTGCTGGCCATCGTCAGCGTGCGCACCCTCGCACAAACCGGGCGCGATCTGTTCGTGGTGCTGCTGGCCGTGGCCGGCTTTGCCACCACCAACCTGATGATGGCCGGCTTCGAGCCGATCGGCCGCGCGCGCGCCGGCGCCGACCTGCTGCCCGCCATACAGGCCGAGCTGACCGCCGACACCACCCTCTATTCAGTCGGCACCTACGAACAGTCGATGACGTTTTATCTGCGCCGCACCGTCACCCTGGTCGACTACACCGACGAATTTTCGTTCGGCCTGCAGCAGCAGCCGCAGCTGGCGATACCGAAGGTGGAGGAGTTCGTCGCCCGCTGGCGAAGCGACGCCGCCGCCGGCCGCCGCAACCTGGCGTTTATTCGCGAAGACATCTATGCGGCGCTACTGGCGCAAGGGGTGCCGATGCGGCTGGTGGCCAGGGATGCGCGCAGGATCGTTGTCAGCAACCGGTAATCGCGTCGGCGCCAATTCGGACCGGTACCGTGTGCAGGGGGGGGCTGGGGCTGGCGCCGGCGCCTGTGCCGCTGTGACGCTGCGGCCAACACAACAATCAAGCCACTTTTTAAAGACTTCACCATGAACCTGACCACCTTCGCCTTCATCCTCACCGGCGTCCTGCTCAACGCCGCCGCCCAGCTGCTGCTCAAAGCCGGCACCAATGCCCTCGGCGGCGCCATCCACCTGACGGCGCAAAACTGGTTCGCCACCGGCATCAAGGTAATTTCGCAGCTGCCCATCCTGGCCGGCCTGGCCTGCTACGCCATCTCGGTGGTGGTGTGGATCATCGGCCTGTCGCGCGCTGATGTCACCCTGGCGTACCCGATGCTCTCGCTGGGCTATATCGCCACCGCCATCGGCGCCTACCTGTTCCTCGGCGAAGTCGTCTCCGTGCAGCGCATGGTGGCGATGGCGGTGATTATCGTCGGCGTCGCCCTGATGGCGCGCACCTGATCCAGGCACATAGACATACACCTAGTTCTCTGGCGTTGTGAACCAGCAGTGCATGACTGCTAAAATGCCGCTTTGGCCATGTCGGTTTGGCACGACCTTACCGTACTGGCAACTAACTTTCGATCTGCTTGACACGAGACTTACATGACCGCCACCCTGCCCCCCGCGCTGCCCTTTCTGCCGTTCTCCCGTCCCACCATCGACGAAGACACCATCGCCATGGTGGGCGAGGTGCTGCGTTCGGGCTGGCTGACCAATGGCGGGCCAAAAGTGGCCGCCTTCGAGGCGCAATTGTCCAGCTACTTCGGCGGCCGCCCGGTGCGCTGCTTTAACAGCGGCACCTGCACCATGGAGATCGCCCTGCGCGTGGCGGGCATTGGCGCCGGCGATGAAGTGATCACCACGCCGATTTCCTGGGTCGCCACCGCCAACGTCATCCTCGAGGTGGGCGCCACGCCGGTGTTTGCCGACATCGATCCCGTCACCCGCAACATCGACCTCGACAAGCTCGAAGCGGCCATCACGCCGCGCACCCGCGCCATCATCCCGGTGTTCCTCGCCGGTCTGCCGGTCGACATGGACCGCCTGTACGAGATTGCCGCCCGCCACCAGCTGCGGGTGGTGGAAGACGCCGCCCAGGCGTTTGGCTCGAGCTGGCGTGGCCAGCGTATTGGCGCCATCGGCGACATGGTGTCGTTCAGTTTTCAGGTGAATAAAAACCTCACCACCGGCGAAGGCGGCTGCCTGGTGCTGAACAATCTGGAAGAAGCGGCGCTGGCCGAAAAATACCGGCTGCAGGGTGTCACCCGCAGCGGCGTCGACGACATCGATGTCGATGTCCTCGGTGGCAAATACAATATGACCGACATCGCCGCCGCCATTGGCCTGGGCCAGATGAACACCATCGCCGCCGTCACCGCCCACCGCGCGCTGCTGGCACGCCACTATTTCGACTGCTTCGGCGCCGACTTCGAAGCCAACAGCGGCGCCCAGCTGCCGCAGGCCGCCTTCGAGACGTCCAACTGGCACCTGTTTCAGATCCTGTTGCCCGATCAGGGTCCCGGCACCCGCGCCAGTTTCATGCGCCGCCTGAAAGAACAGTTCAACGTCGGCACCGGCTTTCACTATGCCGCCATCCACCTGTTCACTCTCTATCGCCAGCGCGGCTTTCACGAAGGGATGTTCCCCGAGGCCGAACGGGTCGGTCGCTTGACCGTCACGCTGCCGCTGTTTTACGAGATGACGCTGGCCGACGTCGAGCGCGCCGTCGCCGCCGTCAAGGCGGTGCTGGCCCAGCCGGCGGTGGCCGCATGATGCTCGATCCCTTGAAATCCGAGCTGTCGGTGGTTATCCCCATCTACAACGAAGAGGCGGGGCTGGCGGCGCTGTTCGCCCGCCTCTACCCGGCGCTCGACCAGATCGGCATCCCCTACGAAATCATCTTCGTCAACGATGGCAGCCGCGATAACTCGGTGGCGATCCTGGCCGAGCAGTTCCGCACCCGTCCCGACGTCACCCGCGTGGTGCTATTTAACGGTAACTACGGCCAGCACATGGCGATCCTGGCCGGCTTTGAAGCGACCCGCGGCGAAATCGTCGTCACCCTCGACGCCGACCTGCAAAACCCGCCCGAAGAAATCCACAAGCTGGTCGAGAAAATGCGCGAAGGGTTCGATTATGTCGGCTCGATCCGCCGCGTGCGGCAAGACTCGGCGTGGCGCACCATCGCCTCGAAGGCCATGAACCGCCTGCGCCACAAGATCACCAACATCAACATCACCGACCAGGGCAATATGCTGCGCGCCTATGGCCGCAACGTTATCGACCTGGTCAACCAGTGCGGTGAAGTGAACACCTTCGTGCCGGCGCTGGCCTACAAGTTTTCGCGCAAGCCCACCGAAATCTATGTCGAGCACGAAGAGCGCGCGGCCGGTGAATCGAAGTATTCGCTCTACAGCCTGATCCGCCTCAATTTCGACCTGGTCACCGGCTTTTCGCTGGTGCCCCTGCAGATTTTCTCGATGCTGGGCATGATGCTCTCACTCGCCTCTGCCTTGCTGGTGCTGATGCTGCTGGTGCGCCGCTTTGTGCTGGGCGCCGAGGCGGAAGGGGTGTTCACCCTGTTTGCCATCGCCTTCTTCTTCATGGGCGTGATCCTGTTTGGCATTGGCCTGGTGGGTGAATACGTCGGCCGCATCTTCCAGCAGGTGCGCGCGCGCCCGCGCTACGTGGTGCAGACCATCTTGCAGCACACCCCGGGCACCGATCTGGCGCTCGACCAGGCGGTGGAGAAACGCCAGGTGAGCCGGCCGTGAGTCCTTCTACCAGCACGCCGCCACGCGCCGTCGTCTTCGCTTACCACAGCGTCGGCGTGCGCTGCCTGAAAGTGCTGCTCGCCGGCGGCGTCGATGTGGCGCTGGTGGTCACGCACGAAGACAGCGCCAGCGAAAACATCTGGTTCGAATCGGTGGCCGAACTGTGTCGCGCCGAGGGCATCGCCTTCATTACCCCCGCCAGCGCTGCCGGTGACGCGCTGCTCGAACAGGTGCGAGACGCCCGTCCCGACCTGATGTTCAGCTTTTACTACCGCCACATGCTGCCGGCAAGCCTGCTGGCGATCGCGCCCGCCTACAATATGCATGGCTCGCTGCTGCCCCAGTTTCGCGGCCGCGCGCCGGTGAACTGGGCGGTGCTGCATGGCGCCCGCCAAACCGGCGCCACCCTGCACGAAATGACGGTCAAGCCGGACGCCGGCGCCATCGTCGCCCAGACCGCCGTGCCGATTCTGCCGGACGACACCGCCTACGAAGTGTTCGGCAAGGTGACGGTGGCCGCCGAGCAGTGCCTGTGGGGCGTGCTGCCCGCGCTGCTGGCCGGACGCGCGCCACGCATCGCCAACGACCTCACCCAGGGCGGCTACTTCGGCGGCAGAAAGCCGGAAGACGGCCGCATCGACTGGCGTCGCCCCGCCAGTGAAATCTATAACCTGCATCGCGCGGTGGCGCCGCCCTACCCGGGCGCTTTTACTGACATCGATGGTGCGCGCTACGTGCTCGTCACGGCGCGCCTGATAAAGCCGGGCCGGATGCCCGCTTTTGACGGCGCTTTTGACCCGGTCATCGCCCCTGACCATTTGCCAGCCGGTCTGGCGGTGGTGGATAATCGCATCATCGGCATCTGCGGCGACGGCGGCGCGCTGTTGATCGGCCAACTGCGGCACGATGGCGCGGCGATCAGCCCGGCGCAACTGCAGGCCCGCCTGCAGGCGCGCACCTGAACGGTTCCAGACCCAATGCACACCCCTGCCCCAATCCTGATCCAATCCTGACCCAACCGCGAGTCCCTCTCATGAAAAAAGTCCTCATCCTCGGCGTCAATGGCTTCATTGGCCACCACCTTTCCAAGCGCATCCTGGAAACGACCGACTGGCACGTGTACGGCATGGACATGCAGTCGGACCGCATCGGCGACCTGCTGGCCAACGAGGCGTACAAAACCCGCCTGCATTTCTTCGAAGGTGACATCACCATCAACAAGGAGTGGGTCGAATACCACGTCAAGAAGTGCGACGTCATCCTGCCGCTGGTGGCGATTGCGACGCCGTCGACCTATGTCAGCGCCCCCCTCAAAGTGTTCGAGCTCGATTTCGAAGCCAATCTGCCGATCGTCCGTTCGGCTGCCAAGTACGGCAAGCACCTGGTGTTCCCGTCGACGTCCGAGGTGTATGGCATGAGCGCGGACGCCGCCTTCGACCCGGAAGCGTCCGACCTGGTGTATGGCCCGATCAACAAGCCGCGCTGGATTTATGCCTGCTCCAAGCAGCTGATGGACCGCGTGATCTGGGGCTATGGCATGGAAGGTCTCAATTTCACCCTGTTCCGTCCATTCAACTGGATTGGCGCCGGCCTCGACTCGATCCACACGCCGAAAGAAGGCTCGTCGCGCGTGCTGACCCAGTTCCTCGGTCACATCGTGCGCGGCGAGAATATCCAGCTGGTCGACGGCGGCGCCCAGAAGCGCTCGTTCACCTATGCCGACGACGGCATCGATGCACTGGTGCGCATCATCGCCAACAAGGACGGTATCGCCAGCGGCAAGATCTACAACATCGGCAACCCGACCAACAATTATTCGATCCGCGAACTGGCCGACATGATGCTGGCGCTGGCCGCCGAATACCCCGAATACGCCGCCACCGCGAAACAGGTCAAGATCGTCGAGACCACCGCCGGCGCCTATTACGGCAAGGGGTATCAGGACGTGCAAAACCGCGTGCCGAAGATCGACAACACGGTCGCTGAACTGGACTGGACGCCGCGCGTGACCATGGCCGACGCCCTGCGCCATATTTTTGACGCCTACCGCGGCCAGGTCGGCGCCGCCAAAGCGTTGATGGACTGATGGGTTTGACTGCATCCCTGCCCAGCACGCCGTCGGCGCCGCTGCTCACGCTCAAGATCGACGTCGACACCTACCGCGGCACCCGCGAGGGCGTGCCGAACCTGGTGCGCATGCTCTCGCGCCACGGCGCCCACGCGACCTTTTTGTTTTCACTGGGTCCGGATCACACCGGGTGGGCGCTGCGGCGCGCCTTCCGTCCCGGCTTTTTCAAGAAAGTCTCGCGCACGTCGGTGCTCGAGCACTACGGCCTGAAAACGCTGATGTATGGCGTGCTGCTGCCGGGACCGGACATTGGCCGCGAATGCGCTGACGAACTGCGCGCGGTGCAGGCGGCCGGCTTTGAGTGCGGCATCCACACCTGGGACCACGTGCGCTGGCAAGACCAGGTGCGCGCCGCCGATCCCGGCTGGACCACGCGCATGATGCGCCGCGCCGAACAGCGCTTTGCGCAAGTGTTCGGCCACGCCGCCGCCACCCATGGCGCCGCCGGCTGGCAAATGAATGCACATGCGTTCGCCGAACACGACGCCGCCGGCTATGCCTATGCGTCGGACGGCCGCGCGCGCTTGAACGACGATGGTTCGCTGACCGATCGCGCCGGGACGCCCTACCGGGTGGCAGGGGTCGCCTGCATCCAGCTGCCCACCACCCTGCCCACGCTCGACGAACTGCTCGGCCGCACCATCGATGGCGTGCTGATCACCACCGCCAATATCGCCGCCCATCTGCTCAAGCTGACGGCCGGCGCCACGCGCGATCATGTGTATACCCTGCACGCTGAGCTTGAAGGACAAAAACTCGCCCCCATCTTCGACCAGCTGCTCGACGGCTGGAAGGCGCAAGGCTACCAGCTGGCGTCGATGGCCGATTACCACCAAAAAGTAAAAGACTTGCCCCTGCCCGACTTTGCCGTCAGCTGGGGCGAGGTACCGGGACGGTCGGGTGAACTGATCGTGCCGAATACCGCAACCGCTAGCAATGTTGACACCGATTCCATTTCCACCGCAGCGCGCCCAGGAGAGCAACGTGGCTGACAGCCCATCGACCGCACCCATCGCCGATTTTTCCGCCGCCCAGACAGGTGGTACGCCGTTTCAGCTGCTCGGCCGCGCGCCCCGCCTGACCGTGCTGTACTTTTACCCGAAGGACAACACGCCCGGCTGCACCACCGAGAGCATCGCCTTCCGCGAGCTGTATGCCGAATTTCAGGCAGCTGGCACCGAGATTGTCGGCATCAGCCGCGACTCGATGCGCTCGCACGATGGCTTCAAGGCCAAGCTGTCGCTGCCATTCGAACTGATTTCCGATCCGGACGAGGCGCTCTGCCTGCAGTTTGGCGTCATGAAAAACAAGATGATGTACGGCAAACAGGTGCGGGGGGTCGAGCGCAGTACGTTTATCGTTGACGCTGACGGCAAATTGGTGAAAGAATGGCGGGGCGTGAAGGTAGCCAATCACGTCGATGAGGTGCTGGAATTCGTCAAGAGCCAGCCCCCGAGCTGATGGTGGTTTCTTGATCAACCCGCTAATTCACCTCGATTGCGCCAGCCTATTTTGAGTCTTCGCATTTGCCGCATTGTGTATTGCCACATCAGCCCTGCATCATGCCTGTGGGGCGACAGTCAGGCCGACCGCTCGGCTGTATCTCTGACTGCGCCACCGCTGTTCCCTTCGTTAGCCCTCCTCCCTGCGCCCAGCCATTGTGGTGGCCGTGCCCTGTTCGGACGTTTTTAGACTGAGACCCTGATGCCATTGCCAAAATTACCGACCCAGCGTGCAGCGCTGCTGCTGGCCAAAGATTATCCCAAGGCGGCGCCGCGCAGCGCCGGTCCGCGCGCCATCGCAGCGGCGGCGAGCGCACCCGTCCACGCGGTTGACGCCGTTGACGATGTGGTCAGCGCGAAAGCCGTGGCCAAGCCGAAGCCGGCGCGCCGCAAGGCCGAGGTGGTGGCGCTGGCGCCCCTGCCGCCCGCTAGCGCGCCTGCTGCAGCGGCGCCAGCCGTCGCGCGCCGCAACGATGCCCTCGACAACGAGCGCGCCAGCGCGCATCCGGCCAAGCACAAGCCGGTCGAGGCCGTCATTAAATCGTCGACCAGCCGGCAGGCCGACAAGCGCGGCGTCACCAAGATGTTCGTGCTCGACACCAATGTGCTCATGCATGACCCGACATCGCTGTTCCGCTTCGAAGAGCACGATGTCTACCTGCCGATGATGACGCTGGAAGAACTCGACGATCACAAGAAAGGCATGTCGGAAGTGGCGCGCAATGCCCGCCAGGTCTCGCGCACGCTCGACGCCCTGATCGCCAACATCGACGACGACGCCATCGAAAAGGGCATCCCCCTGGCCAAGCTGGGCAACAAGGATGCCAAGGGCCGCCTGTTCTTCCAGACCCGCCTGCAAAACGGACCGACCCTGCCTGAAGGTCTGCCGGTGGGCAAGGCCGACAACCAGATTCTCGGCGTCGTGCGTAACCTGGAGACGGAATTGCCGGGACGCCCCATCGTGCTGGTGTCGAAAGACATCAACATGCGCATCAAGGCGCGCGCGCTCGGTTTGCCGGCCGAAGATTATTTTAATGATCACGTGCTGGAAGACACCGACCTGCTCTATTCCGGCATCGTGCAACTGCCGGACGATTTCTGGAACAAGAACGGCAAGGACATGGAGTCGTGGCAGGAAAGCCGCAACGGCAATTCGTCGACCTTTTACCGCGTCACCGGTCCGACCATTCCCACCTTGCTGGTCAACCAGTTCGTCTACATGGAACCGAAGAGCGGCGAGTCGCCGTTTTATGGCCAGGTCAAGGAATTGACGGGCAAAACAGCCGTCATCCGCACCCTGCGCGACTTTAGCCACAACAAGAACAATGTGTGGGGTGTGACGGCGCGCAACCGCGAACAGAATTTCGCCCTCAACCTGCTGATGGATCCCGAGTGCGACTTCATCACCCTGCTGGGGCAGGCCGGTACCGGTAAAACCCTGCTGGCGCTGGCGGCCGGCCTGGCGCAGGTGCTGGAGACGAAGTTGTACAACGAGATCATCGTCACCCGCGTCACCGTGCCGGTGGGTGAAGACATCGGTTTCCTGCCCGGCACCGAGGAAGAAAAAATGTCGCCATGGATGGGCGCGTTCGATGACAATCTGGAAGTGCTCAACAAGTCCGATTCGGATGGCGGCGAATGGGGCCGCGCCGCCACGCAAGACTTGATCCGCTCGCGCATCAAGATCAAGTCGCTCAACTTCATGCGTGGACGCACTTTCGTGAACAAGTTCCTGATCATCGACGAAGCGCAGAACTTGACGCCCAAACAGATCAAGACGCTGGTCACGCGCGCCGGCCCCGGCACCAAGATCCTGTGCCTCGGTAACATCGCGCAGATCGACACGCCCTACCTGACCGAGGGTTCGAGCGGCCTGACCTACGTGGTCGACCGTTTTAAAGGCTGGCAGCACAGCGGCCACGTGACGCTGGCACGGGGCGAGCGCTCGCGCCTGGCCGATCACGCCAGCGAGGTGTTGTAAGGCAAGCGCAGGCAGCGCGTCAGCACAAAAAAGCCAGGTCATCGACCTGGCTTTTTTTATGAAAAAATCGACAGGCGCTTACAGCTGGGGAAAACCGGGCCACGACTGGCCGGGCCACGACTGACCGGGTCACGCTTGGCACCGCAGGGGGCCTGCGCCAATGTTCGCACTTCTCCCCCTCGATGCTCCCCGAACAACACTGACCTTATTCGTTTTCCGATCCGAACAGCGCGTTTTTATTGGTTCTATTTCGTTTCCGCAGGTCTTATTTTGGCTCATCGCTGTCTATCGCCATCAAGGCCCACGCTTTCCGACGCCAAATTCTACGAGGTTGTGCCATGTCCGCTGACGCTCTTACTGTCACCCTTACCCACACCCACACCCCCACCCTGCCGCCCGAACTGGCCGCGATCGCCGCCGCTGCAGCAGCCGGCACGCCGTTTGCCGGCAGCGTGCCCCCCGGCCTGGCCTGGCAGCTCGTCACCGAGCGCGGCATCCTGCTGGTCGACGTCCGCTCAACCGAAGAGCGCCACTTTGTCGGTCACGCGCCGGGCGACCTGCATGTGCCGTGGGCCACCGGCACCGCCCTCACGCGCAACCCGCGCTTCGTGCGCGAACTCGAACACAAGATCGGCGGCAAAGACACGCCCGTGCTGCTGCTGTGCCGCAGCGGCACGCGCTCGGCGCTGGCCGCCGAAGCGGCCACCCGCGCCGGCCTGCTGCACGTCTTTAATGTGCTGGAAGGTTTTGAGGGCAACATCAACGCCCAGCAACAGCGCGGCAAAGCCGACGGCTGGCGCTTTCGCGGCCTGCCCTGGGTGCAGAATTAAATCACAGCGACCTTCGATATCAGCGGCGTGGTGCGAGCACTTCATGCAGCGCGCCATCGCTGGCGCGAGCAGCAAAGCGGCGCGCCTAGCGGCCGCGAATTTCCATCGCGCGATGCGCTTGCCAGCATTGTCGACAGTCTCAAGGGGGTACTGTTTCCCATGCGCCTGGGACCGCTCGACCTGCGCCAGGAAAGCGAAGATGTTCACGTCGCCCACGCACTCGACGCCGCCCTGCACGGCTTACTCAAACAGGTGCGCCGCGAACGGACTTACAGCGCCACCGTGCGCGGCGACGAGCACCCCGATGTCGAGGCCGACGCCGTGGGCGTGGTACGCAGCTTCGCTGCCGGCTTGCCGGCGATCCGCAGCTTGCTCGACAGCGATGTGCTGGCCGCCTACCAGGGCGATCCGGCCGCCGGCAGCGTCGACGAGGTGCTGCTGTGCTATCCCGGCGTGCTGGCCATGATTCACCACCGGCTGGCGCACAGCCTGTATGGGCTGGGCCTGCCGCTGGTGGCGCGCATCGTCGCCGAACTGGCGCACGGCGCCACCGGCATCGACATCCATCCGGGTGCCCGCATCGGCGCCGGCTTTTTTATCGACCACGGCACCGGCGTGGTGATCGGCGAGACCGCCGTGATCGGCGCGCGCGTGCGCCGGTACCAGGCCGTCACCCTGGGCGCCAAGCGCTTTCCCGCCGCCGCTGACGGCACCTTGCTCAAGGGGCTGGCGCGCCATCCGGTGCTCGAAGACGACGTCGTCATCTACGCCGGCGCCACCATCCTCGGCCACATCACCATCGGCCGCGGTGCAGTTATCGGCGGCAATGTCTGGCTGACCGACGACGTGCCGGCGGGCGGCCGCGTTGCCCAGGCGCCGTCGCGCGATGGGGCCAGCAGCATCGGCATCGGCAGCGGTCCCGCGTGAGCGCGCGCTGCGCTGCCGTCACGCACAGCGACGTTCGGCGCACATCGCTGGTGGTCCGTTTTGGCATCGGCGTGCGCCAGTTGCGCGAGGCACGCGGCTGGTCGCAGGAGTACCTGGCCGAACAGGCCAACCGGAACCGCTCCTACATCGGCGAAATCGAGCGCGGCAGCGTGATCGCCTCGCTGCTGACGGTGGAAAAGCTGGCGCAGGCACTGGCGCTGTCGCCGTCCGCGCTGCTCACCCAGGGCGAATCGCCCAATCAGAACAGACAGGTGGGTCCGGCCAGTTGATGGCGATAGCATGTTGAAAGAACTGCTCATTCGCCCGCACTTCCAAGCGTAATTTTTGCATTTGTATATCTGTTCTTTTGCTTAACCCTGAACTTTGAACTCACTTTCATTGGAGTCACCATGTCGGCAACAGCGGGCGGTACCGCCGACTGAGCGATAACGCAGCACGGCAACTGGCCAACGCCACCAAGGCGGTTCCCCAGCTCAAACTACTGGGCGCCCTGCCCGCCTTGGAGCCACGCAGCGGCGGCGCCGTGCTCGGCGTGCCGCCAGTGGCGACGCCGACGCCGACGCCGACGCCACCAGCGCCCAGCACAGCGTCCTATTATTTTCTTGACGACGCCCATGGCCAGCCGGCTGCACCGGGCGCTGCTGCCGCTGCGCCGGCCCCCCTGCCATCGACAGGATCGGCGCCGTCACCGGCGCCGCAGTTCTATTTTGTCGATGCAGGGATGCTGCCGGGTGGCGGCGTTACAGCGGCCAGGACGGCGCAGGATGGGGGTGATGGGGGTGATGGGGGCGCTGGCGGAGCTGACAGAGCGGGCCACGTGCCACTGGCCGACGCCAACCGTCATCGGGTATTCGACATCAACGCCGTGCGGCGCGATTTTCCCATCCTGCAGGAACGCGTCAACGGCCGCCAGCTGGTCTGGTTCGACAATGCGGCCACCACCCACAAGCCGCAGGCGGTGATCGACCGCCTTGCGTATTTTTACGCGCACGAAAATTCCAACATTCACCGCGCCGCCCATGCACTGGCGGCGCGCGCCACCGACGCCTATGAAGGGGCGCGCGAGCGCGTGCGGCGCCTGCTCAATGCGCCAGCCGTCGAGGAAGTCATCTTTGTGCGCGGCGCCACCAAAGCGATCAACCTGGTGGCCAACAGCTGGGGCGCGCAGCACGTCGGCGAAGGCGACGACATCATCGTCTCCCACCTCGAGCACCATGCCAACATCGTGCCGTGGCAGCAGCTCGCTGCCGCCAAAGGTGCCCGCCTGCGCGTGATCCCCGTCGATGATGCCGGCCAGATCCTGCTCAACGAGTTCAGCAAGCTGCTCAGCGAGCGCAGCAAAATCGTCGCCGTCACCCAGGTCTCGAATGCGCTCGGCACGGTCACGCCGATCAAGGAGATCGTCGCACTGGCCCACCGCGCCGGCGCCATCGTGCTGGTCGATGGCGCCCAGTCGGTCTCGCACATGCGCGTCGATGTGCAGGCCCTGGGGGCAGACTTTTTTGTCTTTTCCGGCCACAAGCTGTTCGGCCCCACCGGCATCGGCGTGCTGTGGGGTAAGCGCGAACTGCTCGATGACATGCCGCCGTGGCAGGGTGGCGGCAATATGATCGCCGACGTGACCTTCGAAAAAACCGTGTTCCAGCCGATTCCCAACAAGTTCGAAGCGGGCACCGGCAATATCGCCGACGCCGTCGGGCTCGGCGCCGCCATCGATTACCTCGAGCGCATCGGCATCGACAATATCGCCCGCTACGAACATGCGCTGCTGGTCCACGGCACGGAACAACTGCGCACGATAGCGGGACTGCGCCTGATCGGCACCGCCGCCAACAAGGCCAGCGTGATGTCCTTCGTGCTCGATGGCTACAGCACCGAAGAAGTCGGCCACGCCCTCAGTGAAGAAGGCATTGCCGTGCGCACCGGCCACCACTGCGCGCAACCGATTTTGCGCTGCTTTGGCGTGGAAAAAACCGTGCGGCCCTCACTGGCGTTCTACAACACCTTCGATGAGATCGACCAGCTCGTCAGCGTAGTCAGACACCTGGCCTCGCAGCGCCGCAGCTAAGAATAATGTAGGCGCGCTTACTGAATCCGCAGTGCCACCGATCATGGCCCTGGATAGGTCGACGGCGGCACGGTGTAACGGGTCTGCGCTTTTTGCTGCCACTGACCGGCCTGCACGGGGTCAGGCGCCACCCCCAGCTCGCCACGGCCATAGGCCAGCGCCAGACGCTGCATGGAACGCTGGTCACCTGCCCTGGCAGCCTTTTCATAGTAGTCGAGCGCCTTGACAGGGTCTTGCACCAGTCCGCGGCCAAATTCATTAACCACCCCCATCTGGCGCAGACCGGCCGGATTGTTGTGCGAGGCCGACAGGTGGTAGTATTTGAGCGCCATCGCCATGTTGGCGGTGACACCCCAGCCATGTTCGTACAGGCCACCGAGTCCGCTTTCGGCGTAACTCTCGCCCTGCGAAGCGGCCAGCAGATACAGGCGCAGCGCCTCGGTGTAATCGCGGGTCACGCCAACCCCTGTTTCATAGGCAAATCCCAGATTGTTTTGCGCCGTGGCGTCACCACGCGCCGCCGCCAGCCGGTACAGGGCCACTGCGGCGGCGTCGTCGCGCACCATGCCGATGCCATGGGCGAGGCGAAAGCCCAGCCGCACCTGGGCGCGCGGCAGATTTTGCGCCGCCGCCTTGCGGAACCAGTCGTTGGCGGCAGCGTCGTCACGGTCGACGCCACGGCCGGAAGCGAGCAGATCACCGAGGTTGAGCTGGGCCGAGGCATCGCCATGCTGGGCGGCGCGGCGGTACCACAGCGCTGCCTGGGCGTAATCGAGCGGCACGACGACGCCGCGAAAGTACGCCACGCCCAGCATGTTTTCGGCCGGCGCATAACCCTGTTCGGCCGATTTTCTCAGCCATACCAGCGCTTCAGCCGGATCGGCTGCAATGCCGCTGCCGCTTTGCAGCATGCCGCCAAAGCGGTATTGCGAGGCAGCGTCGCCCTGCAGGGCGGCCATCTCGGTCCAGTGCAAGCGCTCGGCAGCGGTAACCGCGAGTTCGCCCAGCCGTTTTTGTGCCTCGATGGCGCCAGCGTCGGCGGCCGACAGCAGCGCTGGCGTGATGCCGCCGCTGGTGCCCTCGAGCGACCACACATACTGCATCCGCTGCCACTCGCTGACGGCCGCAGCGCCGCCCGGTTTGCGTTCAAACGTGCAGCGCAGCAAGCCCTGGCGCGCCGCCTCATCGAGCAGCGGGAAGCCGCTCGATTGAAGCACCGCGCTGTCGACCACGTGACCATCGACACCGATCTGGTAGGACAGGGTCACCGGACCACTCTGCTCGGCGCGCAGCGCAGCGCGCGGCCATACAGGCTTGCTGCAGGCAGCCAGGCTGTCCATATTCCACACCGACGCCGATGGCGTGACATAGGTCGGCACCACCCGGGTGACGGCAATGGTCGCAGCCAAGCTGGAGGTCGCAATGGCAGCGAGTACGCCGGCCGGCAAAACAATCGATAGACGCATACGAATTTCGCTGTTGGTGAATGAAAGAGACACGTTGCTTCAGAGTATGCAGCGATCTAGACAATAAATCAACAACAGCGACCGTTGGGCGCGTGCCACGACCGCTCGATTTTGAGGTAGAGTCTAGCGCTGCAATGTGCCCGTTATTTCGCCCACAAAGGATATTCTTGAACTCACACTTTGCGACACTGGCGCGGGCCTCGGTTAGCCTGGCCGCGCTGACAATGAGCGCCGTCAGCATGACGTTTGCGGCCAGCGCCCACGCCGCCATTCCCGTCTACGCCTTCATGGTCAAGCACAGCTATCCGCACGACAGCAAGGCATTTACCCAGGGCCTGCTGATCAAGGATGGCGCGCTGTTCGAAAGCACCGGCATGAAAGGCGCATCGTCGATCCGCCGGGTACAGCTCGAGACCGGCCGCGTGCTGCAAAAGAAGGACATCGACGCCGATTACTTCGGCGAAGGCATCGCCGTCGTCGGCAGCGAGCTGATCGCCCTGACCTGGACCTCGCAAGTCGGTTTTGTGTTCGACGCCAAGACGTTTACGCTCAAGCGCAAGTTCAACTACGGCGGCGAAGGCTGGGGTTTGACCAGCAATGGCAAGGACGTCTACATGAGCGATGGCAGCGCTACCATCCGCGTGCTCGACGCCGCCACCCTGACGGAAAAGCGCCGCATCGAGGTGTCCGCCGACGGCAAGCCGGTCACCATGCTCAATGAGCTCGAGTGGGTCGAGGGGCAGATTTTTGCCAACGTCTGGGGGTCAGACGTGATTGCCCGCATCGATCCGGCCAGCGGCAAGGTGGTCGGCTGGATCGACCTGACGGGGCTGGCCGACAAGTCATGGCCGGCGCTGGGCGCCGACGACGTCCTCAACGGCATCGCTTACGACGCCGTCCACAAGCGCCTGTACGTGACCGGCAAGCACTGGCCAAAGCTGTTTGAAATCGAACTGGTCGAGCGGCTGCGCTGATCGAGCGGTGCCATAAAAAAGGCGAACGTGCAGCACGTTCGCCTTGTTGCTTGTGAAGCCTGCCCTCGCTTACATGATGTGGTGACCGATCCACCAGGCAAGCGCCGCCATGACGGCCGACGCCGGAATCGTCAGTACCCACGCCCACACGATGTTACCGGCCACGCCCCAGCGTACCGCCGACATCTTTTGCGCCGAACCGACACCGACGATGGCGCCGGTAATCGTATGGGTGGTCGACACTGGCACGCCCAGGGCGCTGGCAATGAACAGGGTAATGGCGCCGCCCGTTTCAGCGCAAAAGCCGCCCACCGGCTTTAACTTGGTGATTTTCTGGCCCATGGTCTTGACGATGCGCCAGCCACCGAACAGGGTGCCAAAACTGATCGCCGTGTAGCAGCAAATCACCACCCACCAGGGCGGTTGATGATCGGTCGGCAGCGAGTAGCCGGCATAGATCAGCAGCATCCAGATGATACCGATGGTTTTTTGCGCATCGTTGCCACCGTGGCCCAGGCTGTAGGCGGCGGCAGAAAACAATTGCAGGCGGCGGAACCAGCTGTCGACCTTGCGCGGCGTCGAGCGCACAAAAATCCATGACACCAGCAGCATCATGATGGAACCAAAAATAAAGCCCAGCAGCGGCGAGATGACGATGAAGGCCACGGTCTTGATCAATCCGCCGGCAATGAGCGCACTGGTGCCCGACTTGGCCAGCGCTGCGCCCACCAGGCCGCCCACCAGCGCGTGCGAGGACGACGAGGGAATGCCGTAATACCAGGTGATGACGTTCCAGAAAATGGCACCGACCAGCGCGCCAAAGATCACGTACTGGTCGACCACTTCGGGCAGGATGGTGCCCTTGCCGACGGTGGCGGCAACGCCCAGCCCGAAAATGAAAATGGCGATGAAGTTGAACACGGCAGCCATCGCCACCGCCGTCTGCGGTTTCAGCACGCCCGTCGACACCACCGTGGCGATGGCATTGGCGGCATCGTGAAAGCCGTTCATGAAATCGAACACCAGCGCCAAGGCCACGAGCAGCCCCAGCACATAAATACTCATGTGAATAGTTTGCATAGGTATCAGCTTTCGGCCCGCTTACGCGTTCTCGACGATGATGCCTTCGATGATGTTGGCCACATCCTCGCAACGGTCGGTGACGGTCTCGAGGATCTCGTAGATGGCCTTGAGCTTGATGAGGTTGCGCACGTCCGGTTCATCGCGGAACAGTTTCGACATGGCGGCGCGCATGACGTGGTCAGCGTCGGACTCGAGGCGGTCGATCTCTTCGCAGATGGCGACGATCTTTTGCGAGTTGTCCATGTTATGCAGCAAGCCCACGGCCGCCTGCACTTTTTCGCAGCACGCCAGGCACAGCTCGGCCAGCCGTTTCGCTTCCGGCGTAACCGCCTTCAAGTCGTACAGCGAGACGGTCTGGGCGGCGTCTTCCATCAAGTCGAGGATGTCGTCCATGCGGGTGATCAGCTGATGGATGTCGTCGCGGTCGATTGGCGTGATGAAGGTTTTGTGCAGCATGTCGACCGTGGCGTAGGTGATCTTGTCAGCCTGCTTTTCGATGGTCTCGATGGCGTGTACGCGGTTTTCCAGATCATCGAAACTGGTCATCAGGCCGACCATTTCGTGCGCGCCCTTCACGCACAGGGCGGCGTGCTGGTTGAACAGGTCAAAAAATTTGCCCTCGGTGGGCATCAAGCGTCCAAACATGGTTTTTCTCCGTTATTTACTGCACAGCGACTACGTTTACTGCATACATTGCGATGCGGCCCGCCGCTGCGCGCGGCATGGCGGGCTGGTATCGGTGCTACTTGAAACTTCGATGGAAACGGATCAGTCGCCCTGATAGAGCGCCAGGCCACCGCTGTAGTTACCAAACTTGGTGTACTGGCCGATCCAGGTCAGCCGCACGGCGCCGATCGGGCCGTTACGCTGCTTGCCGATAATGATTTCCGCGGTGCCCTTGTCGGGCGAGTCGGGGTTGTAGACCTCGTCGCGGTACAGGAAGATGATGACGTCGGCATCCTGCTCGATGGCGCCCGATTCGCGCAGGTCCGACATGATGGGCCGTTTGTTCGGCCGCTGCTCGAGCGAGCGGTTCAGCTGCGACAGTGCGATCACGGGACAGTGGAGTTCCTTCGCCAGGCCCTTCAAGCCGCGCGAAATCTCGGAAATTTCCGAGGCGCGGTTATCACCCGGCTGATTACCCGTCATCAGTTGCAGGTAGTCGACGATGATCAAGCCCAGCTTGCCGCACTGGCGCGACAGCCGGCGCGAGCGGGCGCGCAGCTCGATCGAATTTAAGGCCGGCGTCTCGTCGATGTAGAGCTGGGCGTCGTTCATTTTTTGAATGGCGTGGGTCAGGCGCGGCCAATCTTCATCGAGCAGGCGGCCGGTACGCAGGCGGTGCTGGTCGAGCTGGCCGACCGAACCGAGCATCCGCATGGCCAGCTGGGTGCCGCCCATCTCCATCGAAAACACCGCCACCGGCAAGCCGGCATCGATGGCGACGTTCTCGCCGATGTTGATGGAAAACGCCGTCTTGCCCATCGATGGACGACCGGCAACGATCACCAGGTCGCCCGGCTGCAGCCCCGAGGTCATGCGGTCGAGGTCGATGAAACCGGTCGGCACGCCGGTAATTTCGCTCTGGTTATCGCGCGAATACAATTCATCGATGCGTTCGACCACCTGGGTCAACAGGGGCTGCACCGCCACCCAGCCCTGGGCGCCGCGCGAGCCCGCTTCGGCGATGGCAAAAATTTTTGACTCGGCTTCATCAAGCATCTGCTTGACTTCCTTGCCCTGCGGATTAAATGCGTTGCCGGAAATTTCATCGGCGACGGTGATCAATTTGCGCAGGATGCCGCGGTCGCGCACGATCTCGGCATAGCGGCGGATATTCGCTGCTGACGGGGTGTTTTGCGCCATCGCGTTCAAGTACTGCAGGCCGCCCACTTCATCGGCTTTGCCGAGGTTGGTCAAGGCCTCGAACACGGTAATGACGTCGGCCGGCTTGGCCGCATTGATCAGCTTGACCAATTGCTCAAAGATGATGCGGTGGTCGTAACGATAGAAATCATCGGCATGCATGAAATCGGCGATGCGGTCCCACGCGGCATTATCGCGCAGCAAACCACCAATCACGGATTGCTCTGCCTCGATCGAATGGGGCGGCACGCGCAGGGCGTCGACTTGCGGGTCATGGGGGGCGTTCATGGCGCGAATTATACCCGCAACGCGTGCATCCCCCGCAAGAATTGGTGAGAAATTTCGCCCCGCACAGACGTAAAAAAGCCGGAATCATCCGGCTTTTCAACCGGATTACCCGGCTACGTGTCGTCATCGTGCGCGCTTGGGGCGCGCCGGCGTCAACCGATAGGCTTGCAGTGCTTAGGCAGCTTCGCCAACCACGGTGACGGTGATATCGACCACCACGTCGGTGTGCAGAGCAACGGCAACAGCGTGCTCGCCGGTCGTTTTCAGCGGGCCGTTCGGCATGCGAACCTGGGCTTTTTCGACGGCGAAACTGGCCTTCGTCAACGCTTCAGCGATGTCGAAGTTGGTGACCGAACCGAACAGACGACCGTCAACGCCGGCTTTCTGGGCGATGGTGATGGTCATGCCGGACAGCTTGTCGCCCTGGGCTTGCGATGCGGCCAGTTTGGCGGCAGCGGCTTTTTCCAGCTCAGCGCGCTTGACTTCGAATTCGGCGACAGCCGACGCGGTAGCGCGGCGGGCCATGCGTTGCGGGATCAGGAAGTTACGTGCGTAACCATCTTTGACTTTAACAACATCGCCCAGGTTGCCGACGTTTACGACTTTTTCTAACAGAATGATTTGCATAGTGATTCTCCAGGTTCTCTGCAGCGCTTAAGCGTGGTGCAGGTCGGTGTAAGGCAGCAGCGCGAGGTAGCGTGCGCGCTTGATGGCGGTGTCAACCTGGCGCTGGTAGTGCGCCTTGGTGCCGGTCAGGCGTGCTGGCATGATCTTGCCGTTTTCCTGGACGAAGTCTTTCAGGGTATCGACGTCTTTGTAGTCGACCTGCTCGACGTTTGCAGCGGTGAAGCGGCAGAACTTCTTGCGCTTGAACAGAGGGTTCTGTTGTTTGCGCTTTTCTTTGAGCTTGAGCTTGTTTTTGTCGAACTTTTTACCGAATGCCATTTGAGGCTCCTGTATCTAAAATATGCGCCGCAGATGCGGCCGCATTGAAATCAATGATGTGAAACACCAACGCTCTGCTATTCCGATTTTTCTTGGCAAGAAAACCCGTGAACTGGTACACCGCGCCCAACTCCGACTGGGCAAACCGTCCTGAGATTTCGCCAGCCGCAACGGCCAGCATCTCGAATTCGGTCAACCTCGCCACCCCTGCTTCAACCTGATGCGAACTGTGCGTCAGGGTGGCGGACACGATCGGCACGCCGGCCGGGGTGTAGCGCAATACGTCGCGCTCGGTAATTGTTGCTACGACCTGAAATGAATTCACTTCCCAGCTAACTTGTTCCTGCCAGTCAATCAGGCAGCGGCGGGTGCTGCGACGGCTGCTGGTGCTGGTGCTTCCGAGCGGTGGCTCTTGGCTGCATCTTCACGCTGGACCGATTTCATCATCGGCGATGGCGTGGTTTCAGCTTTCTTCATGCGCACGGTCAGGTGACGCAGGACAGCATCATTGAATTTGAAGGCGGTTTCGAGTTCGACCAGCGTCTCGTTGTCGCATTCGATGTTCATGCAGATGTAGTGTGCCTTCGGCAGCTTCTGGATCGAGTAAGCCATCTGACGACGGCCCCAGTCTTCGACGCGATGGATGTTACCGCCGCGTGCGCTGACGCTGGCCTTGTAACGCTCGATCATCGCCGGGACTTGCTCGCTTTGGTCCGGGTGGACGATAAAAACGATTTCATAATGACGCATTCAATTGCTCCTTGAGGACGTTTAAAACATAAGCCCACCTCGGCGTCAAGACGAGTGTGGGAAGGGAAAGCCGGCAATTATAACGCATCCTGGCGAAAATGAACACCTCCTTCCGTTGCCGAAGGGGGACTGGCCGGGCCAGGCTGGCGCCTACTCGCCCGTCCCGATTGCGCGTCACGGTAGCGTCAATTCCCCCTTTTCTCGCCCGCGCGCCACCAACTATGCGGTTATTTGCATAAATAACGCCAATAACAGTGAATTTCCCTTGCACGCGTCGATATACTGTACAAAAATACAGTCTGTCTATAACCCCAGCACTTACAGGCCCATGATCAAGCTCACTGCACGGCAACAACAGATTCTCGATTTGATCCGCGAGGCCATCGACAACACGGGTTTTCCTCCGACCCGCGCGGAAATCGCCAACGAACTGGGATTTAAATCAGCCAACGCCGCCGAAGAACATTTGCAGGCGCTGGCCCGCAAAGGCGCGATCGAAATTTCCCCCGGTACTTCGCGTGGCATCCGCCTGATCGGCGCCTCGGTGGAAGCAGCTCCGGCAGTGCCGGCCGCGCTGCTGACCATGGCGCTGCCGCTGGTCGGCCGCGTCGCGGCCGGTTCGCCCATGCTGGCGCAAGAGCATGTCGAAGCCACCTACAACGTCGACCCCGCCATGTTTTCGGCCAGGCCCGACTTCCTGCTCAAGGTGCGCGGCGAATCGATGCGCGATATCGGCATCATGGATGGTGACCTGCTGGCCGTCAAAAAGGTCGATAGCGCCAAAAATGGCCAGATTGTCGTTGCCCGCATCGGCAGCGAAGTGACGGTCAAGCGCTACCGCAAGACGGGCCGGCTGGTCGAGCTGTTGCCGGAAAACGCCGATTTTAAAATCATCGAAGTCGACCCCGACCGCGATGACTTCGCCCTCGAAGGCTTGGCCGTGGGCTTGCTGCGCAGCTGGCATTAAGCGCCGGCGCCGGCGGTCGCCGCCACGGCGCTGACCACCTGCATTCTGCGTTACAAGGGAATTACTTGGGCGCGTAGTTGCGTTTGCGCGCTTCAATATCGGCCTGGCGGTCTGCCGTCGGTGCCGACTTGATGATGTCATTGTGTTCCTTGACCCAGCTGTCGGTAGCGCTGCGCCATGCTGCGATATCGGCGAGAATAATTTGACTGCTGATGCGGGCGTCTTCCGCCAGCCGCGTATGGATCTTTTCCAGCCGCGCGTTGACCTTGTCGATTTCTTCCTGCTTCATCAGTTTGCCCAGATCGGCGGGCACCTCGCTGGCGAAGGTGGCGCCATTGAGCTTGCCGACCAAACCGTTATAGCAATCCTGCCACAGCTTCACGCGCGCGAGCACGGCGTCAATGTCAGGATTGTCTTTCGATATGGCGGGAATGCGGGGCGCGCTGCACTTGAATTTGCCGGAACGCAGTTCTTCGCCGTCATACCTGTCGGTCCAGAATGCAATGTCCGTTTGGCGAAGCACGCGCTGGCGCATCACTTCGAGCGCCGCGGCCGCTTCCTTGTCACCACTTGCCGCAGCGCGGCGGAACCAGCCCTGCGCCTTGTCGTCGCTGACGGCGCCCGCTTCGCCATACCAGTACATTTCGCCCAGGTGGCGCTGGGCCACCACGTTGCCAGCAGTGGCCAGCCGCGTGTACAGCTGCAGCGCTTGCGGATAGGATTTTTTGGCAAACAGGGCGTCTGCGTCGGCAAGTTCATCGGCAGTGGCGGCGCCGGCACACAGCAGCGCAACGCACAATACAAGAGTCTTCATGTAGGGAACCGGTCGTAAAAATGCCACTATCTTAACCGGATTGCGCGCCGTTTCCAGTGGCGTCCGCCCTGCTTACATAAATTTACTTTGGCGTGGAATTACTTGGTCGCGCCACCGCTGCGACCGGGCCCCGACTGCATACGCACGTCATCGGCGCTGCGGCGCAGATCGTTGAGCAAGTCGTCGCGCCGCTGCTGGCCCTTGCGCGCAGCAGCGTCGTTGGCGGCGGCCACGTGCGCCGCGGTGGCCTGGCGCCACGCTTCGCGGCGCGCCGTGATGTCCTGGGCATCGGTCTGGGCGGCGGTGATCACCTGCTCGTAGACGGCGGCCATGCGGTTTTGCGCGGCGTTCATTTGCGCCGGGCTCATCTGCTTCGCCACGGGCGCAGGAATCCGCTTGCCGGGCGGCAGCGCATCATTAAAATTGTTGACGAAGCCGTTGTAGCACGTCTCCCAGACGGCAATCGCCGCCTCGGTCTTGCGAATCTCGTCATTGGTGGTCGAGACAGCCGGGATGGCCGGCTTGGCGCAGGCAAAAGGGCCACTGGTCAAATCGTCGCCGGCATAGGTCGTCGTCCAATACGTGATGGCCTCGCCCTCGCTCACTGCCAGCGGATATTGCTGGGCGTGAGCGGTGCAAACAAACATCAGCAGTCCTGCGCAAACTGGTCGTAGCATGGTTACTCCGCAACAAGGTAAGCCGGGCATGCGCGTCTCTCACTGGGAAAACCGCCCGTCCAAGTTCTCCCGCCATCACGTCTAATATTAACGGCAACTTTTCAACAAAGCCACAATTATATGGACGGGGGAAGTCGCCTGTTTTTACTGTTGCAGCGCCAGCCTGAAATCGTCCAGCAGGTCGGCTTCGTCTTCGATGCCCACCGACACCCGGATCAGCGAATCGGCAATGCCCATGCTGGCGCGGCGCTCAGCGCCCATCTCGAAGAAAATGGTGTGGGCGACGGGAATGACGAGGGTGCGGGTGTCGCCCAAATTACTGGCGGCAATCGCCACCTGCAAGCGGTTCAGATAATCAAAACAATCAATGCCATCGGCCAGCTCAAAACTGAGCAAAAAGCCGTGCGCGCGAAACAGCGCGCTGGCAAAGCCATGCTGCGGATGGGAGGGCAAGCCCGGGTAGTGCACCGCCGCCACGCGCCGGTCCGCTGCGAGCATGCGCGCCAGCGCCAGCGCATTCGAGCATGCCCGCTGCATGCGCAGCGCCAGCGTTTCGGCGCCCACGGCAATATGGTGGGCCGCTTCCGGTCCCAGCGAGGCGCCGAAGTCGCGCAAGCCTTTGGCACGGATCTGCGCCATGCCCCACTGTGCGGGCGGATTGCGTTTGTAATTGTCGGCAATATGGGGATAGCGCGCCCAGTCGTATTCGCCGGTGTCGGTCAGCGCGCCACCGAGGGCAATGCCGTGACCGGCGATCGACTTCGTGAGCGCATTGACCACCAGGCCGGCACCGACCGCTTTCGGCCGGAACAGGTAGGGCGAGGTCATGGTGTTGTCGACCACGAACAGGATGCCCCGTTCACGGCACAGCTGGCCGATGCCGGCCAGATCGGCGACCTGCGTGCGCGGATTGGCGATGGTCTCGACAAATACCAGCCGCGTCGCTGGCGTCAGGGCGGCGGCGACATTGGCGACGGCGGTGGCGTCGACAAAATCGACTGCCACGCCCTGCCCTGCCACCGTGTGCCACAGGCTGTTGGTATTGCCAAACAAAAAGCGCGACGTCACCACATGGTCGCCGGCCCGCAACAAGGCCTGGAACACGGCACCAATCGCCCCCATGCCGGTGCCGAAACAGATCGACGACACGCCATCTTCCATGCGGGTGAGCTTGTCTTCCAGCGCCGCCACCGTCGGATTGCCCTGGCGACCATAGCGAAAGCCCGGCTCCTTGCCCTGGAACACCGAGGCGAGCTGGCGGGCGTCGCTATAGCCGAAGGCGACCGAGGTGTGGATCGGCTTGTGCAGCGAGCCGTGTTCGATGGGCTTGCTGCGGTCGTTGTGCAAGATGGTGGTAGTAAAACCGAATTGTCGCTTGCCGTCTGCGCTGTTACCAGTGCTGTCGCTCATCAACCCTCCTACTCGGCCGTCGCCGGCGCCAGGTGCAAATGGGTCGCCACGGCGTCTTCCAGCGGGGCGGTCTTCGGATTGTGACGGGCGTACTCGAGGCGGTCGAGGTAAGCCTGGGTGATGTCGCCCGTTACATAGATGCCGTCAAAGCACGACGCTTCAAAATTTTGCAGCGCGGGATTGCAATCCGAAATGGCGCGCTTCAAGGCCTCAACATCCTGGTAGACCAGCTTGTCGGCCGTGATTTCGCGGCAGACTTCCTCGGTACTGCGGCCGTACGCGATCAGCTCGCCACGGGTGGGCATGTCGATGCCATACACGTTCGGAAACAGCACCGGCGGCGCCGCCGACGCAAAAATCACGTTCCTGGCACCGGCTTCGCGCGCCATCTGGACGATTTCGCGGCTGGTGGTGCCGCGCACGATGGAGTCATCGACCAGCAGCACGTTCTTACCCTTGAATTCGGAGGCGATTGCATTGAGCTTCTGGCGCACCGACTTGCTGCGAATGGCCTGGCCCGGCATCAGGAAGGTGCGGCCAATGTAACGGTTCTTGATGAAACCTTCGCGGTATTCGATGCCCAGTTTCAGGGCCAGCTGGATGGCTGCCGGCCGCGAACTGTCGGGGATCGGCATGACGACATCGATGTCGCCCGACGAAAATTCCTTGCGGATTTTATCGGCCAGGTACTCTCCCATTTTCAGGCGCGTGGCGTACACCGAGGCGCCGTCGAGGATGGAGTCAGGACGGGCCAGGTAGACGTACTCGAAGGCGCACGGATTGAGCGACGGATTGTCGGCACACTGACGCTGGTGCAGGACGGCGTCGTTGTCGATGAACACCGCTTCGCCGGGGGCAATGTCGCGCAGGAAGCGAAAACCGATGCCCTCCAGGGCGACCGATTCGCTGGCCACCATGTATTCCTTGCCTTCATCGGTTTCATTGACGCCGATGCACAGGGGGCGAATACCGAACGGGTCACGGAACGCCAGCAAGCCGTGACCGGCGATCTGGGCAACGACAGCGTAGGCGCCGCGCACGCGGCGGTGCACCATGGCGACCGCCTTGAACACGGTGTCCGGATCGAGGGTGTAACCGGTCGAGGCTTCCTGGATTTCGTGGGCCAGTACGTTGAGCAACACTTCCGAATCGGAATCGGTGTTGATGTGGCGGCGGTCGTTCTTGAACATCTCCGATTTGAGCTGTTCCTGGTTGGTCAGATTGCCATTGTGGGCGAGGGTGATACCGAACGGCGCATTGACATAAAACGGCTGCGCCTCTTCTTCGCTCGACGAGCCGGCGGTGGGATAGCGGCAGTGGCCGATCCCCGAATTGCCTTGCAGCGAACGCATATTACGCGTGCGGAACACGTCACGCACCAGGCCATTGGCCTTGTGCATGGAAAACATGCTGCTGTGATTGGTTGCGATGCCAGCGGCATCCTGGCCGCGGTGCTGCAGCAGCAGCAAAGCGTCATACAGGATCTGGTTAACCGGTTGTTGCGAGACGACGCCGACAATGCCACACATGGTGCACTCCTAGAGCTAAAGACTGAACAGCCGTATTAAAACTGAACGTTGAAATTTCTTAAAAATGCACGTGCTGCGCAAAGTCAGCCGGCAAAAAAGGTTTGACGGTCCGCACCCCTGTTTCGGCCATCGGCGCGAACAGGGCGTGCTTCCACATCGCTTGTTGGGGAATGGTGGTCATGCCACACAATATGACGCCGAACAGGACGATTACAATGCCGCGCGCCAGGCCGAACAGGCCGCCCAGGCCGCGGTCGGCCAGACTCAAGCCGCTGGCGGTGATCACTGCGCCAAGCGCCATCGACACCAGGCCCATCACAATGCGCACGCCGAGGAACAGGGCAGCGAAGGCCACCATCAGCCGCACCGACTCGCCCGGCACCACGGCCGGCAGCAGCGGCGCCAGCTTGGCGCCATACATATTGGCAACGACGAAGGCGACCACCCAGCTCACCAGCGAGAGGATTTCGCGCACCAGGCCGCGCATCGTGCTGATCACCACCGAAGCGAGCAAAATCAGCAGCACCACATAATCAAATTCGGTCACGCCAGCACCCCTGCATTGGGAAACGCCCTACTTGCCATCGGGACGCACCATGCTGCCGCCGAGGCCAACCTTGTCGAGGCGGGCGCGCATGCGGTCGGCCTCTTCGCGCGAGAAGGGGCCGATGCGCACCTGGATGCGCTCGCCCGACGGCGTCGACACTTTGTGGGTGTGCGCGCGGATACCGGCGGCGCCCAGCTTTTCCTGCAATTCATCGACTTTTTCTTGCGAGGCCAACGCCGCCACCTGGACGACGAATTTTTGACCGGCCTCGGCGGCCTTCTTGTCGCTCGCCTTGCCTTCGAGGATGGCGAGGGCCTTGGCGCTGTCGTCGACCGGCTTGATCGCCACCTTCTCGGCTGCCTTGTCTGCCTTGTCTGCTTTATCGAGCCTGGCTTTTCTGGCCTCGGCTTCGGCTTTCGCCTGCGCCTTGGCTTTCGCCTCGGCCTTGGCGGCGGCCTTCATCTCGGCTTTCGCGATGAGGTCGGCATCGCCGTCATCGGCCGCCTTTTTGACCGGCAGCGGCGCTGCCGGCTTCGCTTTGGCAGCGCCCCCGGCGACTGCCTTGATTTCAGTGGGGTCGACCAGTTGCTCTTTTTGATCGAGCGTATCGGCCGCCGCCGGCGTCACCGCGGCAGCTGCGGCGGGCGCGGCCGGCACGGGCAACGGCGCCACCTTGTCGCGCGAAGGAATCTGGATGGCGATGTCAGTGGCCAAGGGCTTCGGTTCGGAATCGAGCAGCATCGGCAAGCCGACGGCAACCGCCAGCGCCAGCGCGATGGCACCGACCAGGCGCCGGCGCGCGCGCTTTTTTTCCGGCAGCACCGGGTCGTCTTCCACCCGCGACTTGCGGCTGCTGCGCGGCGCCGCCGGCTCGCCGGCGCTCGAGGCCCGCTTGGAACGGGCACGCACGGCGGCAGGATCATCGTCGCGGGAAAAATAGCCGCTATCCTGGTCCGCCGGTTCTTGCTTGTTTTTACTAAAGAGATTGAGCAAGCCCATGCGATTTTACGATCAGTGGTGGGACGGTTTGCGCGCTGCCATGACGCCAGCAACGGTATAAAACGAACCGAAGACCACAATTCTATCATTCTCTCCAGCCCGGCTGAGAGCGTCGGCATAGGCCAGCGCCGGGTCGGCGAAGCGGCGCACCGAGCGTTCGCCCGGTTTGCCATCGTCAGGGGCGAGCTGGTCGACGATGCCGGCCACCTGCTCGGTACTGGCCGAGCGGGGCGACGGCAACTGAGCCAGGCACCAGTGGTCGATGTGGGCCGCCATCGGCGCCACCACGCCGGCAATGTCCTTGTCCTGCATGACGCCAAACACCGCATAGGTAAATGGGTGAAAGCCCATATTGCCCAGGTTTTGCGCCAGCGCCGAGGCCGCGTGGGGATTGTGGGCGACGTCGAGGATCACCGTCGGGCGGCCCGGCAGCACCTGGAAGCGGCCGGGCAATTCGACCACCACCAGGCCGGTGCGCACTTCCTGGGCGCCGACCGGCACCACCAGGCGCAACACTTCGAGCGCGGCCAGCGCAGCCGAGGCATTGAGCAACTGGTTGGCGCCGCGCAGGCTGGGGTAAGCGAGCGCATTGCGGCGCTGCTCGCGGCCGCCGTAATTCCACTGCTGCTTGTCGCCCGAATAATTGAAGTCGCGACCCAGCAGCCACAGGTCGGCACCGATCGCCTCGGCGTGCGCCACCAGCGACGCCGGCGGCACCGGGTCGGAACAGATCGCCGGCTTGCCAGCGCGGAAGATGCCGGCTTTTTCAAAGCCGATTTTTTCGCGCGTATCGCCCAGATAATCGGTGTGATCGATATCGACGCTGGTGACGATGGCAACGTCGGCATCGATGACATTGACGGCGTCGAGGCGGCCACCGAGGCCCACTTCGAGGATGGCGACATCGAGCTTGCTACCGGCCAGCAAATGCAGGATGGCCAATGTCGTAAATTCGAAATACGTCAGCGACACCTCGCCGCGACACGCTTCGACAGCATCGAAAGCGGCCACCAGCGCGCCGTCGCTGGCCAGATCGCCATTGACCCGGACCCGTTCGTTAAAATCGAGAAAGTGTGGCTTGATGTAGAGGCCCACCTTGTAGCCTGCACGTAACAGGATGGCTTCCAGCATGGCGCAGGTGGAACCCTTGCCATTGGTGCCAGCGACCATGATGACCGGGCAGGTGAACTGCAAACCCATCGCCTGCTTGACGGCCTCGACGCGGGCGAGCCCCATATCGATATGGACTTCGGCGTGGCGCGACTCGAGCAGGGCCAGCCAGGCGGGCAAGGTGGTGGGCAGGGGGGACATGGGCGACTTCAGGAAGAAAAAATGCGCGCCACGAAGGCGCGCCGGGGTAGCGAAGGAAACGACTCAGGCCAGCACTTCGACCGCCTGGTTTTGCAGCAGGGCCAGCAGGCGGGCAATTTCTTCGCGCATCTTGCGGCGGTCGACGATCATGTCGACGGCGCCTTTTTGCACCAGGAATTCGGCGCGCTGGAAGCCTTCTGGCAATTTTTCACGGACCGTGTTTTCGATCACGCGGGGGCCGGCAAAACCGATCAGCGCTTTCGGCTCGGCGATGACGACATCGCCCATGAAGGCAAACGAGGCCGACACGCCACCCATGGTGGGATCGGTCAGCACGCTAATGAACGGCAATTTCTTTTCCGACAACTTGGTCAGCATGGCCGTGGTTTTTGCCATTTGCATCAGCGACAGCAAGCCTTCCTGCATGCGCGCGCCACCGGTGGCGGTGATGCAGATAAACGGTACTTTTTGCTCGAGTGCCACCTGGGCGCCGCGCACGAAGCGTTCGCCCACCACCGAGCCCATCGAGCCGCCCATGAATTCGAATTCAAAGGCCGCTACCACCACTGGCAGGCTCATGATGGAGCCACCCAATACCACCAGGGCGTCGGTCTCGCCGGTCGCTTCCATGGCCGCTTTCAGGCGGTCCGGGTATTTTTTGCTGTCCTTGAACTTGAGCGTGTCGACCGGCAGGGTTTCCTGGCCGATTTCATAGCGGCCACCTTCGTCGAGCAGGCTGTCGAGGCGCGCGCGCGCGCGGATGCGCATGTGATGGTTGCACTTCGGGCAAACATGCAAATTCGACTCCAGGTCAGTGCGGTACAGCACCGCTTCGCACGACGGGCACTTGACCCACAGGCCTTCCGGCATGGTCTTGCGGGATGCGGCATCGGAGCGCTGGATCCGGGGTGGCAGCAGTTTTTCCAACCAACTCATACGTTCTCCTTCGGGCAATTCTTAAGTTGCGGTAGTTTAGCCGCAAGCGTCCGGCTTGTCGAACTTTGGCGGAATGGTCCGGCTCGCCACTCCAAGCCACTTAGCGAGCTTAGCACGCGCCAACCTGAGGGGGATTGGCACCGCAGGGTGGCTGTCCGATGCAGCTGGATATCAATACTGGCAGGTGGCAAGTAGCAAATCAGTCGGCCGGCGCATCGAGCGCCGTGCGGATGCCGGCGACAAATGCCTGCACCGCGCCGCAGGCCAGTTCCGGCGGCGTAGTTTCCAGCTCCTGGATGATGCGGCTGCCGATCACCACGGCGTCGGCCACCTTGGCCACCGCACGCGCGGTGGCGCCATCGCGGATGCCGAAGCCGACACCGATGGGCAGCTTGACATGCTCGCGGATGGCGGCAACGCGGCGGGCGACGTCGTCGGTGTCGATGGTGCCGGCGCCGGTGACACCCTTGAGCGACACATAATAACTAAAGCCGCCGCCGACCCGCGCCACCTGGGCGATGCGCTCGGGCGTGGAAGTGGGCGCCAGCAGGAAAATCAGGTCGAGGTCGGCGGCGCGCATGGCGGCGGCGAATTCTTCGCACTCTTCCGGCGGGTAGTCGACGACGATGGCACCATCGGCACCGGCCGCTTTGGCGGCATTGATAAAGCCGTCGATACCGATCCGTTCGATCGGATTGGCGTAACCCATCAACACCACCGGGGTGCTGCTGTTGGTAAGACGAAACTGGCGGACGAATTCAAAGACGTCGTGCAGGCCGATATGGAATTTCAGGGCGCGCTCGCAGGCGCGCTGGATCACCGGGCCTTCGGCCATCGGGTCGGAAAATGGCACGCCGAGCTCGAGGATGTCGGCGCCGCCGGCCACCATCGCGTGCATCAGCGGCACGGTCAGCGCGGGGGCCGGGTCGCCGGCGGTAATAAAGGTGACGAGGCCGGTTTTGTGGGCGGCTTTCAGGCTGGCGAAGGTGGCAGGAATGCGGGACATGGTGGGGCTTTCAAAAAGAGTCGATGGTGTCAAAACAGGCAAAAGGACAACAAAGGGGGCAAGCCCCCTGCCCCCTTAACTAAAATCGAGTCCCATCCGTTCGGCCACCGTGTGCATGTCCTTGTCGCCGCGTCCCGACAGATTCACCAGGATCGATTCATCCTTCGGCAGGCCGGCCGCCATCTTGGTCGCGTACGCAATCGCGTGCGCCGATTCGAGCGCCGGGATGATGCCTTCGATGCGGCAGCAATCGTGGAAAGCAGCAAGCGCTTCATCGTCCGTCACCGAGACATATTCGGCGCGACCGAGGTCTTTCAGCCAGGCATGCTCGGGACCGACGCCGGGATAATCGAGGCCGGCCGACACCGAGTGGGTCTCGCTGATCTGGCCATTGGCGTCCTGCAGCAGATAGGTGCGGTTACCGTGCAACACCCCGGGAATGCCGGCGCCCAGGGCGGCTGCGTGCTTGCCCGTTTCAATCCCCTCGCCGGCCGCTTCGACGCCGATCAGGCGCACCTGCTTCTGGTCGATGTACGGATAGAAAATCCCCATGGCGTTGGAGCCGCCGCCGATACAGGCGAGCACATAATCGGGCTGGTGACCGATCATCTGCGGCATCTGCCACAGGCACTCCTCGCCGATCACCGCCTGGAAGTCGCGCACCATCATGGGATACGGGTGCGGACCGGCCACCGTGCCAATGATATAAAAGGTATTTTCGATATTCGTCACCCAGTCGCGCATGGCTTCATTGAGCGCGTCCTTGAGCGTCTTCGAGCCCGATTCGACCGGCACCACGGTGGCGCCGAGCAGCTTCATGCGGTAGACGTTTTGCGCCTGCCGCTTGATGTCTTCGCTGCCCATGTAGACCACGCACTCCAGGCCAAAACGGGCGCAGATGGTGGCGGTGGCGACGCCGTGCTGGCCGGCGCCGGTTTCGGCGATGATGCGCGGTTTACCCATGCGCCTGGCCAGCAGGGCCTGGCCGATGACGTTGTTGATCTTGTGGGCGCCGGTGTGATTCAAGTCTTCGCGCTTGAAAAAAATCTGCGCGCCGCCGACCTGCTCGGACCAGCGCTTGGCGTGGTAGATCGGCGATGGACGGCCGACGAAGTGCTTCAGTTCGTAGCGGTATTCGTCGAGGAATTCCTGGTCGTTGGCGTAGCGCTCGTACGCTGCGCTCAGTTCGGCCAGCGCGTGGCTGAGCGTTTCGGCGACGAAGGCGCCGCCGTAGGGGCCGAAGTGGCCGCGTGCATCGGGCAGCTGGTATTCATTGGCGTGGAACAATTTGGCGCCGGTGGCGCGCTCAGGGGACTGGACGGTCATGGTAAGTGCTTTCTGGATCGGGATGGCTGTCTGCCTGCCGTACCGCGCGAATAAAATCGGCGATCTTGCGGGCGTCTTTGATGCCCTTGGCCTGCTCGACACCACTGCTGATGTCGACGGCGAAGGGACGAACACGGGCCACCGCGTCAGTCGCGTTGTGTACGCTCAAGCCACCACTTAAAACGACCCGAGGCGCGAGATCTTTTGGAATGAGAGACCAATCGAAAACCTTTCCAGCTCCGCCGTAGGCATCTACGAACGTATCGAGCAACAAGCCCGCGTACCAGGAACTGGCAGCGCGGAAGCTAGCGTCATATTCTAGCAGTTCATCGGCAGTGCTGTCGGGACGCACCCGAAACACCCGCAGGAACGGTTTGCCGACGGCAGCGGCGATCGCCGCGCACTGCGCCGGGGTCTCGTCGCCGTGCAGCTGCAGCAGCGAGAACGGCGCCTGACTGGCCACCGCCGCCACCTCGGCCGGGGTGGCATTGACGAACAGCGCCACCGCCGTCACGAACGGCGGCATGGCGGCGATCAGCGCGCCGGCCTGGGCCGCAGTCACCGCGCGCGGGCTGGGGGCGTAGAAGACGAAGCCGAGGGCATCGGCGCCGGCAGCGATGGCAACGGCGACGTCTTCGGCGCGGGTCAGACCGCAGATCTTGATACGGGTACGGTGCATGCGGGGCCTCGTTTTAAAGTGCGAACCACGGCAGCAGGCTGCCTGCTTCCTGCGGCAGCTGCCACTTGGGGTCGTAATCGATATGCGCCAGATACAGGCCGTCGGGCATGAAGGTGGGGGCCGCGAGGTGGCGGTCGCGTTCACGCAGCAGCTGGCCGATCCAGTCGGGCTGCTGGCGGCCGTTGCCGACGTAGACCAGCGAGCCGACCAGGTTGCGCACCATGTGATGCAAAAACGCGTTGGCGCGCACGGTGAAGACGACGGCGTGGCCAATGCGCTCGATGCGGATTTCCTGCATGTGCTTGACGGGCGACTTGGCCTGGCACTGGGCCGAGCGGAAGGCGGTGAAATCGTGCTGGCCGATCAGCTGCGCGGCGCCCTCGCGCATGCGCTCGACGTCAAGCGGGCGAAAGGTCCAGCCGGCCTTGCCGGCCAACAGCGGTGAGCGCACCGGGTGGTTGTAGAGCACATAGTGATAGGTGCGCGCACGCGCCGAAAAGCGCGCGTGAAATTCCAGCTGCGGTGCATCGGCCGGCGCCGCCGGCACTTCGCTGGCCCAGCGCACGGCGATCGAATCGGGCAAAAAGGTGTTCACCCCGCGCACCCATGACTGCATGTCGCGCGTCAGACCGGTGTCGAAGTGGACCACCTGTTCGAGCGCGTGCACACCGGTGTCGGTGCGGCCGGCGCAGGTGGTGGCGATGGGAGCGCGGGCAAAGGTGGCCAGGGCGATTTCCAGCTGGTCCTGCACGGTGTGGCGGTCGAGCTGCTTCTGGTAGCCGTTCCACGGCGAGCCGTCGTACTGGACGCCGAGTGCGATCCGTTTCAATTCTGGTCCAATGCAGTAAGTGGGCCGGCGCCACGGCGCGGGCAAAATGCAACGGGCCGGCCAGGGCAACCCCGGACCGGCCCGTCGTTGACGACCCCAGATTATGCCAGCTTGACCCGCATCTCGTTGGCGCGGCCGATTTGTTCGTCGCTGCCGCCCTTGACGACTTCGTCGAGCAGCTCGCGGGCGCCCTCCTTGTCGCCGATTTCCTGGTAAGCGATGGCCAGATCGAGCTTGGTTTCCATCTCCATGTGGGCGGCCGACAGGTCCACTGGTGTGGCTGCAGCGCCGGTGGCGCCGGCCGGCAGATCGAGGTCGATGCCGGACATGTCGAATTGCGGCGCGCTGGTGTAAGCCGGGCTGGGGGCTGCAAAATCGAGGCTGTTCGACGCCGCCGGCGGCGAGGCGAACGCCAGTTCGGGCAAGTCATTGCCGGCGCTGACGGCAGGCGAAGCGCTGCGGGTGAAGTCAGGCAGCGCAAACGGATCGTCTTCCAGCACTGGCGCCAGGATGGTATCGCTGCCGGCCTGGGCGGAGGCGGTGGCGGGCAAATGCATGCTGTTGGCGGCGGCCCGTTCGAGCGGATTGACCAGCGGCGCGCTGGCCGAATAGGCGCCGTTGGCGGCGGTGGCCGGCACCGGCGTGGCGCGGCTTTCCGGCGAACCGGGCAAGGCCGGCAGGTCAAAGGCGCCCGACAGGTCGATGCTGTTGACGTCCGCTGGCAAATCGGGGTGGGCCAGGTCGAGGTGGATGTTGTCGAGCGATTTCAGGGCCGGCGCCGCAGCAGTCACTGCGGTCGGCTTGTCAAAGTCCATGTCGAACGACAGGTCGAAGGTTTCTTCCTCGGCCAGCTGGGCCTTGGCAGCCTTGCCACCAGCCGGCGGCGTCGCCATCACGGTGGGCGCCGGCTCGTCGAAACTGAGGCTGCCCAGATCGAAGTCGAGCGAATTGCTCTGCGCTGGGGCAGCGGCAGCAGCAACCGGCAAGGCAGTGGCACCGAGGTCGACGGCGTCGAAACTGGCCGTTTCACCGCTGGCGACGGCCATCTGCCGCAGCACATCCTGCTCGGCCTGCGCATCGGCGGCGCGGCTGGCGGCACCAGCGCTGGCATACATCGGGTTAGTCGGGTCGATCGACAGGCCCAGTGCGGCCGCCTGCGGCCATTCGTCGCCCTGCCCGCGCGTCAACGCATACAGTTCGCCGGCCTGGGTTTCGAAGGCGCGCGGGTCCTTGCGGGCGGCGTAGATTTCCAGCAGTTTCAGGCGCACCGGATGGCGCTCGGGATGGTTGCGCAGCGCTTCCTTGAGAATTTCCTCAGCCTGGGCGTCGCGGCCGTAGGCGATGTAGACATCGGCTTCGGCGATCGGGTCGACTTCATTGGTGTCGAGCTGGCTGGCCGATGGCGCGAAGCTCGAATTGAACACGCTGTTGCTGGTGTCGACGCTGGCGCCGCCGGTGTGGGCAAACATCGATTGGGCGTGATCGGTGGGCGCCCCGAGGATCGACGGTTCGGACGGCGCCCGCCCGCCGGCCTGCTTGCGGCGGCGCGCCAGCGCGTAGCCGCCCAGCAGCAGGACGGCAACGCCGGCGCCGATGCTGGTGATGTTGTCCATCAGTGTTTCGACCAGGGTTGGCTCGGCCGGCGGTGGCGGTGGCGGCGCCATTTTGCGGGCCGGCTTTGGCACCACCGGTGCGACCGGTGCGGCTGCCACTGGCGCTGCCGCCGCAGGTACGGCGAGCGCTGCTGGCGCTGCGGTGGCCGCTTCCGCCGTCGCGCTGGCTGCCGTGCCGGCCTTGTTTTTGACGACCATCAGTTTTTCGAGGTCGTTGACGTTCTTTTCCAGTTCCTTCACGCGGGCCGAGGCATCGGCCAGTGCGCGCTCCTTGGCGATCTTGTCTTCGGCCGCGGCCGACGCCGCCTTGCCGGCAGCAGCGGCGCCACTGGCGTCCGCTTTCGACAGCTTCAGGCGGTCTTTCGATTCGTTGGCGGCGGTCGGCCGTTCCTCGACCTTGGCGCTGACCTTGCCGGCTGCGCTTTGCGCCGCTTCGGGCGACTTCGACGGTGCCGCGCTGGCGACCTGGCCAGCGAGCTTGTTGCGGTAGGCGTTAAAGTCGGCCGCGTGGGCCACCACCACGCCGTGCGCATCCTGGTCGCTGGCGCCACCGCGAATGCTGTCCGCATCGGGCACCGACAGGATCTGGCCCGATTTGAGGCGGTTCATGTTGTTGCCGACGAAGGCATCGGGGTTGGCGCGGTACAGCGCGACGAGCATCATGTCGAGCGAGATCTCGGTCGGCTTGACGCGGGCGGCGATTTTCCCCAGGCTGTCACCGGCACGCACCGTCACTTCGGTGGCGTTGCCGGCCGGGCGCGCGGCGCGTTCCTGGGCCGGGTCGGCGGCGGCGCGCTCGGGGCGGCTGCGGGCTTGGGGCTGGGCCGGGGCCGGCGTCGACGCCGCGCTGGCGTTTTTGGTCGTCGTCGCCGCCGCGCCATTGCGCGCCGCCGGCAGCGGCCGCGCGCCCTGGTTGAGTACATCGACGGGGGCTGCGGCCACCTGCGCCGACTGGGTGGCGCGCAATTCGGCCGGATCGAGCAGGAAGGTGTATTCGCGCACCAGGCGGCCGCTATTCCACGACAGCTCGAGCAGCATGTCGACAAACGGCTCGTTGACGGCAGCGCTCGAGGTGACGCTGATGACCTGGCGGCCGCCGCGCTGCTCGACGGCGAAGCGCAAACCCATCAGGGCGGGATTGAATTCGACGTTGGCCGCCTTGAACGCATCGGCCGAGGCCAGCTTGGCCACCAGGCCGGCCGCTTCATCGGCCGACACCGCGGTCAGTTCGATCTCGGCGCGCAAGGGCTGGCCGAGGGACGACAGAACCGTGAGCTTGCCAAGGCCGGCCGCGTGCGCGGAGGACAACACCACTGCCGTGGCGACAGCGCCAAACAGAGACTTCAGCGCGAGCGACAGGATGCGGGGACGAGTTTGTAAAGGCATGGTGGCAGCGTGGGTAAGAGTTGTCGAGGAGAATGGTGCTTTCTCGGAAGTCTCAACATATCATCATGCTCTAGAGCATGCAAGCTTTCGGGGAGTTTCTCCGGCCCCAACGTCGCAGGTGTGAACAAGATGCCGAAAAAGCGCCGTTTTTTGGCCCGGAAATGTGGTTTTTCGCGCCCCTGCGCAGAATGAAAACGGCACCCCAAAACGCCCGCGGGCCGCCGCTGGCGGCCCGCTTTGATACCACGTAACTAACGGTCGTTATTAGAAGCTTATTGGTCGAGAACGATACGCAACATGCGGCGCAGCGGTTCGGCCGCGCCCCACAACAACTGGTCACCCACCGTAAATGCCGACAGGTACTCGCCCCCCATCGACATCTTGCGCAAGCGTCCCACCGGGATGCTCAAGCTGCCCGTCACCGCCGCCGGTGACAAGTCGCGCACCGACGCTTCGCGGGTGTTCGGCACCACCTTGACCCATTCATTGCTGGAGGCAATGATGTCATTAATTTCATCGAGCGGCACGTCGCCTTTGAGCTTGATGGTCAGCGCCTGCGAGTGGCAGCGCATGGCGCCGATGCGCACGCACAGGCCGTCGACCGGGATCGCGGTGCTGCCAAAGGCGGCGCCCAGGCCAAGGATCTTGTTGGTCTCGGCGCCCGCCTTCCATTCTTCCTTCGACTGGCCGTTGCCCAGGTCCTTGTCGATCCATGCAATCAGGTTGCCTGCCAGCGGTGCGCCAAACTGCCTGATCTCGTCCAGGGACAGGCCATGCTGGGTCGCCAGCACGGTACGGTCGATTTCCAGGATGGCCGAGGCGGGATCGTCCAGCAGCGGGCGGACGGCGGCGTTGATGGTGCCAAACTGGGTTAACAGTTCACGCATGTGCTGGGCGCCACCGCCCGAGGCTGCCTGGTAGGTCATCGACGTCATCCAGTCGACCAGGCCATGCTGGAACAGGCCACCGAGGCCGATCAGCATGCACGACACCGTGCAGTTGCCGCCGATGTAGTTCTTGACGCCCTTGCCCAGCGCCGCCTTGATCACACCCAGGTTGACCGGGTCGAGCACGATGACGGCATCGTCTTCCATGCGCAGGGTGGAGGCGGCATCGATCCAGTAACCGTCCCAGCCGGCCGCGCGCAGCTTGGGGAAGACGTCGCTGGTGTAGTCGCCGCCCTGGCAGGAAATGATGATGTCGCACTTGGCCAGCGCGCCGATATCAAACGCATCCTTGAGGGTGGTTTCGTTCTTGGCCATGGCCGGGGCGGCGCCGCCGGCGTTCGAGGTGGTAAAAAACAGCGGTTCAATGTCGGCAAAATCGTTTTCATCGCGCATGCGCTGCATCAGCACTGAACCGACCATCCCACGCCAGCCAACCAAGCCTACTAATTTCATGTGTCTTCTCTCTGCAGTGTTAAAGGTGGTATTTAGCCGAGCGCCTTGACGACAGCGTCGCCCATCGCGGCGGTGCCGACGCGGGTGGTGCCGGCCTCATAAATGTCGGCGGTGCGCAGGCCCTGCCCCAGCACGGCCTTGACAGCGGTTTCGATACGCTCAGCCTGCGCGGGGCGCGCCAGCGAATAGCGCAGCATCATCGCCGCGGACAGAATCGTCGCCAGCGGATTGGCGATGCCGCGACCGGCAATGTCAGGCGCCGAACCGTGCGAAGGCTCATACAGGCCCTTGTTGCTGGCGTCGAGCGAGGCCGAGGGCAGCATGCCGATCGAGCCGGTCAGCATGGCGGCGCAGTCGGACAGGATGTCGCCGAACATATTGCCGGTGACGAGCACGTCGAATTTTTTCGGCGCCCGTACCAGCTGCATGGCGGCGTTATCGACATACATGTGCTCGAGGGCGACGTCCGGGTACTCCTTGTGCACGTCGGTGACGATGTCGCGCCAGAACTGGAAGGTTTCCAGCACATTCGCCTTGTCGACGCTGGTGACGCGCCTGTCGCGTTTTTGCGCGGCCTGAAAAGCCACGTGGGCGATGCGGCGGATTTCCGATTCGGCGTAGCGCATGGTGTCAAAACCCTCGCGTTCGCCCTTGAACGGGCCGTCCGGGCATTCGCGCACGCCGCGTGGCTTGCCAAAATAAATATCGCCGGTCAGTTCGCGGATGATCAGGATGTCCAGACCCGAGACCACCTCGGGCTTGAGGGTGGAGGCGCCGGCCAGCTCCGGATACAGGATGGCCGGGCGCAGATTGGCAAACAGCGCCAGTTCGCGGCGCAGGCCAAGTATGGCCTGCTCGGGACGCAGCGAGCGCTCGAGGGTGTCATATTTAAAATCACCGACGGCGCCAAACAGCACGGCGTCGGCAGCTTTCGCCAGCGCCAGCGTGGCCGGCGGCAGCGGGTGACCGCTGGCGGCGTAGCCGGCGCCGCCGACTGCGGCGGTCTCCATCTCGAACGGTTCACCGAGCGCGTTCAATACCTTGACGGCTTGCTCCATGATTTCCGGGCCGATGCCGTCGCCGGGCAGGATTGCGATTTTCATTGGTGGTCTCGTCTAATTTTTATCGTTGGTGGTGGTGGTGGTAGCAGCCGAGGATAGCCGCGAGCGGCAGCGTTAGATGACGTTGGCCAGCCACGGCTGCGCTGCCAGGTGACGCTCTTCGAAGGCGCGGATGTCGTCGGCGTGGCGCAGGGTCAGGCCGATGTCATCGAGGCCGTTCATCAGGCAGTACTTGCGAAACGGGTCGATGGCAAAGCCGGCGCCAAAGCTGCCGTCGGCGCTGGCAACGCGCTGCGACTCGAGGTCGACCACCAGGCGAAAACCGCTGAAACCCTTGACCATGTCGAACAGGCGGTCGATGTCGGCGTCGGCCAGCACGATCGGCAGCAGGCCGCTCTTGTAGCAATTATTGAAGAAGATGTCGGCGAAGCTGGGGGCGATGATGGCGCGGAAACCGTATTGGTCGAGCGCCCACGGCGCGTGCTCGCGCGAGGAGCCGCAACCAAAGTTTTTACGCGTCAGCAGGATCGAGGCGCCCTGGTAGCGCGGCTGGTTGAGCACGAAGTCGGCATTGAGCGGACGGCCGCTGTTGTCCTGACCCGGCTCGCCGTGATCGAGGTAGCGCCATTCGTCGAACAGGTTGGGCCCGAAACCGGTACGGCGGATCGACTTGAGGAACTGCTTGGGGATGATGGCGTCGGTATCGACGTTGGCACGGTCGAGCGGGGCCACCAGGCCTTCGTAACGGATGAATTTGTCCATGGTCTTCAGGGTAATGGGGAACAGGGGCCGCAGCGCGCAGCGGCGGCGCACGTTATTTGTGGCCGACGCCTTCGACCACCTGGCCGACCTTTTGCACATCCTTGCCGACGCCAGCGATGGTGTTACAAGCGCCCAGCGACAGCAGCACGGTCAAGGCGAGGACGGTAAGAACTAGGTTTTTCATGGCGGAGAATCGGTCAGGGTAAAGGGAATATATCGTATAAATAATCAGCTCGAGCAGCCGCCGTCAGCGCAGTGCCCGCACGTCGACGAAATGGCCAGCGATGCCGGCGGCAGCAGCCATCGCCGGCGACACCAGGTGGGTACGGCCACCCTGGCCCTGGCGTCCTTCGAAATTGCGGTTCGAAGTCGAGGCGCAGCGCTCGCCCGGTTCGAGGCGGTCGGCATTCATCGCCAGGCACATCGAGCAGCCCGGCTCGCGCCATTCGAAGCCGGCATCCCTGAAGATGCGGTCGAGCCCTTCGCGCTCGGCCTGTTCCTTGACCAGGCCGGAGCCGGGTACCACCATCGCCAGGCGCACGTTCGAGGCGCGCTGCTTGCCGCGCACGACAGCGGCGGCGGCGCGCAAGTCCTCGATGCGCGAGTTGGTGCAGGAGCCGATGAACACCTTGTCGATGCGGATGTCGGCGATCGGCGTGTTCGGCTTGAGGTTCATGTAGACCAGCGCCTTTTCCATGGCGTCGCGGCGCACCGGGTCTTTTTCGAGGTCGGGATCGGGCACGCGGCCATCGATGGCGGCGACCATTTCGGGCGAGGTGCCCCAGGTCACCTGCGGCCGGATCTGGCTGGCGTCGAGGGTGACGACCAGGTCGAATGGCGCGCCGGCGTCCGAATGGAGCGTGCGCCAGTAAGCGACGGCCTGCTCCCAGTGCGGCCCGCTGGGCGAGAGCGGGCGGCCCTTGACGTAAGCGATGGTGGTGTCGTCGACGCCGATCATGCCGGCGCGCGCGCCCGCTTCGATCGCCATGTTACAGACCGTCATCCGCCCTTCCATCGACAGCGCACGGATGGTCGAACCGCCAAATTCGATGGCGTAGCCGGTGCCGCCGGCAGTGCCGATCTTGCCGATCACCGCCAGCACCACATCCTTGGCGGTGACGCCAGCAGGCAGCGCGCCATCGATCTGCACCAGCATCGCTTTCGATTTTTTGGCCAGCAGCGTCTGGGTCGCCAGCACATGCTCGACTTCCGAGGTGCCGATGCCATGCGCCAGGCAGCCAAAGGCGCCATGGGTGGAGGTGTGCGAGTCGCCGCACACCACCGTCATGCCAGGCAGGGTGGCGCCCTGCTCGGGGCCGATCACGTGGACGATGCCCTGGCGCTTGTCGTTCATGTTGAAATAGGTCAGGCCATAGCTCCTGGCGTTGGCGTCGAGCGTTTCCACCTGCAGGCGCGAGACCGGATCGCTGATGCCGCCCTGGCGGTCGGTGGTGGGGACGTTATGGTCAGCCACCGCCAGGTTGGCGGCATTGCGCCACAAGGGACGGTTGGCCGCGCGCAGGCCATCGAAGGCTTGCGGGCTGGTCACTTCATGCACCAGGTGGCGGTCGATGTACAGCACGGTGGTGCCGTCGGCGTCGGCGCGCACCACGTGCGAGTCCCACAGTTTGTCGTAAAGCGTTTTGATCATGGTCGGCGGTGCGCAGTCAGGGATGGGGAGTGACGCGGTTGATTATGCCATATTGTGCACTGCCACAGAAGCGCCCCTTTTTGGAACCTTATTCGCACCAATTTGGATTTACTGAAATAATATTTGAAAAAATAAACCGATTTTCAAATAAAAAATGCCCGCTAGTGATAGCAGGCATTTTTAACCCCGGTCGGCGCAGTGCAAAAATAATATCGGTAACGACGCCGCCGTGCGCGCCTCAAGCCATGTTACGCAGCCAGCTTGACCGTCGAGCGGCAGCCATCCATCAGGAACGACAGCCCCACCACCAGCACCAGCTCACCCTCGGCCGAGCGCGCCGTACCGGTGATGCCCTCGACCGAAATGGCGGTCATCGGCTTGATCACCAGGTCGGCGGTGCCGTCAACCGCCGCCACCGCCAGGATATACGGCTGCGGCGCCGAGACCACGATGCCGACTTTTTCGCTGCAGCTCTCGTAGCCGAGGGCGCTGGCCAGCGAGCGTACCGGCAGCGGCCGGCCCTGGTCTTTCAGCACCGGCGCGCCGCCGACCTGCAGGAAAGTGTCCGGCAGTTCGACCACCCGTTCGACCATCGCCATCGGCAGCGCCAGTGCGGCGCCCGAGGTCGATACTAGCATGGTCGGCACGATCGACAGTTCGATCGGCAGGCGGATGGCAAACTTGGTGCCGTGGCCGAGCGAAGAATCGATATGGATGGCGCCGCGGTTTTTCTCGACGGCGGTCTTGACAACGTCCATGCCGACCCCGCGGCCAGAGACCGAGGTGGCCAGTTCCTTGGTCGAAAAACCGGGCAGGAACACCAGCTGGTAGGCTTCTTCGTCGCTCGGCGCGCCGTTTTCGCTGATCAGGCCCTTTTCGAAGGCCTTCTTGCGCAGCGCGACCGGGTCCATGCCCTTGCCGTCGTCCTGCAGCACGATCATCACGCTGTTCGCTTCCTGCCAGGCCTTGAGGGAAATGAAGGCCTTGGCCGGCTTGCCGCTGGCGACACGCTGTTCAGGTGACTCGACGCCGTGATCGAGCGCATTCCTGAGCATGTGCACCAGTGGATCGTAGAGACTATCGACGACGACGCGGTCGACTTCCGTCTCCGCCCCTTCGATATTGAGTTCGACGTCCTTGCCCAGGTCGCGTGCCAGTTCGCGCACCAGGCGCGGGAATTTCTGGAACAGGCGACCGACTGGCTGCATGCGGGTGGCCAGGGTAGCGCGCTGCAGTTCGGCCGAATAGCGCGACGCCCGTTCCAGCGTTTCCGTCAGCGTGGCCATCAGGGTGGCGGCAGGCCCTTCGAATTTGAATTGCGCCAGGCGTTCGAGCAGCACGGCCGCCTGGTTGGCAGCCTGCACCGATTCGCCCGCCACTTCGAGCAGGGCGTCGAGCTTGACGGCGTCGACGCGGATACTCTCTTCCTTGGCAGGCGCCGACGCAGCGCGAAATTCCTGCACTTTTTCTTCGCGCCGTTCGCTGCCATCCCAGGCGTGCTTGGCGGCGGCAGCCGCTGCCAGTGCGGCAGCGCTGCCAGCGTGTTCGGCGGCGACTGGTGCCGCCGCAGTTGCCGCAACGGCCCCGCTGGCAGCAACGGCGGGCGGCGCCGCGCTGTTGGCGGCCGCTTGATAGGTCCCCGGCGGCACCACGACCACGTACATGGCTTCCCAATCGAGGCCGTCGGCGCCGGGGCCTTTGGCGACGAAGGCGGCGGCGGCCGGCGCGGCGACGGCCGCCACCGGTGCAGCTGCAGTAGCCACAGCGGGCGTTGCAACCGCCGCTGGCGCGCGCTGGGTCTTGCCGGCGATGGCGTCGACCAGGATGCTTTCAAGCGCGGCCGGCATCGATGCCAGCTGCTCGGGCGCGGCGCCGTTATTGAGGTCGGTGAGCTGGTCGGCGACGAAGCCCGATGCTTGCAGGGCGGCCTCGATGGCCAGCGGCGTGACCGGCGCGGCGCCATTGCGCAAGGCATCGAACAGGTTTTCGGTCAGGTGACAGGCCGTCACCATCGCCGTCAGGTTCATGAAGCCGGCGCCGCCCTTGATCGTGTGAAACGAGCGGAACACGGCATTGAGCGTTTCCTTGTTGTCGGGGTCGCGCTCGAGCCGCAGCAGGTGCTCTTCCACGTTGACTGCCAGATCCATCGCCTCGACGACGAAATCCTTGAGCATATCGTCCATCAGAACCCCAGATCGGCAAGTAAATCGTCAACGTTGTCCTGGTCCAGCGCCACCGACGGCACCGACGGTCCGGTCATCAGGGCTGGCTTGGCGGCGAGCTTTTCGCGCACTGCAGGCGGGGCGTTATCGCGCAGCAGTTCAGCCAGTTCATGCTCGACCGTCTTGGTAATCGCCACCACTTTCTTGATCAGCTGACCGGTGATGTCCTGGAAGTCCTGCGCCATCATGATGTCGAGCAGGCGCGCTTTTTCAGCATCGGTGGCCTTGGTGACAGCCTGGGCGAACTGTTGCGAGTCACCGGCCAGCGTCTTGAATTCATCGATCGACACCTTGCCGGCGAACAGGTCGGCCCAGCGTGTTTCCATCTGCTTGGCGCTCTTGGCCAGCACATCTTGCGCCGGCATGCCTTCGTCGAGCGTGTTGAGCACCTTGTTGGCCGCCTGTTCGGTCAGGGTGGCGACATATTCGAGGCGGTCCTGGGCGTCGTTGATCTGGCTCGACGCTTCCGTCAATGCCTTGTCGTAGCCCAGTTCACGCAGCGAATCGTGCAGCAGGCGGACGATGCCGCCGAGCCGTTCGAACATCGGCTTGTCGGCGGCGCTGCTTTCGGCGGGGGCAGCGGCATCGGCGGCAGCGGCCACCACCGGTGCCGGCGCCGGCGCGGCAGTCGATTGTGCGGCGGCCTGCTCGAACAGGGCTTCGAAGTCGTCGTCGGCAATAGCGGCCGCCGGTGCGGTCGGGGTCGGGTCGGCAGCGGCCGGCGCGGCGTCGCGCTGGGCGCTCACCTCGTCGAACAGGGCGTCGAAATCATCAGCGGCGTCGGTCATAGTCCGTGCTTCTCCATAAATACAATTTTGCAATAAGCTTTGCGTGTCGGGGGCTGTGCGGTTTTGGGGCCAGCAAGATTGTCCTGAGTTTAGCAGCGTCAATGGCGTTGGTAAATCACTGACCTCTCCGGCAATTGATTTCGCTCGGGAAACTTATTGCGGAGTTAACGAAATGTACCCCAGAGGATACTTTTTGGCGAGCAAGTGTTGTATTTCGTGCTTGATAGTGAAATTAATTAACAACGACGCTGGCCAGCGTCCGGCTGTTGAGCAAGATCAAATGCAAGCGCGCGTGCATTTGTCGTGACGCCACCTACAATGGACAATCATCATTCCTGTGGGAGAAATCACCATGTACCGGAAAATTCTGATTACCACTGACGGCTCGGCCGTGTCGAAGTCAACCGCCTGCGCTGGCGTCAAATTTGCCCAGCAGCTGGGGGCCGAAGTGCTGGTGCTGTTTGTTGCGCCCGAGTACCAGTATCCCGTGTACGTGGAAATCATTCCGCCCAGTTACCCCATCGAGGAAGAATATATCGCCACCATGCGCCGCACCGGCGCCGAGCACACCCGGCCGATCATCGAGGCGGCCGCAAAAGGGGGCCTGACCCACGCCGCGCTGACAGAATTTGCCAACTCGCCGGCCAGCATGATTGTCGAGGTCGCCGGGCGCGAGCACTGCGACCTGATCTTCATGGGCTCGCACGGACGCAGCGGCTGGGGCCAGCTGCTGCTGGGCAGCGTGACCAACAAGGTGCTCTCGCACACGCAAACGCCGGTGCTGGTGCACCGTCTGCTCAAGGAGCCCGCCAGCTAAAGTAAGGGGCGCAGGCGCCAACACGGCTGCGCCCAGCGTGTCAATACGCTGCTAGACCACGCTTATCTAGCCGTCAAGCTATCAGGCTGTCATTTGCCCCGCCGGCGGGCGCGGCGTACGCTCAGGCGAAAACGACCATTCCTATGTGTGCCACATGCGCCTGGTGGCACGGATGCCGATGCGCCTGGACCCCTTGAATTTATGATACGCATAGTAATTGCCGACGATCACACCATCATGCGTGAGGGTCTCAAGCGCATCCTCGATGGCGCTGCCGACATCGATATCGTCGGCGAAGCAACCAATGGTTTCGAGGTGCTCAACCATGTGCGCCAGGGCGGCTTCGACCTGTTGCTGACCGATCTGTCGATGCCCGGCCGCAGCGGCGTCGACCTGATCCGCCAGATCCGCGCGGTGGCGCCCAAGCTGGCCATCCTGATTCTTACCATGCACGAAGAAGAGCAATACGCCGTACGTGCGATCCGCGCCGGCGCCCAGGGCTATTTGACCAAGGAAAGCGCCGGCACCCAGCTGGTGGGGGCGATCCGCAAGGTGGCATCCGGGCGTCCCTACATCAGCACCGAAGTGGCCGAGCAGCTGGCGCTCAATATCATGACACCCAACGAGCAACTGTTGCACAAGCAACTGTCGGATCGCGAATTCGAAGTGTTTTCCATGCTGGTGAGCGGCAAATCGATCACCGAGATTGCCAACAGCCTGCACCTGTCGGTCAAGACGGTGAGCACCCACAAGACCCGCATCATGCAGAAAATGGGCATGACATCGCTGTCGGAAATGGTGCAGTACGCGGTCGCGCACCGCTTGCTGTCGCCGTTCAGGACGTGAGCCATGGGCCAGCGCGCAGGCATGGCGTTGTTGTTGGCCATTGCCCTGCCGCCACCGTTGATGGCAGGCCCGCACCAGGGCGGCCCTGCCGCCCTCTCTGCCGCCACGGCTGTCTGGTAAGACTTGTCCTACAAAGCCTTCTTTGCTCCTACTGCCAGATTCAGGGTTCGCTGATATGAATGCCGGACTCGTGTTGGCATACTAAATCCAGCGATTCGACTTGCTCCCGATAATTTTTTCCCAGTCCAGAGTTTGGCCCAGCGCCCCCCGACCACTGCAGAGTCACCACCGCGGCAATTGCCCGCGACTCGCAGACTTGATTACCAGCAGCTTTGTGCATCATTGAATTGGAGATGACAATCATGTCCACGCCCGTGCCCGAATCCCGTAACGCTTCGTCGACCATGCACACCTCACCCATGGAAGCCGGCCGCCAGCGCCAGGGCCGCCTGTGGTCCAATCTCAAGGAAGTGTGCGACCTGCTACACATCCCCACGGCCATGTCGGTCAACAGTGAAGAACTGCTGTTCCAGCACGTGCAGTTCAAAACCGGCCAGCGCGTCCACACCATCGGCCAGGCGTTCGACACCCTGTACATCGTCAATTCGGGCTTCTTAAAAACCGTGCTGATTGACGAGTTCGGCAACGAACAGGTCCTCAGTTTCCCCATGAAAGGCGACATGCTCGGCGTCGACGGCATCCACACCCGCCATTACGCCTCGGAGGCGGTGGCGCTGTCCGATTGCGACCTCATCCTGTTGCCCTTCAAAAAGCTGACGGCGCTGGGCCGGGTTCACGCCGAACTGGAAAACCTGATGTACGGCGTCATGAGCCGCGAACTGGTCCGCGAACAATCAATGATCGGCATGCTGGGCGCGCTGTCGGCCGAGGCACGGGTGGCGCGCTTTCTGGTGTCGCTGGCCGATCGCTTCGCCGCCATGGGTTATTCGAGCAAGCTGTTCAATCTGCGCATGACGCGCCACGAAATCGGCAGCTACCTGGGCCTGACCCTGGAAACAGTCAGCCGCACGCTGTCGGCGTTCAACGAAATCGGCCTGATCACGGTCGACCAGCGCACCATCGGCATCAAGGACGCCGATGCCCTCAAGACCCTGCGGCGGCTGCCGCCATCGCGCTCGCGCAGCAAGGCGCCAGCCAAGGTCAAGGGCGATCTGGAACCCTCGGGCGACGCCCTGGCCACCACCATCTGATCGCCAGGAGGCAAAAAAAAACCGCCTCGGGCAGTGCACCGCGGCGGTTTTTTTATGGCCGGCTCTGGTTAATTCATGGCGCCAGATCAGTTGTCACGCGTCAACGTGCCATCATTGAGCTTGACCTTCTCGCCCACGCGCAGGCCCGGGTCATTGGCGTATTGCACCGTCTGGGTGCCGCCGTTGGCAAAGCGGATGATCACTTCAAAGTGGCGGCCCGCCGGCTTGTCGTTCTGGCGGTCGATGTTGCGACCGACATAGGCGCCGCCCAGTGCGCCGGCCACTTCAGCGACCGTGCGGCCATTGCCGCCGCCGACCTGGCTGCCGGCCAGGGCGCCCAGCACGCCGCCGCCGATGGTGCCGATGTAGTTGCCATCACCCTTGACTTCGATGACGTTGATCGCCTCTACGGTCGCGCAGTTCGAGCAGTAGCGCACTTCGCGCGGTGGTGGCGGCGCGCTGCCAAGCAGTTGCAGCGGTTTGCCCAGGGTGGCGCTGGTGACGCGGCCACCAATGCGCAGATTGGCGGTGACGGCGGTGGCGCGCTCGATGCGGTCACCACGGCGAATCACGTACGATCCCTCGTACTCGCCGGGACGCACTTCAGGCAGGAAAAACACGCCGCGGGTGCCGGCGATGGTCATGTCGACCTTGGCCCCAGGGGTGCCGCGCAGCATGAAATTGAGTTCGTTGCCTGGACGCAGATCGTCGACCCCACGCACATCAAACCGCTCGATGCGCGGCAGTACGGCAAGGTCGCCGCGCTGTGGCGCCTGGTGGCGACCGACGCCGGCCAGCAGCGATTCGCGCAGCACGCCGGTGGTGACCTGGTTACCCACGCGCAAATTGGCGGTGACGGCGCTGCTGGCGCTGATGCGATCACGGGTGCCGACGGTGTAGACGCCCTCGTAGGTACCCGGTTCGGTCTCGTTCAGTTGCAGGTTGCGGGCAGCGCCATCGATTTGCAGGTAGACGCGGCCGCCGGGAGTGCCATACACATCGAAGTTCAGTTCGACGCCGGGCACGATGCGGCGCACTTCATCGACATTAAAGCCACGGATCACCGGCTGAAAGCCGCGTTCCGACGACTCTTCATAGCGTTGGGCATGGGCGGGGACGGTGGCGACCGTCATCGACAGCAAAGGCAGGGCGGCCAGCAGAGCGGCGAGCAGATTGTTATTGGTTTTGATGATGTTCTCCTTGAACGGTTCAGCGGCGCTGCAGCATGCACAACGATTAGGGCAAGTTACTCTTGCCTGAAAGAAAAGTCCGTACGCTAGCGCACCAAGTGGACTGCCTCGCCCGAACTGACATAAATGGCGTCGCCCGCTGCCGGGGCAATCAAAAAGCCGCCCGTAAACGCGCCGAATGAGGGCAGGATCAGCCGTTGCGGCCCCACCACGAAGCATGGCAGGCGTAGCGAGTCGAAGCGCGTTGCCAGCCGGTAGCTGGGGTGAATGTGGCCGGCCAGCGCATAGCCTGCGGTGGCGATATCCGGATGATGACAGAAGGCAAACGGTGCCATCGCAAACGGTTCGTCGACCATCTCGATCTGCAGGCTGGCAGCGGGATCGCCCGCATGGCGGTCGTGATTGCCGCGCACCAGGGTCAACTGCAAGTGCGGGTGGCGCTGGCGCCAGGCCAGCATGGCGGCCACGGTGGCGCTTGCATGGGCCGCGCGCGCATGCAAAAAGTCGCCGAGAAACATGATGTGACGAATGTCGTGGAGCGCCATCAGGGCGTCGAGCGCCGCCAGGTTTTGGCTGGTGGTGCCACGCGGCACCGGCACACCGGCCGCGCGGAACGACGCCGCCTTGCCAAAATGGATATCCGCGATGACCAGCATGTGCGCAGCCGGCCAGTACAGTGCCTTTTGCGCCAGCAGGTGCACCGTCTCGCCAGCGACAACAATGATTTTCTCGCTCAAGGCTGGGCCGCCTTTTCCAGTTCGCGCAGCATGCGCGCCACCCGTTCCGACAGCTTTTCGGTACTGACCTTTTCGCGAAAGCGTTCGACCATCAGCGCAAAGCCGAACGGCGTGGCGCGCTTGATGTCGCAGTAGGCGAGCTGGCGGCCGTGCAGTTCATCGAGCGTCTCGCGCAGGCGGCTCAGTTCGAGCTCCTGTTCCATCACTTCGCGCTGGGCCTGGCCAAGCAGCAGGTTACCTGCATCGTGCTTGCGAAACACCTCGAAAAACAGCGACGACGATGCCTGGATTTGCCGCGTGCTTTTCGGCTGGCCCGGATAGCCCTGGAAGATCAGCCCGGCGATGCGCGCCACTTCGCGAAAGCGCTGCTGCGACAGCTGGCTGGCATTCAAACTGGCCAGCACATCCTCTAACAGGCCGCTGGTCGACAGCAGCGCCACATCGGCACCGCTGGCACCGGCGAACAGGCTGCGCCAGTCGACCGGCTCGGCCGCCAGCAGCTCGAAGCCGTAATCGTTGACGGCGATCGAAAAGGTCATCGGCGCAATTTTACCGACCCGGTACGCGAGCAGCGCGGCCAGCCCCGTGTGCACCGAGCGGCCGGCGAACGGGTAGACGAACAGGTGATATCCCTCACGGCTGCGCAGCGCTTCGAGCACCAGGGTGGCACTGGTGGGCAGCGCCGACCACGCCTGCTGGATGTCGATCAGCGGCTTTAAGGCTTGCATCTCGGGACCGATGAACTGGCCCAGTGAGGCCAGCCGCAGCTGCTCGAGCGCGGCGTGCGCCAGTTCCGACGACAGTGGCATCTTGGCGCCAGCCCAGCGGGTGACGGCGCCCTTCTTGTTACCGGTGGCCCGCTTGACGAACGCCGTCATCTCATTGACGCGGACGAATTCGAGCATGCGTCCGCCGAACAGAAAATAGTCGCCCGCCTTCAGGCGCGAAATGAACGACTCTTCGACGCTGCCGATGCGGCCGCCGCTCATATACTTCACCTGCATGTTCGAATCGGAGACGATGGTGCCGATGCCCATGCGGTGGCGGCGGCCGATGGTGGCGTCAGGCACACGGTAGATCCCCTGTTCGTCGGCCAGCACGCGCCGGTATTCCGGATAGACGGTCAGGCTCTGGCCACCGCGGGCGACAAAGTCGAGCGCCCACTGCCATTGGGCATCAGTCAAATGGCGGTACGACCAGCTGCTGCGCACCTCGGCCAGCATGGCCACCGGCTCGAAGCCGCCGCCCAGCGCCACCGTCACCAGGTGCTGCACCAGCACGTCGAACGGCTTGTCGGGCACCGGCCGCCCTTCGATGCGGCGCGCTGCCACCGCCGCCTTGGCGCCGGCCGCCTCGAGGATTTCCAGGCTGTTGGTCGGCACCAGGGTGACGCGCGAGACGCGTCCCGGCGCGTGGCCGCTGCGGCCCGCGCGCTGCAGCAGGCGGGCGATGCCCTTGGCGCTACCGATTTGCAGCACCCGCTCGACCGGCAAAAAATCGACGCCCAGATCGAGGCTGGCGGTGCAGATGACCGCCTTGAGCTGGCCCTGTTTGAGGCCCATTTCCACCCAGTCGCGCACCGAGCGGTCGAGCGAGCCGTGATGGAGGGCGATCAGGCCAGCCCAGTCGGGCCGCGCATCGATAATGTTCTGGTACCAGATCTCCGACTGCGAACGGGTATTGGTAAACACCAGGGTGGCATTGAACTGCTCGATCTCGTCGATCACCGGCTGCAGCATCTGTAAGCCCAGGTGGCCGCCCCACGGGAAGCGCGACACATTGGCCGGCACCAGCGAGTCGACCACGATCTGTTTTTTCAGGTCGCCTTCCACCAGCACGCCCTGCCCTTCGCCCAGCAGCACGGCGCGCGCTTCATCCAGATTGCCCATGGTGGCCGACAGCGCCCACACCACCAGTTGCGGATTCCAGCGGCGCAGGCGGGCCAGCGCCAGCTGCACCTGCACGCCGCGCTTGGAGGCCATCAGCTCGTGCCACTCATCGATGATGATCATGTCCAGGCTGGCGAACTGCGCCTGCGCCTGCGCGTGACTGAGTAACAGCGACAGGCTCTCCGGCGTCGTCACCAGAGCTGAGGGCAGCTTGCGGCTCTGGCGCGCGCGCTCGGCGGCGCCGGTGTCGCCGGTGCGTGCACCTACCGTCCAGCCGGGCGAAAGTTCAGCCGCCGACTGTTCCAGTGCGCGCAGGGTGTCGGCCGCCAGCGCCCGCATCGGCGTGATCCACAACACTTGCAAGCCGCTTTGTTTGCGGCGGTTTGCCAGCGCCCCGCGCAGCAGCGCCGCGAACCACACCGCGTAGGTTTTACCGGAACCGGTGTTGGCGTGCAGCAGCCCTGACTGGCCTGCCACGGCGGCCTTCCAGACCGCGCGCTGGAACGCAAACACCTTCCAGCCGCGGCTGGAAAACCAGGCATCGACGCGAGTGGCCATGGCACTTTTCGCCATCTAGAATTCGTCCAGGACGGCAGGGTCGGACGGGGTGACCGCCGCCGCCAGCAGGCCCTTCAAGGTGTCGAGGGTATCGGCCTGCTCGACCGGCTTGTCATCGCGCTTGCGCAAAATGCGCGGAAAGCGCACCGCGATGCCCGCCTTGTGACGGGGCGACGCGCCGATGCCCTCGAAGCCAATCTCGAACACCATGGTCGGCTTGACACTGCGCACCGGGCCGAATTTTTCCACCGTGGTCTTGCGGATGACTTGATCGACCACGGCGATTTCGGCATCGGTCAGCCCCGAATACGCTTTGGCGAATGGCACCAGGCGGCGCTCGCCGGCGTCATCGACATCCCACACGGCGAAGGTGTAATCGGTGTAGAGCGACGCGCGGCGCCCGTGCCCGGCCTGCGCATAAATGAGCACGGCATCGATACTGTAAGGGTCGATCTTCCACTTCCACCAGGTGCCAACGTTCTTGGTGCGGCCGACGCCATACTGGGCGCCGCCAGCCTTGACCATCATGCCCTCGACGCCGCGCGCGCGCGACTCGCCGCGCAGCATGGCCAGCTGCCCCCAGTCGGCCGCAACGATTAGCGGCGACAGTTTTAAGGGCGCCTGCGCCGCCGCCGCCGAAACCGACCTCACGCACGCTTCGAGCAGCGTCCTGCGTTCGCGCTGCGGCAGCTCGCGCAGATCGACCGCGGCCTCCTCCAATAAATCGTAGGCGACCAGCACCGCCGGCAGCTCGCCCATCAGCTTGACCGATACGCTCTTGCGGCCGATACGCTTTTGCAGATCGGCGAACGGCGCCGGGCCGTCGGCACCTGGCTGCCAGATAAGGATTTCGCCATCGATGACGGTGCCCTCGGACAGGCGCAGGGCCGCCAGTTCGGGAAAGCGCTCGGTAATCAATTCCTCGCCGCGCGACCATAAAAAATTCTGGCCATCGCGCCGCACCAGCTGGGCGCGGATGCCGTCGTACTTCCATTCGATCTGCCAGTCGCCGATGGCGCCGAGGCTGGCGGGATCGGCTTGCAGCGGGTGCGCCAGAAAAAACGGATACGGGTGGCCGCCGCGCTGCTGCTGTTCGCTGTCGGACTGCGCCGCAATCAGGCGCAAAAAGCCCGCAGCAGTGGGACGCACGCTGCCATCGGTCCAGCCCATCAGACGCTGGGCAATCAGCTTGGCGTCGACCGCAGCGATGGTGGCCAGCGCGCGCGTGACCAGCAGCTTGGAGACGCCGACCCGAAAGCCGCCGCCAATGAGTTTGACCAGCAAAAAGCGCTCGGCCGTTTCTAGCTCGTCCCAGAAGCGCGTCATCGCCGCGCCAATGGTGGCCGGATCGGCGCCGCGCAGGGGACCGATGCGCTGCTCCATCCACTCGGCCAGGCCGATGTCGCTGGTGGCCTTGGGGGGCGGCAGGATGTGGGCGATGGTCTCGGCCAGGTCGCCCACCGCGTGGTAACACTCGTCGAACAGCCAGTCATCGATCGCCGCGTATTGAACCGCGAACTGGCGCAGCAGCTTGGTCGGCACCGCTTGGCGCGGCTTGCCACCGGCGAGAAAATACACGGCCCAGGCAGCGTTTTCCGGCGCTGCGCTGCTGAAATACTGCTGCAGGGCGTCGAGCTTGCGGTTGGTGGCGGTGGTGTCGTCGAGCGCGCCGTAGAGGCGGGCAAATTCACGCATCGCCGGCTCCAGCGGCCGCCGGCGCAGCAGGGTCGACAGCGGCGACAGTGTCAGCCACCGGCGCCGCCGCCGCCGCTTCGGCGGCGCGCTCATCGGCTTCGTCGTCGCCATATTCGGTGTCGAAGCCGGAAGCGTCCAGCCCGATCCCGCGCAGATAGCGCACCATGGTGGGAATCGAGCCGTGGGTGACGATCACGCGCGGCGCGCCGGTGGCGGCAATTGCCGTCATCAAGCCGGGCCAGTCGGCGTGGTCGGACAGCACGAAGCCGCGGTCGACTCCGCGCCGGCGGCGCGCGCCGCGCAGCAGCATCCAGCCGCTGGCAAACGCGTCGCTGTAATCGCCGAAGCGGCGCATCCAGGTCGAGCCGCCCGCCGATGGTGGCGCAATCACGATAGCGCTGCGCAAAGCGGCCTTGTCGATGTCGGTCACCAGGCAGGTGGGCGGCAGCGCCACCCCGCTGGCGCGGTAGACGCGGTTGAGCGGCTCGGCCGAGCCGTGGCAGACGATGGCGCCGATGCTGGGATCGAGGCCCGAGAGGATGCGCTGGGCCTTGCCAAAGCTGTAGGCGAACACCACGCTGCAGCGGCCGGCGGCGGCGTTGCTGCGCCACCAGGCATTGATGTCGTCAAAAATGGATTGCTGCGCTTGCCAGCGGTAGATCGGCAAACCGAAGGTCGATTCGGTAATAAAGGTATCGCAGCGTACCGCTTCGAACGGCGCGCAGGTGCGGTCCGGCTCGACCTTGTAGTCGCCCGAAGCGACCCACACTTCGCCGCGGTGTTCGATCCGGACCTGGGCCGAACCGAGCACGTGGCCGGCCGGGTGCAGCGAAATGGCGACCCCATTGTGCTGCACGCTACGGCCATAGGCCAGGCCATCGATGTGAATATCCTGTCCCAGGCGCGATTTTAAGATGTTGACGCCGGCGTCGGCCGCCAGGTAGTGGCCGTGACCGACCCGCGCGTGGTCGCCGTGGGCATGGGTGATCACCGCGCGCGGCACCGGGCGCCACGGGTCGATATAAAAATCGCCCGGCACGCAGTACAGGCCTTCCTTCCTCACTACCACCATGTCGTTCGAATGACTGCCTGCCATGCCGCGCCTTTTACTTGCCTTTTACTTTTATACGGGAGAAGCCGGTGAAACGAGGCTGACCGGTGTGACCGGTGTGACCGGTGTGACTGGCGTTACATAGCCGGCCATAAAAGTGCGCGCCACCCGGTCGGGAAAGACGATGGTGACCTCTTCGCCGGCGATCGACTGTACCATCCCTTGCGCATATTTGGGCACACATACGGCGGCGCCGACGGCAAAAGGCAGGGTCAAAGTCGGGCCGCTTGTGCGGCCGAACCCATCGTCGCAGATGGCGTCAACGGCAACGCTGGCAGCGGGCGGATTGCGGCAATTGCCGCACTGGCAGCAGCGCTCGAAGCCGTCGACGTCATCGGCAAAATAATCGAGCAGCAGCTTCCAGCGGCAGTAACCGGAGACGGCGTAATCGACCATCTCTTGCAGCGTCTGGCGATCGCGCGCGTGCTTGTCGGCGTAGACCCCGGCCAGCTCGTCGAACCGGGCGTCGGCCGGCTGCGCCCTGCCCGGCAAATAGTGCAAGGCGCGGTTTTGCCGCAGCAGGCCGCCATCCTTGAGCAGCTTGAGGCAGATTCTCAGCTTGCCCGCCGCCAGTTCGCCGCGCGCCGCCTGCAGTCGCGCAGCAGTGACGGCGCCGTCCTCCAGCAGCGCGGCCGCACTGCGGTAGGTGGCCAGCAGCTCGGCCGCCGTCGGGTAGGATTTGACCAGGAAAAACTGCTGGAGGCGCCGGTCATCGGCCAGGTACAGCAAGGTGCAGCTGGCCGCTTCGCCATCGCGGCCGGCGCGGCCCGACTCCTGGTAATACGCTGCCAGGTTGGCCGGCAGCTGCAGGTGCACGACGAAGCGGGTGTCGGGCTTGTCGATGCCCATGCCGAAGGCGTTGGTGGCCACCATCACGCGGCAGCTGCCGCCCATGAAGGCATCCTGGTTGGCCTTGCGCTGCCTCGCCGGCAGCTTGCCGTGATAAATCGAGACGCTCTCGCCACTGTCCTGCAAGTGGCGGTGCATGGCTTCGGCCGCCTTGACGGTGGCAGCATAAACGATACCGACCCCGGCCGTGGCGCGCACCAGCGCCAGCGCCTGGTCGAAGCGTTCGCCGTCATTGCTGACCTGGCGCACGGCGTAATGGAGGTTGGCGCGGTAGATGCCGGTATTGATCACATGCAGGCGCTTGCGGTTCAGTTGCCGTTCGATGTCGGCCACCACCGCGTCGGTGGCGGTGGCGGTCAGCGCCAGCAGGGGCGGCCGGCCCAGCGCCGCCATCGATGCCGCCAGTTCCAGGTAGGCTGGGCGGAAATCATGGCCCCACTGGAAAATGCAATGGGCTTCATCGATCACCACCAGGGCAATCTGGACTTGCTTGAAGACCTCGACGAAGGCGGCCTGGGCAAAGCGCTCAGGCGTGCAAAAGACGATGTCGTGGCGCCCTTGCCTGATGCCACCGACGGCGGCGCGCTGCTCGTCGGCCGTTAGCGCACTGTTTACCTGCACCGCCGGTACGCCCAGTTGCAACAGCTTTTCAGTCTGGTCCTTCATCAGCGAGAACAGCGGAGAAACAACGATGGTGATGCCGTCGAGCAGCTTGGCGGGAACCTGGTAACACAGCGATTTGCCGCTGCCGGTCGGCATGATGGCGAGCGTGTCCTTGCCGTCGAGGACACAGTCGATCACATCCTGCTGGCCGCCGCGCAAGCGCTGCATATGAAATACGCTGCGCAACAGTTTGCCGATCGAGCGGCCACGCGTGGCGCGCATGCCCGCGCGCATCAATGGGGGGTGGTGTTTGGTCATAGCCGCAACTGTAGGGGGGCTCTCGCCCGACCGCTATAGGACGGCAAGCAGTGCTGCGGTAGGAACATTGGCAGGGCCTTCCAGCCCGCGGTCGACGACCTGAGCAAGTGCTTGTCCTACACCACGACGCTCCGCAATCTGATGCCTTATGGATACACTTTGTCTATCATGAAGTCATCGAAGAAGCCCACACAGTAATTAGGAGCAACACCATGAACAAGATCTCTGTCACCTGGACCAGTTTGCAGCTTGTGCTCGCCGGCGCCTCGGCGTACGTGGTATGCAGCACCGATCTGTTGCGCGGCGCTTCCCTGTTCGTTCATTAAGCACGCCTTTCTCCAGGGCGCTGCAGGGCAGCTTCCTGCGCTGTCACTTGCGCCACCGCCAGATTGGCACTGGTATCGTCGCTGGAAAATAGCGGCAGCACCACACTGAACACCGAACCTTTGATGCCGTCGCTGGCCACCGTCAGTGCGCCGCCATGCGCTTCGGCCAGCTGGCGCGAAATAGCCAGTCCGAGACCGAGTCCCTTGACCTCTTTGCCGCTGTCGCCCCGTTCGAACGGCTCGAAGATGCGCCTTTGATCGGCTTCAACAATGCCTTGCCCGCCATCGATGACATCGATGCGCACCTGATCACCTTCGCCCTCCACCAGCACCTCGACCGGCTGGCCATTGCCATAACGCAGGGCATTGGTCAGCAGATTGATGATCACCTGTTCGATGCGAAACTCATCCCAGCGCCCTTCGATGGCGGCGTGCGGGGCCAGCGTGATGGTGGTGCCATAGCCACCGGCCTGCAGCGACAGATCGCTGACCACCCGTTTGAGCAGGGCCATCAGCTCAAAATGGGTGGGCCGGATCGACAGGCGACCGCTGCGGATGCGCGAGACGTCGAGCATGTCGTCAATCAGCCGGATCATCGACTGGATTTGGCGCTGGTCGCGGGCGATCATGGCGGGCAAGCGATCCGGGCCCAGCGCTGCAATGTTGCCACGCTGCAGTTGCAGCATGCGCATCTGGCTTTCCAGGAACAGGGTGTTCAAGGGCGTGCGCAATTCGTGCGCCACCAGCGACATGAAATCGTCGCGCATGCGCAGCGAGCGCTGCAGTTCAGCCTGGGTCGCGCTCAGCTCTTCCAGCAAGGCTTGCTGTTCACGGCGGCTTTGCTCGATCGCAGCGATCTGTCGCAGGCGTTCGTGGCGCTGCTGGTCGAGTGCGACAAACACATTGACCTTGCTGCGCACGGCATCGCTGTCGAGCGGCTTGTACAGAAAATCGACGGCGCCCGATTCATAGCCCTTGAAGGCGTAATTGAGTTCGCGCCCGGCAGCGCTGGTAAACACGATGGGAATGTGGCGGGTGCGCTCGGTCCCACGCATCAGCTCGGCCAGTTCAAAGCCATCCATGCCGGGCATTTGCACATCGAGAATGGCGAGCGCGAACTCGTGTTCGAGCAGCAACTGCAGCGCCTGCTCGCCGGAAGCGGCGTGAAAGATGGTGCGCTGCTCGTCGCGGATCAGGGCGTCGAGCGCCTGCAAATTGTCGGCCAGGTCATCAACGATCAACACTTTGCTCAATGCTTCGGCCTTCATGGTTTCTCCACCTGGTTGTTCTGCGGTATCTGCTGTGTCTGCTGTTCGGTCTGACCGGGCGCCGGCGCCCGCACGGTGATGGTCCGTAATAACTGGCCGATGCCGGCCAGATTGAGAACCAGGTCGGGGGTGACGGCGGCCAGCGCTGCGCGCGGCATGGTGGCAACTTGCGCTTCGGCCGGATCCTGTACCACCGTAAAGCCACCGCGCGCGGCGATCGCTGCCATGCCGGCGGCGCCATCGTGATTGGCACCGGTGAGCAGGATGCCGACCAGGTCTTCGCCGTACACATCGGCGGCCGAGCTCATCAAAACATCGATGGCGGGCCGGGCGAAATGCACGGGCGCTTCGCAACTGAGCGAAAAGGTATGATCGTCCTCGACCGACAAGTGGTAACCGGGGCCGGCAAAATACACGGTGGCGTCGTCGACCGACTGCTTGTCGGCCGCTTCGCGCACCGGCACCGGCAGGCGCGGCGCAAACACGGCAGCGAGCCGGCTGTCGCGGCTGGCAGGGATGTGCAGCATGCAAATGACCGGCACCCGCATGGCGGCCGGCAACGTGCTCAGAATATGGAGCAGGGCATCGACGCCACCGGCCGAACCGCCGATCACCACGGCAGCGGGCTGCAGGCTGGCGGCACTGCGCCGCGCGGCGGTTTTCATGAGCCCTTCCGGTAAATGCGTTCGCGCTTGTCGAGCGCGTCGAAGCGGCCGCCGTAGTCGGAAAAGTCGACGCTTTCCTTGCTGCCCAGCGCCAGAAAACCGCGGTGACAGAGCGACTCGTGAAACAGGCCAAATACGCGGTTCTGCAATTTGCGGTTGAAATAGATCATGACGTTGCGGCAGCTGATCAGGTGGGTCTCGGAAAACACGCTATCGGTCGACAGGCTGTGGTCGGCAAAGGTGACGTTATCGACCAGGCTCTGGTCAAAGCGGGCGCCGCCATACGCAGCGGTGTAATAGTCGGACAACTCGCCCTTGCCGCCCCCCGCTTTGTAATTCTCGCCGTAGAGCGCCATCTGCTCAAGCGGAAACACGCCGCGTCGCGCCGTTTCCAGCGATTGCGGATTGATGTCGGTGGCGTAGACGATGGCCCGTTCGAGCAGGCCTTCTTCGCGCAGCATGATCGCCATCGAATAGACTTCCTGCCCGGTACTGCAACCGGCCACCCAGATCTTCAGCGACGGGTAGGTTTTCAGGAACGGCAGCACCTGTTCGCGCAGCGACAGATAAAAGCTGGGATCGCGGAACATTTCGGTGACGGGAATGGTCAGAAACTGCAGCAGCTGGGAAAACGCCACCGCATCGTGCATCACCTTCGCTTGCAGTTCAGAAATCGTCGCACAATGCATTTCGCGCAGCGCGTGCAGCACGCGGCGCTTTTGCGAAGCGCCCGTGTAATCGCGGAAATCGTAGTTGTATTGCAGGTAGACCGCTTCGATCAACATCCGCAATTCGATATCGGGCGCGTTCAGCTGTGGTTTCAAATGCGGTCCAGGTTAGGCATCCATACGCGCAACAGCGAGTACAGGCGGTTCAAGTCGATCGGTTTGGCCAGGTAATCATTGGCGCCCGCAGCGAGGCACTGTTCCTGGTCGTCCTTCATGGCCTTGGCCGTAATGGCGATCATCGGCAGGCGGTCGAAGCGGCCGTCGGCGCGGATGCGGCGCATCGCTTCGAGGCCGTCCATGCCCGGCATCATAATGTCCATCAACACCACATCGACATTCGCCACTTCATCGAGCTTGGCGATCGCTTCAAAGCCATTGCGGCCGATTTCCACCTTGGCGCCGCGCTGCTCGAGGGCAGCGGTGAGCGCAAACAGATTGCGCATGTCATCGTCGACCAGCAAGATGGTGCGCCCTTCAAACACGCGGTCGCGCCCGCGCACCGTTTGCAGCATGCTCTGGCGCTCGGTCGACAGGGTGGCCTCGACCTTGTGCAAAAACAGCGTCACTTCGTCGAGCAGGCGCTCGGGAGAACGGGCACCCTTGATGATGATCGAACGCGAATATTTGAGCAGCTCGGCTTCTTCCGCCCGCGTCAGGTTGCGGCCCGTGTAGACAATCACGGGCGGGAAGGACTGCAATGTCTCGCCCGACATTTTTTCGAGCAACTCATTGCCCTGCATGTCGGGCAGCTTGAGGTCGATGATCATGCAATCGAACGCTTCGCTGCGCAGCAGTGCCAGCGCTTCTTCGCCGGAGCCGACGGCGGCGATCTCGACATCGCTGTCGGCAATCAGCGCCACCACGCTCTCGCGCTGGCGTTCATCGTCTTCGACCAGCAGGATGCGCTTGATTTTCTGCGTAAATTTGCCTTCCAGCTTGAGGAAGACTTGCTCGAGCTCGTCGCGCGTGGTGGGCTTCTTGGCGTAGCCGATGGCGCCCATGGTGAGCGCTTCGCCGCCATTGTCGTTGCTCGAGACGACGTGGACGGGAATGTGGCGGGTCGCCGGATTGTCCTTGAGCAGTTGCAGCACCGACAGGCCGGAGCGGTCGGGCAGGCGCATGTCGAGCAGTATCGCATCGGGCACCTGTTCGGCAGCCAGTTGCAGCCCTTCAGCACCGGTCAAGGCCACCAGGCAGCGGTAGCGCATCTCGCGCGCCAGCTTGTAGAGAATATCGGCAAACGCCGGATCGTCTTCGATCACCAGCACCGAGCGTTCGTCGGCGGCGGCAGCACGGTGGCGGTCATCGGCGAAGCTGAGGTAGTCGCCGCTGGCAGCTGGCAGCGGCACGGCAGCCGCGGCAATGGCAGCGCTGGCCACGATGGCCGGCACCGGCGCACGCGGCGCCGGCTCGTGAACCGCCGCAGCGCCAGCAGCACCGTCAGCGCTGGCCGGGCAGGTGCGCGGCAACACCAGGGTAAACACGCTGCCCTGACCTGGCGTGCTGACGACGGCAATTTCGCCGCCCAGCAAGGCGGCCAGGTCGCGCGAAATCGACAGGCCCAGGCCGGTGCCGCCGAAGCGCCGGCTGGTGGTGCCATCGGCCTGGTGAAAGGCATCGAAAATCTGCGCCTGCTGCTCGCTGGCGATGCCGATGCCGGAATCTTCGACCACAAAGTGCAGCGGCCCGCCCGGCGTGCTGCTCACGGTGAGGGTGACCCGGCCCGCCTCGGTGAACTTGATGGCGTTCGACAGCAGATTTTTCAGCACCTGTTCGAGGCGCTGGCGGTCGCTCCAGACCGTCGCTGGTACCGAGGGCTCGACCTGCACATGAAACTGCAATTTCTTTTGCATGGCCAGCGGCTCAAAGGTCATCGCCAGCGACTCGGCCATGCGGCGCACCGGCAGCGACTCGAGCACCAGCTCGAGTTTGCCGGCCTCAACTTTGGAAATATCGAGAATGTCATTGATCAGGTGGAGCAGATCGTTGCCAGCCGAATAAATCGTCTGCGCAAACTTGACTTGCTCGGCCGTCAGATTGCCCTTGCTGTTGTCGGACAGTAACTTGGCGAGGATCAGCGAGCTGTTCAGCGGCGTGCGCAATTCATGCGACATATTCGCCAAAAATTCCGACTTGTAGCGGCTGGCCCGTTCCAGGTCGGTGGCCCGCTGGCGCAATTCGGTCTGCGCTTCGTTGAGAGCGACGTTGCGGGCATCGAGGTGGATGGCTTGCTCGGCCAGCTGGTCGTTGGTTTGCTCCAATTCGGCCTGCTGATTTTCCAGGTGGCTTTGCGATTCTTCCAGCGCGCGCGATTGTTCTTCCAGCTCTTCGTTGGCGGTGCGCAGCTCTTCCTGCTGCACTTGCAGTTCTTCATTGAGCTGCTGGGTTTCAGCCAGCGATTCCTGCAGCCGCTGGCGATAGCGCGCCGCCGCCACCGCCGCGCCGATGCCGGCGCCGATCAGTTCGAGAAAGGCCAGGTCGCGGGCGTCGGTCGGCTGCAAAAAGCCGATTTCGAGCACGCCGGCGACCACGCCCTCATTGTGAAACGGCGCAATGAGTAATTGCACCGGCGCCGTGCGACCGAGGCCCGACGTGACCTTGATGTAATCGGCCGGCAAGGCGTCGAGCGCCAGCAGGCGCCCTTCGCGCACGGCCTGCCCGACCAGCGATTCGCCCGCCTGGAATACCTGGCTCTGGCCGGTCCACGCTTCGGCAAAGCCGTAGGTGGCGATGCGGCGCAGCGCCCCATCGTCGTCGCGCACATACAAGGCAGCGACCAGGCCGCCCAGGTGGCGGGTGACCTGGTCGAGCGTGGCCTGGCCCAGCGCACCCATGGCATTGTGGCCGGCCATGGCGTCGGCCAGCGCACTCTGGCCATCGCGCAACCAGGCCTGGTTTTCCAGCAGCGCCGTGTGGGCGGCCTGCTGCGCCATTGCCTTGCTGTACGAGGTCGACAATGCCAGCAGCTCGCGCCGCCCAAAATACGCCAGCAGTACAGCCAGCGTCAGGCTAAAGACCAGGAACAGGCCGACCGACCAGCGGGTGGTGGTCTTGGCCGACAGGTTGCGCTCGACCAGCAGCTTTTCTTCGATCTCGAGGAAGGTGGCGAACTGGCGGCGCACTTCATCGGTCAGCGCGCGTCCGCGCCCGCTCTTGATCAGGGTCAGGTAGTCCTGATCGTTGCGGCGCGCATCGATGACCTGCAAAGCGAACTGCTCCCACAATTTTTGCGCCGCATAGACCTTGCGCAGGCGCGCCACCTGCGGCGCGTTGTCGCTGACCTCATCGATGAGGGTGTCGAGTTGCGCTTCGATGCGCGGTGCCGCCGATTTGTAGGGCGATAAAAACACTTCGTCCTTGGTAATCAGAAAGCCGCGCATGCCCGTTTCCATCTCGGCCGACAGCTTGCTGACCTCGTTGGCGTCGCCGATCACGCGCTCGGAGTGCTCGACCCAGGTCAGCACATCGATCAGGTAGACAATGATGGCAACAAATACCAGCGAGCTGAGCACGCCGACGGCCAGTGGCACGGCCACATTGCGCGCCAGGATGCGGCGAAACTGCTGGTTATCGATCATGCTAGGAACCGTTGATTGAATTGAAAAAGTGGTCACAGTTTAACGCAAACGCAGGCCCCAAACGGGCTACGCCGCTTGCTTGGAAGAATTTAACTGAGGGGCCAGATGGGCGGCCAAATAGCGCGCCAGATAAGGCGCCGTGCGGCTGTGCGCGGCCTGCGCCAGCGCGCGCGGTGGCCCCTGTGCCACCAGCTGGCCGCCGCCATCGCCCGCGCCCGGGCCCATATCGATGACCCAGTCGCAGGCGGCCACCACCGCCATCGTGTGCTCGACCAGCACCACCGTGTTGCCCGCCTCGACCAGCCGGTCGAGCTGCACGATCAGGCGTTCCACATCGGCTGGATGCAGGCCGGTGGTCGGCTCATCGAGGATATACAGCGTATTGCCGCGCGCGGCGCGCTGCAGTTCGGTGGCCAGCTTGATGCGCTGCGCTTCGCCACCCGACAATTCGGTGGCCGGCTGCCCCAGGCGCAGATAACCGAGCCCCACTTCGCGCAGCATGGCCAGGGCGCGGGCGATGGCGGCGCTGGTGGCGTCGGCCCCGCCATCGCCACCAAAAAACACCGCCGCCGCATCGACCGTCATTGCCAGTACCTCGGCGATATTGCGCTCCTGGTACTGCACTTCGAGCGTTTTGGCGTTGTAACGGGCGCCGCCGCAGGTGGGGCATGGCGCATACACGCTGGGCAAAAACAGCAGTTCGACCATCACCAAGCCTTCGCCATCGCAATGGGCGCAGCGGCCCTTGGCGACATTGAAGGAAAAACGGCCGGCATCGTACTTCCTCGCTTTGGCCATGCCGGTGGCGGCAAACAGTTTGCGCACATGGTCGAACAGTCCGGTGTAGGTAGCGAGGTTGGAGCGCGGGGTGCGGCCGATGGGCTTCTGGTCGACCCGGATCAGGCGCGTGAGCGGTTCGAGCCCGTCAGCGAGGCGTCCTTCGAGGGGCGCAGTCGGCACTGCCAGGCCGTCGTCGTCGTCGGTCTGTTCGGTGTTACCGACTTGACCGAGTGCGCGCGTGACCAGTTCGACCAGCACCTGGCTGACCAGCGTCGACTTGCCGGAGCCGGACACACCGGTGACGGCAGTGAGCAGGCCCAGCGGAAAGGCGACGTCCAGCTGTTGCAGGTTGTTGCGGCTGACCCCTTGCAGGCGCAGCCAGTCGCTGGCCTGGCGCGGCGTGCGCAGCGGCGGTGGCGCGGCATCAAACAAGAAGCGCCGCGTTTGCGAGGCGGCCACCTGGCGCAGTCCCGCCAGCGGACCGCTGTAGAGCACATGGCCGCCCTGCTCGCCGGCGGCCGGCCCGACATCGACGATCCAGTCGGCGTGGCGGATCACGTCGAGCGCGTGCTCGACGACGAACAGCGAATTGCCGGCCGCTTTCAGTTGGGCCAGCGCACCGAGCAGCGCTTCGGTATCGGCCGGATGCAGGCCCGCTGACGGTTCGTCGAGCACATAGACCACGCCGAACAGGTTCGAGCGCACCTGGGTGGCCAGCCGCAAGCGCTGCAATTCGCCGGGCGAGAGCGTTGGCGTGCTGCGTTCGAGCGCCAGGTAACCGAGGCCCAGCGCCAGCAGCACGTCAAGGCGCGCACACAGATCGGCGGCGATGCGCTCGGTGACCAGGCGCTTTTCCGGATGGCGTCCATCGGCGGCAGTGACGGCGCGGGTGACATCGGCGTGCGGGCGCAACAGGGCCGCCAGGCTGGCCAGGGGCAGCGCCGACATGGCGGCGATATCGAGACCAGCAAACGTCACCGACAGCGACGATCGCTGCAGGCGCCGGCCATCGCACTCGGGACAGGTGGCGCCCACCATGTAGCGCGCCACCCGTTTTTTCATCGCCGCGCTGGTGGTGCTGGCAAAAGTGTGCAGCACGTAGTTGCGCGCGCCCGTAAATGTGCCCTGGTAGCTGGGAGTGTCGCCGCGAGAAATGGCCGCCTGCACTTCGGCGCGGTCAAAGCCGGCGTAGACGGGCACGGTGGGCTGCTCATCGGTGAACAAGATCCAGTCACGCTGCTTTTTCGTCAAACGACGCCACGGCGTATCGATATCGATGCCCAGCGTGGTGAGGATGTCGCGCAGATTCTGGCCGTGCCACGCCGGCGGCCAGGCCGCCACCGCGCGCTCGCGGATGGTCAAGCGGTCGTCCGGCACCATCGATGCCGCCGTCACTTCGTAGATGCGGCCCAGGCCCTGGCAGCGGGGACAGGCGCCTTCGGCGCTGTTTGGCGAAAACGCCTCGGCGTACAGCAGGCCCTGGCCGGCCGGATAATCACCGGCGCGCGAATACAGCATGCGCAGCGAGTTCGACAGGGTGCTGACGCTGCCGACCGAGGAGCGCGTGGTGGCACCGCCACGCTGCTGTTGCAGGGCGACGGCGGGTGGCAGGCCGGCGATGTCGTCCACTTCCGGCACCGCCATCTGGTGAAACAGCCGGCGCGCATAGGGCGACACCGATTCGAGGTAACGGCGCTGCGCTTCGGCGTACAGGGTGCCGAAGGCGAGCGAGGATTTGCCCGAGCCGGACACGCCCGTAAATACCACCAGGGCGTCGCGCGGAATATCGAGCGAGACATTTTTCAGATTGTGCTCGCGGGCGCCACGCACCGTGACGTAACCGTCGCGTGGCTTGATGATGGGGTCGGACATGAAGGGCTTCGCTGTTGAACTGGGTACCCGTATTAAACAGCGAATGACGCGACTGCTCGGTGCGCTGATGCACAGAGCGCACCGCGTCACAGCGCTGGCGTGGACACGTCAAAAAGCCGCCCGGCTTGCGCGGGGCGGCTTGTGGCTGGTAGGGCTACCTTGCGGCAGCGCCTGGCCTGGTCGAATTAACGGCCGGTGCGGCTGCCGACGACTTCGACGGTCACGCGACGGTTCTTGGCGCGGCCTTCGGCGGTCTTGTTGTCCGCAACTGGCTGGGTTTCGCCCTTGCCTTCGACGAACACGCGCGACTGGTCGACGCCTTTCGAGACCAGATAGGCCTTGACGGCTTCAGCACGCCGCAGCGACAGGCGCTGGTTGTACTCGTTCGAACCGACCGAATCGGTATGGCCGACGGTGACCATGGCTTCGGTGTTCATGCCTTGCAGCTTCATCAACAGATCGTCGAGTGCTGCTTTGCCAGCAGGCTTGACGACCGACTTGTCGAAGTCGAACAGGGCTTCGGCAGCGAACGAGACTTTTTCCGACACGGCCACTGGTGCTGGTGGCGGTGGTGGCGGGGTCTGGACCACTTCAGCCACTGGTGCCGGTGCTGGCATTGGTGCTGGTGCGGTGTAGACCACTGGTGCGGCAACTGGGCGACCGAGTTTGTAGACCAGCGAGACGGAAGCGAAGTTCACGTCGCCGCGATGCTCGAGTGCATCCTTGATGCGATAACGCTCGATTTCACCGCGCACGGCCAGCGCTTCGCTGAATTTGTATTCCAGGCCGACGCCGGCCTTGACGTTACCCGACTTGTAGCGGCCGTTCTGGCTGGTCACGCCTGGACCGACGTTGCCCGAGTATTCGTCACGCACCTGGCCGTAGGAACCGCCAACGCGGCCGTAGACCGAGAAACGCTCGCTCATTGGGATGGTGCCGATCAGGTCGAGGGCGCCGCCGCGGAACTGCACGTTGCGGTTCAGGGTGCGACCGTTCGAGGTGCCGGCCTTGTATTCAAATTTGCCGAGGTCGACGTAGCTCAGTTCCATCGCGAAGTAGCGATTGAAGTTTTTACCGACAAACAGCTTGGCGCCGATGTCTTTTTTGTCTTCCGAGAAGCTGTTGATCGGGCCGGTGCTGCCCAATACGCGGAAGTAGTCATCGTTGTTGATGAAACCGCGGGTCGAACCGACGCCAGCGCCGATGTAGGAGGCGGTGTTGGCCCAGTCCGGATTGATGAAATCATCGGCAGCGAAGCTCGACTGGCTCGACAGGACAGCCGCGGCGATTGCGGTCAGGGAAAACAGCTTCTTAGCAAGTTTCATGGTGGTAGTTTCCAAAGTTATTGAATGTTATTAAATGTTATGCATTGTTGGTCAAGCCGGATCTCGTCCGCGGTTGATGAGTTCATTATTGTTTGTTGGCGTTTTCGCTTCTGTACGGTAGCGCTCATTGCGGACAAAAAATAATGGCTTTCGCATGAAAAACAACAAGGTGATGTGTGCGACAAAAGCCGGCTTATAAAGGCAGACGCGTCAGCGCAGTACAGACGCTGTCCAGATCAGCTTGAAGCTCGAAGCGGTGGGCGATGGCGCGCGCATGCACGCCACTTGAGCGCGAAGACAGGACACGCTCGAGCAGGTGCTGCAGCCGTGCTGTCGACAGACGCGACGCCGGCAATACGGCGCCGACACCCAGCGCACTGACCCGCGCCCCGTTGTCGAACTGATCATGAGCAAACGGTATCACGATCTGCGGAAGACCGGCGCGCAGTAGCTCTGCGGTGGTGCCGATGCCGCCATGATGGATGGCAGCGGCGCAGTGCGGCAACAATTTGCGTAGCGGCACATAGGGCTGCCACAGCACGCTGGCCGGCAAATCGGCCGGCAGCTGACTGGCGAACGGCGTCAAAAAAATCGCCCGCCGCCCCTGCTGCACCAGCGCCTCCAGGGCGGCGCGAAACACTGCTGCGGCCTGACGGTTGCCGGTGCCGGGGGTGACCACCACGGGCGCTTCGCCGGCCGCCAGAAAGGCCACCAGTTCGGCAGAAAATGGCGCTGCGGGGTCCGGATCGTAGAGGGGAAATTCAGCGTGCAGCAGCGGCTGCGGCCAGTCCGGCTGGGTGGCGCCGAACCATGCCGGAAACAGCGCCAGCGACAGGTCGGCAACCTGAAACAGGTAGCCGAGCGCATTGCGCAGCGGCGGCATGCCGCGCAGGCGGCGCGCGCGGTTCAGGCCCGGCAACACCACCGGATCGAGCAGGCGCTGGCCGAGCTGGCGCCACAACCAGCGGCGCGCCGCGCGCGGCACCCAGCGCGGCACCGTCAGCGGCCCCATCACCAGCGGATCGTAGACCGTTGGCAGGTTCGATGGCGCCAAAAAAGCGGCGGCGATGCGGATGTCCGGTCGCGCCGCCCGGCACAGGTCCGCTTCGGCCAGCGCCAGCGGATGGACCAGCAGTACGCACGGCTCACTGACCGGCAGCGCCTCGACAAACGGCAGCAGCGCGGCGGCGACGCCGCGGGTGGCGCGCCAGACCACGCCGAAGCCATGGCGCGCATGCCACAGGCGCGGATCGTCGAGCACCGCCTCATCGACGGCGACGCCGTGAAAGGCCAGGCCGGCCTGCTCGACATACGGGCGATGCTGTTCGGGAGCGAGGAAACTGATGCGGTGACCGCGCGTGCGCAGGGCCAGGGCGATTTTCAGCATGGGGAACAGGTCGCCAGCCGAACCGATGGCCATGACGACGAAGTGAATGTGGGCGCTGATTGCAGATCCTAAAAGAAGACGGCCGTGGTGACTGTTGACAAGTCAATACGACGCCAGTCTACACAAGCGGGCCCGCAACGGCGGCCGATTCGTGCCGCCCAATTGCAAGCAATCGTTACCAGGTCCGCATCGGTGCTGGACCACGCTCTTTAACTTAAGCCTTCATGCTGCTGGTGGCGCCGCACCAGCGCCTCGAAGGCATCGATGGCGAGCGGCCGGCCAAACAGGTAGCCCTGGTAAGCGGCGCAGCCATTGGCGCGCAGGAAGGCCAGCTGCTCGATCGTCTCGACCCCTTCGGCAATCACATGCAGGCGGAAATTGCGCGCCAGGTCGATGATGGTCTTGACCATCACGGCGTCATTCGGATCGCTGATCATATCGCGCGTAAAACTCTGGTCGATCTTGATCTGGTCGAGTGGCAGCTGCTTGAGATACGACAGCGACGAGTAGCCGGTACCGAAATCGTCCATCGACAGGGCCACCCCCATCTGCCGCAGCCGGTGCATCTTGCGCACGACGTCATCGACGTCGTTGACGATGACGGTTTCGGTCAGTTCGATTTTCAGGCGGCCAGCGCCGATGCGGTGGCGTTCGAGGGCGGCGGTGACGCTGCCGATGAATGACGGCTCGCGGAACTGGCGGGCGCTGACGTTGACGGCCAGCGTCAACCCGGCCAGCTGCGGCACCTGCGCCCAGCGCGCCAGCTGGGCGCAGGCGCTTTGCAGCACCCACTGGCCGATATCGAGGATCAGCGAACTCTCTTCGGCGATGCCGATAAATTCCAGCGGCGAGACCAGCCCGCGCAGCGGATGGGCCCAGCGCACCAGCGCTTCGGCGCCGATCGGGCGCTGGCCGGCGTCGACCTGCATCTGGTAGAGCAGGTGCAGCTGGCCGGTCGGCACCGCGTGGCGCAAATCGGCTTCCAGGGCGGCGTGGGTTTCGACCGCCAGCTGCATGGCGGCGCTGAAAAAGCGCAGGGTATTGCGGCCGCCATCCTTGGCCTTGTACATGGCGATGTCGGCCTGGCGAAGTAGCACGTCGGCGCCATCGGCGGCGCCGCAAAACATGGTCGCGCCGATGCTGGGCGAGGTGCGGTGCACCAGACCACCCAGGTCGAACGGCGCATTGAGCGCCTGGCGCAGTTTTTCAGCCATCAGCGCGACCCGGTTCGACGACGTTTCCAGGCCCTGGTCCAGATCCGGCAGCACCACCACGAATTCGTCGCCGCCGAGGCGCGCCACGGTGTCGCCGCCGCGCACGCAGGCGCGCAGGCGCGCCGCCACCTCGATCAGCAGACGGTCGCCACGCGCATGGCCGTGCAAGTCATTGACGCTCTTGAAACGATCAAGGTCGACGAACAGCAGCGCGCCATGCGCGCGGCTGCGGGCGCTGGCAGCGAGTGCGCTGTCGAGCCGTTCGAGCAGCAGGCGGCGGTTCGGCAAGCCGGTCAGCAAATCGTAGAAGGCCATGTGCTGCAGCTTTTGTTCGGCCTGGCGGCGGGCGCTGATGTCGTCGAAGTTGACAATGATCTGGGTCAGCGCGCCATCGGCGGCAAAGTCGGGAAACGCCGACACCAGGATCCAGGTGGGCGCGGACGGCAAGTGCTTGAGCGGCGCCGGCACCACCCCCATCAGCATGCCGTGCACCGGCTCGCCGCTGGCGCGCACGCGGCTGGCCGGGTAGTCGAGCGGATCGATGATGCGGCCATGTTCGTCGATGTAGCGGTAACTCGGATTGTGCAGATCGATGGCAAGCATCTGCGCCGCGGTCAGGCCCAGCAGCGCACGCGCACGCGGATTACTAAACACCACGCGCAAGTCGATGTCGAGCACGATGATGGCCGTCTGCAGATTTTCCAGCAGCTCGCGGTGGCGCGTTTCGCTTTCAATGAGCTCGGCCTGCTTGAGCAGCAGCGCCGCCTCGGCCTGTTTACGGGCGCCGATTTCACGGGTCGAGGCAAATACCACCGTGGCGCCATCGATGGCGATGGCGTTGCAGCTGATCTCGACGTCGACCAGCGCGCCATCGCGGCGCCGGTGCAGCGTTTCGCGCTGCACCTTGCGCGGATGGGCCATCAGCTCGGCCACCGTGTGCATTAAATGACTGCGCTCGCTGCCGACATCCCAGTCCCACAGATGTTGTCCGAGCAGTTCTTCGCGGCGCCAGCCCAGCATGGCGGCAAAGGCGTCGTTCGCCTCAATCAGGCGGCAGTGGCTGTCGATAATATAAATGCCGTCGCCGGCGTAATGCAACAGGGCCTGGGCCCGCTCGCTGGCACGCCGCGCGGCCTGCCTGGCCTGGGCCCGCTCGGCGCGCGAGCGCAGGCTGGCGATACCATAGCCGAGGTTGCCGGCCAGTTCCTCCAGCAACGCCACTTCGGCGGTGCTAAAGGCGTGCGGCTCGGGCGCGTAAATCGACAGTACGCCGCACACCACGTCATCGCCGAACAGCGGACAGGCGATACTCGAGTGGTAGCCGCGCTCGGCGGCGAGGTCGTGCCAGAAGGCCATCGACGGCTCGGCCTGGACATCATCGATGATGACCGCGCGCGCTGGTAAACGCCCGCCGCGCCGGGTGGGCTGTGCGCACCGCAGTCGGTGCGGCGCGCAGGGCGGCATCGAGCCGGCCCAGATCGGCGCCGCCGCCGACCGCCACGGACGGCACGATCAGGTAATCGGCACTGCCATCGGGTAAGCCGACCCAGGCCATCGCATAGCCGGCGACATCGACCGCCAGCGCGCAAATCGATGCCAGCAACTCCTGCTCGGTATGCGCCTGCATCAGTGCGGTGCTGCAGGAACTGAGCAACTTGACGGCGCGCGACAGGCTGGCCTGGCCGGTGACGGTGGCGCTGGCCGGATCGTGGTCGCCCGGAACAGATGCGGCCGCGGCGACCGCCGGCGCGGCCGGTGCGGCTGGTGGCGCCGCTGTGGCAAGCGCGCGCCGCCCGCTGTCGAGTCCCTCGCTAAGCTGCTGGCTCATCCATCGCTCTCCTCATCGCGTCACCGACCTGGCCCCCGGCGCTTCGTCGCAGGCACAAGTTTATGCCAGAAACGTCAGCTGCGCCGGGCCAGAATGGCTAGCGCGAGTTACAAAAAGCGGTCGAGAATCCTGCGGCTGTGCTTATCGATGGTGAACATATTGCGGATCAAATAATGGATGCCGTGATTGTCCGCCACCAGCAGCGCGGCGTCGCCGATGCGGCGGATGTCGCCCTCGTCCTTGAGCACGAAGGCGGTGTCGCCGCGGTCGGTGGCCACCTGCCAGGTGCACGGCGTGGCAAAACTGCTGACGTCGACGATGCGGGCGATTTCGGGCATGAAGTCGCGGCTGCCCAGTTCTTCCTGCAGCAAGTCTCTGACCGCGGGCAACAGGTCGTCGAGGCGATCGATCCATGCCACTTCCTTGCCGTCGCCCTGCACCATGGCGATGGCACCGGACGGCTCGCCGATGGGAAAAGCGCGCACCGGGGCGACGCCGGCGTAGGTGTCGCCGCTGGCAGTGGTCAGGTGCAGCACGCCGAAGCTGTCGCGGGTCAGGTCAAATGATGTAGTGGCCATGGGATTCTTTATTGTTCGTCCATGTCGGTGTCGACATTGCGCGCTTGCGCTTCGTACAGGCGGTGGTAGGCGCCTTGGCGCGCCATCAGTTCGTCGTGACTGCCCTGTTCCACCACTTCGCCGCGGTCGAGCACCACCAGGCGGTCGGCGCGGTGCAGGGTCGACAGGCGGTGCGCAATGGCGATCGTGGTGCGGCCCTTGACCAGGTTGTCGAGCGCCTTTTGAATTTCCTTTTCGGTTTCCGAGTCGACCGACGAAGTCGCCTCGTCCATGATCAGGATGCGCGGATCGATGAGCAGCGCACGGGCGATCGAAATGCGCTGGCGCTCGCCGCCGGACAGGCCCTGGCCGCGTTCACCGACCATCGAATCGTAGCCCTGCGGCAGGCGCAAAATGAATTCGTGCGCATGCGCCGCGCGCGCCGAGGCGATGATGTCTTCGCGCGAGGCGCCCGGTTTGCCATAGGCGATATTTTCGGCGATGGTGCCGAAAAACAGGAACGGTTCCTGCAGCACCAGGCCGATGTTGCGGCGGTAATCGGCCACGGCAAACGAGCGGATGTCGACGCCATCTAACAGGATGGCGCCTTCGGAGACGTCGTAAAAGCGGCAGATCAGGTTGACCAGCGTGCTTTTACCGGAACCGGAGTGGCCCACCAGGCCGACGAATTCGCCCGCCTTGATATTGAGCGAAATGCCGCGGTTGACGGCGCGGTTGCCATATCTAAAACCCACCTCGCGCAGGTCGATGCGCCCTTCCACGCGCGCGATCTTGAGCGGATTGGCAGGCTCCGGCACCGACGAGACGTGATCGAGAATATCGAAGATGCGCTTGGCGGCCGAGGCCGATTTTTGCGTCACCGAGACGATCCGGCTCATCGAATCGAGGCGGCCATAAAAACGGCTGCTGTAGGTAATGAACAGGGTCAGCACACCGACCGTGATGTTGCGGTGCGACACCAGGTAAATACCGAACACCCACACCACCAGTAAGCCCAGTTCGGTAAGAAACGAGACGGTGGGAGAAAACAGCGACCATACCTTGTTGAGTTTGTCGTTGACCGCCAGATTGTGCTTGTTGGCTTCGCGAAAGCGGCTCGCTTCGCGCTGTTCCTGGGCAAACGCCTTGACCACCCGGATGCCGGGAATGGTATCGGCCAGCACATTGGTCACTTCGCCCCACACGCGGTCGATTTTTTCAAAGCCGGTGCGCAGGCGGTCGCGCACGATGTGGATCATCCAGGCAATGAACGGCAGCGGCACCAGGGTGATCACGGCCAGCCACGGATTGATCGAACACAGAATCACCCCGGTCATGATGATCATCAGGACGTCGGAGGCAAAGTCGAGCAGGTGCAGGGAGAGAAACACGCAGATGCGGTCAGAACCGCTGCCGATGCGCGACATCAGATCGCCCGTGCGTTTGCCGCCGAAAAATTCGAGCGACAGGCGCATCAAGTGTTCGTAGGTGGCTGAGCGCAGGTCGGCGCCCATGCGTTCGGACACCAGCGCCAGCACATACGTCTTCCACCAGCCCAGCAGCCAGGCCAGCACCGAGGCCCCCAGCAATCCCGCCATATACAGCCACACCAGCTTCTGGTCGACTGCCTGGCCGTTCTGGAACGGGATCAGCACATTGTCCATCAACGGCATGGTCAGATATGGCGGGATCATGTGCGCCGCCGTGCTGGCCACCATCAGGAAAAAGCCCAGCGCCAGCTGGAAACGGTACGGCTGGGCAAACTGCCACAGGCGCAGCAGGGTCCAGGTCGACGGCGGCGTGTACACCACCTTGGTGCAGATCGGGCATTCTTCCTGGTCCGCTGCCAGCGGCGCCTTGCAGCTGGGGCAGACATTCTGCTCGAGCTGGTGCACGGCGCGCCCTTCGACAAAGGCGGCGAGCTGTTCGGCAAAGTGGTCGACCACGCGCATGGCGTGCAGATTTTGCCCCAGCGTGAAACGCCACGAAGCCAGCCGGCCGTTGCCATCGACCAGTTCGAGACGGCCAACGCCCGCGTGATCATGATGTTTTAATATCAATCCGGGCTGGTACGGCCACTCGCGCAACAGCGTTTCGCCGGGCGCGCGCGCCAGCAGGCGGCGGTCGGTGACGATGACCACGCCCTTAACGAAATGTAATTTCGTATCGAGGTCAACCTCAACGCTACTTAAAACGTTCTCACCGGGTAATAATTTATTTTCGACCTCGGCCAGCCAGCGTGCCGGCAGTTTATTTTCCAGCGCGGTCGGTAGCGGCGCAGGCAAAGCCGGCGGCAGTGCAGTGGTGGGGGTGTCTCGTAAGTGCGATGTCATCGTCATGCCGCGCGATCTAGGCCAGGGTCTTGAAAAGAAGGGAAAGCCCGCCCCAGCGTTTGCGGGCAGGAAAGGCAGCGGGGCACCGCTTGCCGGCTAGGCACGCGACAAACTGCGGTATCCTGTCAGCATGCAGCCAAACCGGGCCACGCTGGACGACGTTGCGCCAGGTTGAGCGAGATGGCGCCAAATGGCGCCAATAAGGCCGGATGGTGAGGCAGGGTCGCACTGGCAGAAATCGGTTCGGCGCGGTAAGCTTCGTTACAGCAAGTATACAACATGATGCGCGTACCAAGCGCCACGGGGGGAATGGCTTCTCCTGACGCGGCGCGGTGTAGTTCAACACAGGCAAGGCATCACGCTACCGGTGCCATGATGGCAACGGCAGTTTGACCAAGAAATTAGCTAAATGATAAACAAGAACGACCTCGATTTACTGCGTGTAACGCACCTGCGCGGACCGAATATCTGGACTTACCGCCCCGTTATCGAAGTCATCATCGACCTCGGTCCTCTCGAAGAATTCCCCTCCAACAAAATTCCCGGCCTCTACGAGCGCTTGCTGGCGTGGTTGCCGGGACTGGTGGTGCACCGCTGCGGCGTGGGCGAGCACGGCGGCTTTCTCGAACGCCTGCGTGAAGGCACCTGGGCTGGTCACATCCTCGAACACGTGGTGCTCGAACTGCAAAACCTGGCCGGCATGAAGACCGGCTTTGGCAAAACGCGCTCGACCGGTGAACACGGCATCTACAAAATGGCCTTCCGCACCCGCGACGAGCAGGTCGGCCGCGCCGCCCTGGCAGCCGGCCGCGAACTGCTGCGCGCCGCCATTGGCGATGCGCCGTTCGACCTGGTGGCGCAAGTGGCGGCGCTGCGCGAGCTGGTCGACCAGCACTGCCTGGGACCGTCCACCGCCCATATCGTCGACGCTGCCACCGCGCGCCGCATCCCCTTCATTCGTCTGACCGATGGCAATCTGGTGCAGCTGGGCCACGGCGCAGCCCAGCGCCGCATCTGGACCGCTGAAACCGAACACACCAGCGCGATCGCCGAATCGATCGCCAGCGACAAGGACCTCACCAAGACCATGCTGGCCGCCTGCGGCATCCCGGTGCCCGAGGGCGCGCTGGTGCGCAGCGCCGATGAAGCGTGGGAAGAAGCCCAGGACATCGGCTTGCCGGTGGTGCTCAAGCCGTACGACGGCAACCATGGCCGCGGCGTGTCGCTCAACCTGGTCACCGAAGTCGATGTGCGCGCCGCCTATGAACTGGCCAGCCGCAAGGGCGACAGCAGCAGCGTCATCGTCGAGCGCTTCATCACCGGCGACGAGCACCGCATCCTGGTGGTGGGCAAGCAGGTGGTGGCGGTGGCGCGCGGCGAATCGCTGTGGGTCACTGGCGATGGCGTCAACAACATCATTTACCTGGTCGACCAGCAGATCAACACCGATCCGCGCCGCGGCTCGGGCGAAGATTCGCCGTTGAACGCGCTGGCGCCGGAAAAAGGCGCCGAGATCATTCTCGAGCTGCAGCGCCAGGGCATGACAGCCTACTCGGTGCCGCAGGCGGGCCAAAAGGTGCTGATCCAGCCGAATGGCAATGTGGCGCACGACGTCACCGACCTGATTCACCCGTCGGTGGCGCATGCCGCCACCCTGGCCGCCCGCGTGGTCGGCCTTGACATCGCTGGCGTCGATCTGGTCTGCGAAGACATTTCGCGCCCGCTCGCCGAGCAGCGCGGCGCCGTCATCGAAGTCAATGCCAGCCCCGGCCTGCTGGCCCACTTGAAACCGGCCGAAGGCGCAGCGCGCCCGGTCGGCGCGGCCATCGTCGAGCACCTGTTCGGCCAGAGCGATAGCGGCCGCATTCCGCTGGTCGGCGTCACCGGCACGCTGGGCGTGAGCCTGATCGCGCGGCTGCTCGGCTGCCTGGTCAGTTTGGCCGGCAAGCAGGTCGGCGTGGCCAATGGCCAGGGCCTGTACCTCAATCACCGCCAGGTCGCCGCCGGCGACTGCACCGGCTGGGACGCCGGCCAGCGCCTGCTGATCAACCGCACTTTGCAAACGGCGGTATTCGAATCGAACGCCCGCCGCATTCTCAGCGAAGGTCTCGCTTACGACAAGTGCCAGGTGGGTGTGGTCACCGACCTGCAAGGGGTCGAGGCGCTGGCCGACCACTATATTCGTGACGAAGCCGATATGGCCAACGTCGTGCGCACGCAGATCGATGTGATTCTGCCGAATGGCACCGCAGTGCTCAACGCCGATATCGACGCGGTGGCGCAGATGGCCGAACTGTGCGACGGTCGCGTGATGTTCTACAGCGCCGACGCCAACCACCCGCGGGTGGTAGCGCAGCGGGCGGCGGGCGAACGCAGCGTGTTCGTGCGCGACGGCGCCATCGTGCTGGCCGACGGCGCCAGCGAACAGCGTCTGCTGCCGCTGGCCGCACTGCAGCCGGCCACCGGGCGCCATCCGACCAGCGTGCTGGCGGCAGTGGCGGCGGCGTGGGCGCTGGGGATCGCGCCGGCCATCGTGGCGGCGGGCTTGCGGACGTTCGACGCGGCTGCCAAAAAGCTGCCACACTGAGCACGCCACTGAGCACGCCACTGAACACAACACTGAGCGCGGACCGCACCACTATCACGACGCCCGGCGCGCGGCGCCGGGTAGCAGGCACCAAGCTCCAAGCCTTCAGCTTCACACATAACAGGATCACGGTTTATGCAAGTATCACGCGTACGGGCGCTGCGAGGCCCCAACCTCTGGAGTCACCATACCTCGGTTGAGGCGGTCGTGGTCTGTTCGCCCGACGAAGAATGCGTCGGCAACCTGACCGGTTTCGAGTCGCGCCTGCGGGCGCGCTTTCCGGCCATCTCGCCGCTGCAGCCGACCGGCCATGACGACCGCATTCCGATGGCCCACGTGTTCGAACTGGCCGCGCTCGACCTGCAGGCGCAGGCTGGCTGCCCGGTCACCTTCAGCCGCACCACCGCCACCGTCGACAGCGGCGTGTTCCAGGTGGTCGTCGAGTATTCCGAAGAAGCCGTCGGCCGGCTGGCGCTGGAACTGGCCGAGCAGCTGGTCAATGCCTCGCTGGACGACACCGCCTTCGACCTCGATGCGGCGCTGGCGCAGCTGCGTGAACTCGATGAGGACGTCCGTCTTGGGCCGTCGACCGGCGCCATCGTCGACGCCGCGATCGCCCGCAATATCCCGTTTCGCCGCCTCACTGACGGCAGCCTGGTGGCGTTCGGCTGGGGCAGCAAACAGCGCAAGATCCAGGCCGCAGAAATCGACCGCACCGGGGCGATTGCCGAATCGATCGCGCAAGACAAGGAACTGACCAAGAAACTGCTGGACGCCGCCGGCGTGCCGGTGCCGCACGGCCGCGTGGCGCTCGACGCCGACGACGCCTGGGTGGCGGCGCTGGAAATCGGCCTGCCGGTGGTGATCAAGCCGAAAGACGGCAACCAGGGCAAAGGCGTCACCGTCAACATCACCACCAAGGCGCAGATGACGGCCGGCTTTGCCGCCGCTGCCGAATTTCGCGACGATATACTGGTCGAGCGCTACCTGCCCGGCAACGACTTCCGCCTGCTGGTGGTGGGTGGCAAACTGGTCGCTGCGGCGCGCCGCGATCCACCGCAAGTCATTGGCGACGGCATCGCCAGCGTGCGCCAGCTGGTCGACAAGGTCAATCTGGACCCGCGCCGCGGCAACGGCCATTCGACCTCGCTGACCAAGATCCGTTTCGATGACATCGCGCTGGCCAGCCTGGCCGCGCAAGGCTATCAGGCCGACTCGGTGCCGCCACGCGGTCAGCGCGTCATCCTGCGCAACAACGCCAACCTGTCGACCGGTGGCGCTGCCACCGACGTCACCGACGATGTCCACCCGGAAGTGGCAGCGCGCGCCGTCGCCGCGGCCCACATGGTGGGACTGGACATCTGCGGCGTCGACCTGGTGTGCGACAGCGTGTTGAAACCCATAGAAGAGCAAGGCGGCGGCGTGGTTGAAGTCAATGCCGCACCGGGCCTGCGCATGCACCTGTCGCCATCGTTCGGCAAAGGCCGCGCGGTGGGCGAAGCGATCGTCGCCTCGATGTTCGCCGACGGCGACGATGGCCGCATTCCCGTCATCGCCGTCACCGGCACCAATGGCAAGACCACCACGGTGCGCCTGATCGCCCACCTGCTCACCAGCGCCGGCCTGCGCACCGGCATGACCAACACCGACGGCGTCTACGTCGAAGGGCGCGCCATCGACCGCGGCGACTGCAGCGGCCCGCGAAGCGCGCGCAATGTGCTGATGCACCCGGATGTCGACGCTGCCGTATTTGAGACAGCGCGCGGCGGCCTGCTGCGCGAAGGCCTGGCCTTCGACCGCTGCCAGGTGGCAGTGGTCACCAATATCGGCTCGGGCGACCACCTGGGCCTGAACTACATCACCACGCTGGAAGACCTGGCCGTACTCAAACGGGTGATCGTGCAAAACGTCGCCGATCGCGGCATGGCGGTGCTCAATGCCGCCGATCCGGTGGTGGTGAGCATGGCTGACAACTGCCGCGGCGAGGTCACCTTCTTTGCCGCCGACGGCCAGCATCCGGTCATGTCGATGCACCGTGCCAAGGGACGGCGCGTGGTCTACATCGAGCACGGCCAGCTGGTGGCCGAACAGGGTCAGACGGTGCACAAGGTGGCGCTCGCCGATGTGCCGCTCACGCGCGCTGGCGTCATTGGCTTCCAGGTCGAAAACGTGATGGCTTCGGTCGCTGCTGCCTGGGCCGTCAATCTGCCATGGGACGCCATCCGCGCCGGCCTGGCCAGCTTCGCTGGCGAATCGGACAACGCGCCCGGCCGCTTCAATGTATTTAACTATCGGGGCGCCACCGTGATCGCCGATTACGGCCACAATCCGGATGCCATCCAGGCGCTGGTCGGCGCCGTCGACGGCATGCCGGCCAAACGGCGCTCGGTGGTCATTTCCGGCGCCGGCGATCGGCGCGACGAAGACATCCGCCAGCAAACCGAAATCCTCGGCGCCGCCTTCGATGACGTGCTGCTCTACCAGGACCAGTGCCAGCGCGGCCGCGCCGACGGCGAAGTGGTGGCATTGCTGCGCCAGGGCTTGCAGGGCGCCGCGCGCACCAGCCATATCGATGAAATCAATGGCGAATTCGTCGCCATCGATACCGCGCTGGCGCGTCTGGCGGCCGGCGACCTGTGCCTGATCCTGATCGACCAGGTCGACGAGGCGCTGGCACACATCGCGGCGAAGGTGGCCGCCGGCTAGCTTGCAAGCCACGCTTGGGCTGGCGCAGTGCGCTGCCAGCCCAAGCGACTGATGCTGCTCCCCTGCCCTGTCAGGCGACCATCATGTCGCAACGCAATCACAAGGCATTGACCAAGGTGGCTGGCGCCGTCGCCCTGCTACCGCTGAGCTGGGCCTGAGGGCAGGCAAGACAGTTTCTGAACATCGGAATTTTCCCTCGAACAATTACTCGACAAAACCGCCATTCTGCGGACCTTTGTGTGTGCGGCAAAATAATGCGCACCAGCGCACCATCGATGCTCCTGACGTTACCTGGAGCAGCCATCATGATCGACACCGACACCGTAGAACCAGCGGTCATCAGCTCCGCCCATCTGCAGGCAGCCGCGCGCCTGCAGCAACCGCTGGCGGCGCTGGCCGAAGCGATGGACGCCGTCGAGCGCGTCGCCATGCAGGTCGGCCACTCGACCTATATGCAGCAACTGGTGGCCGAGCGGGCGCGCTACCAGCGTCTGCATGCGCTGAGCTATAACGCCGCCACCCTGGCCGCGACCCTGGCCACGCCCGGCTGCGTGCACCAGCTGCTGCAGCTGCTGGTGCCGACCCTGGTGTTCCCCGCCGCCACCCCGATGCAGGTCGACCTGAGCGGCGAGATGCTGCACCGCGCCCGCCGCCTGGCCGAATTGCACAAGGAAAATCTGCGCAAAATGATCGCCAGCGAGGCGCGCCGGCTGCAACTGGACACCGCGCCGGCCACCGACGGCACGTGCAGCGTCGCCGACGACACGCCGAGCTTGCAGCAGCAGCTCGATGCGGCGGCACCGCCGGCCTGAGGCACACTGCAGGCGCATGCCGACAGTGGTATTGAAGGCATTGGTGTAGAGTTGCCCTTACCATTTTAAGGAGCGCAGCATGACTACACCAACCACCATCGCACAACGCCGACTGGGCAGCCAGGGTCTGACGGTATCGGCCGTGGGCCTGGGCTGCATGGGCATGAGTACCGCCTATGGCGAGGCTGACCGCAGTGAATCGATCGCCACCCTGCAGCGCGCGATTGACCTGGGCGTGAATTTTTTCGACACGGCCGAAGTGTATGGGCCGTACACCAACGAGACCCTGCTCGGCGACGTATTCAAGGGGCGCCGCGACCAGGTCGTCATCGCCACCAAGTTCGGCTTTCGCATCGAGGAAGGCGTCAATACCGGCTTGAACAGCGATCCGGCGCACCTCCGCCGCGCCGTCGAAGGTTCGCTCAAACGCCTCGGCACCGACCACATCGACCTGCTCTACCAGCACCGCATCGATCCGCAGGTACCGATCGAAGAGGTGGTCGGGGCGATGGCCGAGCTGGTCCGTGAAGGCAAGGTGCGCTACCTCGGTTTGTCGGAAGCGGGGGTGGCCAATATCCGCCGCGCCCACGCGGTGCACCCGATCAGCGCGCTGCAAAGCGAGTACTCGCTGTGGGAGCGCAATCTGGAAGACGACGTCTTGCCCGTCCTGCGCGAACTGGGCATCGGCCTGGTGCCATTTAGCCCGCTGGGACGGGGCTTTTTGGCCGGTACCGCCAGGCGCGCCGAAGACTATCCGCCCAGCGACTTCCGCCACCTCGACCCGCGCCTGCAGGGCGCCAACTACGACGCCAACATGCAGGCGGCCGCCAGCGTGCGGGCGATCGCCGACGCCCATGGCGCCGCCCCCGGCCAGATCGCGCTGGCCTGGGTGCTGCGCCAGGGCGCCGACATCGTGCCGATTCCCGGCACCAAGCGGCGCAGCTATCTCGAGCAAAACATCGGCGCCCTCGCCATCACCCTCACTGACACCGACCTGGCCCAGCTCGACAGCGCGCTCGCCAGGGTCGCCGGTCCGCGCTACAACGCCGAGCGCATGGCCACCGTCGACCGCTAAGGACCACCAAGGACCACCAAGGACCACCAAGGACCACTAAGCATCGTGTCCACCGGCGCCGTCAAACAGGGCGCGGAACTGGCGCACCGCCGCCGCCGCCGACGGCGCCCCGTAGACGCTTGAAATGGCCGCCACCATGGCCGCGCCGCGCGCCACCAGCGGCGCCGCGTTGGCCGGCGTCATGCCGCCGATGACGACGGCCGGCAGCGTCACGGTGGCGCACGACCAGTCGACAATATCGGCCGCCGTCGTCACCGCGTACTGCTTGACGCGCGACGGATAAAAGCCGCCGTAGGCGACGTAACTTGCGCCCTCCCCGGCGGCGCGCAGCGCCAGCGCGCGCTCGCCATAACACGAGGCGCCGATGATGGCTTGATCGCCCAGCTGCGCGCGGGCTGCCGCCACGCTGGCATCACACCCTCCCACATGAACGCCATCAGCGCCCAGTTCCATGCACACATCGATGTGGTCATTGATAATCAAGGGCACAGCGTAGCGCCGGCACAGCGCCAGCAGCTGCGCGGCCTGCTGCAGGCGCAGGGCCGGGTCGGCGCCCTTGTGGCGGTACTGCAGCATGGCGACGCCGGCCTGCAGCGCCTGTTCGGTGCGCGCCAGCAGGGCGGCAGTGTCGTCCCAGTCCGGGGTAACCAGATATACACCGTTTATAGTATTCATATTAATGCGAGCGCCTCGCTTGAGACATCGGGAACGGGCAGCCAGCGCGCCGGGATACGCTGGCCGCTGGCGATCGAAAACGAGTCCGCCAGCGCCGCCTGGGTGTAGCGCTGGGCGCTGTCGAGGGCGCTGGCCATGGCGTCGCCGCAGGCCAGGCGGGCGCTAATTGCCGCTGCCAGCGTGCAGCCGCTGCCGTGAAAGGCGCCGGCCAGCCGCGGCCAGCGCCAGGCGCGCGCGCCGCCCGGGCCGAACCAATGGTTGAGCACCTGATTCTCGCCCGGACCAATGGCGTGGCCACCGGTGATCAGGACGTCGCCACGCCAGCGCTGGCGCAGCGCGGCTGCCTGCGCCGCCACCCCGCTGCAGCCGGCCAACAGCGCCGCCTCCGGCACATTTGGCGTCATCAAACTGGCCAGCGGCAGCAGCGGCTGCAACGCCGCCAGCGGCGAGAGCGGGTCGCCATGGCCGCTGCCGAGCACCGGATCGAGCACCACCGGCAGCGCCGGGTAGCGCGCGCGCAGCACCTTGATGACGCGGGCGATGGCAACGCCATTGGCGAGGCTGCCGACCATGCCCACCTTGACCGCGTGCACCTGCATCTTGGCCAGCAGCGCCATCGCCTGGCGTTCAACAAGGTCTGCCTCGGTGGGAACGACGGCGAACACGTGGTCGTTGTCCTGCACCGTGATGGCGGTGGCCACCGGCAGCGCGTGCGCCCCCAGCGCGGCAATGGCCAGCAGGTCAGCGGCCAGGCCGGCGCCGCCGCTGGGATCGAGGCCGGCAAACACCAGCACCGTGGGCCGGCTGTTATTCGGCGGTGCGCTCATGCCAGCATGCCCGTCAGCGGCGACGACGGCGCAGCGGCAAAGCGGCGCGCCATGCGCCCGGCCAGGCGCGCCTGCCGTCCCGCCTGCACCGCCAGCTTCATGGCGTGGGCCATGCGCAGCGGATCGGCGGCGCCGGCGATCGCCGTGTTCATCAGCACACCGTCGCAGCCGAGTTCCATGGCAATGGCGGCATCCGACGCCGTGCCAACGCCAGCGTCGACCAGCACCGGCACCTTGGCCTGCTCGATGATCAGCGACAGGTTCCACGGATTCAGAATGCCCATGCCGGAGCCGATCAACGAGGCCAGCGGCATGATCGCCACGCAGCCGATGTCTTCGAGCAGCCTGGCCTGGATCGGATCGTCGCTGCAATAGACCATCACATCAAAGCCGTCGCGCACCAGCGCTTCGGCAGCCTTGAGCGTTTCCGGCATGTGCGGGAACAGGGTGTGCTGGTCGCCCAGCACTTCGAGCTTGACCAGCTGGCGCCCACCCAGCAGCTCGCGCGCCAGCTGCAGGGTGTAGACAGCGTCGGCGGCCGTGTAGCAGCCGGCGCTGTTGGGCAGGATGGTAAATTGGTCTGGTGGCAGCACGTCGAGCAGGCTCGGTGCGTGCGGGTCCTGGCCGATATTGACGCGGCGGATGGCCACCGTGATGATGTCGGCGCCGGCGGCGATGGTGGCCTCGCGCGTTTGCGCCAGGTCGCGGTATTTGCCGCTGCCGACCAGCAGGCGTGAATTGTAGGAGACGCCGGCGATGGTGAGGCAGTCGGCCGGTTCAGTCGCGTTTGAGTAATGCATGGGGTGTCCTTGGATGGGGTTCATCAGCTTTTTTTGAAGCGGGTCAGCCGCCGCCGATGGCGCGCACGAGGTCGACGCAGTCGCCGGCAGCAATGCGCTGCAGCGGCCAGCGTGCGCGCGGCACCACCTGGCGGTTGACGGCCAGCGCCAGCGCCTGGTGCTGCATGGCCAGATGCTCGATCAGGTCGGCGAGGGTGCTGCCGGCTGCCAGCTGGCAGGCAGCGCCGTTGAGGATGAAATCAGTCGCGGGGGGCGATCCTGCCATGGCCAGCCTCATAGCTTCTGGTACAGCGCCGCGCCGCGCTTGACGAATTCAACCGCCTTGGTCTGCATGCCCTGCTCGAGCGCGGCGGCACCGGATATGCCCAGACCGGCGGCGTACTGGCGTACTTCCTGGGTGATCTTCATCGAACAGAAATGCGGTCCGCACATCGAACAGAAGTGCGCCACCTTGGCCGATTCCTTGGGCAGGGTTTCATCGTGAAACAGGCGCGCCTTGTCGGGATCGAGCCCGAGGTTGAACTGGTCGTCCCAGCGAAATTCGAAGCGTGCCTTGGACAGGGCGTTGTCGCGGATCTGCGCGCCCGGATGGCCCTTGGCCAGGTCGGCCACGTGGGCGGCGATTTTATAGGTGATGATGCCGTCCTTGACATCATCCTTGTTGGGCAGGCCCAGATGTTCCTTCGGCGTCACGTAACACAGCATGGCGGTACCGTACCAGCCGATGGTGGCGGCGCCGATGCCAGAAGTGATGTGATCGTAGCCGGGCGCGATGTCGGTCGTCAACGGGCCCAGCGTATAGAACGGCGCCTCCATGCACTGCTCGAGCTGCAGGTCCATGTTCTCGCGGATCAGGTGCAGCGGCACATGGCCGGGCCCTTCGATCATCACCTGCACATCATGGCGCCAGGCCACCTGGGTCAGTTCGCCCAGCGTTTTGAGCTCGGCTAACTGGGCTTCGTCGTTGGCGTCGAAAATCGAGCCCGGGCGCAGGCCGTCACCAAGGCTGAACGAAACGTCATATGCCTTCATGATCTGGCAGATCTCTTCGAAATGCGTGTAGAGGAACGATTCCTGGTGGTGCGCCAGGCACCACTTGGCCATGATGGAACCGCCGCGCGAGACGATGCCGGTCAGGCGTCTGGCCGTCATCGGCACGTAGCGCAGCAGCACGCCGGCGTGGATGGTGAAGTAATCGACGCCCTGCTCGGCCTGTTCGATCAGGGTGTCGCGAAAAATCTCCCAGCTCAAGTCTTCGGCCTTGCCGTTGACCTTTTCGAGCGCCTGATAGAGCGGCACGGTGCCGATCGGTACCGGGCTGTTACGGATCACCCACTCACGCGTTTCGTGAATGTGTTTGCCGGTCGACAGGTCCATGACATTGTCGGCGCCCCAGCGGATCGCCCAGGTCATCTTTTCGACCTCTTCGCCGATCGAGGACGTCACCGCCGAATTGCCGATATTGGCGTTGATCTTGACCAGGAAATTGCGGCCGATGATCATCGGTTCGACTTCCGGGTGATTGATGTTGGCGGGGATGATGGCGCGGCCGCGGGCGATTTCGGCCCGCACGAATTCGGCTGTGATATCGGCGGGCGTGGCGGCGCCAAACGACTGGCCCGGATGCTGGCGGCCCATCAGCTCGGCCATGCGTGCGCCGTTCGGGCCGGCGGCGCGCAGCTCGGCCAGGTATTCGCGGCGCCGGCCGTTTTCGCGGATGGCGACAAATTCCATTTCCGGCGTGATGATGCCGCGCCGCGCGTAGTGCAGCTGGGTGACGTTGGCGCCCGCACGCGCACGCCGCGGCAGGCGCTGCAACGCAAAGCGCATGGCGGCGGTGGCCGGGTCGGCGGCGCGCGCGGCGCCGTAGGCGGAGCTGGGGCCGCTCAGCTGCTCGGTATCGCCGCGCTCGACGATCCACGGGGTGCGCGGACACGGCAGGCCGGCCTGGATATCGATGGTGATGTCGGGATCGCTGTACGGTCCCGAGGTATCGTAGACGCAGACGGGCGGATTGGCTTCGGCGCCAAAGCCCTCGGCGGTGGCCGACTGGCTGATGGCGCGCATCGGCACGCGCACATCGCTGCGGCTGCCCTGCACATAGATCTTGCGCGAGTTCGGCAAGGGGGCGATGGCGGCAGCGTCGACGACGGCGGTGGAGGACAGGAACGGCGCGCTGCTGCTACCGGGCCGGGGTACAGATTGCGGTAACGGTTCAGTTAAAGATTGAGTTGCGGCTTGCGTTACGGAAGATGATACAGATGCAGTCACGGTTGGCTCCTTTGGATGACTCGAAACAAGGAGCCAGCAAAGGAGTGCGCAAGCACGGCATGCAGCCGCGATCACGTTGCTTCCCTTCGCTGGCATTACCCAGATCAGGTTCGAAGGGTGTTTCTCACCCGCGCCACGCATGTGCGTGTTGCAGGACCCCTAGCGTTTGCCGCACGATGCGGCAGGCTCGATTCTAAGCGCATTTGAAACAAAGCCACAAGCGCTGCGCTGAATTATTTTTCGCCAGGCATGTGCGCGACGATGAGCACGTCTCACCTTTTCACAAAACAATGTTGGCCTGAAAAAGTTGCGATGGGGTGAGAAGAATTCCTACAACACGCGCAAAAATCTTCCTACACGGTCGGCCTGCAGCCTGCCCTACCATGAACTTCCTTAGCAACGCGACTGCATCAATGGCGCTGCTTCGATACCATCTATTGACCACAGGAGATCAGCATGGCAACGAATAATCAAGGCGGGAATAAATCCGGCAACGATCAGAAATCGACGAATAATCAGGGCAGCCAGAGCACTCAGGGCACTCAGGATAAGCAGGGCAGCCAGGGCAAACAAGGCAGCGGCAGCAGCCAAAGTAGCGGCGACACCAGCAACCGCGGCTTTGCATCGATGGACCCGGACCGGCAGCGTGAAATCGCCGCCGAAGGTGGCCGCGCAGCGCACGCCTCCGGCCATGCGCACGAGTTCACCTCCGAAGAGGCGCGCAAGGCTGGCTCGATGAGCCACAAGAACGATGGCAGTGAGCAAAGCGGCAGTAGCGGCAGTAGCGGCAGTGCCAGCAAATCGTCCGGCGGTTCCAGCGGTTCCAGCGGCACCAGTGATACCGGCAGTTCTAAAGCCGGCAGCGGGTCGGGCGGCGGCCGTTCCAAATAAGCGGGTGGGCACCACTGAGTTCACCTTCGGGACAACGACCTGACGGCACCAGTCCCCTTGCTGCAGGCGCCAGCAGAAGAGGGACTGGCAGCGCCGGTGCCTGTCCCAATTTGCCTCAATCGAACGTCCTCATCGCGCAGCGCCTGGCGCACCGGCGCCGTTGACGATGCCCGCCACAAAATCACGATACGTGCGCAGCGGCCGTCCCAGGATCGCCGTCAGCCGGGCGCGGTCGCCAGACCCCGGCAGCATGCCGTCGCTGACAAAGCGCGCCGTCATCAGCCGCATTTCATAGGCCATCCAGTGCGGCAGGAACTGGCGCAGCGTTTGTTCGAACGGAGCGGTGTCATCGCCGCCATACACAACCGGCCGGCCCAGCAGCTCAGCCCAGACAGCGGCCGCATCCGCGCCCGTCAAGGTGTCGGCTCCGACTACGTTGATATGCTCGGTCGGCAGCGGGCGGGTGGCGCGGTCGCGGTGGATCAGCTCGATGGCGGCCAGTTCCGCGAGGTCACGCGTGTCGATCATCGCCAGGCCCTTCGCGCCAATCGGCATCGGATAGACCCCGTGCCCCAGCACCGTATCGCGCACAGTCAGATCGTTTTGCATGAAATACGCCGGGCGCAAAATGGTCGCGCTAAACCCCATCTGCTCGATCATGCGCTCGACCCCGAACTTGACGGCAAAGTGCGGCACGTTGACGTAACGGTCGCTGTGCATGACGGACAGGTAGACCAGCCGCTGCACACCCGCCTCGCGCGCCAGGTTCAGCACCGTCAGTGCCTGGGTAAATTCATCGGCGGCCACTGCATTGAGCAAAAACAGGCTGGAGACGCCAGCGAGCGCGCGCCGCAAGGCATCGGGTGCCAGCAGCTCGCCCTGCACCAGTTCGACACTGGCCGGCAGATGGGCCTTGGCAGGATCGCGCACCAGCGCGCGCACGGCGACGCCGCGCCCGAGCAGTTGATCAACGACCTGGCGGCCGACTGCGCCGGTGGCGCCAATAACGAGTGTACTCATGATGAACTCCTTGGTAGGGTGGGTAAAACGGTCAAAGGTGAAGCAGTGAAACCATGGTAGTCATTCCAATTCGAAGCCGAAAGACGGTAAAATTAAACAGACTGTCTCAGTGGTGGAACATATGGATATGCAAGCGCTGGTCGATTTCAACCTGGTGGCCCGCCACGGCGGCGTCGGCCGCGCCGCGCGCGCCAGCGGACGGCCGAAGGCCACCCTGTCGCGGCGCGTGGTCGAACTCGAGAGCAGCCTCGGACTGCGGCTGTTCGAGCGCGGCGCGCGCACCCTCAAGCTGACCGAGGAAGGCCAGGCGCTGTACCAGCGCACCTCGTTGCTGCTGCGCGAAATCGACGAGACGGCGGCGGCGCTCACCGAGGGCGCCGGCCAGCCGCGCGGCCGCCTGCGCATCAGCGCGCCGCTGCTGTTTTCGCAGGCCGCGATGGGCAAGCTGGCGGCCGGCTTCGCCCTCAAGTACCCCGAGGTACGCCTCGAGGTGAGCAGCGAGGACCGCGCGGTCGACATGGTCGAGGAAGCGTATGACCTGGTCATCCGCGTCAACCCGGCTGTTGACGAGCGTCTGATCGGCCGCATTTTTTTGCGCGACCGCCTGCTGGTGGTGGCGCACCCGCAGCAGCGCCGGCCGGCTGGCGACGCCAGCGTCGCCGCGGTGGTGCGCGGCAGCGCCGATGTCAGCGCAGGGTGGCAGCTGGCCAGCGACGCTGCTGCAGGTGGCCCGGCTGTCCCTGTTACGCTGGCGGTCGAACCAGTGCTGCGGCTGGCCTCGCTGTTCATGGTGCGCGACGCCGTGCGGCTGGGGGTCGGTGCCGCCTGCCTGCCGCTGTCGCTGGTCAGCGACGATCTGGCGGCGGGTACCCTGGTCAGCTGGGGTGCCGTCGATGCGCCCGAGATTGCGCTGTGGGCGCTGTATCCGTCGCGCCGGCTGCGCAGTGCGCGCGTGTCGGCCTTTCTGGCGTATCTGCAGCAAGCTTCCCTGCCGGTACGGCGGAGGAACTGGCCATGCTGGTCGATGGAGCGCCGCACCGCGCCAGCGCGCCGGCGCCAGCGGAAAGGCGCGAGTGCCTTGCCCATCCACGGTAAAATGGCCGCAGCGGCCACGTGGCTGCGCACTTCCCACCGCAATAATTACACCTTCATCGATGACCACCGTTCCAGCTGAAATCAACCCGGCCGCCGTCAAGCACAGCGCCGCCGAAAAAGTCACGCCCATGATGGCGCAATACGGCCGCCTGAAAGCCGACTATCCCACCATGCTGCTGTTTTACCGCATGGGCGATTTCTACGAGCTGTTTCATGACGATGCCGAAAAAGCGGCGCGCATCCTTGGCATCACCCTCACTGCGCGCGGCAATGCCAACGGCAGTCCGATCCGCATGTGCGGGGTGCCGTTTCACTCGCTCGATCCCTACCTGGCCAAGCTGGTCAAGCTGGGCGAATCGTGCGCGATCTGCGAGCAGATCGGCGACCCCGCCACCAGCAAGGGGCCGGTCGAGCGCAAGGTGGTGCGGGTGGTCACCCCGGGCACGCTGACCGATACCGACCTGCTGCCAGAAAAAGCCGAACGGCCACTGCTGGCGGTGTGCGTGATCCACCAGCGCAAGGTGGCCACCACCGGGCTGGCCTGGCTGTCGCTGGCCTCGGGCGCCCTCAAACTGATGGAGTTTACCGGCGACGCCCGCACCGTCGGTGCCCGCCTGCAGCAGGAACTCGAGCGCATCGTGCCAGCCGAAATTTTGCATGCCGACGGCGGCGCCGCCGACCTGTTCGACGATGGCGTGTTTGCTGGCCACACGCAGCACGTGCCCGACTGGCACTTCGACGTCGTCGGCGGCCACCGCGCGCTGCTCGAGCAGCTCGGCGTGGCCACCCTCACCGGCTTTGGCGCCGACGGCCTGGGCGCCGCCTTTGGTGCGGCCGGCGCGCTGCTGCGCTATGCCCAGGCCACCCAGGGGCGCGGCCTGCAGCACGTCAAAAGCCTGGCGCTGGAAAGCGAGCACGAATTCATCGGCCTCGATGCCGCCACCCGCCGCAACCTCGAGCTGACCGAGACCATCCGTGGCCAGGAAGCGCCCACCCTGTTTTCGCTGCTCGACCACTGCCGCACGGCGATGGGCTCGCGCCTGCTGCGTCACTGGCTGCACCACGCACGGCGCGACCAGGGTGTCGCCCGCCAGCGCCACCAGGCGATTGCCGCACTGGCCGCCAGCGACACCAGCGCGCCGCTAGCGGCCACCCTGGCCAAGGTGCCCGACATCGAACGCATCACCACCCGCGTGGCCCTGCTGACGGCGCGTCCGCGCGATCTGGCCAGCCTGCGCGACGGCCTGCGCCAGTTGCCCGCCTTGCGCCAGCTGGTGGCGCACAGTGTCGTCGCCGGCGCCGCCGACCTGCTCTCGACCATCCACGCGGCGCTGGCCACGCCGACCGCCTGCCTCGACCTGCTCACGCGCGCGGTGGCCGAAGAGCCGGCCGCGATGGTGCGCGACGGCGGCGTGTTCGCGCCCGGTTACGACGCCGAACTCGATGAATTGCGCGGTCTGTCGGAAAACGCCGGCGCCTACCTGGTCGACCTGGAAACGCGCGAGCGCGCCCGCACCGGCATTGCCAACCTGCGCGTCGAATACAACCGCGTGCACGGCTTTTATATCGAAGTGACCCACGGCCAGACCGACAAGGTGCCGGACGACTACCGCCGCCGCCAGACCCTGAAAAACGCCGAACGCTACATCACGCCTGAACTCAAGCTGTTCGAGGACAAGGCACTGTCGGCGCAGGACAAGGCGCTGGTGCGCGAAAAGCTGCTCTACGAGCTGCTGCTGGCCGAGCTGGCGCCGCACATCACGCTATTGCAAAGCATCGCGCAGGGGCTGGCCCAACTCGATACGCTCACCGCCCTGACCGCGCACGCGCTGGAACGCAACTGGTGCGCGCCGCAGCTGGTGGCCGAGCCATGCCTGGACATCCGCGAAGGACGCCATCCGGTGGTCGAAGCGCAGATCGAGCGCTTTATCGCCAACGACTGCGACTTCTCCAACGAACGGCGCCTGCTGCTCATTACCGGCCCGAACATGGGCGGTAAATCGACCTTCATGCGCCAGGTCGCCTTGATTACCTTGCTGGCGTATGTCGGCAGCTATGTGCCGGCCGCCAGCGCCACCATCGGCCCGATCGACCGCATCTTTACCCGCATCGGCGCCACCGACGACCTGGCGGGCGGGCGTTCCACCTTCATGGTCGAAATGACCGAATCGGCGGCCATCCTGCACGGCGCCTCCGAACACTCGCTGGTGCTGATGGATGAAGTGGGGCGCGGTACCTCGACCTTCGACGGCCTGGCACTGGCGTGGGCAATCGCCCGCCACCTGATCGATGTCAGCCGCAGTTTTACCCTGTTCGCCACCCATTATTTTGAATTGACCCAGCTGCCCGAGAGCCACCCGAGCGCCGCCAACGTCCACCTGTCGGCGGTCGAGCACAAGGACAGCATCGTGTTTTTGCACGCGGTCCAGGCCGGACCGGCCTCGCAAAGCTACGGCCTGCAGGTGGCGCAGCTGGCCGGGGTGCCGCCGGCGGTGATCAGGGCGGCCCGCAAGCACCTGGCGCGGCTTGAATCGCAGGCGCTCGACAGCACGCCGCAACTGGATCTGTTCGCCCTGCCCCGGATTGACGAGAACGACGATGAGGACGACAACGACAACGAGGACGAGGCGACGACGCCAGCCGAGCGTGCCGTGCTTAACGACGATCCGGCCCACGCCCTGCTGCGCGCCGCCCTCGACGCCATCGATCCCGATGCGTTGACCCCGCGCGAGGCGCTTGAGCAGCTGTACCAGTTAAAACGCCTGGCAGCATGAAGCGGCGCCTGCTCGCTGCCGTCCTCAGCTCGCTGGTGCTGCTGACGCTGGCGTGGCCAGCAGCAGCACAAAAACTCAGCAAGGGCGCCGGCAGCGTGCAACAAGCTGACCCTGACCGTCACCAGTTCGGCATCATCGGTCACAGCTTCCATGCCAGCGGTGGCGAGGCACGCCTCAAGCAGGCCATCAGCGACGAGAGCGAAGCGGCACTCGCCTTTGTCGTTGTCACCGGCATCAAGGGCGTCGAAGAAGCGTGCAGCGACCGCCTGTATGCGCGCCGCCGCGAACTGCTCGACGATGCCAAGCGTCCCTTGATCGTGCTGCCCGCCAGCAGCGACTGGAGCGAGTGCAAAAACTCGGCCGGCCGCTCGGCCGCCATCGAACGCTTGAACCGCCTGCGCGAACTGTTGTATGGCGAATCGACTTCACTGGGCGTGCGCAAGCTGGCGCTGACGCGCCTGTCGACCAATACCAAGTTCCGCAGCTATGCCGAGAACGCCCACTGGCAGGTTGGCGATGTGCTGTATGCCACCGTCAATCTGCCAGCCAACAACAACCACTATCGCCCGGAAGCGGGACGCAACAGCGAATTCGAAGACCGCATGGTGGCCAACCGCTTCTGGCTGAACCGGCTGTTTGCAATGGCCAGGCGCCAGCAACTGGCGGCGGTGGTGCTGTTTTCCGAAGGCGATGTAAAAGCGCTGGCGCCACGCAGCGGCCTGCGCGGGCTGTTGGACCGTGCCACCGCCAACGCCGACGGCTTCGACGAGCCGCGCCGCCAGATCGCCACGCTGGCCGCCAAGTTCGGCGGCCGGGTGCTGCTGGTCGATAGTGATTTGACAGCGCCAAAGGCGGTGCCTGCCATCGAGTGGCGCGGCAAGCTGGGCCACCTGAGCCTGGGATCGCAGGCGGTTGAAGTGGTGGTGACGCCGGGCACGGCGCAGCTGTTCACGCTGCAAAGCGCAGCGGACGAAAAGTAGCCGCTGAAGGTCGGGCTTAAAAAAAGCGCGTAAAAAAAGGGGCCGGCACCGGCAGCCAGCCCCCTTGTTTATTTTAACGAAGCGCCGATCAGTGGACCGGGTGCGAACGGAACTCGTCGCCGGCGCTATCGTCGCCGTCGTCGCCTTCGTCATGACCATGATGGTGGCCATGGGCGCCGTGCACGTGTTCGTGCTGGATTTCTTCTTCGCTCGCTGCGCGCACCTCGACAACCGACAGTTCAAAGCGCAGCGCCATGCCGGCCAGCGGGTGATTGCCGTCGAGGACAACCTTGTCGTCAGCGATGTCGGTGACGGTGAAAATCATCGCCTCATCGTCGCCTTCCGGGCCATCGGGCATGCCTTCGAACTGCATGCCCACTTCGAGCGGCTCCGGCAGGCGGTTGCGCGGCTCGACCTTGACCAGCGCTGGATCGTAGTCGCCGAAGGCATCATCCGGTTCAACCTGGATGGTGGCGGCGTAGCCGACTTCCTTGCCGTCGAGTTCTTCTTCGATTTTCGGCAGCGTGTTTTCGTAGCCGCCGTGCAGGTAGACCATGGGCTGATTGCCGTCTTCGATCAGGTTGTTCTGTGCATCGGACAGTTTGTATTTGACCGTGACGACGGTGTTTTTGCCAATCTTCATCGTGCTACCCTTTCTATGTTTTGAGCAGGCAGATTATACCCTCGCCTGCCGGTTCGGCCATACCGCGCCGGTTATAATGGCGCATGAAAAAACTTCCGCTTCTCGGCGACCTGACGCCGGCCCAGTTTTTACGCGATTACTGGCATAAAAAACCGCTGCTGATCCGCCAGGCCATCCCCGGCATGAAGGCGCCCGTCAGCGTCGATGCGCTGGCCAAGATGGCCACCGAAAACTTCGTCGAGTCGCGCCTGATCACCAATGTGGACGGCGACTGGCAAATGCAGCACGGTCCCCTGACCGCACTGCCGGCGCGCACGCAAGCGGGCTGGTCCATGCTGGTACAGGGCGTCAACCTGGTCGATGCCCGCGCCGACGCCCTGTTGCGCCAGTTCCGCTTCATTCCCGATGCCCGGCTCGACGACTTGATGATCAGCTTCGCCACCGATGGCGGCGGCGTCGGTCCCCATTTTGACAGCTACGACGTATTCCTGCTACAGGCGCACGGCAAGCGGCGCTGGCGCATTTCGGCGCAAAAAGACCTGACCCTGGTCGAAGGCATGCCGCTAAAAATCCTGAAAAACTTCGTTGCCGAGGAAGAGTATCTGCTCGAGCCGGGCGACATGCTGTATTTGCCGCCCCATTACGCCCACGACGGCGTCGCCGAAGGCGATTGCATGACCTGTTCGATCGGCTTTCGTTCGCCGTCTTACCAGGAACTCGGTGAAGCATTCCTGCAGTTCATGGCCGATTCGATCGACCTGCCGGGCCGCTACAGCGACCCTGATCTGGCCGTATCGAGCAAGCCGGCGGAAATTCCCCGCCACATGCTCGACACCGTCATCGAGGAAATGAACAAGGTGCGTTTCGACGAACAGGACGTCACCATTTTCCTCGGCGAACACCTGTCTGAACCAAAGCACAACGTGTTTTTCACCGGTCCGGTCAAGCCGCTGACGATGGGGCGCTTCATCGACACCATCGGCAAGCGCGGGGTGGCGCTGTCGCTGAAAACCCAGATGCTATACCGCGGCAAGCACGTGTTCATCAACGGTGAATCATTTGCCGTCGGCCGCGCCGACAAGAGCGTGCTCGAGCCGCTGGCCAACGCGCGCGTGCTCGATGGCGCCGCCCTTGCCGGCGCCTCCGACGATGTCGTCGAAGCGCTCTACACCTGGTACCAGGACGGCTGGCTGATGCTGGGATAACGACGGCTGCGGGGCAAGCCAAACATGGGGAGGTGGGCAACATGGCAGATTCGATTACCGATGATGGTTCGCGCTTTGATTCGCGCTCTGAGCTGCACGCCCACTTTCGCGGCCTGCTGGCGCGCACCCACAAGCGGCTGCAACTGTTCGATCCCGATTTTTCCGTGTGGCCGCTCGATCAGCCGGACGTCAACGGCAGATTGCGCGAATTGCTCGCCAACGGTGCTAGCATCGAACTGGCACTGCACCGCTCCAGCCACATCGAGCGCGAGTGTCCGCGCTTTCTGCACCTGCTGCGCGACTTCAGCCACCGCATCAGCTGCCGCGCCACCCCACCGCCCCTGCGCCAGCTGACCGACTCGTTCTGCATCGGCGACGGCGTGCACATCGTGCGGCGCTTCCACTGTGACCACCTGCGCGGCGAAGTGCGCTTCGACCATCCGCCAGCAGCGGAGATCAGCGCCGAGCGCTTCGCCGCCCTGTGGCTCGAAGCGCGCCCCACCCTGGCCGTATCGACTACTGGTTTATAAGAGCGCAGCATGGTGCAAACCGAATTTTAACGATATGCCTGCCCATTTCGCATGGTGCTTCCACGGGGGTAAACATATTGTTACAAAATGAAGTCTGTTAACTGCCTGTAAAATTACATAAAAGCATCTTTTCGCTATTGCGAAGCACCAAATTTAGCTATAATATCGGGTTAGGAGGTTTCCGTTGTCTGTCAGGCACCATCACAGGTACGAAAGCTAACGCGAATTCCCTAACGAGCGATAATTACCGGTAATTATTCATCGCAATGACAGTCGTCTCTACTTTTTGAATTATTAAAGGAAAACCATGAAAAAATCCCTGCTGATCATCTCCCTGATGGCTGTTGCTCTGGCTGCTTGCAGCAAAAAAGAAGAGCCAGTTGTTGTTGCCCCGGCTCCAGTCGTTGAGACCGCTCCTGCTGCTGCTGCTGCTCCAGCTCCAGCTGCTGTCGCTGCTGACGCTGCTGCTGCCGCTTCGCAAGCTGCGTCGACCGCTGCTGACGCTGCTGCTGCTTCGAGCGCTGCTGCTTCGGCCGCTGCTCCAGCTGCTAAGTAATTTGCCTTTGGCAAAAGAGAGCCGGCCTTCGGGCCGGTTTTTTTACGCCTGCCCAACGCGCTGGGCGCTGCAGTAACCTGCACATGTAAGTAGAGCGATATTTGACCGGCCGTGTGCCGGTTTTTTTATGCGCTTTACCCGTTAACTCCGGAAAACCGCCAGCGCCGCTCTGAGGAAGCCATCGGCGCTGTCGATGCGATTGCCATCAATGGCCCAGCGCCACCCCAGGTAGTTCGCCAGATAGCGGGTGGCGACGCCATTAAAATGGCTTAGCCAGCCCTTAAAGCGGCTGTGATAGCCATTCACGTTTTGCACATGAATGGCGCCATCGACGCGGATTTTCCGTTTGAGATTGACGGCGCGGTGGGCAATGCCGGCGTCACGGGTGAACCGGCGGTAGACCGGATTGCCGTCGCTGACCAGTAAGGCATCGCTCTGCAGTGTTGGCAGCAAATGACGCTGCAGACTGGCTGCCTTTAAGGCGCCACGGCCGCCGATAAAATCAATGGTATTCGCGGCGCGGTCGCGCGCCACCACGATCGTGACCTGGTCGGCCGAAATGCCGCGCCGGCTGGCGACGCCGCCGCGCCGGCGCGCAGGTCGTGTTAACTGCTTCGCCCCCTTTTGCGACTCGAATAAAAACGTCTCGTCAACTTCGACGATGCCCTGCAGGCTGCGCGGCCGGTCAAATTTCACCCAGTCGAGAAAACGGTGGCGCCACCGAAAACTGGTGTTTGCATGCACGCCCACTTTTTTTGCTGCCCGGTGTACGGTACACGCCGGATCGCGCAAACAATCCAGATAGCTCAGCCAGCGATCTTTATGGCGCAGGCGCGCCAGCGGTGTACCCGTCAGCGCATTAAATGTGCCACCGCAGTGCTGGCAGCGATAGCGTTGCAAACCATTGGCGCTGCCGTCCCGATACAGCCTGGTGTTCTGGCAACGTGGACACTGCAAGCGGTCCTGGCCGGCCTGCTCGATCAGGGCGCAAATGCGCTTGCCGTAAATCGACTGGGCCATCTCCAGGCACACTTCCCCGCGCTCGTGCAGGCCCAATGCCCGCAAGCGTCGTAACAGCTGGTCAAAGGCGGCGCGGTCCATGTCACTCCCCTGATCAATGGTCGAGTAACTTGGAGTCGCGCGCGAGAATGAAGTTCAACAGATGTCCGGACTTTACGGGTAAAGCGCCTTTTTTACGCCTGTCGGCGGCTGACAAAAAGCCGCACGAAAAAAAAGCAGGCCCGCAGGCCTGCTTTTTTACAGTAAGGCTGTGCCGCGCTTATTTCAGCTCGTCACCCAGCAAACGCAGGATCTTGGCGCCAGTGGCACCGGTTTCGGCCTTGCCGTCATTGGTCAGCACCGTCACGTTGGTGGTGCTGGCGGTTTGACCGGCCTTGACGTTGACGCGATAGCGCTGCGCTTCTTTTTCCTTGTCGCTGGCGGCGCCGAAGCTAAACAGTTTCTTCAGGAAACTGGTGGTGCCGACATTGTCCGGATCGACGTAGCGCACGAAGTACACGCCATTGACGCGGTCGCGGTCTTCGACGGTGAAGCCGACACGGTCAAGCGCCAGGCCGACACGGCGCCAGGCGCGATCGAAACCTTCGTCGACTTCGACGGTGGTGCCGACCAGCTTGGCATGCAGCGGTTGCGCCGGCGCGTTTTGCACTTCGGCGGTCACTTGCTTGATGTCGGTGACACCCGTCAGGCGCGCCGTCAGCTTGGCCAGGAATTGCGCTTCCAGGCCCGGATCGTTGGGACGCACGGTCCACTGGGTGATTTCCTTGGCTGAACCGGTCAACACTTCTTCGGCGCCACGGTGGCTGATGTAGATCTCGGTGCTGCCGTCGGCAGCACGCTCGAGGCGGGTGCGGTACTTGTCCCGCTCGCCCGTCGAGTAGGCCGAATCGAACACGCGACCAAGGGTGCGGCGGATCACGTCCTGGGGAATCTTCGAGCGGTTTTCCGCCCAGTTGGTTTCCATGATGCCCGTCGTGGCCGATTCTTCTTCGATGGTGAAACCGGCGTCAGCCCAGAATTGCTTGAGCTGCGGCCACAATTGCTCAGGAGTTTGCTTGACCACCAGCCAGCGCTGATTGCCATTGCGTTCTACCTTGACGGCAGCCGTGCCGGTCACGCCGACCGCATCGCCAGCGGCAACCACGGCTGGCACGCCGGCCGGCGTGGCGCTCTTCTGGTAGCCCGAGGCGGTGGCGACACCGCGGCCGTCCGGAATGGCGTAGCGGTTGTCCTTCTGCAGCTGGGTCAGATCGGGCGGAATATCGAGCGGTGGCGCTTTCTTCGACGCGCGATAGTCGAGCTTGTCGGACTCGAATACCGACCCCACGAAGGTGCAGCCCGTCAGGCTGACGAGCAGAGCGGAGAGGACGAGGCCTTGCCTGGCGGCGGGGCTGATGTGGATGCGTTTTGTCATGTGGTAACGAAGTAAATGCTGCGAAATAAAGGCTGCGAAGTCGGGACGGGACCGGATGACCTCAACGGCATGGGTAACAGGTACGGCAACAGGCGCGCGGATCAGGCCGACTTCAGTACGCCAGCATCGCGCAAGGCGCCGCTGACAGTGGCATGGAACTCGTCCGCCAGGGGCACCAGCGGCAGGCGCAATCCAGCCGGCATCATACCCATGTGCGCCAGCGCCCATTTAACCGGCACCGGATTGGGTTCGACGAACAGCTTGGCATGCAGGGGCATCAGGGTATTGTTGATCGCCACTGCGCGGGCAATGTCGCCCGCCATGGCGGCCTCGCACAACTCGTGCATGCCACGCGGGGCGACGTTGGCGGTGACCGAAATATTGCCGGCGCCGCCCAGCAACATCAGCGCGATGGCGGTCGGATCGTCGCCCGAGTAGACCGCAAACGAGCTCGGCACCATCTTCAGCAGTTCAGCGCCACGGCCGATATTGCCAGTGGCGTCTTTCAGGCCAACGATGTTCGGAATCGCCGACAGGCGCAGCACGGTGTCGTTGTTCATGTCGGCGACAGTACGGCCGGGCACGTTGTACAGGATGATGGGCAGCTCGACCGCTTCGGCAATCGCCTTGAAGTGGCGGTACATGCCTTCCTGCGTAGGACGGTTGTAGTAAGGCACCACCACCAGCGCGGCGTCAGCACCGGCTTCTTTGGCGAAGCGGGTCAGCGCGATCGACTCTTGCGTCGAATTGCCGCCGGTGCCGGCGATGATCGGCATGCGGCCAGCGGCATGTTCCACTGCCAGCTTGATCAGTGCGCAATGCTCGTCGACGCTGACGGTAGCCGATTCGCCCGTGGTGCCGACGATGACGATGGCATCGGTGCCCTCGGCGCAATGCCAATCGATGAGTTTACGCAGGCCTGGCAGGTCGAGGCTGCCATCTTCATGCATTGGGGTAACAATTGCGACTATGCTGCCTTTGATCATGTTCGTAACGTTGGTGGTCAGGAAAAGCTGATTGTAGCGGATCGCCCGCCCCAGTGGTTCATTCTCGACCAGAAAGCGGCCGCTAAACGTCGAGCTTTACGTTTGCCAGGACGAAAGCGGGACCGATCGCGCAGATGCGCTGGATCACCGCCGGCTTGGGCGTATTGACAGCGCCCTGCTCGAACGCCAGCACGCGCAGGCCGCCCGCCTGCACCATGCCGAGCAGCTCGTCCGGCTGCAGCAGAAAGGCGGGATTCGAGGGCTTGCCGTACGCCTCATTACCGGCGGCGAAGGTTTCGTAGATCAGCATGCCATCCGCGGCCAGACTGGCCAGCAGCGCCCCCATCAGCGGGCGATGCAGATAATTGGTGACGACGATGGCGGCAAACTGCTGCGGCTTCAACAGCAGCGCGCGCTGGGCGGGGGCGCCATCGTCGTCCGCTTCGAGGTCGACCTGCAAAGTGACAATGGCGTCGCCGGCGGCGTGGATCAGCGCGCTGGCATCGCGGTCGACCGCCAGCACCGGGTGCCCGAGCGCTGCCATCAGGTGGGCGTGGCGGCCCATGCCGCAGGCCAGGTCGAGCACCTTGCCGCTGGGTGCCGAGGGCGCCCAGCGCGCCACCCAGGGAGAAACGATCGAACTCATAAGCAGTGCAGCTCCAGCATCAAATTATAGATAACCCAGCCCCATCGCCTCGCGCACATCGCGCATGGTTTCCTGGGCCAGCTTGCGGGCCTGGTCGCAGCCATCGGCCACGATGGCCCGCACCAGGGTGGGATCGTCGAGATATTGCTGGGCGCGCTCGTGCATCGGTTGCTGCTCGGCGACGATGGCGTCGATCACCGGCTGCTTGCATTCGATACAGCCGATGGCAGCCGAAGCGCAGCCCTGCACCACCCAGGCGCGGGTGGCGTTGTCCGAATACGCCTGGTGCAGCTGGAACACGGGGCAGCGGCCAGCATCGCCGGGATCGCTGCGGCGCACCCGCGCCGGATCGGTCGGCATGGTGCGGATTTTTTTGGTGACGCTGTCCTTGTCTTCGCGCAGGCCGATGGCGTTGCCATAGCTCTTGGACATCTTGCGGCCATCCAGGCCAGGCAGGCGCGGGGAGGTCGTCAATTTCGCCTGCGGCTCGACCAGAATCAGCTTGCGGCTGCCTTCGAGGTAGCCAAACAGGCGCTCGCGGTCGATGTTCGACAGGCTCTGGGCATCGTCGAGCATGGCGCGGGCCTGTTCGAGGGCGCCGTCCTTGCCCTCCTGCTGAAAATCCTGGCGCAATTCCATGTAGCGCTTGGCGCGCTTGCTGCCCAGCTTTTTGACGGCGGCATTGGCCTTTTCTTCGAAGCCGCTTTCCTTGCCGTACAGGTGGTTGAAGCGGCGCGCCAGCTCGCGCATCATTTCGATGTGCGGCACCTGGTCGTCGCCGACCGGCACCGCGCTGGCGCGATAGATCAGCACGTCGGCCGCCTGCAGCAGCGGGTAGCCGAGAAAGCCGTAGGTGGCCAGGTCACGCTGCGCCAGGTTGTCGATCTGGTCTTTGTAGGTGGGCACCCGTTCGAGCCAGCCCAGCGGCGTGGCCATCAATAGCAGCAGGTGCAGCTCGGCATGTTCCGGTACCTGCGACTGGATGAACAGGGTCGCCTGCGATGGATCGACGCCGGCCGCCAGCCAGTCGACCAGCATGTCCCAGGTGGCGCGCTCGATGATCGAAGGGTCGTCGTAATGGGTGGTCAGGGCGTGCCAGTCGGCGACGAAAAACAGGCAGGGATGTTCGGCCTGCATCCTGACCCAGTTTTTCAGGGCGCCGTGGTAATGGCCCAGGTGCATGGGCCCGGTGGGGCGCATGCCGGAAACGACACGGTCAGGGTACATGGCTTAGCCGAGCAGCAGGCGCAGGGGAAAGACGGTCCAGCCCAGCAGTAATTGGGTCAGGGCCATCATCGGAACGAACCAGTAATTGAGCAGCTGAAAGACCAATAAACCCAGCACGATGAACATGCCGTACGGTTCGATCCTGGCGTATTGCGCCGCCAGCCGGTGCGGCAACAGGGCGAACGCCACGCGGCTGCCGTCGAGGGGCGGGATCGGCAGCAGATTGAACACGAACATCACGCTATTGGTGAGCATGCCCGCCTGCGCCACCTTGTAGGGGTACTGTTCGCTCACCTGCAGCTTGGCAAGGAGCATGGCAAAGACGATCCAGCCGACCGCCATGATGAAATTGGCCGCCGGTCCGGCCAGCGCCACGAAGGCCATCTGTTTTTTTGGATTGCGCAGGCGGCTGTAGTCGACCGGCACCGGCTTGGCATAGCCGAGCAGCATGGGGTAACCGAGCGATTTGCTGGTCACGTACAGCAGCGCCGGCAAGATCAGGGTGCCGAACGGGTCGATGTGGCGCATGGGATTGAGGCTCATGCGGCCCTGGGAAAACGCGGTGTTGTCGCCAAAATACTTGGCGGCATAGGCGTGCGCCGCCTCGTGCAAGGTGATCGCGAAGATGACCGGTAAAGCGTAGACGGCGATCGCCTGGATGATTTCGTTCATGGGTCGATTCTAACAGAGCGCCGCCAGCGATTTGGCGGAAACGGGTGGCTGAAGTGGTGAAGGATGGCTTAATGCAAACCGAACACGGCGGCGTCACCCCTGCCCTGGCGCAGCAGCACAGCGTCCGGCCCGGTCAGGTCGATCACCGTGGTCGGCTCCATCGCACAGGGGCCGCCATCGATGATCAGGTCGACCAGCTTGGCCAGGCGCGCGCGGATCTCGTCGACGTCGTTGAGCAATTCACCGTCCGGCATGATCAGGGTCGTGCCGATCAGCGGCTGGCCCAGTTCTTCCAGCAGCGCGTTGATGACGGCGTGCTCGGGCACGCGCAGGCCGATGGTTTTGCGCGACGGGTGCGACAGCCGCCGCGGTACTTCGCGGGTCGCTTCGAGGATCACGGTGAATGGCCCTGGCGTGGCTGATTTGAGCAAACGAAACTGGCGGTTGTCGACGCGCGCATACAGGGCGATTTCCGACAGGTCGCGGCACAGCAGCGTCAGGTGCTGCTTGTCGTCGATACCGCGAATACGGCGCAGTTTTTCCACCGCCGCCTTGTCGTCAAGGTGGCAGACCAGGGCGTAGCAGGAATCGGTGGGCAGGGCAACGATGCCGCCGCCATGGATGATCTGGGCGGCCTGCTTGATCAGGCGGGCTTGTGGATTGTCCGGGTGGATCGTAAAAAATTGGCTCATTGAATGGTGTTTTTCTGCTCAGGACAGCGCCGCGATGCGCGCTTCCATCGGCGGGTGGGTGGCGAACAGGGCGCCCCAGCCCGCGTTGCCGCCGGCAATGCCCAGCGCATTCATGCTTTGGGGCAGTTCGCCGGGATGCTGGCCAGCCAGCCGCGCCAGCGCATTGCGCATGGGCGCGGGCGAGCCGAGCAGCCTGGCTGAACCGGCATCGGCGCGAAATTCGCGCTGGCGCGAAAACCAGGCAACGATGATCGATGCCACCAGGCCAAACACGATCTCGCAGACAAACACGGTGACCATATAGCCAATGCCCGGTCCGCGATCGCTATTACCGCGCAACAGCACCTTATCGACAAAAAAGCCCACCACGCGCGCCATGAAGATCACAAAGGTGTTGAGCACGCCCTGGATCAGGGTCAGCGTGACCATGTCGCCATTGGCCACGTGCGCAATCTCGTGGCCCAGCACGGCTTCCACTTCTTCCCGGGTCATGCTTTGCAGCAAGCCTGTGGACACTGCCACCAGTGCCGAATTCTTAAATGCGCCGGTGGCGAAGGCATTCGATTCGCCGTCGTACACGGCCACTTGCGGCATGCCGATGCCGGCACGTTCGGCCAGCTGACGCACGGTGTTGACCAGCCACAGTTCAGTAGAATTGGACGGGTTGTCGATCACCCGCGCGCCGGTCGACCATTTGGCCATCGGTTTGCTGATCAACAGGGAAAAGATCGAGCCGGTAAAACCGACCACCAGAGAAAACACCAGCAGCGCGCCGACATTGATGCCCTGCGCCGTCACTGCCCGTCCGACGCCCAGCACATTGAGCACGACGGTGAGCACCAGCATGACTGCAAGGTTGGTTGCAAGGAACAGGACAATACGTTTCATCGACTTCTCCAAAGTAAGATCGCGCAACGGCGCCACCGACAGGGTGGCCGGACAGGCGCGATGAACTCAATTGATACCGCCAAAGATGCGGCCGGGCTGGCCAAATTCAAGCCCGATTGTACTTTGCCGGCAATCCGGCTGCGCTAAAACCAGTCGTGCCAGACCGGCGTCAGGTTCGACGGCAGTGGTGGCAGCAGGGCAAATTCCGCGCGCGATTCACCAGGCGCGTGAAAATCGGTGCCGCGCGACGCCAGAAACCCGTAGCGGCGCGCCAGTTCGGCGTAGACGGGGTACTGGTCGGGGGTATGGCTGCCGGTGACGACCTCGATGGCGCTGCCGCCAAGCTGCTTGAATTCATCGAACAGCGCCCCTTCGGCCACCGGCGAAAACTGGTAGCGGCCCGGGTGCGCCACCACGGCGACGCCGCCGGCGGCGCGGATCCAGCCGACCGCTTCCGTGAGCGAGGCCCAGCGGTGCGGCACATAGCCCGGCTTGCCTTCGCTGAGAAACTTGCGGAACACTTCGCTGATGTTGCTGGCGGCGCCGCATTCGATCAGGTAACGGGCAAAGTGGGTGCGCGACATCAGGTCGGGATTGCCAACGTATTTGAGGGCGCCCTCGTAGGCGCCGGGATAGCCGGCCGTGGCCAGCTGGGCGGAAATTTCGCGGCCGCGCGCGTCGCGCCCGCTGCGGGTGGCGTGCAGGCCGGCCAGCAGGACGGGATTGCTTTCATCGATGCGCAGGCCAACGATGTGCACGGTCTGGTTGGCCCAGGTGATGGAAATTTCCACCCCGGCGACGAAGCCCAGCCCTGCTTCCTGCGCCGCGGCGCGCCCCAGGGCAATGCCACCCACCTCGTCGTGGTCGGTCAAGCCCCAGACGTCGACGCCGGCCTTGCGGGCATACTTCGCCACCGCGGCTGGCGAGAGGACGCCGTCGGAGACATTCGAGTGACTGTGCAGATCAACATTGAGCATGCTGATATTGTACGTTGGATCGCCGACGGCAGTGGGACAGCGCGCCAGTGCTACAGAAAACCCTCGATCAGGCGTGCCAGCGCTGCTGGCTGGTCGTGGTGCAGCATGTGACCGGCGTCGGCCATCATCGCCGTCTGCACCTGTTGTAAGTGTCCGAGCCGGCGGTCGACTTCGGCGCGCGCCTGCTCTTTCGGCCCCAGCCACTCCCACATATTGGTGTGTTCGGCCTCTACCCACAACACCGGCGCCGTGATCGCCGACCAGCAGGCCATCACTTCTTCCACCCGGTACAGCACGGGACCGGCCTTCTTGTGGGCGGGGTCGCCCAGAATCTCGAACTGGCCGGCGTCATTCGGCGCCGACCAGTGCGGCGCGAGAAAAGCGGCGCGCCGGTCGGACAGGCGCGGATTGGTTTTTTGCAGGCGCGCCGCCACCGCCGCCAGGCTGGGGTAGGTGCGCAGCGGTACGCTCTGGCGCAAGCCATCGAGCCAGCGCGCGTAATGGGCGGGCGCCTGTTCGGGCCGGGTCGCCTTCATGCCGAAGCCTTCCAGGTTGATCAGGCGGCGCACGCGCTCGGGCCGCACGCCGGCGTACAAACCGACGATGTTGCCGCCCATGCTGTGGCCAAGCAGGTTGACGGGACCATCCGGCGAATAATGGTCGAGCATGGCGTCCAGATCGCCGAGGTAATCGGGAAAGTAATAGGTGTCGCCGGGCGCGCGTTCGGTCAGGCCAAAACCGCGCCAGTCGGGGGCGATCACGTGCCAGTCGCCAGCCAGATCGTCGACGATGAACTGGAAGGAAGCCCCCACATCCATCCAGCCATGCACCATGAAAATGAGGGGTGCGCCTTCGCGGCCCCAGTGGCGCACATGGGTGCGCAAGCCGCGCACGGTGATGAATTCGGAACGGGATGGGGTCATGGTGGTGGCAGCAAGGATAAAAGTACGGTCGTTCGGATTATACGCGCCTGTTGAAGTTGGGCCCGACGGCCCCACATGAAGGGCTTGCTGAAACGGGCGGCGGGGGGCGTAAAATGGCGGCTAGCAGCCTGTCGGGCTTAGGGAGTCAGAGCGAGAAAATAGCTGGGCGAGGACAGATTTTGACGATTTTGCAGTGTCAATAGCGGGCTATTGACCGAGAAAGCGGCGAAATATGGCCCGTCCCAGGTATTTTTGCAGCTGACGATCCTAAGTCCGACAGGCTGCTAGGCACTTAGTTGAATGGGGACAGGCACGCTGCGGTGGCAGTCCCCCTGCTAAGGCATTCCCATCCATCCAAACAATATTAGGGACAACATGGCTATCTTCCAACTCGGTGCTGACGCGCCCCACATCGACGCCAGCGCCTGGGTGGCAGCTTCGGCCAACCTGATTGGCAAGGTCACACTGGCCGCCGACGTCACCATCTGGGATGGCGTGACCATCCGTGGCGACAACGAACGGATCAGCATCGGCGCCGGCAGCAATGTGCAGGAAAACACCGTCATGCACACCGATATGGGTTACCCGCTCGACATCGGCGCCGGCGTGTCGATTGGCCACATGGCCATGCTGCACGGTTGCAGCATCGGCGACGGCTCGCTGGTCGGCATCCAGGCCGTGATCATGAACGGCGCGAAGATCGGCAAGGGCTGCCTGGTGGGCGCTGGCGCCCTGGTCACCGAGGGCAAGGAATTTCCCGATTACAGCCTGATCATCGGCAGCCCCGCCAAGGCGGTGCGCACGCTGGCCGAGGCCGACATCGCGCGGCTGACCGCGATTGCCGAAGGCTACGTTCAGCGCGGCAAAACTTACCGAACAGACTTAAAAAAGATTGGATGAAGCATGACGATTGAGATCGCGGGCAGCAAGGACACCCTGCAAAAATTTATTTTCGATAACGCTGCAGTCCGTGGCGAATTCGTCGAAATTTCCGACACCTGGCGCGAAATCCAGTCGCGCCAGGCGTACCCGGCCGCCGTCAAGACGGTGCTGGGCGAAATGGTCGCGGCTGCCGCCCTGCTGTCGGCCAACCTGAAATTCAATGGCGCCATCGTCATGCAAATTCATGGCGACGGTCCGGTGCGCCTGCTGGTGGTCGAATGCGACTCCGGCCTGCGCCTGCGCGCGACGGCAAAACTGGCCGAAGACGCCATCGTCGCTGACGACGCCAGCCTGTCCGACCTGCTCAATGCGACGGGCAAGGGGCGTTTCGTGATCACCCTCGATCCGGCCGACAAGATGCCGGGCCAGCAAGCCTACCAGGGCATCGTCCCGCTCGACGGCGACGACATGGCCACCGTCATCGAAAATTACATGCTGCGCTCGGAACAGCTCGACACCCGCCTGTGGCTCGGTGCCAACGACAGCGTCTCGCGCGGCTTGCTGTTGCAAAAGCTGCCGCGCCATAGCGGCAAGGATGACCAGGTCAAGCAGGCCAGCGAGGAAGACGACCTGGAAACCTGGAACCGCGCCATCACGCTCGCTTCCACCCTCAAGCAGGAAGAACTGCTGTCGACCGACATCCAGACCCTGATGAACCGCCTGTTCTGGGAAGAAACCATCCGCCTATTCGACCCGGCCCATCCGCAGTTCCACTGCAGCTGCACGCGCGACAAGGTGGGCAATATGCTCAAGATGCTGGGCCAGGCTGAGGTCGATGATGCGCTGGCCGAGCTGGGCCAGCTGGCCATCGATTGCGATTTCTGCGGCAAGCACTATGCGTTCGACAAAGTCGATTGCGCCCAGCTGTTCGCCAGCGACGCCCCGGTGCAATTGCTGATACCGGCCAGCGACGCCAAGCACTGAGGTACATCGCATGCGCGACGCCGCCCGCAGCGCCTTTCCCCACTTCCTCGCCATTGCCACGCGCTGGGCCGACAACGACGCCTATCAGCACGTCAACAACGTGGTGTATTACGCCCTGTTCGACACGGCGGTCAACCAGTTGCTGATCGAACGGGGCGTGCTTGACCTGCGCGCCGACCCCGTGGTCGGCCTGGTGGTGGAGACGGGCTGCACGTATTTCAGTTCGATCAGCTTTCCCGACATCGCCCACGTGGGCGTGCGCGTGGCCAAGCTGGGCAACTCGAGCGTGCGTTATGAACTGGCGCTGTTTCGCAACGACGACGTCAAGCCGGCAGCGGCCGGCCATTTCGTGCACGTGTATGTCGATCGCGCCAGCGGCAGGCCGGTGCCGCTGCCGGCTGCCGTGCGCAGCGTGCTGGGAAGCCTGGTGGTGGCGTCCTAATGCTCGTACCCCGCTTCGCGCTGGCTGCGCACAGCCAGCACGAACACGGTGTCGGTCACTTCGATGAACTGGTAGAAGGCAATAAAGCCGGCAATAAAGCCGCGCGACTGGCGGCCCATGACCAGTTCGCGCTTGCCGTTGGCGGCAGGCCGGCCGATCAGCGGATTGCTTGCCAGCGGGTCGATGGCTTGCACGATTTCATCGATGCGCGCGGCGGCCGGGGTATCCCGGTATTTCTCAACATGCGCGACGATGCGATCGATCTCATCGAGCACTTGCGGCGCCAGCGCGAGCCGCGCCACCTGCAAAGGCAGGCGCTTAATGCGCGGCCGGCTTGGCGCCCTTCTTCTCGGGCGGTGGCGGTGGCAACGCCGTTTTGGACACAGTCGGGTGACCGTTCTCGTCGAGCACCTGAATAAAAATCTCGTTGGCCTTGATCATGCTCAGCTCATAGCGGGCGCGCTCTTCGACCGCGCCGGTGCCATCCTTCAAATCACGCACTTCCGATTCCAGCTTGGCATTGCGCGCTTTGAGTTCGTCGGCTTTTTTGTGGCTGGCGGCCACCTGGGTTTCCAGCTCGGATACCCGCAGCCAGCCGGCTTTCTTGCCCAGCCATAGCGGGTATTGAATCAGCACGAGGAGCGTGACGAGGGCGAGCGTGATAAGGCGCATGGTGATACCGGCCAGCGCGCTGCTGGCCGGTCCTGGCAATTACTTCAGGTTGTAGAACGCATCGCGGCCCGGGTAGCTGGCGATGTCGCCCAGGTCTTCTTCGATGCGCAGCAACTGGTTGTACTTGGCCATGCGGTCCGAGCGCGACATCGAACCAGTCTTGATTTGCAGCGCATTCATGCCCACCGCGATGTCGGCAATCGTCGAATCTTCGGTCTCGCCGGAGCGGTGAGAGATGACGGCGGTGTAGCCGGCGCGCTTGGCCATTTCGATGGCGGCGAAGGTTTCGGTGAGGGTGCCGATCTGGTTGATTTTAATCAGGATCGAATTGGCGATGCCTTTCGCAATGCCCTCTTTGAAAATCTTGGTATTGGTGACGTACAGATCGTCGCCAACCAGCTGCACGCGCTTGCCGAGGGTGTCGGTGAGAATCTTCCAGCCATCCCAGTCGCCTTCCGCCATGGCGTCTTCGATCGAGATGATGGGGTATTTGTCGCACCAGGTCGCCAGCAGATTGGTAAACTCGGTGGCCGTCAGCGACAGCCCGCCCTCACCGGCCAGCACATATTTGCCGTCCTTGTAAAACTCGCTGGCGGCGCAATCGAGGCCCAGCGCAATCTGGGTGCCCGGCTCGTAGCCTGCTTCTTCGATCGCTTGCATGATCAGCTTGATGGCTTCTTCATGGTTGGCCACCGACGGCGCAAAACCGCCTTCGTCGCCCACCGAGGTGGTCAAACCCTTGGCGTGCAAGATCTTCTTGAGCGTATGAAATACTTCGGCGCCATAGCGGACCGCTTCCTTGAACGACGGCGCGCCCAGCGGAATGATCATGAATTCCTGGATGTCCAGGTTGTTGTCGGCGTGGGCACCGCCATTGATGACGTTCATCATCGGCACCGGCATTTGCATGGCGCCCGAACCGCCAAAATAACGGTAGAGCGGCAAGCCCGCTTCTTCGGCAGCGGCCTTGGCCACCGCCATTGACACGGCCAGCATGGCGTTGGCGCCCAGCCGGCTCTTGTTGTCGGTGCCGTCGAGGTCGATCAGGGTACGGTCGAGGAAGGCCTGTTCGTTGGCGTCGAGGCCCATGATAGCTTCGGAAATTTCAGTATTGATGTTCTCGCACGCCTGCAGTACGCCCTTGCCGAAATACCGCTTGGGGTCGCCGTCACGCAATTCCATGGCTTCACGCGAACCGGTCGAAGCGCCCGAAGGCACGGCAGCGCGGCCCATGACACCGGACTCCAGCAGGACGTCGCATTCGACGGTGGGATTGCCGCGCGAATCGATAATTTCGCGACCGATAATGTCAACGATAGCACTCATGTAGGTCTCCAAGGGTAAGAAAAGCGCAGGCCGGCTTCTGCGAGCCGGCCTGCAAGGCAGTACGAGTAGGGTCCCGCTACTTTACAGGAACGCGGTCAGAAACTCGCTTCCATGAAGCCGGCGCGCTTGACGATGCGGTCGATCTCAACCAGCGTCGTCAGCAGCTCCTTCATGCGGCCGAGCGGCATGGCGTTGGGGCCGTCCGACATGGCCACCGCCGGATTCGGGTGGGTTTCCATGAACAGGCCGGCGATACCGGACGCCACGGCGGCGCGCGCCAGCACGGGAATGTGCTCGCGCGTGCCGCCCGACGACGTGCCCTGCCCGCCCGGCAATTGCACCGAGTGGGTGCCATCGAACACCACCGGGCAGTTCGACTCGCGCATGATGGCCAGCGCACGCATGTCCGACACCAGGTTGTTGTAACCGAAGGAAACGCCACGCTCGCAGGCCATGAAATTGTCTTCGTTCAGGCCGGCTGCTTTGGCGGCGGCGCGGGCCTTGTCGATGACGTTTTTCATGTCATGGGGCGCGAGGAACTGGCCCTTCTTGATATTCACCGGCAGACCGGTCTGGGCGCAGGCGACGATAAAATCGGTCTGGCGGCACAGGAAGGCGGGCGTCTGGATGACGTCGACGACGGCGCACACGGCCGGCAATTCTTCGATCGTGTGGACATCGGTGAGCACTGGCACGCCGATCGCGCGCTTGACGTCGGCGAGAATTTCCAGCCCCTTTTCCATGCCGGGACCACGGAAAGTCGAGCCCGACGAGCGGTTGGCCTTGTCGAACGACGATTTATAAATAAACGGGATGCCCAGCGCCGCCGTCATTTCCTTGAGGGTGCCGGCGGTGTCCATGGCCATCTGGCGCGATTCGATCACGCAGGTGCCGGCGATCAGAAAGATGGGCTGGTCAAGGCCGACGTCGAAACCGCACAGTTTCATGCTGCATCTCCAAGAAGAACGGGGTCAAGGGGCGCTGCTGTAACGACGCCGGCGGCCTGGTGGGCCAGCGCTGCCACGATGAAGGACGTGAACAGCGGGTGGCCGGCGCGTGGCGTCGATTTGAATTCAGGATGGTACTGCACGCCCATATACCACGGGTGCGCATGCGGTCCCGTGCGGGGCAGCTCCATGATTTCGCACAGATCTTCGGTGGGCGTACGCGCCGACACCACCAGCCCGGCCGCTTCGACGCGTGCCAGGTAATGGTTATTCGCTTCGTAGCGGTGACGGTGGCGCTCGGTGACCACGCTGCCGTAAATTTCCGCAGCCAGCGTGCCCGGGTTGACGGCGCAGGTTTGCGCGCCCAGGCGCATGGTACCGCCCAGATCGGAGCGCTCGTCGCGCTTTTCCACCTTGCCGTCGTGGTTTTGCCACTCATTGATGAGGGCAACCACGGGCTGGTCGGTGTCCGGGTCGAACTCGGTCGAATTGGCATTCGTCATGCCCGCTTCATGGCGCGCATATTCGATCAGCGCCACCTGCATGCCCAGGCAAATGCCGAGGTAAGGAATCTTGTTTTCGCGCGCATAGCGGGCAGCCATGATCTTGCCCTCGACGCCGCGCTTGCCGAAGCCGCCCGGCACCAGGATGGCATCGTACTTGGCCAGCCCGGCGCAGCCGGTGGTTTCCAGCTCTTCCGAATCGATATATTCGATATTGACCTGGCTTTCCGTGTGGATGCCGGCGTGGCGCAGCGCTTCGGTCAACGATTTATACGATTCCGTCAGATCGACGTATTTGCCAACCATGCCGATGGTGACGGCGTGTTTCGGATGCTCGAGCGAATAGATCAGCTTGGTCCAAACGGACAGGTCCGCCGGTGGCGCTTCCACGCCCAGTGCTTCGAGGATGATGGCGTCGAGGCCCTGGTCGTGCAGCATTTGCGGGACTTTATAAATGGTGTCGACGTCCCAGACGGAAATGACGGCCTGCTCTTCGACGTTGGAAAACAGCGAAATCTTGGCGCGCTCGTCTTCGGGAATCTGGCGGTCGGCGCGGCACAGCAGGGCATTGGGCGAAATGCCGATTTCGCGCAGCTTTTGCACGCTGTGCTGGGTCGGCTTGGTTTTCAGTTCGCCCGCCGAGGCCAGGTAAGGCACCAGCGTCAGGTGCACGAAGGCCGCCGATTTGCGGCCGGCGCGCAGCGACAACTGGCGCGCCGCTTCGAGGAAGGGCAGCGATTCGATATCGCCCACCGTGCCGCCGATTTCGACCAGCGCAATGTCGACGCCTTCGGCGCCGCGGTAAATATAATCCTGGATTTCGTTGGTGATGTGCGGAATGACCTGCACCGTCTTGCCCAGGTACTCGCCGCGGCGTTCTTTGCGGATCACCGATTCATAGATCTGGCCAGTGGTGAAATTGTTCACCTTTTTCATGCGGGTGCTGATGAAGCGCTCGTAGTGGCCAAGGTCGAGATCGGTCTCGGCGCCGTCATCGGTGACGAACACTTCGCCGTGCTGCATGGGACTCATGGTGCCCGGATCGACGTTGATGTACGGATCGAGCTTGAGCATGGTGACTTTAAGGCCGCGCGATTCAAGGATCGCAGCGAGAGAGGCGGCGGCAATTCCCTTACCCAGGGAAGAGACGACACCGCCGGTGACGAAGACAAATTTGGTCATTGCAGATAGTGCCGAACGGCACGTGCGGGAAATTGAAATTATACCCGATCGTGACAATTACCGCGCCAAAACAAGGCAAAAAAAAGCCAGCTATAACGCATGCAGGCGCGCCCGATGCAGCATCAACTGTTGCAAATAAGCATACAAAACATTGATTTTTTACCAAAATTTAGAGAGGCTGGCTACAATCGAACATTTACTGCAGACAATAAAAGGGATGCGATGAACGAGCATGTCGAAGGCCTGGCAGTGCAGCCGCCGATGGCCGACTGGGGCAGCGCCACTGCGCCGGTCGCCACCGAAGAAGTGCTCACGCCGGCGTTCACCGGCAGCGGCCAGGAATATTTTCGCATCTGGATCGTCAACCTGTTCTTCAGCGTGGCCACGCTGGGGATCTATTCGGCCTGGGCCAAGGTGAGGCGCCTGCAATACTTTGACCGCAACACCGAACTGGGTGGCGCTGTCTTCGATTTCCGCGGCGATCCCATCGCTATTTTGCGTGGCCGCATGCTGGCGCTGGTGATGCTGGTGGCGTATCACTACGCGTTTGGCTTTAGCTCGACCGTCTCGCTGGTCATCCTCGGCGCGCTGGCGGCACTGCTGCCCTTCCTGATGCGGGGCGCCCTGCGCTTTCGTTTGCGCAACACCGAGTACCGCGGCCTGTCGTTCGGCTTTACTGGCTCGGCGCTGGGGGCCTACACCACCTTCGGCCCCATCCTGCTGGTGTTCGTGCTGCCCGGCCTCCTGGTGACGATGGCACCGGCCAACCCGCTGGTGCTGTGGAGCTTTCTGCTGTACCTGCTGTGGCCCCTGTTGCATGCGCAGCTGACCCGCTATCAGCGCGCCAACGTCAGTTTTGGCACGGCGCCGTCCCGTTACGCGCTGCCCGCCTGGACGTTTTACAGGCTCTATCTGATCGTCTTTGGCCTCGGGCTGGCAGCGACGGTGGTGTTCGGCCTGGCAGCTGCCGCGGCCGCCTTCGTCGGCAAGACGGCGGGCGCTCCGTCTTCGTGGACGACGTCGGTCGCCATGCTGGTCGGTGTCGTCCTGTACTACCTCGCCATGCTGCTGTGTATTCCCTACATGACGGCGCGGCTGGCCAATGCAGTCTGGTCGAACACCAGCTTTCCCGGCATCCGCATCGAGTGCGACATGTCGGCGCGCGCACTGGCCCGCCTGCAAGTGGTCAATGTGTTGCTGACTATTGTCACGCTCGGCCTGTTCCGCCCGTTCGCCGTGGTACGCGTGCACCGCTTCCGGCTGGCCGCCATGACGGTCGTCGCCAGCGGCGGCTTCGAACACGTGCTGGCCCAGGCCGCCCATGCGGGCAGCGCCAGTGGCGAGGGCGCCGCGGATTTCTTCGGTTTCGATCTTTCCTGGTAAGGCGGCCATGCACAACGCACAGTATTTTGACGGCCGCAGCGCCCGCCTGTTTCCGGTCGCACTGTCCTGCGCCGATGGCCAGTTGCACATCGAGGGCAGCGGCATCAGCTGGCATGGCCGGCTCGACCAGGTGCGCCTGGCTGAACCGTTTCTGCAAGCGCCGGCCATCGTGTATTTGCCCAATGGCGGCCGCTGCGAAGTGGGCGACGGCGCCACCCGCGCGGCGCTGACGGACGCCATCGGGCAGCGCCCCAGCCTGGTAATGCGCTGGCAACGCCACTGGTATGCGGCGCTGGCCGCCTTGCTGCTGCTGCTGGCGGTGGGCGCCGCCATCTGGTCTTACGGTGTGCCGGCCGCAGCCGAAGCGATTGCTGCGCGGATTCCAGCGTCGATGGACCAGAGCCTCGGCCAGAGCGCCCTGAAACAGCTCGACGCGCGCGTGTTCCAGCCGTCGACGCTGACGGCGCCGCAAGTGGCGGCGCTGCAGGCGATGTTTGCCAGCGTGGCGCCGGCGCAGCCGCTGCAACAGCTGCGCCTGCTCACGCGCAGCGCGCCGAGCTTGGGGCCGAACGCCCTCGCGCTGCCGGACGGCACCGTGATTCTCACCGACCAGATGGTGGCGATGGTGTTGGGCAAGCGCGACGGCACCTTCGACGACGACGACCGCGCCGCCCTGACCGGCGTGCTGGCCCATGAAATCGGCCACGTGCAACGGCGCCACAGCGTGCGCGTGCTGGCGCGCTCGTCGCTGACGGCGGCCGCCTCGGCGGCGCTGCTGGGCGACTTCAGCGCCGTCGCCGCCGGCGTCCCGGCCCTGCTGGCCAATCTGCATTATTCGCGCGCCATGGAAACAGAAGCCGACCAGTACGCCCTCGAGGCGCTGCGCAGCCGCAGGATGGCGACCATCCCGCTGGCCAATCTGCTCGACGGACTCGACCAGATGAACGACAAGAACATGCCAGACTGGATGAAGCAGGTGCTGCCGTATGCATCGAGCCACCCCGGCACCACTGAGCGCGGCGCGCGCCTGCGTCAGGCGCCCGCACGCTAAGGTAAGAACCTATCCCGGTAGGTAGGAGGAAGCGGATTGCGATGCATGGCAGCCGAGGGCAAGGCGCGAGGATGACGCATGGCGAGCCATGCTAAGACGAGTAACGCAGCCATCGGTTGCCAGGCGCGCAAGCAGCGACTCCGACCTACCGGGATAGGTTCTAAGTGCGTGACCGTACAGACCAGCACCCGGCGTCGCCGCATGCTGATCCCCTCATCATACGGAGGCCACCATGTCATTTTTAAAGCGCGATACATTTGGAATGTACTCGAACAAGCACAGCAAGGGCCCCGGCCCCGAACTGATGGGCGCCGACACCCTGCTCGGCGATCACGTCCACAATCTGAAGGACGAGCACCTGGGCGAGATCAAGGAAATCATGCTCGATATGCGTACCGGAAAAATTGCGTACGCGGTCATGGCCAGCGGTGGCGTGCTGGGCATCGGCGCCAAGCTGTTCGCGGTGCCATGGCAGGCCTTGACGCTCGACACTGTCAACCACCGCATGACCTTGAACATGGACAAGGCAAAAATCGAAGCGGCGCCCGGCTTTGACAGCGACCACTGGCCCGACATGGCCGATGGCAACTGGGCCAGCCAGATTCACGGTTACTACGGCACGTCCGAGCGCTGATGCACCGCAGTGGCAGGCTGGCGGCGTCAGCAGAAATCGCGGCTCTGGGTGCCCAGCCGGCCCAATAAATGGGTCAGGTCCACCAGGCGCCGGGCCACCAGGTGCCGCACCTTGCCCTCGCACTGCCACACCCCGTACACCCCCAGCAGATGGGCGCGCAGCACTTCGGCGCGCTGCTGCTCGACCAGCTTGGGCCAGACGATCACATTGACGTTGCCCGTTTCATCTTCCAGCGTCAAAAACAGCACGCCCTTGGCCGTGCCGGGCCGCTGGCGCACGGTGACGATGCCGCAGCCGCGCGCCAGCTGACCGTTCTGGTAGTGCTCAAGCACCTCGGCGGTCATGAAGCGCTGCTTGAACAGGGTGGCGCGCAGCAGCGCCAGCGGATGGCGGCCCAGCGTCAATCCATGCGAGCGGTAGTCACCAACGATGTCATCGCCCTCGCTGGGGGCGGCCAGCACCGGGACGTCTTCTTCGAGCGTGGTGGGACGCAATAAATCCTTGTCGGCGACGGCGCCCACCGCTTGCCACAGGGCGTCGCGGCGGTGACCGGCCAGTGCCGCCAGCGCATTCGATGCCGCCAGCACCGCCAGGTCGGCACGATCGAGTGCCGAGCGGCGCGCCAGGTCGGCCACGCTGGCAAATGGCCGGATGGCGCGGGCATCCTCGATGCGCGCGGCCGCCTCGCGCGCCATGCCACGCTGTAAAGCCAGGCCCAGCCGCACGGCCGGCTGGCGTGTGCCGCCGTCATCGTATTCTTCCAGGGTCGACTCCCACTTGCTCACCGTGATATCGATGGGCCGCACCTCGATGCCATGGCGGCGCGCATCCTGTACCAGCTGTGACGGACTGTAAAAGCCCATCGGCTGGCTATTGAGCAGGGCGCACAAAAACGCCGCCGGTTCGTGGCGCTTCATCCACGAACTGGCATAGGCCAGCAGGGCGAAGCTGGCCGCATGCGATTCGGGGAAACCGTATTCGCCAAAACCCTGGATTTGCGCGAAGATCGATTCGGCAAAGGCGAGCGGATACCCGCGTTCGAGCATGCCGCCGACGATGCGCTGGTAATACTGCTCGAGGCCGCCCTTGCGTTTCCACGCCGCCATCGCGCGGCGCAGCTGGTCGGCCTCGCCCGGCGTAAAACCGGCCGCCAGGATGGCCACCTGCATCACCTGTTCCTGGAAGATGGGCACGCCGAGCGTGCGTTCGAGGGCGCCCTTGATTTCTTCTTTTGGATACTCGGGCTGTTCCAGGCCCTGGCGGCGGCGCAGGTAGGGATGGACCATGCCGCCCTGGATCGGCCCCGGGCGCACCACCGCCACTTCGATGACGAGATCGTAAAACACCCGCGGCTGCATGCGCGGCAGCATGCTCATCTGGGCGCGCGATTCGATCTGGAACACGCCCACCGTATCGGCGGCACAAATCATGTCGTAGGTGGCGACATCGTCGTGGGGGATGTCCTGCATTTCGAACACGGTGCCGTGGCGCGTGCTGATCAGCTCGAGACCGCGGCGCAGCATCGACAGCATGCCCAGCGCCAGCACATCGACTTTCATCAAGCCCAGTTCTTCCAGGTCGTTCTTGTCCCATTGAATCACGCTGCGGTCGGCCATGGCGGCGTTTTCGATCGGCACCAGGCGCGACAGTTTTCCGCGCGCGATGACGAAGCCGCCCGGGTGCTGCGACAGGTGGCGCGGAAAGCCCAGCAGCAGGCTGGCCAGGGTGGCCCATTGCTGCGCCAGCTCAGACTCCGGGTCGAGACCGCATTCGGCGAGTCGGCTGATCAGGTCGCTCTTGCTGTCGAACCAGTAATGGGTCTTGGCCACTTTTTCGACGATGGCAAGATCGATGCCAAGCGCGCGGCCGCTGTCGCGCAGCGCGCTCTTGGGGCGGTAGCTGATCACCACGCCGGCGAGGGCGGCGCGGGTGCGGCCGTATTTGTTATAGATGTACTGGATGACTTCTTCGCGACGCTGGTGTTCGAAGTCGACGTCGATATCGGGTGGTTCGTTGCGTTCTTTGGAAATGAAGCGTTCGAACAGCAGGTTGGCGCGGGCCGGATCGACCTCGGTGATGCCGAGGCAATAGCAGACGGCCGAATTGGCGGCCGAGCCGCGTCCCTGGCACAGGATATTGTTGGCGCGGGCGAAGCGGACGATGTCGTAGACTGTCAAAAAATACTGTTCATACGTCATTTCCGCAATCAGGCCCAGCTCGTGCTCGATCTGCGCCTGCACGCTGGCAGGGATGCCGTCGCGAAAGCGCCGGTGCGCGCCGATATAGGTTTCGCTGCGCAGGTACGACGCTGCCGTATGGCCGGCCGGCACCACCTCGTTCGGATACTCGTAGCGCAATTCGTCGAGCGAAAAGGTGCACAGGCTGGCGATGTGCAGCGTTTCGGCCAGTGCGGCCGGCGTATAGATGTTCGCCAGCCGCAGGCGCGCGCGCAAATGCTGCTCGGCGTTTTGCGCCAGCCCGTAACCGCACTCGGCCACGGGTTTGCCCAGCCGGATGGCCGACAGGGTGTCTTGCAAGGGTTTGCGTGAGCGCACATGCATGCACACGTGGCCGATGGCGGTGACGGCCAAACGATGCTGGGCTGCCACTTCCTCGATGGTCAGGCGGTGCGATTCGTCGTAGGCGCGATGCAGCAGGTTCAGGCCCAGCCAGGCGCGCTGCTCGAACACCCGCGCCATCCAGCTGGCCTGGATGTGCAGGCGGTCGACGTCGGCGGCATCGTGGCCGGGGTAGGCGGGCAATAAAATCGCCAGGCAATCGGGCATGCCAGCCAGGTGGGCGAACTGGGCAGGCGGCGCCGCCAGGTCGGACGGCTTGAGCAGATAGCTGCCCTTGTCGCCGCGGGTGCGGCCGATGGTGATCAGTTCGCTCAAATTGCCGTAACCATTGCGGTTTTGTGCCAGCAGGATCAGCGACAGCGCCGTGCTGCCATCCTCGCCCTGCAAATGAAAATGGGCGCCGATCAGCAGCGGCAGCGCCGCCTTTTTCGCTTCCGCATGGGCGCGCACCACGCCGGCCAGCGAACACTCATCGGTCAGCGCCAGCGCCGCATAGCCCAGCTTGACGGCACGCGCAACGAGCTCTTCGGCGTGGGAAGCGCCTTGCAAAAAGGTGAAATTCGACAAACAAAACAGCTCGGCGTAATCGGGCAAGCCGGACGCCGGCACGGAAAGGAAGGACATGATATCGACCAGGCAGCAAAATACTGTATAAAAACACAGTATAGCTGATCTGTTTTCAATCAAGCCAATGCAAAAAAATGGCGCCGTAAGGCCACAAGCAAGCATGGGACTGGCACCTGGGTGCCAGTCCCCCTGCCAACGAGGCGACCGTAGAACAGACGCGGGTTTGCCTCCCGTCTCAAAATCATCTGGCTCCGCCAGTCATTTTGAGCTGACTATCCTTTCGCCTCTAAGCCGGTTTTCCCTTCGCCTCTCACTTCAGTCCGGACAAAAGTAGGTTTTTACTTTTGTCCGCTCAAGCCACTACTAATAATTTTTTGTTGACGAATTCCATGATGCCAAGATCGCCAAGCTCACGGCCATAACCCGAGCGCTTGACCCCGCCAAACGGCAACTGCGGCTGCGAGGTGCTCGACGAGTTAATAAACACCATGCCCGTCTCGATGCGTGCCGCCATCGCCTTGCCGCGCGCGATGTCGCCGGTAAAGATGGAGCCGCCGAGGCCAAAGCGCGAATCGTTGGCCAGCGCGATGATGGCGTCGTCGTCCGCGGCCACGAACACTTGCGCCACCGGACCGAAAAACTCTTCGTAAAACATGGGGTTGGCAGGCGTCACGCCGGTCAAAATGGTGGGCTCATAAAAGTAGCCACGGCGTTCGGGCTGCTTGCCGCCAATGACGACGGTGGCGCCGTGGGCCACCGCAGCCTCGACCTGGCGCGACAGATTCTCGCGCGCGCCTTTCGAGGACAGGGGACCGAGCGTGGTCGCGGCGTCGAGCGGGTCGCCCATGGTAGCGGCGCCCATGTGGTTGGTAAAGGCGGCGAGGAAGGCGTCAGCCACGTCGGCATGCAAAATAAAGCGCTTGGCCGCCGTGCACACCTGGCCGGCGTTCGACAGGCGCGCGCCCGCCCCCACCTTGGCCGCCTTGGCGACGTCGGCATCGTCGAGCACGACGAAGACATCGCTGCCACCGAGCTCGAGGGTCGATTTTTTCAGCATTGCAGCGGCGCGCGCTGCGACCGCGCTGCCAGCCCGCTCGGAACCGGTCAGGGCCACGCCCTGCACGCGGTCGTCGCCAATGAGCACCGCCACCTGCTCCTTGGTGATGAACAGATTGCGCAGCACGCCGTCAGGGGCGCCAGCGTCGCGCACCAGCGCCTCGAACAGCTCGGCGCACTGGGGGACATTTTCAGCGTGCTTGAGCAACACCGGGTTGCCGACGGCAATCGCCGGTGCCACCACGCGGATCAATTGGTACAGCGGAAAATTCCACGGCTCAATGGCCACCAGCACGCCCACCGGGTAGTGCTCGACCACCGCTTCGCCGCGCGCGATGGGATATGGCACCGGCGCCAGCATGGTCTTGGCATGCTCGGCGTAGTAGCGGGCAATGCCGATACACAGTTTGACTTCGCCCTGCCCTTGCGCCAGCGGTTTGCCCATTTCGGTGGCCATGGCGGTGGCGAAGACGTCGACGCGCTGCTCGAGCAGGTCGGCCATGCGGGTAAGCACCGCCAGGCGGGTGTCGATGGGGCCGCGCGACCAGGCCGACTGATACGCCGCGTGGGCCTGGCTCAGGGCCGCTTCCATCTGGTCGTCCGTGTGCAGGGGGAAACTCTTGACCAGTTCTTCGGTGAACGGGTTGATGCTGGCGTAATGATGGGACATGGCTTCCTTGTCTGATGGCAGGTGAATGGCAACAGTGTAGAAGAATTCGCCCAGCGACGTCGCCGCCTTCGCCGCCACCAGCGTCACCAGCGGTCACCAGCGCCACCGGCAGCACCTGCCGCACCTGCAGGCGATCCGTTTATACCGTTTGCATGCAAGGCGGTTGGGCATCGCCATGCACTAACACAGTGCAGACCTATCATCCTAGTGCAATTAATTATGTTTCTATAATGTTGCTTTATGCCCACACGCGGCGCTTACTCCCCAAAACAGTGCTTAGAATTAAATTTTGCTATCTGGAGAATGCAGCGTGTTGAATATCGCCCCCTTGCGCCGTGCCGTTTTGCTCAGCCTGTACGGCAGCGCGGCCCTTGCCGCTTTCCCCGCCGCCGCCCTGGCGCAAACGGCGCCCGCGCCGGTCGCCGGCGACATGCAAACTGTCAATGTGGTCGGTTCACGCCGCGCCGGCAGCGTCTCGGCCACCGACACCATCGCCCCGGTCGACGTCATTTCGCTCAGCAAGGCCAGCGAGACGGGTGCCCAATTTGATCTGGCCCAGACCCTGACGTATATTTCGCCGTCGTTCAATTCGACCCGCCAGACCGGCGCCGATGGCGCCGACCTGATCGACTCGGCCGCCCTGCGCGGGCTCGGTTCCGACCAGACCCTGGTGCTGGTCAACGGCAAGCGTCGCCACACCACCGCGCTGGTGAATATTTTTGGCGCGCGCAACCGCGGCAATACCGGCACCGACATGAATGCGATTCCCCTGCTGGCGATCCGCAACGTCCAGGTGCTGCGCGATGGCGCCGCCGCCCAGTACGGCTCGGATGCGATTGCCGGCGTCATCAACATCGAACTCAAGCGCAGCCTCGGTTGCGAAGCGGTCACCGGCGCCGGCGAATATTCAGCGCGCGACGGCAAGAATTACATGGGCTCGGCGTATTGCGGCTTCCAGGTGGGCGATGGCGGCGTCATCGGCATCACCGGCGAAGCGCTCAACCGTGGCCGCTCCAACCGCGCCGACGCCGACAGCCCGCGCATCATCGGCGATTCGCTGGTGCGCAACCGCACCCTCTATGTCAACGGCGACATTCCCGCCGGCCCGGACGGCAAGCTGTACTTCACCGCTGGCGTGCAAGACCGTTACGGTTCGAGCGCCGCCTTCGGCCGCGGCGGCATCGGCTCGGACGACATCCCGTCGAAAAATTCGGCCGCCATGTACCCGGCCGGCTTCGCCCCGTTTATTAACGCCAATGTCGACGACCGCTACGGCACCATCGGTTACCGCACCAAGCTGGGCGAGTGGAATGGCGATCTGTCGCAGACCTATGGCTACAACAAGATGATGTACAACATCAGCCATACGCTGAACGCCTCGATCGCCAACCATGACCTGCTCACAGGCGGGCGCGGCGTGAGCGCCAGCAGCTTCAATGCGGGCGGCTTTTCTTTCGAGCAGCTGACCACGAATGCTGACCTGAACCGCTTTTATGGCGACATCCTCGGCGGCCTGAACGTCGCCTTCGGCGCCGAATACCGCCGCGAAAATTACCAGATCTTCGCCGGTGAACCCGGTTCGTATATCGATGCCGACGGCCTCGGTTTCGGCGGCAATGCCGGCAGCCAGGGTTTCCCCGGCTTCCAGCCCGGCGACGCTACCGACAAGAGCCGCCACAGCAGCGCTGCCTACATCGACCTCGAAGCGGACCTCACAGCGCGCATCAAAGTGCAAACGGCGCTGCGCCACGAAAAATACAGCGATTTCGGTTCGACCACCACCGGCAAGCTGGCAGCGAGCTTCAAGGCGGCCGACACGGTGCTGCTGCGCGGCTCGGCCAGCACGGGCTTTCGCGCGCCATCGCTGCAACAAGTGTATTTTTCGTCGACCTTCACCGATTTCGTCGGCGGCGTGGCCAAGGACGTGGTATTCGCACCGAATGGTGGCGCGGTCACCGACGCCGCCGGCATCCCCAAGCTGAAGGAAGAGAAATCGAAGAGCTTCACGCTGGGCGCGACCTGGTCGCCGACCACCGCCACCGCCGTCACGGCGGACCTGTACCGCATCAATATCGACGACCGCATCGTGCTGTCGGGCCGTTTTGATTCGGGCAATTACCCGGCGCTGGGCAAGCTGCTGCTCAACCTGGGGGTGGCGTCGGCGCAGTTCTTCGTCAACTCGATCGATACCCGCACCCAGGGGCTGGACCTGACGGTGTCGAACAAGCGCGATCTGTTCGGCGGCAAACTGAACACCTTCCTGGCGGCCAACTTCAGCAAGACCGAAGTGGTCAATGTGCATGCGCCAGCCTCGCTGACCGGCTTTGAAGATGTTCTGCTGTCCGAGCGCGAGCGCCTGTTCATCGAGCAGGGCGGCCCACGCCGCAAGGCCACGCTGGACTTCGACTACACCTATGGCAAGGTCGAGACGGATTTTAAAATCATCCATTTCGGCCCGCAGACGCTGGGCACCTTCTCCGGCCCACCGACGCCACCGATGCAGTACGCATCGAAAACATCGGCTGACCTGGCCTTCACCTACGCGTTCACCGAGAAAACCAAGTTCACCATGGGCGCGGCGAATATTTTTAACGTCAAGCCCAGCGTGCAAGACCCCAACGAGACCGACAACGGTTTCAAATACGAGAGCGTGCAGTTCGGTCTGAACGGCACGTCGTATTTTGCCCGCCTGTGGCACAAGTTTTAAACTGAAGCAGCAGTAAACCAAAACGGTTTGCCAGAGGCCTTTCTGGCAAACCGTTTATATCGTTTACTCTACCAACTCGAAGGCGATTAATCCTTCAGCTGCGCCATCAAGGCCTCCAGCTTCGGCCTGGCCGCCATCCGCGCCGCCGCTTCCATGTCGCGGTACAGCGCCAGCACCCGTTCTCCGGCCAGCGTCACCTGCGCCCCACCCCCGCGTTGTCCGCCAGCGGCGCTATGCACCAGCGGCTCCCTGAAGCAGCGGTTCATGACGTCGACCAGCAGCCACGCGCGCCGGTACGACATATTCATTGCGCGCGCGGCGCCGCTGATCGAGCCACTGGTGCGGATCGCATCGAGCAGGTCAGCCTTGCCCGGCCCCATCGCCACTTCATCCTCGCACAGCAGGCGTAGCGACAGCCTGCTGCTGTATCGGTGTGTGTTCATGGTGTCTTCATCGCTTCTCTCTAGCGCAGCGACAGCAGCGCGGTCGCCTTGACCTGCGCCCACACCGTCATGCCCGCAGTCAGGCCGAGCTGGTCATGCGAGCGCCGGGTGATACGTGCCAGCAGCGGCGCGCCGCCGGCATCGAGCCGCAGCACCACGTGGGCGGCGTCGCTGGCCGGCCAGCTCGCCACCACCTGGGCGCGCAGCTGGTTCATGATGGAACTGTCGGCGTGCGCACTGAGGGTGACGCTGACGTCGCGCGCCAGCACCCGCAAACGTATGCTGGCACCGTCGCCCACCGGCGCATGCGCCACATGCATCACCCCCTGCCCTGTACCGATGCGCAGGCGCAGCAGGCCGTACGGCGCATCGTAGCCATCGGCGATGCCCTCGACTACCATGCCGGCGTCTTCCGACAGCGCCATCGAACTGTCAAGGCGCGCCAGCGTCTGCGCTGCCGGGCCGCTGGCCAGCACCTTGCCGGCGTCGAGCAGCACCACGTGATCGGCCAGCCGCGCCACTTCCTCGATCGCGTGACTGACATAAATCATGGGAATGGCCAGCTCGCGCTGCAGGCTCTCCAGGTAGGGCAGCACTTCTTCCTTGCGCTTGCCGTCGAGCGAAGCGAGCGGTTCATCGAGCAGCAGCAGGCGTGGCCGCGTCAGCAGCGCGCGCGCAATCGCCACGCGCTGGCGCTCACCGCCCGACAGGCCTGGGGCGCGGCGCGCCAGCAGGTGGCCGATGCCGAGCAGTTCGGTGGCGCGCTGCAGCACGGCGGCGCTGTCGGCCGCGCTCACACCCGAGCGCTGGCGGGCAAATTCGAGGTTGCCGGCCACTGACAGATGGGGAAACAGGCTCGCTTCCTGAAACACATAGCCGATGCTGCGCCGGTGGGGCGGCACGAACAGTTGGCGCGCTTCATCCTGCCACAGTTCACCATCAACCTCGATGCGGCCGTTGGCATGGCGCTCGAGTCCGGCAATTGCGCGCAGGATGGTGGTCTTGCCGGAACCGGAATGGCCGAACAGGGCACTGACGCCCTGCCCCGGCAAGGCCAGCTCGAGCTGCATGGAAAAATCACCGCGCGTGAGGGCGAACGCGACTTGCACGGACGGTGCCGGCAGCAGGCGATCGAGCTTCATGCGCGCTTGCCGGTTGGATTGAACGTATATAACAGCAGCAGCGCGGCGAAACTAAAAGCCAGCATGCCGCCGGCAAGCCAGTGCGCCTGCACATATTCGAGTGCTTCGACGTGATCATAAATCTGCACCGACACCACGCGCGTCTTATCCGGGATATTCCCGCCCATCATCAGCACGACGCCAAATTCACCGACCGTGTGGGCAAAGCCGAGCGTTGCCGCCGTCAAAAAGCCCGGCTTGGCAAGTGGCACCACCACGCTGAAAAACGTGTCGACTGGACCGGCGCGCAAGGTCGCCGCCACTTCCAGCGGCCGGCTGCCGATCGCCTCGAAAGCATTGTGCAGCGGCTGCACCACGAACGGCAGCGAGTACAGCACCGAACCCACCACCAGCCCGGCAAAAGTAAATGGCAGCAAACCCAGGCCGAGGCCCTCGGTCAGCTGACCAATCGGCCCGTGCGGCCCCATGCTGATGAGTAAATAAAACCCCAGCACCGACGGCGGCAATACCAGCGGCAGGGCAACGATGGCGACCGCCACACTTTTCAGGCGCGAGCGCGTACGCGCCAGCCACCAGGCCAGCGGGGTGCCAAGCAACAGCAGTAATACGGTCACGATGGTCGCCAGCTTGATGGTCAACCAGATCGCGCCCCAATCGCCGGAATCTTGCATGGGGCGATTTTACAGCGGGTAAGCGAACGGGTCGATGCGCGGCCACGCAGCTGTAATTGGCTGGATTTGCGCCATTTTCTGGCAGCGAGTGCAGGCCGCGCCCACCCATGTTTTCAATGCAGCAACAAGACACATAACAAATACTTTCAGTTAAACAATTTAGTGGAAATGCCGCAACAGCGACCGGGCAAACGGGCGGCCAGATTCCCAGGAGCAATGCAAGCTGGGTCATAATTCGTTGCCGCATTGGATCACGCAGGCACCGAGCGTTATATTCTAAGATATATTTCGCTCGAAAATTATTCCGTATGCATCTTTTCAGGGACCACTATGAACAAACCATTATTTGCCGCTGCCCTTCTGGCTGCGGGCCTCACTCCTGCCTTTGCCCAAACCTCGGTCAACATCTACGGCATCGTCGATGCCGGCCTGGTGCGCGAGATGGGCGGTACCAGCAATGCAACCAAGGTCAGCAGCGGTGTCGCTTCGGTATCGCGCATCGGCTTCCGTGGTACCGAGGACCTGGGCGGCGGCATGTCGGCCTTGTTCGTGCTGGAAACGGGTTTCAAGGCCGATACCGGTGAAGTCGACACCGCCGGCACCATCTTCAACCGCCAGGCGCTCGTTGGCATCAAGTCCGAAGTCGGCACCGTCACCCTGGGTCGCCAGTACACGCCGTACTACTCCACCATCACTGGTTACGCCGATCCGTTCGCCGCTGGCCTGGCCGGCAGCGCCAAAAACCTGCTGCCCACCTCGGGCTCGAACACCCGCACCAGCAACACGGTGATGGTGGCGTCGCCAAAAATCGCCGGCGTCACCGGTGAACTGGCCTACAGCGTCGGTGAACAGGCCGGCAGCAACAGCGCCGGCCGCCAAGTTGGTGCTGCGGTGACCTACGCCGTCGAGCGCCTCAACGTGCGCCTGGCCTACAACAACCGCAACAGCGACATCAGCGCCGCCGCTGGCGCCGCCAGCGTTCCTGTGGTGGCCGCCACCAGCCGCGATATCGGCACCAACACCCTGCTCGCTGCCAACTACGACTTCGGCATCGTCAAGGCCTACGCTGCATTTGGCGTCGACAAGGGGTATAACAGCGGCGTGCTGCCTAACACCACCAACCCGTACGGCGCCACCGTGCGTCCAACGGCATCGACCAACAGCACCGACCTGCTGATCGGCGCCACGCTGCCAGTGGGCGAAGGCACCGTGATTGCTTCCGTGATCAACAAGAACGACAAGACCACGTTCAACCAGGATGCCACCCAGGTCGCAGTTGGCTACACCTACGCCCTGTCCAAGCGCAGCACCGTGTACACCTCGTACGGCAAAATCAAAAACCGTCGCGGCGCTGGCTACACGGTCGGCAATGGTACCGATGTGGGCTCGGGCGATTCGGCCTATAACCTGGGCTTGCGTCACGCGTTCTAAATGAAGGGGCCAGCGTCTGCTGGTTTCGAAACTGGACAGGCACCGAAGGGTGCCTGTTCCATTTGTGCTTACCAGTGCAGCGTACCGCCACCGATCACGATCACCTTGCCGCCCACTTCGACCTGACAGTTCTCCACATCGAGCGTCAACAGGCTCGGTCGATCGCTCTGCCATGCCTGCCGCACCCGCGCGTGCAGGGGCCGCTCGCCCTCGGTGAGCTGCCACCAGCGGCCCAGATTGGCGCACGCCGAGCCGGTGCCCGGGTCTTCGCTGACGCCGGCCGCGCCACTCATCCAGAAATAGCGTGCCACGAAATCGGCGCCGTCGCGGGCGAATACATAGCATTTCGCCTGGCCGCTGCGGTTGCTGCTGTAGCGCGTCATCATGGCTGCATCGATGCGGCAGGCGGCGACATCGGCCGGACGATGTAATTCGATCATCGGCTGCTCGGTGCCGCAATCGAGCCACAGGGCCGGTCCGCACAGGCCGGCCTCGGGCAGACCGAGCATGGCGGCCAGCTGCGATGGCGTGGCGGTCATCGGCCGGTGGCTGGCGCGACTGGCCGCCAGGCGCCAGTGGCCGTCGACGCGCCGCACGGGAATGATCCCGGCCGCCATCTCCAGCGCAAAGGCGTCGCCGGCGCGCTCGCCCACCACGCTGGCGGTGCCCAGCGTCGGGTGGCCGGCAAATGGCATCTCGTAGGTGGGCGTGAAAATGCGCACGCGCGCCGCGGCCGTGGCGACCGTGGCCGGCAACACGAAGGTCGTCTCGGACAGGTTGAACTGGCGCGCGATGGCTTGCATGGTGACGTCGGACAGGCCGCTGGCGTCTTCGACGACGGCCAGCGGATTGCCGCCAAACGCCGTTTCAGCGAACACGTTGACGAGGCGGTAGCGCAGTACAGGCATGGCAGGATCCAAAGAGAGGTGTCAGACGGCCGGCAACACGAGACGCGCTGCTACCGACGTCGTCATCGCCAGCGGAAAAGTGACGCTGGCAGCCAGTCCGCCCAGCCGCGCCGATTGCTCCAGCCGCAGGATGGCGCCATGGCGCTCGGCGATGGCCTTGATGATGGCCAGCCCGAGGCCACTACCGGCAGCCTCGCTGCCGGCAATCCGGTAAAAGCGGTCAAACACGCGTTCGCGTTCTTCAGGCGGGATGCCGGGGCCACTGTCTTCGACCAGCAGCACCGCGCCGGCGCCGACGGCGCGCAGGTCGATATCGACGGTGCCGCCGGGCGGGGTGTACTTGATGGCGTTGTCGACCAGGTTACGCAGCAAGATCATCAGGGCGTCGGCGTGACCGGGCACCTGCACTTCGTCGGCATGGTGCACACCGAGATCGACGCCCTTTTGCTGGGCGACGCCGGCCAGGTCGCCAGCGGCACGCCGCGCCACGTCAGCCAGTGCCACCTGCGCGCTGCTAACGACATCCTGCGAGGTCGCTTCCTGGCGCGCCAGCACCAGCAGTTGCTCGACCAGCCGGGTGGCACGCTCGATGCCGGCGGTCAGGCGCGCCACTGCCAGCTGGCGCGCCTCTGGATTATCGGCGCGCTCGAGGCTGAGCGCCTGCAGCTTCAGGGCCGCCAGCGGCGTGCGCAATTCGTGGGCGGCGTCGGCGACAAAATTCTGCTGGGCGGCGAACGCCGTGCGCACGCGCCCGAACAGCAGGTTGAGCTCCTGCACCAGCGGGCGCACTTCATCGGGCAGGCCGGCGTCAGAGACGGGCGAGAGATCGTCGGCCTGGCGCGAAGCCACCTGCGAGCGCACCCGCGCCACCGGTTCGAGCGAGCCGCTGACCACCCACCACACCACCAGCATCAGGATCGGCATCATCACCGCGATCGGCCCGACCGTGCGCAGCGCCAGGTTGCCGGCCATGTTGCGCCGCACCGCCATGTCCTGCGCCACCTGCAGGGTCTGGGTATTCGTTTGCACCGAGAACACCCGGTAGGTGGTGCCGTTGGCGACGACGTTGGAAAAGCCCAGCACCGCCCGCTGCGGCAGGCGCGCGCTCGAGACACTGCGGAACTGCTGCACGCCGTCCGGCGTCCACACCTGCACCACCAGGTCATTGTTTTCGGCCGCGTCGTCAGCATCGGCGCGGGCGGTCGCTTCGTTGTTGGCCAGCGGCGCCGACGAGCGCAGCGACAGCGCCATCTGCTGCATGTGATAGTCGAAAATCTGGTCAGCGTCCGACAGCGCGGTGCGGTACGCGATGCTGGCCTGGGCGATGGCGGCGATGGTGATCGCCGCCAGCAGGAACCACAGCAGGCGGCCGCGCAGCGAGTGGGTCATCTGCGGCAGCCGCTTGAACCCCGGTAGTTTGATCACTGGCCTGCCCTCACAGTTTGGGCACCATGTAACCGACCCCGCGCACATTCTGAATCAGCTCGCTGCCCAGTTTTTTGCGCAGGCCGTGGATGTACACTTCGACGGCATTGCTCGATACTTCATCGCGCCAGCTGTACAGTTTTTCTTCCAGCTGGGCGCGCGAGAGTACCGCGCCGGGGCGGGCGATCAGCGCTTCGAGCACCGCCCACTCGCGTGCCGACAGGGTGACGGGCACGCCCGCCACCGCCACCTCGCGGGTGGCAGGATTGATGGTGATGCTGTTGTATTCGAAGATCGGCTCGGCGCGGCCGGCGGCGCGCCGCAACAGCGCGCGGATGCGCGCCAGCAGCTCGTCGAGATCGTAGGGTTTGAGGACGTAATCGTCAGCGCCAGCATCGAGGCCGGCGATGCGGGCGCTGACGGCGTCGCGCGCGGTGGCCACCAGTACCGGCGTGCGGTCCTTGCGCGCGCGCATCGCGCGTAATACCTCGAGGCCGTCCTTGCGCGGCAGCCCCAGGTCGAGCAGCACCAGGTCGTAATTTTGCGACTGCATCAGGGCGGTATCGGCCATCTCGCCGTCTTTCACCCAGTCGACCGCGTAGTGCTCGGCCCTGAGCAGGTCGAGCACCACTTCGCCGATCATCACATCGTCTTCCACCAGCAATAATCTCATTCCCACTCCATTTGTTGCGGTGGAAGCACGGTCCTTATCCGATCCGCACGGGGATAAATATCTTGTCGCTGCCGCGCTGGATCAGCAGCGCCACCGACTTCGACGACTTGCCGATCGCTTCTCTGACCTGGTCGACGCTGGCGACGCTGCGGCCATTGATCGACAACAGCACGTCACCCGGCTGCACACCGGCGTTGGCCGAGGGTCCGTCGGCGTCTTCCACCAGCAGGCCCCCAAGCAGGCCCGACTGGCGTTTTTCGGCAGGTGCCAGTGGCCGCAACGACAGGCCCAGTCGCGACGGCGCAATGCCGGCGACGGCCTCGGCACGTTCTTCCGGCGCCGCCTTTTCGCTGGCGTCGCCAAGGCGCGCGCCGATGCGCACGATCTTACCATCGCGCCAGACGTCCATGGCGATCTGCTGGCCCGGCCGGGCCAGGCTGAGCATGGCCGGCAAGTCGCCCGAGGCGACAATCCGCTCGCCATCGAGCTTGCGGATGACGTCGCCGGATTTTAAGCCCGCCTTGTCGGCCGGCCCGCCCCGTTCGACGCTCGAGACCAGCGCGCCCTCGGGCGATTCGAGCTTGAACGAATCGGCAAAGGCCTGGTTCACTTCCTGCACCGACACGCCCAGCTTGGCGTGCTTGACGGTGCCGGTGGCCACCAGCTGGTCCTTGATGCGGTTGGCGACATCGATGGGGATGGCAAACGACAGCCCCTGGTAGCCGCCGGTCTGGCTATAGATCTGCGAATTGATGCCGACCACTTCGCCGCGCGTGTTAAACAGCGGACCGCCCGAGTTGCCGGGATTGACGGCGACGTCGGTCTGAATGAAAGGCACGTTGCTGTCGTCCTGCAGCGAGCGGCCCTTGGCGCTGACCACGCCGGCGGTGACGGTGCTGTCCAGACCAAACGGCGAACCGATCGCCAGCACCCATTCACCCACTTTTAACTGCTTCGAGTCGCCCGTGGGCACCACCGGCAAATTCTTCGCATCGATTTTGAGCACGGCCACATCGGTCTTGGGGTCCGAGCCCAGCACGCGCGCGCGGTACTCGCGGCGGTCCTGCAGCTTGACGGTGACTTCCTTGGCGTCGCGCACCACGTGCGCATTGGTCATGATAATGCCGTCTGCACTGACGATGAAGCCGGAACCGGCGCCAAACACGGGCCGCTCGCGTTGCTGGCCGCGCGGTGCCTGCGGTCCCTGGAAGCGGCGGAAAAATTCAAAGAAGGGATCATCTTCATCGAGCTGGGCGCCACCGGGGCCGCGCGTGAGCGCCGTCTTGGTGCTGCCCATCACCTGGATGTTGACCACAGCCGGGCCCATGCGGGCGACGATCTGGGTGAAATCGGGCAAGGCCATGGCGACATTGGTGCCGGCCGGCGCCAGCGGTGCCTTGACATCCGCAGCCGCGGCTGCGGCGGCTGCTGCGGGCACAGCCGCCGGGGCGGCCAGCGCCACCGGCGCTGACACCGCATTATTGTGATTGACCGCGATGGCGCCCACTGCGCCGCCAATGGCGCCGGCGGCGGCCAGCGCCATGGTCAGGCGCCTGGCAGTGATGGCAGTAACAGCTTGGGGGTTTTGCATGGTTCGCACTCCTGAATGAAGATCAACAAGATAGCCGGGTAGCGGGTAGCGGGTAGCGAGGAGCCGAAGCTGCGCGCCGCTGCCGATGGAAGCAAGTGTGCATGGTCAGACTTAGCCCTTACTTAAGTTCGTCTGTACTGTGCTGCCGCTGCACTGCCAGCGCATTGCAGACTCAGACAGGGCGCCCCATGCTGCGGGCGCCCTGCGGTTCAACTAAGCGAACAACGAACAAGCGGGCCAGGCACAACAGCTTGCTGCGCCTTGCGTGCCTCAGGCGGCGTGCTGCTCGAGCACCTGCACGTTCTCACCGCCATCGATGACGATCTTGCGCGGCTTGAGCGCTTCGGGTACTTCGCGCACCAGGTCGATGGTCAGCATGCCGTTGTCGAACGCCGCGGTGGTCACCTTGACGTGATTGGCCAGCTGGAAGCGCTGCTCGAAATCACGCGCGGCGATGCCACGGTGCAGGAAGGTTTTTTGCTGCTCATCCTTCTGCTTGCGGCCCGTCACGTGCAGGGCGTCGCGCTCGCTAACGATCTCGATTTCCGAGCGGCTAAAACCGGCCAGCGCCATGACGATGCGGTAATTGTTCTCGCTCACCAATTCGATGTTGTAAGGCGGATAGCTGGGCTGCGCGTCGGCGCGCTGCTCGAGCAAATTGGCCAGGCGGTCGAAACCGATAGCGGAACGATACAGGGGGGTCAGGTCAAAAGTACGCATGATAAATATCCTCGTGTAATTTAAGCGATAGATGAAGCGATCGAAGGCAGACCTCCGTGGAGCATCTGCTGGGACCCATCTAGGATCGTTTTCACCCCTTTCAAGACCTTGAAAATTCGGATCTTTACCCCACGCGCTGAAAAAAATTTGATTCGACCTGCACCGCGAACCGATCCCGCTGCTGCGCTGTCGCCGTTCGAATGGCTGCGGGTGTCGGTGCGGATGATCCATCGCTCGCTGCAGCGCCGGGCTGTTGCCCTGGCCGCATAGATGCATGGCGCCATTGATCCGGCGCGAATTTCCAAAAATCAAGTAGCGCAACAATTGCCCTCGGCCAGTTCGCCGCATCTGGCGATGGAGGTGCAATGACACACCAATACCGCTACAGCGCGAGCGGCTTGATCGCCAAACGTACCGACGCGCTGGGCCGCAGCCTGCACTACCGCTGGGACGCGCTTGGCCGCCTGCTGCGCGAACAGGGTTTTGATGGCAAGGCGACCGAATATCGCTACGACGACGCCACCGGCGTGCTGGCCGAAACCATCGAAGCGGGCGTGGCCATCCGGCTCGCCTTCGACGCCATGGGCCGGCTGCTGCAACGCCGCGTCACGGTTACCGGCCAGCCCGAGCAGATCGAATCGTATGCCTACAACGCCAACGGCCAGCTGGCAGAAGCGAACAACGAACACGCCCGGCTGCAGTGGTTTTACGATGCCGCCGGCAACCTGGTACGCGAGCACCAGCACTACCAGGGCCCGTTTTATCCCGACCGGCGCAGCGCGGTCTGGCACCACCAGCACGACGAACTCAACGAGCGCACCGGCACCACCCGCCCCGACGGCCACCGCATCGACTGGCTGACCTACGGCGCCGGCCGCGTGCACGGCCTGCTGCTCGATGGCCAGGACCTGGTCTCCTTTGAGCGTGACGCGCTGTACCAGGAAACCGCCCGCACCCAGGCCAACGGCCTGCTGCAGATGATGCAATACGACCCGGCCGGCCGCCTGCTCGAACAGCAGCTCGGCGCCATCAACCAGCTCGGCAGAAATAACCGGTATGTGTACCACGGCCCGTACCGTCATGAAGTCCAGGCCGGCATGCGCACCGCCATTCATCGACACTGCGGCTAGGACCCATCCGGCCAGCTGGCCAGCATCGAAGACAGCCGCCGCGGGCACCTCGAGTACCGCTACGACCTGGTCGGACGGCTGCTGTCGGCAAGCAGCGCACTGCATCAGGAAAACTTCTGAAGAACGCGGCATCGAAGCGTTCTACAACGCCCAACTCGGTCAACACTGGAGCGCAAAATGCCCACTAACGCTGACCACTTCGCTCAATCGACGCATCACCGTCGTCGAAACAGGCAATATCATCGAACAGCAATCCCCCTCAGTAGCATCTGCTTGCTCAGCCAAGAGAAAATCCGCTGATTCGAGGTCGCCAAAAGTTGTTGCCGTGCTACACTTTTGCGATTAACACTCCACCCTCTTTTCGCCACCGCCCATGACCGCCTCGTTGAAGATCCGCCTGTTAAAAAGTGTGCTGCCACTCGTCATTGCCGCCCTGTTTTCCACCCCTGCCGGTGCCGAGGTGCCGGCGCCGCAAGATGTCGCCTATCCCGGCACCATCGTGCTGCAAGTCGATGCGACCAATCTGAGCCAGCAAATGTTCCGCATGAAGCTGTCGATGCCGGTCAAGCCGGGCCCGCTGACCATGCTCTACCCGCAGTGGTTGCCCGCCAACCACGGTCCGAATAACGTGCTCAACCAGATGGCCGGCCTCATCTTCACGGGCAATGGCAAGACCATCGAGTGGGTGCGCGACCCCGTCAATGTGTTTGCCTTTCATCTGACGATACCGGAAAGCGTGACGACGCTCGAAGCGCACTACCAGTTCCTCTCGCCGCTCGACGGCGGCCAGGGCCGCATCACCATGACCAGCGAAATCCTCGGCATTCAATGGCCGGCGGTGACGATGTACCCGGCCGGCTATGTGGCGCGCCGCATCACCTATCAACCGAGCCTGACGCTGCCGCCCAACTGGCAGTTCGGCAGCGCGCTCGAGACCGCGCAACGCCAGGGCGACGTCGTCGACTTCAAGCCGCTCGACCTGGAAACGCTGATCGATTCACCGCTGTTCGCCGGCCGCTACTTCAAGCGCATCGACCTCGATCCCGGCGCCAAGGTGCCGGTATTTTTGAACATGGTGGCGGACAGCGCGGAGAGCCTGGAAGCCAAGCCGGAACAGATCGCTCCCCACCGCGAGCTGATCAAGCAAGCCCGCAAGCTGTTCGGTTCTTATCACTACAAGCATTACGATTTCCTGTTCGCCATGTCGGACGACTTCGGCGGCGTCGGCCGCGAGCACCACCAGTCCAGCGAAAACGGCGTCAAGCCCGGCTATTTCACCGAGTGGGCCAAGAGCGAAGCGGGGCGCGACCTGCTGCCGCACGAATACACCCACTCGTGGGACGGTAAATTCCGTCGCCCGGCCGGCCAGAACGTTCCGAACTTTAATACCCCGCTCGAAAATGAATTGCTGTGGGTGTACGAAGGCCAGACCCAGTACTGGGGCAAGGTGCTCGCTGCCCGCTCTGGCCTGATCACGGAAAAAACCACGCTCGAGGGCATCGCCGCTTACGCCGCCGCCTACGACAACCAGCCGGGCCGCGCCTGGCGCGCCATGCAGGACACCGTCAACGAGCCCATCATCAGCGGCCGCCGCGCGCTGGGCTGGGGCAACTGGCAACGGGGCGAGGATTACTATGTCGAAGGCATGCTGATCTGGATCGACGTCGACACCAAGATCCGCGACATGTCGGGCGACAAGCGTTCGCTCGACGACTTTGCCCGCGCCTTTTACGGCATCGACAATGGCAGCATGCTACCAGCGTTTTATACGTTCGACGACGTCGTCGCCGCCCTCAACAAGGTACAGCCCTTCGACTGGGGGCCATTCCTGCGCAGCCGCCTGGACGGTCACGGCAAGGGCGCGCCCCTCGACGGGCTGGCGCGCGCCGGTTACAAGCTGGTCTATAAGGACACGCCGAGCGACTTTTCCAAGGCCGGTGACGAGCAGGCCAAGGTGGCCAGCTTTAGCTATTCGCTGGGCATGACGGTCAAGGCCGATGGCGCCATCAGCGGTGTGATCTGGGACGGTGTGGCATTTCGCGCCGGGCTGGCCGGCAACAGCAGCATCGTCGCCGTCAACAACCGCGCCTACAAGGCCGAGGTGCTCAAAGCGGCCATCAAGGATGCCAAGGGCAGTACGGCGCCGATTACCTTGCTGGTCAAGCAGGGCAACAATTTCCGCACGATTTCGCTCGATTACCACGACGGCCTGCGTTATCCCCACCTCGAGCGCATCGCCGGCAGCAAGGACCGTTTCGCCGCGATCCTGAAGGCACTGCCTTGATCGCTGCGGGCACACCCGCGCTCCGCGCGCGCAACGCTTGGTGTATGCTGACGCCATGACGACCGATACCGATATCCAACTGAGCGGCCCCTTCAAGGCCGTCGATAGCAGCGGCCGTAGCCACGACGTCAAGGCAATTCGCATTTACGACGAGGGTTACGGGATTATTGATGTGTTCGTAGACTTCGCCAAACCGGTCGAGGCCAGCGCCTACAAGGACCACGTGCTGGTCAAGCAGGTCATCGACCGTTTGCGCGCACTGGGCTACGTGGGACCGGACTTCGCCCACAGCGATCCCGGCCTGCAGGAAAGCAAGCTGATCGTGCTGGAAGCGCCGGAAGAGTTCAGCGAATTTGCGAAAAAAAAGGGCTGGAAAAATCTGGCGGAAGAGTTTGACGACGAGTGATTCGTCACCGTAAGTGAGCGACGCAATCAAAGCATCGCTGCTGATGTCATACCGTTCAGGTGAAGAAAAATGGGACAGGCGCCGAAAAGGTGCCCGTCCCATTTTTCGCTTCAACGCACAACATCATGCCTGCCCTACCTCAGCCAAACAAACCGTGCAAATACCAGCGCGGTTCGCTATCGGCCGCTTCTCCCACGATACGCTCCCGGTACACCCAGTAATGGGCATGATCAAGTCCCTCAGCAATAAAATAATCGCGGGTTTGCGATTGCCCCCACCAGCCGGCCTCGATGCGCTCCGCGGTCGAGGCCATTTTCAGGGGCGAGCCATAAAAGGGCCGGTGATTGCGCATCAACAGGGCAATCGGCTTGGCCAGCAGCCAGCTGGGGCGCGGCAGACTGAGCACATCGGGCGGCATCTGCGCCGCCCGCGCCGCGGCCCGTATCTGCTGGCCGATCGGCACCCACAGGTTGGCCAGCTCGGGCCGGTAATCGGCTTGCGGCGTCGCCTGCAAGACATTCTCCGGCCCCAGCCGCGCCACCAGCACCTCCAGCATGCGCAACTGGTCCTGTTCACTGCCGCCCGGTTCGGGAAACAGCGATTCGCTGGGCGGCGCCATCGCCTGCACCTGCGGTGCCTGCAGACACAGGCCGATCACGGGCGCCGTCAATACCAGCGTGCCCAGCCGTTCGCGCAGCAAACGCAGCAAGTGTTCCTCGCGCCAGGTCGGTTCGGCCAGCACGATGTCGATTGCCGTGGGCGCACAGGCGACGCGCCCGCGCTCATGCTCGAGCAGCAGGGTGACGCGTTCGACCGCCAGCTGGTGTGCGCACAGCCAGCCAGTCAGTTGCACCAAGAGGCGCTGGGCGCCGAACAGCAGCGCTTCGGCGTGTTCGACGCGGTCGAATAATTCAAGCTTGGCGGTAAACGTGGTGGGCGCTGCTATCCAGTCGAACAGCTCTGGCAGCAAGCCGTAGGCGGCGTCGAGCACGTCGAGCAGGGCACGGCCGCAGCGCCGCTGCAAGCCGGGCCGCGGCAAGCGCCGCAGGTCCGCCAGGTTGACGCAGCCGATGCCGTCGAACCAGGCGGCGAACGGCCGCGCCGGCGGCAACAGCGCAGCCGGCAAACCATCGAGGCGACGCGTGAGCGAGGCCATGCGCATGCTGCGGGCGCCGCCGTGGCGCGCCAAGAGCCAGGCGCCACGCGCGGTCGGCGCGCAGCTGAGCGCCCCACTAAAACCGAGCGCGCGCAGGCTGGCGCGGATACGCCGGCACAGCGCGCCGATGCCACCAAACAGGCGCAGGCTGGCGCCAATGTCGATCAGCAGGGTCGACTCTTCGCCCTGCGTTACCAGTGGCGTGTATTGCAGCAGCGCCAGCGCCACCGCATTGAGGGCTTCGGCCTCGCGCGCCGGCGAGCGCTCGTACAGGCGGGCGTCGGGCACCAGCATGAGCACGCCGCCACGGCGCAAGCCGGGCTGCACGCCGCCAGCGCGCGCCAGCGGCGACATGGCCAGCACCCGTTCGTGTTCGAGCACGACGCTGGCCACCGTGCCGGCCAAGCCGTCGATCCAGCGCCGCGCCGGGGTGTCAGAAGCAGTGCTGCAACGCGCACCGCCAGCAGCGCCGCCGAGCTCACTGGACCAGTTCGGACAAAACACTTCGAGCGGTAACTGGGGCAGGTAGAGGCCGATCCAAAGTCGCATGGCGCTGCAGTAAAGAAGGAGTGAGGGGCAGGAATAGCGGCGCTTCGCGCAGCGGTCCCCGGCGTTTGACGAATTCGATGTTGACGCCACCGGCAGCGGGCCGCAGCGCCAGCCGCAGGGGCGCCGGCGAACTGTCTTGCGCCGCCGCCAGTGGTCGCAACATGAAAAACAGGGTTTCTCCGCTTTGCGCAGCCAGGTGCAAGCGGCGCAGGGTGTCGCCGCGTGCATGGCTTTGCCAAAACAGCACGGCGCCGCAGCTGCCGCTGCGCAGCACCTGTTCGGCCGCCCATAAAGCGTCGCTGCTGCGGGCGCTGCGGATCCAGATCAGCTGCGACGGCGGCAAGCCCAGCGCGGCCAGCGCCAGCGCCTGCGGTGGATGGGGCGGCTGCAGCAGCACGATGCGCCGGCGCGCCGCCTGCAGCAGCGCCGGCCGCAACAGGCGCAATTCGCCGATGCCCGGTTGCTGCAGCATCAGGTCGATCAGCGTGCCGCTGGGCCAGCCGCCGCCCGGCAATTGCGCCGACAGCGCCGGGTGGCCAGTGTCGATACAACGGCTCGATGCACGGGCCAGCTGCGAGGCGAACCACAGCGAAGGATGGAGCGATTCAGGCAGGGGCCGTGCCGAAGGAGGATGTTGTTGTTGGGATAACATGGTGAACTCGCCTAAAACTACTGTATGTATACACAGTACTATTGCGGTTCAGGTTTGGCAAGGGGGATTCATCAAACAGCAGTAGCAAGGCGGTTTTGTTCGGAATGGCGAGACCGTTACTCTATATGCCTTGCAAAAATTGGGGCGTGGTTGGTGGCAGCTAAGGGCGCACGCGATGCAAGTGTTCACTTCGGCGACAAGCCTGTATGCGCGAGGCCAGTAACCGGACGGGGCTAAAAAATGAAATAATGGTGCTATCGGCAGCAATGGGGACAGGCACCCTGCGGTGCCAGTCCCCCCTCTTATTATCCGGACGCCAATACATGCTCACCACAACATTTTTCACACCAGTGACCCCTCTGCCGACGGTCTCGCTCTGATGGACCAGATGCAACTTGCCGGCGCCATCATTTTCGCCCTCGCCCTGATCCACACCTTTGCCGCCAAGACCTTCGAAGTGCTGGCGCGCCGTCATCCGCGCCACGCCGGCCTGTTTCACCTGCTCGGCGAAGTCGAGGTGGTGTTCGGCTTCTGGGCCTTCGTGCTGGTGGCGGTGATGGCTTTGCTGAGCGGCGGCCAGAACGCCATCGCCTACGCCGAATCGCGCCAGTACACCGAGCCCCTGTTTGTATTCGTGGTGATGGTGGTGGCGGCCTCGCGCCCCGTGCTCGACGCCATCGGCCGCCTGCTCGCCACGCTGGCGCGGCTGGCGCCGGTGCGCACCGAACTGGCCTTGGTCTGGCTCTGCCTGTCGGCGGTGCCACTGGCCGGCTCGCTGGTGACCGAGCCGGCAGCGATGACGCTGGCGGCGCTGATGCTCGCGCCCCTGGTGTTTCGCCAGGGCATACCCGAGTGGCTCAAATATGGGGCGCTCGGGGTCCTGTTCGTCAACGTCTCGATCGGCGGCACCCTGACAGCGTATGCGGCGCCGCCGGTGCTGATGGTGGCCGGCCCATGGCACTGGGACAGCGCCTTCATGGCCGCCACCTTTGGCTGGAAGGCGGCGCTGGCGGTGCTGATCAACGCCAGTGCCATCAGCTTCCTGCTGCGCCGCCATCTGCGCGCGCCGGCCGCCGCTGCTAGCGATACGCTGCCGGTGCCGCCGCTGGTGGCGCTGATCCATGTGGGTTTTCTGGCGGCGGTGGTGGTGCTGGCCCACCACCCGGTGCTGTTCCTCGGCCTGTTTTTGATGTTTCTCGGCTTTACCCAGGCCTACCACCGCTATCAGGATCCGCTCATTCTCAAGGAAGGCCTGCTGGTCGGGTTCTTCCTGGCCGGCCTGGTGGTGCTGGGTGGCTTGCAGCAGTGGTGGCTGCAACCGATCGTCGCCAGCCTGGGGCCGACCGCGCTGTTCTTCGGCGCGCTCGGTCTGACCGCCGTCACCGACAACGCTGCCCTCACCTACCTGGGCTCACTGATCCATGGCCTGGGCGACCGTGAAAAATACATGCTGATGGCCGGCGCGGTGGCCGGCGGCGGCCTCACCGTGATTGCCAATGCCCCCAATCCGGCCGGCGTGTCGCTGCTGCGGCGGGGGTTCAATGATGAATCGGTGGGTGTACTGGGCCTGCTGCTGGGCGCCGCCATGCCAACCTGCGTGGCAGCGGCGATGTTTTTGATGTGAGCCATCGCTTGCCGGGTGACTTGGAGCCTGCCGCGATAGGTTCTCAATGGCTCAGCGGCGGTGACGCGCAAAAAAATCGAGCATCAGTTTGCCGGCGTTCGGCCCTTGCCCCGAATTGAACTTCAGGCGCGCATCGCCGCCGCTCCAGGCGTGGCCCAGACCAGCGATGCGCACCAGCCGCAGCATCAGGCTGCGGCCCTGATACACATCGCGCGTGCGGTAGGCCAGCGTGCGCCGGGTGGCCACCCGGTCGGCCAGTTTTTCGCTGCCGCCAGCGATGCCATTAAAGCGCAATGCCTGACCGGCCAGCTGCAGCTGATTGACCGGCCGTACCACGGCGTCGTCCTCGCCATGGATGACGATGGTCGGCAGCGGCAAACCTGCGCCCTGCCGCTGCAGCACTTCATCGATGGCGGCATCGGCGCGCGCGGGCGCGCCGTGCTGCATGACGCCGAGCGCGCCGACGCCGCTGTGGCCAGCGCCGAACACGGGGCCCGAGTGCAGGCCGACGGCGGCAAAGACATCAGGCCAGTTGAGCGCGACGATATGGGCCATGGCAGCGCCAGCTGAAATACCGCCGATGTAGACGCGGCTGCGGTCGAGCCGATACGCCGCCAGCACTGCCTTGACGACGGCGACGATCAGGGCGGCATCGCCGCCGCCCTGCTGGGTGGCGCGCTCGTACCATTTCCAGCAGCGGTGGGGGTGGCCGGCGACCGACTGCTGCGGATACAGCACGGCGAAGCCGGCTTTTTCAGCGAGGCGGTTGATGCCGCTGCCATCAGCAAAATTGACGGCGGTCTGGTCGCAGCCGTGCAGCATCACGGCCAGCGGCATCGGTGCACTGGCACTGGCGCTGGCACTGGCACTGGCCGGCAGGAACAGCCAGTAGCGCATGTGGGCACCGACCATGGTGAAACTGAGGGCATGCCAGCTGCCGGCGGCCGGCGCGCGGCCGGTGCTGGTTTTGCGGGATGGCCGGAGGGGCCGCGGGGGCGTGGCTGGCGCCAGGGCGCCCAGCAGGCGCACGGCGGCGCGCTGCTGGCGCAGGCCGGCGCGCATCAGGGTGGTCAGGACGGTGCTGCGCTTGTTTACCATGGCGGTGCCTTTCAACAGGTGACGTCACGCGCTGCGCGCAGCAGGGCGATCAACGCTGCATCGATTCCCACACCTTCTGCAGCCGCTTGGCCGACACCGGCATCGGCGTACGCAATTCCTGCGCATACAGCGACACCCGCAATTCTTCCAGCATCCAGCGGAACTGCGTCATGCGCGGGTCATTGTGCTTGCCCGTCTGGGTTTTCGCCACCCGCAGGAACTGGCTGGCCGCACTGCTCCACTCGGCCATCGATGTGGTGTCGCGCAGCGGATCGCCGCGCAGCTTTTCCAGCCGTATGTTGATCGCTTTCAGATAGCGTGGAAAGTGCGCCAGCTGCGCATACTCGGTGTCGGTGACGAAGCGCTTGTGCACTAGGCCTTGCAGCTGCGAAGTGATATCGGCCACCAGCGGCGCCGGCAAACCTTGCAGGCGCTTGGGCAAACCGTGGTATTCGGTGAGCACCTGCGACACCAGCCGCGCCAGCTCGTTGACCAGCAGGCCAAGGCGCGACTTGCCGTCGTCCTTGCGCTTGTTGAAGGACGCCGCATCAACCGGCAGCGGCTCCTGCAGGCAGGCGATATCGATGGCCTTGTCGATGATTTGCTGGCGCAGCTCTTCCTGCGAACCGAGCGCCATGAACTGCATGCCCATCTGCTGCATGTTCGGCACATTTTTTTCGATGAATTTGAGCTGTTCCTTCAGCTGCAGGGCGAACAGGCGGCGCAGGCCAATGCGGTGGGTACGCGCTGCGACTGCCGGGTCGTCGAACACTTCGAGGTCGCACCAGGCGCCCTTGTCGACCAACGCCGGAAAGCCGATCAGGGTCAGCTTCCCCTGCGGGATTTCGAGCAGTTCGGGCAGTTCGCCGAAAGTCCATGCAGTCAAGCCGGCGTGCGCGCCGGCCACCGGCGGCGCAGCAGCAGCGGCGACGGCCTTGCTCTTGCCAGGCAGCGTCACCGGCACATTCGACATCGCCACCGGCGCCGGCACCAGCGCCGCCGGTGCTGCCTCAGCCAGCTTTTGAAAACTCTGGCGCGCCTGGCCACCGAGTTCGGCCTGCAGGCTGGCCAGGTTGCGGCCCATCTCGAGCTGGCGGCCATGCTCGTCGATCACCTTGAAATTCATGAAGTGGTGCGCTGGCAGCGTCTCGACCTTGAAATCGGTCGCCAGCACCGACAGGCTGGTCTGGCTGCGCACATCGGCAATCACGGCGTCGATCAGGTCACCGCGACCAAACTGGCCGATCTCCTGCGTGCGCTCGCAAAAGCGCGCAGCATAATCGGGCAGCGGCACGCAGTGGCGGCGCAGCTTTTGCGGCAGCGATTTGAGTAATAGGTGGACTTTTTCCTTGAGCATCCCGGGCACCAGCCACTCGGCCCGCTCGCGGGCAATCTGGTTGAGGGCGAACAGCGGCACCGCCAGGGTGACGCCATCGCGCAGGCTGCCCGGCTCGAAATGGTAAGTGAGCGCCATCTCGATGCCGGTCACGGTCAGCATTTTCGGGAACAGCTCGGTGGTGACACCGGCCGCCTCGTGGCGCATCAATTCTTCGCGGTTGAGGAACAGCAGCTTCGGTTCTGCGCGCGTGGCCAGCTTGTGCCAGGCCTCGAAACCGGCACCGTTGACGACGTCGTGCGGAATGAGCTTGTCGTAAAAGGCCGCGATCAAATGGTCGTCGACCAGCACGTCGAGACGGCGCGACTTGTGCTCGAGGTTTTCAATGTCCTTGACCAGCTTGTGGTTGTGGGCGAAAAACGGCGCGCGGGTGTCGTAGTCGCCACCGACGAGGGCATCCTGGATAAAAATCTGGCGCGCCTCGACGGGATTGAACATGCCGTAGTTGATGCGCCGCTGGCTGTAAATGACCAGGCCATGCAGGGTGGCGCGCTCGGACGCGGTGACCTGCGCCGCGCGCTTTTCCCAGCGCGGTTCGCCCCACGATTTTTTCAGCAAATGGGCGCCCACCCGCTCGATCCATTCCGGTGCGATATTGGCCACCGTGCGCGCGTACAGGCGGGTGGTTTCGACCAGCTCGGCGGCCATCACCCACTTGCCCGGCTTTTTGATCAACGACGATCCCGGCCAGACGTGAAACTTGATGCCGCGCGCGCCCAGGTAGCCGGACCCCGGCTCGTCCTCACTCTTGAAACCGATATTGCCGAGCAGGCCAGTGAGCAGCGCCGTGTGCAGGTTTTCGTAGGTCGCCGGCAGTTCGTTGAGGCGCCAGCCCTGCTCCTTGACGATGGTGAGCAGCTGCGAATGGACGTCTCGCCACTCGCGCAGGCGCACCTGCGAGAGGAAATTGCTGCGGCAGGTTTCCATCAACTGGCGGTTGGTTTTCTTGTGTTCGATGGCTTGCTCGAACCAGCCCCAGATTTTTAGGTAGGTCAAAAATTCGCTCTTCTCATCGGCGAATTTTTTATGCGCTTCGTCCGCTGCCTGCTGGTGCTCCATCGGCCGGTCGCGCGGATCCTGCACCGACAGCGCCGAGGCGATGATCAGCATCTCCGACAGACAGGCGTTTTCCAGCGCCGCCAGAATCATGCGGCCGACGCGCGGATCGAGCGGCAGGCGCGCCAGCTTGTGGCCCAGCGGCGTCAAGACATTGGCGTCGTCGACCGCGCCCACTTCCTGCAGCAGCTGGTAGCCATCGGCGATCGCCCGCCCCTGCGGCGCTTCGATGAAGGGAAAGGTCTCGACATCGGTCAGGTGCAGCGACTTCATGCGCAGGATGACGGCGGCCAGCGACGACCGTAAAATCTCCGGCTCGGTAAATTTGGGCCGTTGTAAAAAATCCTGTTCGTCGTACAGGCGGATGCAGACGCCATCGGCGACCCGTCCGCAACGGCCGGCGCGCTGGTTGGCGGCTGACTGCGCGATCGGCTCGACCTGCAGCTGCTCGACCTTGTTCCTGAAACTGTAGCGTTTCACCCGCGCGAGACCGGCGTCGACGACGTAGCGGATGCCGGGCACCGTCAGCGAGGTCTCGGCGACGTTGGTGGCGAGGACGATGCGGCGGGCGTTGGAGATCTTGAAAACGCGCTCCTGCTCTTCCACCGACAGGCGGGCGAACAGCGGCAGGATTTCGATATGCGGTGGATGGTGCTTGCGCAGCGCTTCGGCGCAGTCGCGGATTTCGCGCTCGCCCGGCAAAAACACCAGCACATCGCCAGAGCCGAGCCGCGCCAGTTCATCGACGGCATCGATGACGGCGTCCATCAGGTCGCGCTTTTCGCGCGCCGCCTGCGCTTTCGGCAGCGGCTTGCCGCTGTCGGGCGCGCCCGTCAATATCTGCTCACGCTCGACCGGGCGATAGCGCACCTCCACCTGGTACAGGCGGCCCGACACTTCGATCACCGGCGCCGGTTTGTCGGCCGTGCCGAAATGGCGGGCGAAGCGCTCGGCATCGATGGTGGCCGAGGTGACGATCACTTTCAGATCGGGCCGGCGCGGCAGCAGCTGCTTCAGATAGCCGAGCAGGAAGTCGATGTTCAGGCTGCGCTCGTGCGCTTCATCGATGATGATGGTGTCGTAGGCACGCAGCATCGGATCGGTCTGGGTTTCGGCCAGCAGAATACCGTCGGTCATCAGCTTGACCCAGGCGCCCGGCTGCAGGGTGTCGGTAAAACGCACCTTGAAGCCGACGTGCACGCCCGCTGCCGTTCCCAGTTCCTGGGCGATGCGCTTGGCGGTCGACGACGCCGCAATCCGGCGCGGCTGGGTGTGGCCGATCAAGCCCTTCTGGCCGCGCCCCAGCTCCAGGCAGATTTTCGGCAGCTGCGTGGTCTTGCCGGAACCGGTCTCGCCGCACACGATGATGACCTGGTTTTGGGTGATCGCTTTGGCGATTTCAGCGCGCCGGCCCGACACCGGCAACTCTTCCGGAAAGGTGATCGGCGGCAGTGGCGTACGCAATGCCTGGCGTGCCTCACGCGCTTCGCGCGATTCACGGGGCGCGCGCGGGGCAACGATGCTCGCTGGCGTCGGGCTGGCCGAATCGACAAGATTGACGGCTGCTGCTGCGCTTGAGGCGGGTGTTGAGCCGGGTGTTGAGCCGGCTGCGCGCGCGCGTGCGTCTCGCGCTGGTGCGACGGCGGCTGCACCGGTGGCAGCCGCCGATGGCAGCACCGCCTGCGCGCGCAAGGCGTCGGCCAGCGCATGATTCGGCAGGTGCGGATTGACCTGCTGCGGCCGTGGCGTGCGCTGCACGCGGCCACCGCTGTTTTGCTGGCGCGCGCTGCCGCTGGCACCGGCACGCAGCGAACGGCCCATCGGGGTGGCCGCGGCCGCGCGGGAGGACGAACCCGAAGACGAACGCTTTTTGCTTTGATCAGACATTGTTTTACAGGTTTTTCTAGGTAAATCGCGCGCAAGCCGCGCAGCGAATTATAATGCGGCAAATGGAAACCTCTCACCAATTCGTCCAGTGGCTGCGCTCCGTCGCGCCGTACATCCACGCCTTTCGTGGCAAGACCTTCGTGGTCGCCTTCCCCGGTGAGCTCGTCGTCGCCGGCGCCCTCACGGTGCTGGCCCAGGATCTGTCGCTGCTGGTGGCGCTCGGCATCCGCGTGGTCATCGTGCACGGCTCGCGCCCGCAGGTGGCCGAGCAGCTGGCGCTGCGCAATGTCGAGGGGCGTTTTCACAACGGCATCCGCATCACCGACATCGCCGCCCTCGAATGCGCCAAGGAAGCGGCGGGCGAACTGCGCCTCGATATCGAGGCTGCCTTCAGCCAGGGCTTGCCGAATACGCCCATGTCGAACGCGGCCATCCGCATCATTTCTGGCAATTTCGTCACCGCCCGTCCACTCGGCGTGATCGATGGGGTCGACCTCGAGCTGACCGGCATTACCCGCAAGGTCGCCGCCGAAACCATCCACCCCATTCTGGCCACCGACAGCATCGTGCTGCTCTCGCCGCTGGGCTTTTCGCCGACCGGCGAAGTGTTCAATTTGACCATGGAAGACGTCGCCGTGTCGGCGGCGATTGCGCTGCACGCCGACAAGCTGATTTTTATTAGCGAGACGCCGATGATGACGGACGAAGGCGGCGCCGAGATTCGCGAACTGTCTTCACACCAGGCCGAAGCGGTGCTGCAGGCGGGCTTTTTGCCGCCCGACGCTGCCTACTACCTGAAAGAAGCGGTCAAGGCGTGCAGCAACGGCGTCGAGCGCGCCCACATCGTGCCATTCGCCATGGACGGCTCGGCCATGCTCGAACTGTTCACCCACGATGGCGTGGGCACCATGATCACCTACGAAAACCTGGAAAGCCTGCGCAAGGCAAATATCGACGACGTCGGCGGCATCATCAAGCTGATCGAGCCGCTCGAGGCCGATGGCACCCTGGTCAAGCGGGGACGCGAACTGATCGAGCGCGAGATCGACAATTTCTCCGTCATCGAGCACGATGGCGTCATTTTCGGCTGCGCCGCGCTGTATCCCTTCCCGGCGACGAAGATGGCGGAAATGGCTTGCCTGACGGTGAACCCGGAAGTGCAGACCCAGGGTGACGGCGAGCGCATCCTGCGCCACATGGAAAACCGCGCACGCGCGGCCGGCTACAACAAGTTATTTGTACTCACCACCCGCACCTCGCACTGGTTTCAAAAGCGCGGCTTCGTGCCCGCCAGCGTCGAAGACTTGCCGAAAGACCGCCAGAAGATGTACAACTGGCAGCGCAAATCACAAGTGCTGATTAAGCCTTTATAATCACGGCTTGCCGATCGCGCTTTTACTTGCCACTGCTGGCATTCATTACAGAATAAGGATCTACCATGGCCCGCACCGTCCACTGCGTCAAACTGAACAAAGAAGCTGAAGGCCTCGATTTTGCCCCGTATCCCGGTGAACTGGGCAAGCGCATCTACGAATCGGTGTCGAAAGAAGCATGGGCCGCCTGGCTCAAGCACCAGACCATGCTGGTCAACGAAAACCGCCTGAACCTGGCCGACCTGCGCGCCCGTAAATACCTGGCCACGCAAATGGAAAAGCATTTCTTTGGCGAAGGCGCCGACGCCGCCATGGGCTATGTGCCGCCAGCCGAGTAAGGCTGCGCACCGCGTAAAAACGGCGCCTCGAAGGCGCCGTTTTTTATTCCAGTCCGGAATAATTTAAAACGTCAGCGTGCGCACGCCGTCGGCGCCGCCGAGCAGGCAGACATCGGCGCCGCGCGCAGCAAACAGGCCGACGGCAATGACGCCGGGGATCTGGTTGATGGTGCGCTCGAGGCCGACCGGATCGACGATCGCCAGGCCGGCGACGTCGATGATTTCGCCACCGTTATCGGTCACAAACGCGGCGTCGCTGTGCGCTTTCAAGCGCAGCCTGGGCTGGCCGCCCAGCGCCGTCAGCTTGCGCATGACGGCTGCGCGCGCCATCGGCAGCACTTCGACCGGCAGGGCGAAGCGGCCGAGCGTATCGACCAGCTTGGAAGCATCGGCGATGCAAACAAAACGGGCCGCCACCGAGGCGACGATTTTTTCGCGCGTCAGGGCGGCGCCACCGCCCTTGATCATGGCGCCGGTGGCGTTGATTTCATCGGCACCATCGATGTAGACGGCGATGCTGGCGACATCATTGAGATCGTAGACCTCGATGCCATGGGCGCGCAGGCGCGCTGCCGTCGCTTCCGAGGACGCCACCGCGCCCTTGATGCGGTGCTTGATCGTGGCCAGCGCATCGATGAAGAAATTGGCGGTCGAGCCAGTGCCTACGCCGATGATTTCGCCGTCGACGACGTAGGCGATGGCGGCGGCGGCTACCGCCTGTTTGAGTTCATCCTGGGTCATGGTGTGCACAATCTAAAGTCGGGAAAGCCGCCATTTTAACGGATCGACGCCGGCATCAGCGCCGCCATCAGCGTTGGCACCGGAGTGATACCAGACTGACACCGGCATCGATCCTGCGGCCAGCGATTGCAAAACATATGCATGTTGCAACATTTTAGAAACTGCAGCACACTATATCGCATGCGCCCGCCGCGCAGCTGCCCACCCGAAAGGACTGTCTTGAAACGTGTCGCTCCCCTGCTGTTGCTGATCGCCCTGTCAATTCCCGCGTTCGCGCGTGCGAGCGACTACAGTGCCCTGATGAAGGCCCGCAAATTCACCGACGCCGAGCAGCTGGCCAGCAGCCGCCTGGCCCAGGATCCTGCCAATGCCGAGGCGCTGGTGGCCAAGGTCAATGCGATTATTGAAGGGGGTAAAGGGGGGCGCTTCGACGAAGCGGCCAGGCTCGCCGAGCAGTGCGTGGCAGCCCATCCCCAGCTGGCCACCTGCCACCTGGCCCTGGGCAATGCGCTGGGCGCCAAGGCGATTGCCAACGGCATCATGTCGGCGCTCGCTTACGCCGGCACCATCCGTGATGCCTTCAAAAAAGCGCTTGAACTGGACCCGCACAACGTGGAAGCGCGGATGGCACTGATGTCCTACTATCTGCAGGCGCCAGCCATCGTCGGCGGCGGCAGCGGCAAGGCGCGCGCGCTAACGGCGCAGACCGCCGCCCTCGATCCCGCGGCCGCCAAAGTGATGCAGGCGCGGCTCGACGTCGACGACGAGCGTTTTGCTGCCGCCGAAGGGGCTATGCTGGCCATGCCGGTGAGCAGCGTCGATGCGCTCGCCGACGGCCAGCGCGATGTGCTGCTGGCCGTCGGCGGCGCCTACATGAAAACCAAACGATCCGCCGACGCCGAGCGCGTGCTGCGCGAAGCGGCGCGCCGTTTCCCCGACAGCGACGCCCCCCTCTACAGCCTGGCCCGCGTGCAGCAGGAGCAGGGCAAGCACCGCGACGCCATCGCCCTGTTCGAGCAGGTGCTGGCGCGCACGCCGGGTGGCGGCGCCTGGTACCGGCTGGGCCAGTCGCAGCAGGCGCTGGGCGAAAAGAGCAAGGCAGTCAGCGCCTACGAACGGGCGCTGGCCGCTGGCACGCTGCCGAAGGCGGCGCGTGCCGACACCGAAGCGCAACTGCTGGCGCTGCGGCAAAAGTAACGGCCGCACGCTCATCTGGCGACTGAGCTTGATCGCCGCCAACGGCCCCATACACGGGGCGGCTTACCATGAAGCAGGCAATTTTGCCTGTCAACCTAGGTGGCGGTCATGTGTGGAATCAGCGGCATCATCAACAAAAATGATACGGCCGTCGACCCCGGCGCCATCCGCGCCATCACCGACCTGGTGGCCCACCGGGGACCGGATGGCGACGGCTTTTATTTTGGAGACTGCTTCGCTTTCGGCCACCGCCGCCTGGCCATCCTCGACGTCTCCAGCGCTGGCAGCCAGCCGATGGCGTATCTGCAGCGCTACGTCATCACCTACAACGGCGAGGTGTATAACTTCGTCGAACTCAAGACGCAACTGGCGCGCTGCGGCTACCACTTCGATTCTGACAGCGACACCGAAGTGATCCTGGCCGCCTACGACAAATGGGGCGAACACTGCGTCGACCACTTCAACGGCATGTGGTCGTTCGCCATCTACGACGTCAAGCGCCATCTGATCTTTTGCTCGCGCGACCGCTTCGGCGTCAAACCGTTTTATTACAGCGACGGGCCGGCGCAGTTCGTGTTCGGCTCCGAAATCAAGCAGGTGCTGCGCGCCGGCGGCGGCACTGCCGTCGCCAACATGGCGATGGTGCGCGATTTTCTGGTGGAGGGGCTGCACGACCATACCAGCGCCACCTTTTTTCAGGGCGTGCACGCGCTCAAGGCCGGCCACAACCTGGTGTACCGGCTGGACGACCATGTCAGCGTCGAAACGCGCTGGTATTCCCTGTTCATGCGCGAAGAGCTGCCGCAAATGGGCGCGCACGCTGCCACCAGCCGCTTCCTGCAAGAGCTCAAGCAGTCAGTGCGCTACCGGCTGCGCTCGGACGTCAAGGTGGGCACCTGCCTGTCGGGCGGGCTCGACAGCTCCAGCATTGCCAGCCTCTCTTCGACCCTGTACCACGCCAGCAGCGGCCTGCGCTTTCAGGCCGTGCATGCGCGCGCCAGTGAACGGGCGATTGACGAAAGCGGCTTTGCCAGAGAACTGGCCGACAGCTGCGGCATCGACCTGGCCGTCATCGAGCCCAGCGCGGCCGACTTTACCGCCGCGGTCGACGACGTCGCCTGGTGCCAGGAAGAGCCGTTCGCCGCGCCATCGATCGTCATGCAATTTTTTGTTTTCAAGAAAGCGCGCGAAATCGGCTGCAAGGTGATGCTCGACGGCCAGGGCGGCGATGAAGTCATGCTCGGCTACGAGCGCTATTTCGCCGCCCACCTGAAGTCGCTGGCGCGGCTGGCGGCCCTGCGCGAATTATGGTCGATCCGCAACCACGCCAGCCTGAGCCTGCGCGACCTGCTGGCGCGCCTGGCCTATTTTTCGTTCGCCCCGGTGCGCATCGGCGCGCTGCGTCGGCGCTACGCCTTTGTCAAGGACCGCTACCTGGCGGACTTCCCCAACATCCGCGCACTGGCCGCCGCCACCACCGACGTGCGCGCCATGCAAAAGCTGGAAATCGAATCGTTCCAGCTGCCCCACCTGCTGCGCTACGAAGACCGCAATTCGATGCACCACTCGGTCGAGGCGCGCCTGCCGTTTCTGGACTACCGGCTGGTGGAAACCTGCTACGGCATCGACAGCCGCCTGAAAATCCGCCAGGGCTGGACCAAGCATATTTTACGGGTGGCCATGCAGGGACTGGCGCCAGCGACCATCCTGTGGCGCACCAACAAGCTCGGTTTCGAGGCACCGGTGGCGACCTGGATCGCCAGCATGCGCCCGGCGATGGAAACGACGATCGGTCAGTCTCAGATCATCAAGCAGCTCTGCAAGCGCGACATCGACCTGGCGCGCATTGACCGCGCCACCTTCTGGAAGCTCTACAGCATCGCCAAGTGGGAAGCGGTGTACGCCGTGCAGGCCGACGCCGCGGCTAACTAGTGTGGTGCATTGCAGGCGGCGGCCGTGCTGACGGCCTTGCTGCCATCGGCCCGCCGTAACAGGCAAAAGCGTGCCACCAGCGCGTTCGGCTGTGACTGCGGCGAGGCGGACTGCGGCGCGCGCACGTCGATCGCCACCTCGTACAATGTGCCCGCTTCGAGCAGCTCGGCGCTGCGCTGGGGCAGCGCCGGCACCCGTCCGCCGTAGGGAATGCACATGCTGAACATCAGCGGAAAGGTGCGCCCTTCTGGCATCGCCATCGACCACACCACCGCGCGCCGTTTGCCCGCCACCTCGGTGACACTGATCGCCTCAAAGTTGGGGGCGCCGCTGCGGCGCTCTTCGCGTTCGGCGATGGTAAAACAGGGCACGCCACCGGCCCCTTCGCGCACCTCGGCTTCGCCAATGGCAGCGCTGGCTTTGGCGACGACCGCCAGCACCAGCGTGGCGCCAAGGCCAAACAGGCAGCAGAGACGAACGGGCAGCATCATGATCAAGACCGGCTGGCAGCAAAAGGTTCAGCCTACGTGCAGCAAAGGTATTCGCAGTTGATGCGCCGCAACTAGCGACAGATCTTGGCACCGGCGCTAAAAGTAACAACACAACACAGGCAGGCGCCTCTTGAAGGGCTAGCGTGGTGAACCAGAACACGACCATACCTCGCGCCACACTGTGTGACGCCCGGTCCCTGCTTGCGAATCTGCATTAAGATGACTTCCCGACTCACGCAATCAATCACGCAATCAATCACGCAACCACTCACGCAACGATCAGCGATGGCCGCCATCCCATTTGAGCAACTGCGCGCGCGGCGCGCGCGTCCCCTGACGGCAGGCGAAATCGCCATGGTCGCACTGCTGTTTGGCGACGCCATCGATTACCGGCGCGTGCGCGTGCATGCGCGCCGCTACCTGCCGTTCCAGCCGAAGAACTGCGCGATGACGCCGAACGGCCACCTGTACTTTCACGCGTCCTGCTTTCTGGACGACTATGCTCAGGCGCCTATCCATCAGCGCCACTGGTTCATGCACGAGATGGTCCACGTATGGCAACGTCATTTGGGCTACGCGCTGCGCCTGCGCGGCGCCGTGCGCATCGGCCTGTCGTACGACTACGATCTGGCAGCAGGCAAGACACTGGCCGATTTTAATATGGAAGCGCAGGGTGAGCTGCTGGCCGATTACTTCGCACTCAAGCACCTGCAAGCGCCGGCAGCGATGCGCCAGCAGCACAACCAGCACAATCGGGCCAGCCTGCCTCAATACGAAGCGGTGCTGGCCGGCTTTCTTGCCAATCCCGCCAGCGCGGCGCATCTGCCACGCGGCTACGGCCGCTGCCTGCTTGCCTTAAAAAGAATCTGTTCCTAGCGCGCGCCCAGCGCAAAAGCGGCGCGCGCCAGTTCAGTAATGCGGGCCCAGTCGCCGGCCGCCAGGGCATCCTTCGGCGTCAACCACGAACCACCGACGCAGGCGACGTTTTTGCAGGCCAGAAAAGCCGGCGCCGTCTCGATCGAGATGCCGCCGGTGGGACAAAAGGTGATGTCGGGGATCGGACCGGCAATCGCATTGAGCATGCCGACGCCACCAGCCGGCACCGCCGGGAACAGTTTAAGCTGGCGAAAACCGGCTTCGCGCGCGGCCAGCACTTCGGACGGCGTCATCACCCCAGGCAGCAGCGGCAAGCCACTTTTTTTGGCGCCTTCGATCAGCGACGCCGTCAAACCGGGCGAGACGCCAAACACGGCGCCGGCATCGCGCGCGGCGAAAAATTCGTCCGCGTGGGTCAGGGTGCCGACGCCGACAATGGCGCCTTCGACCGCGCTCATGGCGCGGATCGCAGCGAGTCCATGGGCCGTGCGCAGGGTCACTTCGAGCACGCGGATGCCACCGGCGACCAGCGCCCGCGCCAGCGGCACGGCGTGCTCGGGATCATCGATGGCGATGACGGGAATGACGCGCGCACTGCGCATGATGTCGAGCAGGCTTGATGATGGATTGACGGTGTTGGCATTCATGGCAATTTCTTTCACTGGTATTGACTGGAATGGATTTAAATCGGCGTCGCCGGCACAGTGCCCTTGACCAGCGTGTCTTCGTCGGACCCTGGCAGGATGTCGCCCACATCGGTGCCCTCGTGCAGCGCCACCGTGGTCGGTACCGGCGACGGCAAGCCGAAGGTGGTGGCGCCCTGCTCCGCTGCGCTGACGTTATTTCTGAACATGGCGAACAGCTCGCGGCCCATGCCGACGTGCGACGGCGACAGGTCGGTGGTGGTCATCGCGCGCGCCTGCCAGACAGCGTCCGGCACCAGCGCCTGCAGGGTGCCGGTGGTGGCGTCGAGGCGAATGATGTCGCCATCGCGCACCAGGCCGAGCGGGCCGCCGGCCAGGATTTCCGGCGACACGTGGATCGCCGCCGGCACCTTGCCGGAGGCGCCCGACATGCGTCCATCCGTCACCAAGGCCACCTGGCGGCCGGCGTCCTGCAAATTGGCCAGCGCTGGCGTCAAGGCGTGCAGCTCCGGCATGCCATTCGCACGCGGGCCCTGGAAGCGCAGCACGGCGACGAAATCGCGATCGAGATGGCCGGCCTGGTAGGCGTGCATAAAATCTTCCTGCGAATTGAAGGTCAGCGCCGGCGCTTCGACGATGCGGTGCGCTTGCTTGACGGCGGAGATTTTCATCACCGCGCGCCCCAGGTTGCCCTTCACCAGAATCAGCCCGCCATCGCTGGAGAATGGCGCCGCCGCCGGCCGCAGCACGGCGTCGTCGCCGCTGATCGCGGTAGCCGCCTTCCACACCGCGCGCTCGCCGTCCAAGAACGGTTCACTGCAGTGATTGCGCAGGCCCTGGCCCAGAATGGTGGTGACGTCGTCGTGCAGCAGGCCGGCATCTAACAGCTCGCGCAGCAGGAAACCGGGACCACCGGCGGCATTGAAGTGGTTGACGTCGGCGTCGCCATTTGGATAGATGCGCGCCAACAGCGGCACGATGGCGGAGAGCTCGTTGAAATCGTCCCAGTCGATGACGATGCCGGCCGCCTTGGCAATGGCCACCAGGTGCAGCGTGTGATTGGTCGAGCCCCCCGTGGTGAGCAGGCCGACGATGGCATTGACGATGGCCTTTTCATCGACCACGTGGCCGACCGGCGTGTAGGTGCCACCCTGCGCAGTGAGCGCGACGGCGCGCTGCGCGGCGGCGCGCGTGAGGGCGTCGCGCAGCGGCGTATTCGGGTTGATGAAAGACGAACCGGGCAAATGCAGGCCCATGAACTCCATCAGGATCTGGTTGCTGTTGGCGGTGCCATAAAAGGTACAGGTGCCGGCGCTGTGGTACGACGCCGATTCGCCTTCGAGCAGCTCTTCGCGGCTGGCCAGGCCCTGCGCGTAACGCTGGCGGATGGCCGCCTTGTCCTTGTTCGACATGCCACTGGTCATCGGTCCGGCCGGCACGAACACCGCTGGCAGATGGCCGAAATGGAGGGCGCCGATCAACAGGCCCGGCACGATCTTGTCGCACACGCCCAGGTACAGGCCGGCGTCGAACATATTGTGCGCCAGCGCCACCGCGGTGCTCATGGCGATGGCGTCGCGCGAAAACAGCGACAGCTCCATGCCCGGCTGGCCCTGGGTGACACCGTCGCACATGGCCGGGGTGGCGCCGGCAAACTGGGCCACCGCATCGACTTCGCGCACCGCATCCTTGATGATGGCCGGGAAGCGCTCGAATGGCTGGTGCGCCGACAGCATGTCGTTATAGGCCGAGATGATGGCAATCGACGGCTTTTGCACCTGCTTGAGTTTCAACTTGTCGTTGGCCGGGAAGGCAGCAAAGCCGTGCGCCAGGTTGGTACAGGCCAGGGCGCTGCGCTGCACGCCCTGCACGCGGGCGGCGTCGAGGTGCGCCAGATAGGCGCCGCGCGATGGCCGGCTGCGCTCGATGATGCGGTCAGTCACCTTCTGGAGAACGGGATGGAGCGCCATGGTGGTTCCTTTTGTGTGGGATTTATGTAATTTTACTACAATTGAGGGAAACTGCCAGCCCCCTAGGCGTCCACGGAAACTGAAAGCGAACGGGAGGGTGTGGTTGTGGCCGTGCAACGGCGACGGTCAAGACGATCTCGTAGTGAATTTACCGTCATTCGGGTACAATTCTCGTAAGCTTTGCAGTGTAACGCCGCCGCAGCTTCAACGTCGCACTGTCGCCCGCAGCGCTGCCAGGCCCATCACTGTGCCAGGTCCGTCAACAACGCCACCGATCTGCCTCCCCAACTTCACACCAAAACCGCCATGTCCCAGCCAACACTGCGCAGCAGCGCCAGCTTCCAAGCCCTCAGCCAGCTCTCCGCCGATGCCGCCCGCTGGCAGATGCGCGAACTGTTCGCCGGTGACCCCGGCCGTTTCGCCGCCATGTCGGTCGAAGCGGCCGGCCTGTTTCTCGACTATTCGAAGAACCGCCTCGACGGTCGCACCCTGGCGCTGCTGCTCGAGCTGGCGCGCGAGCGCGGCGTCGAGGGGCACCGCGCCGCCATGTTCGCCGGTGAAAAAATCAATACGACCGAACAGCGCGCGGTGCTGCACACGGCGCTGCGCGCGCCGGCCGACAGCCCGACTCTGATGGTCGACGGCCAGGACGTCGTCAAGGACGTCCACGCGGTGCTCGCCCGCGTGCGCACGTTCAGCGACGCCGTGCGCAGTGGCGCCTGGCTCGGTCACAGCGGCAAAGCCATCACCGACATCGTCAACATCGGCATCGGCGGCTCCGACCTGGGACCGAAAATGGCGTGTCTGGCGCTGCGCCAGTATTCGCACCCGGGCCTGCGCCTGCACTTCGTCTCCAACGTCGACGGCCACGATCTCGACGCCGTGCTCGCGGCAGTCGATCCGGCCACCACCCTGTTTATCATCGCCTCGAAAACCTTCACCACCAGCGAGACCATGCTCAACGCGCAAACCGCGCGCCGCTGGTTCCTGGCCCATGCGCCGGAGGATGCGCTGGCGCGCCATTTCGTCGCCGTCTCCACCAACGTCGAGGCGATCAAAACCTTCGGCATCGACCCGGCCAATATGTTCCCGTTCTGGGACTGGGTCGGCGGGCGCTATTCGGTGTGGTCGGCGATCGGTTTGCCGATCGCGCTGGCGGTGGGCTTTGGCTACTTCAGCGATTTTCTCGCCGGTGCCCACGCCATGGACCAGCACTTTATGAGCGCGCCGCTCGCTGCCAACATGCCGGTGCTGCTGGCACTGGTGGGCTTCTGGAACCGCCAGTTCCTCGGCTGCGGCTCGGTGTCGATCGCGCCCTACCACCAGGACCTGAGCCGCTTTCCCGCCTACCTGCAGCAGCTCGACATGGAGAGCAACGGCAAACGCGTCACCCGCGCCGGCGCCGCCGTCGATTACCCCACCAGCCCGGCCGTGTGGGGCGAATGCGGCACCAATGGCCAGCATGCGTACTTCCAGATGCTGCACCAGGGGACCGACGTCACCCCCATCGATTTCATCGCCGCCCTGCGACCCGGCCACGAGCTGCAGCAGCACCACGCCGCCTTGCTGGCGAACTGCTTCGCCCAGTCCGAAGCATTCATGCGCGGCAAAACCGGCGATGAAGTGCGCCTCGACCTGCAGGCACAGGGCCTGGACGAAGCGCACATCGCTCAGCTGGCGCCGCATAAAACCTTCCCCGGCAACCGGCCCTCGAACACAATCCTGATGGAATACCTGACTCCCCATGCACTCGGTGCGCTGGTGGCGCTGTACGAACATAAAACCTTCGTGCAGGGCGTGCTATGGGACGTCAACAGCTTCGACCAGTGGGGCGTGGAGCTGGGCAAGGCGCTGGCGAAAAACATCGAGGCCGAACTCAATACCACCGCCCGCCCCGAGCTGCACGACAGTTCGACCAATGGCCTGATCGCCCGCGCGCGGGAGGCGGTATGAGCGCCCTGCTCCATCAGGATGGCGTCGAGCCGGGCCTGCAGGTGGCCTTCGACGAACCGATGATCGTTGGCGAGTCGCCCCTGTGGCACAGCCTCGAACACTGTTTATACTGGGTCGACATCGACGGCTTTGCGATCCACCGCCTGCATCCGGAAAGCGGCGCCCACAAAAAGTGGACGGCGCCGAGCGAGCCGACCGCGCTCGGCCTGTGCGAAGACGGCACCCTGGTGGTGGCGCTGCGCGACGGTTTTGCCCGTTTTAACAGCGCCAGCGGGCTCTTTACGCCGCTGGCGGTGGCGCCCTACGACACCGCCACCGCGCGCTTTAACGATGGCCGCGTCGACGCCGCCGGGCGCTTTTGGGTGGGCACCATGTACGAACCCAAAGACGCCCGGAAAGCGGCCATGTACGTGCTCGAACGGGGCGCCGTGCGGTGCGCCTGGGAAGGCGGCATGACCACCTCGAATGGCCTGGCCTTCAGCGCTGACGGCCGTTATATGTACCACGCCGACACCCCCAGCCACCGCATCGACCGCTACCGCTTCGATGTCGCCAGCGGCGAACTCGGTGCGGCCGAAGCATTCCAGCGCTTCGACGCCGACAAGAGCGCGCCCGGCTACGGCGGCCGTCCCGACGGCGCCGCCGTCGACAGCGAAGGGGCCTACTGGGTCGCCATGTTCGAAGGCAGCCGCCTGCTGCGCTTTGATGCCAGTGGCGCCCTGCTGCGCGAAGTGAAACTGCCGCTGCGCTGCCCGACCATGATGGCCTTCGGCGGCGCCGACCTGCGCACCTTGTATATCACCAGCGCCGGCGCCCGGCGGCCGTTAGAAGAGCGCACGCGTTATCCACTGTCGGGCTGCCTGCTGGCGCTGCGGGTCGAGGTGCCGGGCCGGCTGGAAACTGCGTATTTGCCGTGACACCCGGTGGAGGCCGCCCTGATGCCACGGACACTGCTAGACTGTTGGTTGCAGTTTTCAATCTGGACCGTTGATGACTTTTCCGACATCGCATCTCAATCGCACAAGGGCACGCCGTGAACACGCTGGTTAAAACAGGTATCGCCGGACTCGATGACATTCTGCTGGGCGGTCTGCCGCGCCATAACAATCTGCTCGTCGAAGGCGCACCGGGCACCGGCAAGACCACGCTGGGCCTCGGCTTCATCTATGGCGGCGCCGCTTATTACAATGAGCCGGGGGTGATCGTCTCGTTCGAGCTGGACGCCGCCAAGCTGCTGCGCGACGCCGCCGGCTTCGACTGGGACCTGCAGGCGCAAATCGACGCCGGCATGATCAAGATTATCCAGACCAGCCCCGCCGTGCTGCTGGCAGAATTTCGCAACAGCGAAGGCGCCTTCGCCGACGCCCTGCGCGGCATGCAGGCCAAGCGCCTGCTGATCGACGGCCTCACGCCCATGCGCCTGTACGCCGAAGTACACGACCTGCCGTTTCGCGAAGATCTGCACGTGCTCATCGAGGGCCTCAACCGCCTCGGCGTGACCACCCTGGTCACCGCCGAGCGCGAAGACGCCATGGTGGCGCCACCGCACGAGCGCTTCGTCTTCGACACCATCATCGAACTGAACCGCGCCGAAAACAAGCGGCGCGTCGAGCGCCGCCTGACGGTGTCGAAGTCGCGCGGCCAGGATTTCATCGGCGGCAGCCACACCATGCGCATCGAAGCGCATGTCGGCGTCCACGTCTACCGGCGCGCGCAGTCGCGGCCACTGCTGCTCAACGACCAGCCCACCTCCGGCGCGCGGCTGTCGACCGGCGCCCCCGCCATCGATGCCCTGATGGATGGCGGCGTCTACCAGGGCTCGGTGACCATGGTCAGCGGCATTTCCGGCACCGGCAAGACGGTGCTGTCAGTGCAGTTCCTGACCGCTGCCGTCAAGGCCGGCCACAAGACGCTGCTGGTGACCCTCGACGAGCACCCGCGCCAGCTCATCCGCAACGCCGCCTCGCTCGGTTTTGATCTGGAAGGCATGCGCCAGCGCGGTGAACTGTTCGTGCTGTACGAGTCGCCCCTCGAACTCGAACTCGACGTCCACTTCGACCGCGTCATCAAGCTGGCCGAGCGCGAAGGCATCGATTGCATCGTGTTCGACTCGGTGGCGGTGTACGAAATGGCCAGCCGCAGCGAAGTGGCCGACTACCTGTATGCGCTGGCCACCCATTTTAAAAACCAGCTGGCCACGGTGTTCTTCAATTACGAAAGCCCCGAGCTGCTGGGACTGTCGCAGATCAGCGAAGAACTCAAGGGCTCGCACCTGGTCGACAACATCATCCTGCTCAACTACGTCGAGATCTCCACCATGCTGCGGCGCGCCATCGCCATTCCCAAGGTGCGCGGCAGCCGCAACCTGCAGGTGACGCGCGAATACGTCATCGCCGAAGGTGGCCTGGCCCTGCTCGACGAAGATGGCTCATCGCTGGCGCGCCTGAACGCCGTGCCGCAACTGCCCTTCTCGGCCTATTCGAGCCTGCTGTCACGCTCGCCGACGCGCCAGAGCCCTGCCATCGAAGTGGCCGTCTCGCAGGGCGATGCCCTGCCCGCTTCGGTCGACCTGCCCACCGAATCGACGTCGTGATCCAGATCGCCCAGTCCACGCCACTGCAGATCGACTGGGACGAGTGGCAGGCGCCGCTCCAGCAGTTTTGCCAGGCCAGCGGGCTGGCGGTGTCGGCCTACGCCATCGACGGCGTGCGCAAGGTCGGCCCGCTGCTGGCCTCGCGCGCGGCGCGCCACCTCGATACAGCCGGCTTCTGGGCCATTGACGGCCCTGGCAGCGCGCTCGAACAGCGCCTGGTGGCAAGGATGGCAACGACGGCGCTGGCAGCCGGCGCCGTCCAGCCCGACGAACTGTTTCACGGCATGCGCGTGTGCTGCCTGCCACTCACCCGCGCCGGCCACCGCTACGGCGTGCTGGTGTTTGGCTGGTGCCTGCGCGACTTCAGCTCGCCGATGGCGTGCGAACAGATCGCCGCGCTGGTCGGCCTGTCCGGCCAGGTGCTGTGGAACGAAGTGCGCCTGGAAGCGCCGCTGACCGATGCGCGCTTTGCCACCTACCGCGAGCTGCTGCGCACCCTGGCCGGCTCGCTCGACCGCCAGCGCGACACCATCGATGAATTGAACCGGGTCAGCCGCACGCGCGACCTGTTCCTCGCCACCGTCTCGCACGAAATGCGCACGCCGCTGTCGGCCCTGTCGATGCGGGTCGAACTGCTGCTGCGTACCATGCCAGAGCTGCCGCCCGCGCTGCAGACGGCACTCAAGGCCATGCGCGTGCACGTGCGCCAGGAAACCGCGATGGTCGAAGATTTGATCGATGCCGCCCGCACCCTCACCGGCACCATGTCGATCGAGCGCGTGCCGGTCTCGCTCGGACGCATCGTGCGCGACGCCGTCTCCACCATCGAAGTGCATGCGCACGACAAGCAGATCGCCTTTTCGGTGGTGCCGGCCGATTTTGGCGACCATATCGCGATCGATGCCGATCCGCGCCGCCTGCAGCAGGTGCTGTGGAACCTGATCCTCAATGCGATCAAGTTCACCCCCGAGGGCGGCGCCATCGGCGTGCTGATCAGCCGCGCCGCCGACGGCGTGCGCGTGCGCGTGCGTGACAGCGGCCAGGGCATCGCCGCCGCCGACCTGCCGCACGTGTTTGGCGCCTTCACCCTGCAAACCCAGGCCAATGCCAGCGGCCTGGGGCTGGGACTGTACATCGCCCGCAGCATCGTCGAACTGCACGGCGGCACGCTGACGGTGGACAGCGACGGCGTCGGCCACGGCAGCAGTTTTACCGTTTATTTGCCGCTGGCGGCGAGAATGCCCGTGCCAGGCTAGCCACGGATCGCCCTTTGCGTAGTAAATTTACTTGCGATGACACCATTCGTGTAGTAAATTTACATTACCAAGCCCACTCACGGTCGTCGATGACCTGAACGCGGCACCATCTGAGCACCCACTATTGCGTATTGCGAACCCAACCTATGGCACTCAACGATTTTGACCTGGTCCTCTTCGGCGGCTCCGGCGACCTGGCGATGCGCAAGCTGCTGCCGGCGATGTATTCGCGCCACGTCGCTGGCGACCTGCCGGCCGGCGCCCGCATCATCTGCGTCGGCCGCCATGACTGGAGCACCGAAGCATTCCTCACCGAAGCGGCGAAGACGTCCAAACCGAACATCAAGGCGCCCGACGAAAAAGCCTACGCCGAATTCGTCAAGCGCATCGTCTACGTCTCCGTCAACGCCACCGATGTGAGCACCTACGGCGGCCTGGTGGAGGCGCTGCGCACCGACGACAGCCTCACGCGCGTGTACTACCTGGCGACGCCGCCGCACCTGTTCGCGCAAATTTGCGACAACCTCAAGGAAGCGGGCCTGGTCACCGCCAACTCGCGCGTGGTGCTGGAAAAGCCGCTGGGACGCGACCTCGCCTCGGCCAAGCAAATCAATTTTGAAGTGGGCAAGGTATTTGCCGAGTCGCAGATTTACCGCATCGACCACTACCTCGGCAAAGAGACGGTGCAAAACCTGCTGGCGCTACGTTTCGGTAACATCCTGTTTGAACCGCTGTGGCGGCGCGAATGGATTTCGGACGTGCAGATCACCATCGCCGAAAAAATCGGCGTCGGCAACCGCATGGGGTATTACGATACGTCCGGCGCCCTGCGCGACATGCTGCAAAATCACTTACTGCAGCTGCTGTGCATCGTGGCGATGGAGCCGCCCACCTCGATCGCCCCGGACGCCGTGCGCGACGCCAAGCTGCAGGTGCTGCGCTCCTTAAAACGGTTTACCCCGACCACGCTGGCGCAAAACATCGTACGCGGCCAGTATCGCGCCGGCCACGTGGAAGGCCAGCCGGTCCCCAGCTACAAGGATGAACCGGACGCACCGGCCCACTCGTCGACTGAAACCTTCGTCGCCCTGAAAGCCGAAATCGACACCTGGCGCTGGGCCGGCGTGCCCTTCTATCTGCGCACCGGCAAACGCATGCCCGACCGCCTGGCCGAAATCGTGGTGCGCTTCAAGCCCATTCCCCATTCGATCTTCAACCAGCCCACCAGCAGCTTCCAGCCCAACAGCCTGGTGATCCGCCTGCAGCCGGACGAAGGCCTGTCGATGAACCTGATGGCCAAGACCCCGGGCGACTCGATGCGTTTGAAGCAGGCCGAACTCGAACTCGATTTCAACGAGCAGTTCAAGACACCGCGCATGGACGCCTACGAGCGGCTGCTGCTCGACGTCCTGCGCGGCCAGCTGACCCTGTTCATGCGCGGCGACGAACTGGAAGCGGCGTGGGAATGGGTCGAACCGATCCTCGACTACTGGCAGCAGGACGACAGCAATCCGATTCCGTACACGTCGGGCACCTGGGGACCGGCGGCGGCGAGCGCGCTGATCGGCCGCGATGGCTTGCAGTGGCGCGAAGAAGCGCTGCCGGAAGACTGATTGAAGCCGCCCTTTTCTCCTCTGCCAGGGCGCCGCTGATGCTGCTCGATTCCATCCGCACCCAGCTCGACTCGCTGTCGAAGTCCGAGCGCAAGGTGGCGCTGGCCGTGCTCGATCAGCCGGCGGCCACCGTCAGCCAGAACATCACGGCGCTGGCCCGCCACGCCCAGGTGTCCGAGCCGACCGTGGTGCGATTTTGCCGCACCCTCGGTTATGACGGCTGGCACGAATTCAAGCTCAAGCTGGCGCAGGGCCTGGCGCTGGCGCTGCCCGGCGCCAGCGAACAGCCGGCCCAGGACGACCTGGCCGCTGACCTGGTCAATAAAATCTGCAGCCGCTCCATCAACACCCTGCTCGACCTGCGCAACAACCTCAATCCTGAGGCGATCGAGCAGGCGCTGGGCATTCTGGCGCGCGCCAGCAAGATCGAGTTTTATGGTCAGGGCACGTCGGGCATCGTCGCCGCCGACGCCCAGCACAAATTTTTCCGCTCCGGTGTGCCGACGGTGGCGTATTCGGACCCGAACATCCACAGTATCGCCGCCGCCCTGCTGCGCGAGGGTGATGCGCTGGTCGCCATTTCGCAGCGCGGCAACAGCCCGGCGCTGGTGCGCTCGGTGAAACTGGCGCGCCGCGGCGGCGCCGACGTCATCGTGCTGGCGCCATCGGGCACGCCGCTGGCGGAACTGGCCAGCGTGCTCATTCCGATCGACCTGGTGTTTAATACGGATCCTTACACGCCGATCTCGGCGCGGCTGGCATATCTGGTGGTCATCGATGTGCTGGCAGTCGGCCTGGCGATCCAGCGCGGGCCCGAGTTCAGGAAGAAGATGCAAAATGCGCAGAAGGCCTTGCAGGAATTCGATATGCAGTTCGATTCGTTCATCGGATAGGTCAAACAAAAGTGAACCCCTACTTTTGTTTGGTTTAAAGTGAGAATCGAAGGGTAAAACCGGCTCAGGGGCGCAGATCCAGTCAGCGCAAAATCACTGGCGCAGCCAGATGATTTTGCGAGGGCGACGAACAACCGCGTCTGAGCGACGTTCGCCTCGGGGATTGGCTGCGCCGCGTTGGCGCGGCGCCCGTCTGCATGTTTGAATGGCAGCGGAAAGAATGTTTATGGGGGAGATGCTGTGGCTGCTGCGCGAGCAATAAAGGCCCCACAAGAGTAAAATGTTGGCTTTCTTTTGCCCGCTCCCGACTCCCATGCACATCACTCCCACCGCCTCCACCGCCCCCGACTACGCCCTGCTGACGCGCCAGGTGGCCAGCATTCTCGAAGGCGAGCGTGATCTGGTCGCCAATGCGTCGCAGTTTTCGGCGTTTATCTATGACACCATCGCCGACCTCAACTGGGCCGGCTTTTACCTGACCCGGCCGACGCGCACGGGCGCCGGCCAGGAACTGCTGGTCGGCCCTTTCCAGGGCAAGGTGGCGTGCGCCCGCATTCCGTTTGGCCGTGGCGTCTGCGGCGCTGCCGCCGAACAGCGCAAAACCATGCTGGTGCCCGACGTGCACGCCTTCCCCGGCCACATCGCCTGCGACTCGGCATCAAATGCTGAAATCGTCATCCCGCTGATCAAAAACGGCGTCGTGCTGGGCGTGTTTGACATCGACAGCCCCACCCTGAACCGTTTTAGCAGCGCCGACCAGGCCGGCCTCGAGGCACTGGTCGGCGCTTTTCTGGCCGCGACCAACCTGTAACATCAGGCGCCTGATGCCTGCGCCGCGCGCAGCCACGCCAGCATGGCGTCGGTCATCGCCCGGCCGACCCGCAGCAGCGGCTCCGATTCGATCGCCTGCCTGAAGCGCACCACCGTGTCCGCTTCAAGCCCCACCATGTCTTCGAACAGCACCCGGTAGCGCGCCGCCAGCGCGGCCGCTGCCGGCGTGTGCGGTGACGGCTCGCGCGCCATTTGCGTGCGCAGTTCTTCGAACAGGGGCGGCCACTCGAGCCCGCGGCTGCGCTGATGCAAGCGCATGCGCGCCAGCTCGTCCGCCGTCAGGTGACGCCCGTACGCTTCAAGCTTGACTTCGCCGATGGCGGCCATCATGAAGCCACGCATGGCCGGTGCAATGCCAGTGTCGCGCTGCAGCGTCGGCTCGTTGCGATGCATGGTGTCGAGCTGCAGCAGCAGGCCAGCGTCACCGGCCGTGTCGCGCTCGAGCAGCGCCATCCAGCGCAGCGCCAGTGCGCGCACGCGGACATCGTCAACCGCGGCGCCGTCGTTCATCAAGGCGTCGACGTCGCCCACCAGCTGCTGCCAGTCGGCGGTCGCATCGCTGTTGCCGAGCAGCGGCAAGCGCTGCAAGTCTTCCTTGGAAAAATATTTTTCGTACATGGTCATTTGCTCCAGTGTGGTCAACCAGGTGTCGAGCGCCGGCGTTTCGCCGCGCGCCAGCTGACCCTGCAACACGGTCAGCTGGGCGCGCATCGCCGTGGCGTCGGCAATCTGCCGATCGAGCAGCGCCAGCTGGCGGCTGACGATTGCCAGCGGCGAAACGTCGGCGCGGTCCAGGTAAGCGCCAATCGATGCCAGCTCCATGCCTAGCCTGCGCAGGGCCTGGATTTGCTGCAGGCGGGCGACATCGGCACGGTCGTACAGCCGGTACCCGGCTGCCGAGCGCGCCGATGGCGTCAGCAGGCCGATGCTGTCGTAGTGATGCAGCGCGCGCACCGTCAATCCGGCGCGCCGCGCCAGTTCTCCCACTTTCAACATGGCCGTCTCCGATTGGTGTACTTGCCGGGGCGGGATTGCCCGGGCGTGAACCCACTGTGAAGCCTGACGCTGTGTCAGGGTCAAGCGATTTTATGCTTGCGGCGGCCAGGCGCAAAGCCGCGCCTGCCGATCGTGGCGATCGCACCTGGAAACTGACGATGGGGAGGAGATCAGGATGGCGTTGCAACCGGCCGCTGGGCAGCGGCCGGCTTGAAGCTGTGGTGCAAGCTGTAGTGCAAGCTGCAACTTACATGGCCGTCTTGGCGTCCTTGGCCGCCTTGCCCGCTTCAGTGCTGCCGCCGGCCGAACTGTGGTCGTTCGCTTCGCCCGTTACCGGTGGCTTGGCCTTGCTGGTGCGGGTTTTGGCAGGGCGCGTCTTGCCGGCCGGGCGGGCGACGGCGTTCGGCGAGGTAGCGTCGTTCGCTTCGCCGACCATCGGCGGCACCACGCCGGGATTGATATTGCCGGTGGCGTTTTTGATTTTCGGCGTGCCGGTGCTGGCGGCGTTGGCCGAGGTGTGGTCGTTCGCTTCACCGACCGGGGTCGGTTTGGTCTGGGCCTGGGCGCCAACCATGGCGGCGGCGGCAATGGCGATCAAGCCCTGGGCGAGGATGGATGTACGCATGTGATTCTCCTGAAATGGGTGGGGACCGGATGGCCGGATGTGAACTCTGCGGTCAGTGTAACGATGACAACACAAAAGCTGCGCGCGATTGCGCGCCGCGCCGACGGGCTAGGTCGAACGCGCGCCTCACCAACTGCATCGCCTTGGTACAATAGGTTTCATACTTTATTCACACCTTTGCGATCCGCGCCCATGAACCAACTCGAACAGCTCAAGCAATTTACTACCGTGGTTGCCGACACCGGCGACTTTCAGTCGATCAAAGCGTACTCGCCGAGTGATGCCACCACCAATCCCTCGCTGATCTTGAAGGCCGTGCAAAAAGCCGAATACCGGCCCCTGCTCGAACAGGCCGTGCGCGACAATCCGACCCTGGCCACGGGCGATGTCATCGACCGCCTGCTGGTGGCCTTCGGCATCGAAATCCTCAAGCTGGTGCCGGGCCGCGTTTCTACTGAAATCGATGCACGCCTGTCGTTCGACTGCGACGCCAGTGTCGCCAAGGGCCGCGAGCTGATCGCCCTGTACGAAGCGGCCGGCTATGGCCGCGACCGCGTCCTGATTAAAATCGCCTCGACCTGGGAAGGCATCCGCGCCGCCGAGATCCTCGAGCGCGAAGGCATCCACTGCAATCTGACCCTGCTGTTCTCGCTGCCGCAGGCGATCGCCTGCGCCGAAGCGAAGGTCCAGCTGATCTCGCCGTTCGTCGGCCGCATCTATGACTGGTACAAGAAATCGACCGCCATCGACTACATCGGCGCCGAAGACCCGGGCGTGCAATCGGTCAAGCGTATCTACCAGTACTACCGCAAATTCGGTTACAAGACCGAGGTGATGGGCGCGAGCTTTCGGAATACCTCGCAAATCATCGAACTGGCCGGCTGCGACCTGCTCACCATCGCCCCCGACCTGCTGCAAAAGCTGGCCGACAGCGATGCCCCGCTGACGCGCAAACTGGGCAGTGAAGCAACCGGCGGCATCATCGACAAGGTCGCCCTCGACGAAAAAACTTTCCGCTTCATGATGAATGAAGACGCCATGGCGACTGAAAAGCTGGCCGAAGGCATCCGCGCATTTTGCGCCGATTCCGGCAAACTCAAGCAGATGATTGCCGCTATGCGCTGAGCGCCGCTGGCACTGAGCGAGGCACCGGCAGGCAGCACGCCCGGTCCCTGGTGCTGCTGACCGTCAGGCGCGCAAGCAGGCCAGATGGGTATCGACAATCTCGCCGCCCAGCTTGACCAGATCAAACGCCTGCTGATCGAGCAGCCAGGCGCGCAGCAAGCCGTCGAGAATGGCCCACAGCCCCAGCGCCACCGCGACCGGATCGACACCGGGCTTGACCTGGCCGCTGGCAATGCCGTCGCGGATGGCCGCCTCCGTGCGCGCCATCCACATTTCCTGATTGTATTTACGACGCTCGCGCACGGTATTCATTTCATCGATGAATTCCATCTTCAGGGTGGCGATTTCAAACACCCGGCGCGCCTGCGGATCGTCGACGGTGATGCGAAACACTGCCAGGATATGTTCGCGCAGCGCTTCGAGCGGCGCCTGCGGATGGCGCTCTTCGAGCAGCTGGCGAGCCGCTTCGAGCGGCGTCTTGACGCGCTCCATCAGGGCATTGAACATCGCCCCCTTGTCGAGAAAATGCCAGTAAATCGCACCGCGCGTCACCCCCGCAGCCGTTGCGATATGCTGCAGCGTTGTCCCGGACACGCCCTGCCTGACAAACAGCTGCTCGGCGGCGTCCAGAATGCTGTCACGCGTTGCCAGCGCGTCTTCCTTGGTCCTGCGTACCATCTGCTGCTCCCGTTACCAGAATTTCTCACACCAAACATTAAACATACACTCGTGATAGTATATCCCGAAATTCGATCACCGTCAGCGGCGCCACCCGGGAAACCCGGTCGTGGCGCCGCGTTCACAAAGGAAATGCCCGCAATGCGCACTGCCAACCCTCTCCGTTTGTCCAAGACCCGGCTCACCGCCGTCAGCCTTGCCGTATTGCTCGCCCTGGCTGCCTGCGGCAAAAAAGACGATCCTGCAGCAGCTGCCGGCGCCAGCCGGCCGCCGCCACAGGTGGGCGTCATCACCACCAAATTCGAGCCGGTAGCCCTGCAAACTGAATTGCCAGGCCGGGTCGAGCCGGTGCGGGTGGCGCAGGTGCGGGCCCGCGTCAATGGCGTGGTGCTCAAGCGACTGTTTACCGAAGGCAGCGAAGTCAAGGCGGGCCAGGTGCTGTTTCAGATCGACGCCGCGCCCTACGAAGCAGCGCTGGCCAGCGCCCGCGCCAACCTGATCAAGTCGCAGGCGGTGCTCAACCAGGCCGCTGCCCAGGCCGAGCGCTACAAGCCGCTGGTCGAAGCGAACGCCGTCAGTAAACAAGAGTATGTGAATGTCGTCGCCGCCCAGAAAACCGCCGAAGCCGATGTCGCCGCCCAAAAAGCCGCGGTACAAACAGCCCAGCTGACCACCGGCTACGCCAGCGTGACGGCGCCCATTGCCGGCCGCATCGGCCGCGCCCTGGTCACCGAAGGCGCGCTGGTGAGCGCCACCGAGGCGACCCAGCTGGCGCTGATCCAGCAAACCAGCACGGTCTACCTGAACATCACCCAGTCGGCCTCCGACCTGCAAAAGCTGCGCCGCGATGCCGGTGCGCGCGCTGCCGGCGGCATCCCCGTCACCGTCATCCTCGACGATGGCAGTGAGCTCGGCCGCAAGGGCAAGCTGCTGTTTTCCGACGTCACCGTCGACCCCACCTCGGGCCAGGTCGGCCTGCGCGCCGAAGTGCCGAACCCCGACAACGCCCTGCTGCCGGGCCAGTATGTGCGTGCGCGCCTGTCGCAGGCATCGCTGCCAGCGGCCATGCTGGTGCCGCAGCAGGCGGTCACCCGCGGCAGCAATGGCGACAGCGTCATCGTGGTCGGCGCCGACAACAAGCCGGCCCCCCGTCCGGTCAAGATCGGCACCCAGCAGGGCACCCGCTGGATCGTGCTCGAAGGCCTCAAGGAAGGCGAAAAAGTGGTCGTCGACGGCTTTCAAAAGATGATGGTGCCCGGCGCGCCCGTCACGCCGGTGGCGTGGTCGCCCCTCGCCGCGGCCCCGGCAACAGCTGCCGCCGGCGCTGCCGCCACCCCGGCTCCAGCCACGGCTGCCAAATAAACAGAACAGGAATTCTTCATGGCTCGCTTTTTTATTGATCGCCCCGTTTTTGCGTGGGTGATCGCTTTGTTCATCATGGTGATGGGTGCCGTTTCCATCACCCAGCTGCCGATCGCGCAGTATCCCAGCGTGGCGCCGCCGTCGATCGTCGTCACCACCGCCTATCCGGGCGCCTCGGCGCAAACCCTGGAAGACTCTGTCATCAGCGTGATCGAACGCGAAATGAACGGCTCTCCCGGGCTTATTTACATGGAATCGATCAGCCAGGCCAACGGCACGGGTACCATCACGCTGTCGTTCGAGACCGGTACCAATCCCGACCTGGCCCAGGTCGACGTGCAAAACCGCCTCGGCCGCGCCACCCCGCGCCTGCCGCAGGCGGTGGTGCAGCAGGGTGTGCGGGTCGACAAATCGCGCTCGAACTTCCTGCTGTTTACCATTTTGTCGTCGGACGATCCGAAGTGGGACCCGATCGCGCTGGGTGACTACGCCTCGCGCACGGTGTTGCCGGAAATCCAGCGCATCAAGGGCGTCGGTCAAGCCCAGCTGTTCGGTACCGAAAAAGCCATGCGTATCTGGATCGATCCGGCCAAGCTGGTCGGCTTTAATCTGTCGACGGCCGATGTCAACAACGCCATCCGCCTGCAAAACGCCCAGGTGTCGTCGGGCAGTATTGGCGACTTGCCCCTGCAGGCGGGCCAGACCATTTCCGCCACCGTGGTGGTGACGGGCCAGTTGAGTACGGTCGAACAGTTCGGCAATATCGTGCTGCGCGCCAATGAGGACGGCTCCACCGTGCGCCTCAAGGACGTCGCCCGCATCGAAATCGGCGGCCAGAGCTACGGCACCTCGGCACGCTTGAATGGCAAGCCATCGACCGGTATCGGGGTGCAGCTGGCGCCGTCCGGCAATGCGCTCGAGACGGCCAAGCTGGTGCGTGCGCGCATGATCGAGCTGTCCAAGTACTTCCCGCCTGGCATGAAATACGCGATTCCCTTCGACAGCTCGGCGTTCGTCGACATCTCCATCAAGCAAGTGGTGGAAACCCTGATCGAAGCGGTGCTGCTGGTGTTTGTGGTGATGTACCTGTTCCTGCAAAATTTCCGCTATACGCTCATTCCCACCATCGTCGTGCCGGTCGCCCTGCTCGGTTCGCTCGCGACGCTGCTTGCACTGGGCTTTTCCATCAACGTACTGACCATGTTCGGCATGGTGCTGGTGATTGGTATCGTCGTCGATGATGCCATCGTGGTGGTGGAAAACGTCGAACGCATCATGAGCGAAGAAGGCTTGCCGCCCCTCGAAGCGACGCGCAAGGCGATGGGCCAGATTTCCGGCGCCATCATCGGCGTGACCGTGGTGCTGATGTCGGTATTCGTGCCGCTGGCCTTCTTTGCCGGCGCCGTCGGTAATATTTATCGGCAGTTTTCCGCCGTGATGGTATCGGCGATTTTCTTTTCCGCCTTCATGGCGCTGTCGCTGACCCCGGCCCTGTGCGCACACTTTTTGCAGCCGGTGGAAAAAGGCCATACCCATGCCAAAAAAGGCTTTTTTGGCTGGTTCAACCGCGGCTTTACCAGGACGGCCAAGAACTATGAAGGCTTTGTGGCCAAGACGCTGCGCCACACCGGTCGTGCAATGGTGGTGTTTGCCGTCGTCATCGCCATCGTCGGCCTGATTTTCGTGCGCCTGCCCTCGTCCTTCCTGCCCAACGAAGACCAGGGCTACATCATCGCCAACGTCCAGCTGCCAGCCGGCGCCACCCTCGAGCGCACCTCGCAGGTGATGCGCGAAGCCGAAGGGTTTATTCTCAAGCAGCCGGAAGTGGCCAGCATGGTGAGCGTGCTCGGCTTTAACTTTTCTGGCCAGGGCCAGAACGTCGCCCTTGCCTTCATCCCCTTAAAGGACTGGAAAGAGCGGGGCAAGGGTCACGGCGCCGCCGACATCGCCGGCCGCATCACCGGCGCCCTGTCGACCCAGCGCGATTCCTTCGTGTTCGCCCTGTCGCCGCCGCCGATTCCCGAACTGGGCACCGGTACCGGCTTCTCGTTCCGCCTGCAAGACCGTGGCGGCAACGGTCCCGCCGCGCTGCTGGCGGCGCGTAACCAGATGCTGGGCATGGCGTCGAAAAACCCCGTGCTGGCCGGCGTCCGGCCGGAAGGTCTGGAAGCGGCGCCGCAGGTGCAGCTCGACATCGACCGCGACAAGGCAAATGCGCTGGGGGTCAGTTTCGATGCCATCAACACCGCCCTGTCGACTTCGCTTGGCTCGTCCTACATCAATGACTTCCCCAACAACGGCCGCCTGCAGCGCGTGGTGGTCCAGGCCGAAGCGACTTCACGCATGCAGCCGGAGGATCTGTTGCGGCTGAATGCCCTGAACGCCAAGGGCCAGCAGGTGCCGCTGTCGGCTTTTGCCAGCACCCGCTGGATCACCGGCCCGATGCAAACGGTGCGCTACAACGGTTATTCGACCATGCGCATCTCGGGCGACGCCGCCGCCGGTTATTCGACGGGCCAGGCACTGCTGGAAATGGAAAAGATGGCCGGGCAATTGCCCGCTGGCTTCGGCTTTGAATGGACCGGCCAGTCGCGCGAAGAAAAACTGTCGGGCTCGACCGTGTTCGTGCTGCTCGGCTTCGCCCTGCTGGCGGTGTTCCTGGCGCTCGCCGCCCTGTACGAGAGCTGGTCGATTCCCGTCGCCGTGCTGCTGGTGGTGCCGTTCGGCGTGCTCGGCGCGCTGCTCGCCGCCAGTGCCCGTGGCTTGCCCAACGATGTGTATTTCAAGGTGGGCCTGATCACCATCATTGGCCTGGGGGCGAAAAACGCCGTGCTGATCATCGAGTTCGCCAAGGAGTTGCAGGAACAGGGCATGTCGGCGGTCGACGCCGCCGTCGCCGCCTGCCACCTGCGCTTCCGCCCGATCCTGATGACCTCGCTGGCCTTCATTCTCGGCGTGCTGCCGCTGGTGATCGCTTCCGGTGCCGGCTCGGCCAGCCAGCGTGCCATCGGTACCGGCGTGATGGGCGGCATGATCACCGCCACCGCGCTGGGCGTGTTTTTCGTCCCGGTGTTCTTTGTTTTGGTACGTAAATTATTTGGTGGCAAGGACCATCCCCACCCGGCGACCCCGCCGGTGGCTGGCCCGGCGACCGTTGTAGAGGAAAAAGTATGATGAATATTCACTCCGTCGGGGTTGCGCGCACCCCGCGCACCCTCCCCTTGGCGCTGGCCGTGGCGCTGGCGCTGTCGGGCTGCGCATCGATGGCACCGACGTACCAGCGGCCGGCAGCGCCGGTGGCGGCCGCGTTTCCCGACGCTGGCGCCAGCAGCGCAAATAGCGCCAGCGGCGCCGCGGCCCAGATCGGCTGGCAAAATTTCTTCGCCGACACCCGTCTGAACCAGTTAATCAATCTGTCGCTGGTAAATAACCGCGACTTGCGCGTGGCTATTCTGAACATCGAGCAGGCGCGCGCGGCGTACCAGATCCGCCGCGCCGATGCCTTGCCAACCGTGAACCTGGCCGCCAGCGGCAGCCGCACGCCGGGCGCCAACGACAGCATCGTCAGCGTCTACCAGGTGGGCCTGGGGGTGTCGGCCTTTGAGCTCGACCTGTTCGGCCGCGTGCGCAGCCTGTCCGACGTCGCCCTGGCGCAATTTTTGGCGACCCAGGAAGCGAAAAGCAGCGCCCAGATCAGCCTGATTTCATCGGTGGCCAACACCTATCTGTCGCTGCTGGCCGACGACGAACTGCTGGAACTGACGCGCCAGACGCTGGCCGGGCGCGAAGAATCGCTGCGCCTGATCCAATTAAAGTATGACAACGGCGTGCTCTCCAAGCTCGATCTGCAGCAGGGCGTCTCGCTGGTGGAAACGGCGCGCGTGGTGCTGGCGCAGCAGTTGCGTCAGCGGGCCCAGGACGCCAACCTGCTGGTGCAACTGGTGGGGCAGCCGTTACCGGCCACCCTGCCGGCCTCGCGCACGCTGGCGCAGACCGAACTGGCAGAACTGCCGGCCGGCCTGCCGTCCGATCTGCTGGCCACGCGGCCCGACATCCGCGCCGCCGAGCAGCAACTGATTGCCGCCAACGCCAATATCGGCGCCGCCCGTGCCAATTTCTTCCCGCGCATTGCGCTCACCGCCAGCGCTGGCAGCGCCAGTGGCGAGCTGTCCGGCCTGTTCAAGGGTGGCTCGTTCGGCTGGACCTTTGCGCCGCAGGCGATCCTGCCGATTTTCGATTACGGCCGCAACAAGGCCACGCTGGCCAGCGCGCGCGTCGGCAACGACATCGCGGTGGCCAATTACGACAAGGCCATCCAGGTGGCCTTCCGCGAAGTGGCGGACGGTCTGGCCGGCCAGGCCACCTACGCCGAGCAGTTGCGCGCCCAGCGCGGCGTGGCGACGGCCGAGGCCGACCGTTTTAATCTGTCGGACTTGCGTTACAAGTCGGGCGCCAGCTCTTACCTCGAACTGCTCGACGCCCAGCGCGCACTGTTCGATGCGCAGCGCGCGGCGATCCAGGCCAATCTGCTGCGGCTGCAAAACCAGGTGACGCTGTACCGCGTGCTGGGCGGTGGCTGGAGTACCACCGCGCAGCCGACGGCGCAGCGCTGAAGCCGCGCTGAAGCCATTCAGTCAGGCACACGACGGACAGGCACCTTGCGGTGCCGGTCCCCTTTCATGCCCGCAAAAACATTTGCTGCAAATCGTTCAAAAAGCGCAGCCCCAGTTCGGTAGGGCGGATGATGGTATGGTCGCGGTACAGCAGACCCTTCGCTTCAGCAGCATTGAGCGGCGCCTCGATGGCGTTCAGGCCCATGCCGGTGCGCTCGCCGAACAGGTTCGGTGAAAAACCTTCGGTCAGCCGCATGGTGTTGAGCGCAAATTCAAACCCCATGTCGGCGCGGGTGATCTCGAATTCTTCCTGTACCGGCTGACCGGCGCGCGCCGCTGCCATGTACGATTCGGGCTGCTTGAACCTGGCCTGGCGGATGATCCGGTGCGGGAACGACAGCTTCGAGTGGGCGCCGGCGCCGATGCCGAGGTAGTCGCCAAACTGCCAGTAATTGAGGTTGTGGCGCGCGCGCCGGCCCGGCAGGGCAAACGCCGACACTTCGTAGTGCTCGTAGCCGGCAGCGCCCATGGTGGCGGCGATCATGTCCTGCATGTCGGCGCTGGCGTCGTCGTCGGGCAGCACCGGCGGGTACTTGGCGAACACCGTGTTCGGCTCCATCGTCAGGTGGTACAGCGACAGGTGCGGCGGCGCATACGACAGCGCGGTGGCCAGATCGAGCTCGGCCTGCTGCATGGTCTGGGTCGGCAGCGCGTACATCACATCGAGATTGAAATTGTCGAAATTGGCAGCGGCGATGTCGACCGCCCTTCTCGCTTCGCCATCGTCGTGGATGCGCCCGAGCGCCTTTAAATGGTCGGCATTGAAGCTCTGGATGCCAATCGACAGGCGGTTGACGCCACTGGCGCGATAGGCGCGGAATTTCTCCGCCTCGAAGGTGCCGGGATTGGCTTCCATGGTGATTTCGGCATCGATCTCCAGCGGCAGCAGGGTGCGCACCATCGACAATAACTGATCGAGACCGCCAGCCGACATCAGGCTGGGGGTGCCGCCGCCGATGAATACCGTGTAAATCTTGCGGCCCCAGATCAGCGGCAGCGATTGTTCGAGGTCGAGCCGCAGGGCGTCGAGGTAGGCCTGTTCGGGCAGCGCGCCCTTCGCTTCGTGCGAATTAAAATCGCAATACGGGCACTTGCGCACGCACCAGGGAAAGTGGATGTAGAGCGCCAGCGGTGGCAGCGCGGCCAGCTGCAGCGCCCCCGGTTGCAAATAATGGAGGGCGCCGGCAGCGGCCGAATCGCCGGCCAGGGCGGCATCGAACACGGCGGCCGCCGCCACCGGTTTGGCGCCCACCAGCTTGATGGGAATCATGCTGCCGCCAGCTTGGCCACCAGCGCGCGCAGCGCCTGGCCGCGGTGCGAGACGGCGTTTTTTTCGAGCGGCGTCAGTTCAGCGGCCGATTTGCCCAGCGTCGCCAGCCAGAAATGGGGATCGTAGCCAAAACCATGTTCGCCGCGCGCGCTGGCGCTGATGGTGCCGCGCCAGACGCCGTCGGCAATCACCGGTTGCGGATCGTCGGCATGGCGCACGTACACCAGCACGCAATAGTAGTACGCCGATTTGTCGGTGTGGACGGCGAGGTCGGCGACCAGCTTGGCGCTGTTGCTGGCGTCCGACTTCGGCTCGCCCGCGTAACGGGCCGACCACACGCCGGGGGCGCCGCCGAGCGCATTGACGCACACACCGGAGTCGTCCGCCAGCGCCGGCAAACCGGTCAGGCGCGCGGCATGGCGTGCCTTGGCCAGGGCATTTTCGACAAAGGTGAAGAACGGTTCTTCCGCTTCGGGCACGCCGAACTGGTCCTGCGGATGCAATTGAAAGCCGAGCGGCGCGAGGATCTGGCCGAACTCCCTGAGTTTGCCGGCGTTGTTGGAGGCGAGGACGAGAGCTTGGGTCATGGCGGCGCAGAAGAAGGAGAGAAACGGTATTTTACCGCCTCGGCGCCGCCACCATCAGAGACCGAGCGCGCGCTTTTGCAAGGCGATCAGCTGCGCCACCCCGCCCTCGGCCAGATCGAGCAGGCGGTTCATGACGGTACGGTCGAAAGCCGCGCCTTCAGCGGTGCCCTGCACTTCGATGAAGTGGCCGGCCGCGGTCATTACCACGTTCATGTCGGTGTCGCAGCCGGAGTCTTCGATGTAGTCGAGGTCGAGCAGCGGTACGCCGCGCACCACGCCGACCGAAATGGCGGCCACAAAGCTTTTCAGGGGAATCGCTTCGATGGCGCCGCGCACCTGCAATTGGCTAAACGCGTCGTAGGCAGCGACCATGGCGCCGGTGATCGAAGCGCAGCGGGTGCCGCCGTCAGCCTGGATGACGTCGCAGTCGAGGTGCAGGGTGCGTTCGCCAAAACCGTTCAGGTCAAACGCGGCGCGCAGCGAGCGGCCGATCAGGCGCTGGATTTCCTGGGTGCGGCCCGACTGCTTGCCGCGCGCCGCTTCGCGGTCCATGCGCGTGTGGGTGGACCGCGGCAGCATGCCGTATTCGGCCGTCAGCCAGCCCTGCCCCTTGCCCTTCAAAAAGCCCGGCACCTTTTCTTCGATGCTGGCGGTGCAAATCACCTTGGTGTCGCCGCACTCGATCAGCACCGATCCTTCGGCGTGCTTGGTGTAGTGGCGGGTGAGCAGGATCGGACGCAACTGGTCATTGGTGCGCCCGCTAGTGCGTGCTACTTCGGTCATGGGGATTCCTGGGTGATGGGTGGAACAAAAAAGGCACGAAAAAAACTAAACGGTTTATTTTAATACCTGGTTGGAGCGTTCGATGGCGCCACGAATTTCGGCAATCGCCTTTTCGATTTCATCGTCATTAAACGCATCGATTTCATCGCTGCCTTCGAGTTCGGCGCTGGCGGCGATGGTGGTGCTCACCAGGTTATCAGGCAGCATTTCGGTGGAGATGACGACGCCGGCGTCGGAGATGCCGGCATCGGCCAGGCTGCCCTGCCACATGATGGCCAGCGCGGTGGTGTTGTCGCCCTTCGGACCGGCGACGGTGACGGCCATGTCGATCAGTTCGGGAATCGCCCGCACGATGGTCTGGGTGGCCAGCCGGTGGGTGATTTCCTCATCCGGCAAGGTGCCCCACAGGCCGTCCGAACAGAGCAGCACGACATCGCCCGGCAGCAGGCTGACCTGGCGGCTCACTTCGATGCGCGGCAGGCTGGCCGCACCGACGCAGTTGTACAGCTTGTTGCGGTCGGGGTGGGTGGTGCGCTCGGCCGCCGTCGCCAGGCCGCGGTCGATCATGTGCTCGATGTGCGAATGGTCGCGCGTGCGACCGAGGATGGCGCCATGGCGCATCCAGTACAGGCGCGAATCGCCACAATGGGCCCACACCGCCGTGTTGTGCTGGATCAGGCAGGCGACCACGGTGGTGCGCGGCGTTTCTGGCAAGCCATTGTCCTTGGCATACTGGTGGATTTCGTGGTGGGCGGCCAGGAAGGCGTCTTCGAGGAAGCGCTCGGGCTTTTTGACGTAGGGCGTGGCGTGTTGCTGGAACAGGTTGGACATGCTCTGCAACATGATGCCGGCGGCGACTTCGCCGCGCACGTGGCCGCCCATGCCGTCGGCCAGCACCAGCAGCAGGGCATCGCGGGTGAAGCTGTAACCCATGCGGTCCTGGTTGATCTTGCGCCCGCCGATGTGGCTCTCTTGGTAGACTGAAAATTGCATGTGGGCTCCGTGATCAGTTGGGGTCGACGCGCTCGGCCGGGGTGTCGGCGGCGCTGGCCTTGCGGCCGAACAGGCCGACTTTGCCAGCGAAGGCGCGCAACTGGTCGCCCAGGCCGGCCACTGGCACGGCGGTCGGCGCCGTCACCACCGGCATCTGCAGCACCTTTTGCACGGCGAACACGCTTTGCGGGCGCGCCAGCGGATCCATTTCCAGGCACGAGCGCACCATGTTGACCAGGTCGTCGGAATAGATGCCGTTGAGCTTGTCGAAGCGCACCGCCATCTGGTCGTTCTGCTTGCGCTGGTCGGCCGGCTGCGGTGGCGACCCGGCCATGCAGGCGAACAGCGACGCGCCGATGCTGTAGATGTCCGACCACGGCCCCAGCGCCGACAGCCTGGAATACAGGTCGGGCGGGGCGAAGCCGGGGGTGTACATGGGGGTGAGCTTGGGAACGTCGGCGTTGATGGTCTGGCGGGCGGCGCCAAAGTCGAGCAGCAGCGGGCTGCCATCGGTGCGCAAATAAATGTTTGCCGGCTTTAAGTCGAGGTGCAACAGCTTGTTGGCATGCACTTCGCGCAAGCCGCTGCAGGCGCTGGCGAATACCTGGCGGATAAACGTTTCGCTGATGCGGCTGCCCTTGGCGTTGTAGCGCGCAATGTGTTCCTGCAGCGAGTTGCCGGACTCGTAAGCCATGACCATGTAGACGGTCTCGTTGGCGCGGAAAAAATTGAGCACCCGCACCACGTTGGGGTGGGCGATCAGGGCCAGCGCGCGGCCTTCTTCGAAAAAGCACTTGAGGCCGATGCGAAACACGGGCAAATTCGCCTTGGCAATCACGGGCACGAGCTCGCCCGCCTGCCGCAGCGCCAGGGCGCTGGGCAGGTATTCCTTGATGGCCACGGTGTTGCCATCCGGGTCATAAGCCAGGTAAACAATACTGAACCCACCGGACGCAATTTTCTTTACAATGCGATATCCAGCAATTTCCAGCCCATCGGGCAGCGGGGCGTTGTTTTGTGCAGCCATCTCAGCTCCCTTGCGAAACACATCGATTGTGTGGATAAATCACTGCTTTGTAAAGAAAAGTTAAATTCCGGGGACTCCATTGAGCATTTCTAGCATGACAGGTTACGCCGTCGCGACCAGTGAAGGCGCTGCGGGCACGTTGACGATTGAAATCAAAAGTGTCAATTCGCGGTTTCTCGACCTGCAGTTTCGCATCAACGATGAGTTGCGCGCGCTCGAACCGGACCTGCGCGCCGCCATCATGGCTGCCATCACCCGCGGCAAGGTCGAAGCGCGCCTGTCGTTCGGCCGCAAGACGGCCGGCGCCTCGCAGGCGCTGAACCAGACGCTGCTGGTCGAACTGGCGCGCCTGCAGGCTGAAGTGAGCAAGCACTTTGTGTCGGCGCCCTTGATGACGGTGGCCGAACTGTTACGCTGGCCCGGTGTGATCGAGGAAGCAACAGTGGGCCAGGAGTCGCTGCAGCTCGACGTCGCCACGCTGACGGCGCGCACCGTCGCCGCCTTTGTCGACAGCCGCCGCCGCGAAGGCGCCGCCCTGCAAGCGGTGCTCGAATCGCGCATCGATGCGATGGACATCATCGTCAAGCGCATTTCGCCGCTGATTCCCCAGGTGATCGCCCAGTTCCAGCAAAAAGCGGTCGAGCGCATGCAGGATGCGCTGGGGCTGGCCGGTCACGGCACGCCATCGACGCTGACGCGCCAGGAAGCGTTCGAGCGGATCCGCCAGGAAGTGACGTTGTATGGCATCCGCATCGATGTCTCGGAAGAACTCTCGCGCCTGGCTGCCCACCTCAATGAAACGCGCCACATCCTCAAAAAGGGTGGCCAGGTGGGCAAACGGCTCGACTTCATGATGCAGGAACTCAATCGCGAAGCCAATACCTTGGGCGCCAAGGCGTCGGTGAAAGAACTGGCGGACGCTTCGATGGAACTCAAACTGCTGATCGAGCAGATGCGCGAGCAGGTACAAAACCTCGAGTAAGGGATGAACGAAACGGCAGACGGGCCGGCGGACAATGCGTCCGCCACCGTTGGCCGCCGCACTATCGACTATCGCACTACGGCACCAGCTGCCCCTCCCCGCCCGACCGTCTTATAAGGACTCCCCATGCACTCATCCACCTCCTTTGCCGGCAGCCTGTTCATCGTCGCCGCCCCGTCCGGCGCCGGCAAGTCGACCCTGGTCAATGCCCTGCTCAAGCAGGAGCCGGCGATCCGCTTGTCGATCTCGACCACCACGCGGCAGCCGCGCCCGGGCGAAGAACATGGCCGTGAATACCACTTCACCAACGCCGACGATTTTATCGCGCGCGCCGACGCGGGCGAATTTCTCGAGTGGGCCGAAGTGCACGGCAATTACTATGGGACGTCGCGCGTGCTGGTCGAACAGGTGATGAAAGCAGGCACCGACGTGTTGCTGGAAATTGACTGGCAGGGCGCGCGCCAGGTGCGCAAGCAGTTTCCCAGCGCAGTCGGGATTTTTATCGTGCCACCCTCGATTGCGGCGCTGGAACAGCGCCTCTACAAGCGCGGCCAGGACGAACCGCACGTGATTACCAAGCGCCTGCTGGCCGCTGGCGGCGAGATCGCTCACGCCCCGGACTTCGACTATGTTATTATCAACGAAGAGTTCAATGTCGCGTTGTCGGAGATGAGCGCGATTGTCAAAGCGACACGAGCGCGGTTTCCCCAACAAGCCGCACGCAACGCCGCGTTGTTTGCCCAACTGGGCATCCATCCGTTGCAGCCTTAACCGGCCTGAAGGTCGTCCGCCTAACGTCGTCAGCCTTCACGTCGCATCTGCCCTGGCCGGCCTCACCCACACACCCTGGAGTAATCATGGCACGTATTACCATTGAAGATTGTCTGAAGAGTATCCCTAACCGTTTTCAGCTGACCCTGGCCGCCACCTACCGCGCCCGCCAGCTGTTGCAAGGCCATACCCCAAAGGTCGATGCCAAGGACAAGCCAACCGTGGTAGCGCTGCGTGAAATCGCCGCCGGCAAGGTCGGCATCGAGATGCTCAAAAAAGTCCCAATGTAATCAGCCGCTGCCGGTGAGTCGTCCTGCGATGTGTCAAGCGCCGTTCTGGTATTCTGTTCATTCACAGCGGCTGATTGACTGACGTATGACTCTGAACACACCGGAAGCGAGCCTTCCTGGCACGCCTGCCACGTCGCCTTCGCGCGCGGCGCGCGCTGCCGCAAGGCAAGAAGCACCTGCCACACCGCCACCGGTGGTGGCGTCGGTGACCCACCTGGTCGCCCGTCTGTCCGAATACCTGACGCCGTCCGAGCTCAAGAAAGTCAAAGAAGCTTACCGCTTCTCCGACGAAATGCACCTGGGCCAGGTACGCAAATCGGGCGAACCGTACATCATCCATCCGATCGCCGTCGCCGAAATCTGCGCCGAATGGAAGCTCGACGCCCAGGCCATCATGGCCGCCTTCCTGCACGACGTCATGGAAGACCAGGACGTCAAGAAGGAAGAATTGATCGAGCGCTTCGGCGCCCCTGTCGCCAACCTGGTCGATGGCCTGTCGAAGCTGGAAAAAATCGAATTTCAAACGCTGATCGAGGCGCAGGCGGAAAATTTCCGCAAGATGCTGCTGGCGATGGCGTCGGACGTGCGCGTCATCCTCATCAAGCTGGCCGACCGCCTGCACAACATGCGCACGCTCGACCACATGGCGCCGGCCAAGAAGCGCCGCATCGCCGCCGAGACGATGGAAGTGTATGTGCCGATCGCCCACCGCCTGGGCTTGAACAATATTTACCGCGAATTGCAGGACCTGTCGTTTTCGCACCTGCACCCGATGCGTTACCAGGTGCTGGGCAAGGCGGTCAAGGCAGCGCGCGGCAACCGCCGCGAAGTGGTCAAAAAAATTCTCGAATCGGTCAAATCGACCCTGGCAGCGGCGAATTTGCCGGCCGAAGTGTATGGCCGCGAAAAAACCCTGTACGGCATTTACAAAAAAATGCGCAACAAGCACCTGTCGTTTTCCCAGGTACTTGATGTGTATGGCTTTCGCGTGGTGGTCGACGATTTCGCCCAGTGCTACGTGGCGCTGGGTACCCTGCACGGGCTGTACAAGCCGATGCCGGGCAAGTTCAAGGACTACATCGCCATCCGTAAGTTAAATGGCTACCAGTCGCTGCACACCACCCTGATCGGCCCCTACGGCACGCCGGTCGAGTTCCAGATCCGCACCCAGGAAATGCACCGCACCGCCGAGTCTGGCGTGGCGGCCCACTGGCTGTATAAGAACGGCGAATCGAACCTGTCCGAACTGCAGCAGCGCACCCACAGCTGGCTGCAGTCGCTGCTCGACATCCAGCAGCAGACGGGCGACTCGGCCGAGTTTCTCGAGCACGTCAAGGTCGACCTGTTCCCCGACTCGGTGTATGTGTTCACGCCAAAATCAAAAATCATTGCGCTGCCGCGCGGTGCCACGGCGATCGACTTCGCCTATTCGATCCACACGGGGATTGGCGACCACACGGTGGCGGTGAAGATCAACAACGAGGTGCAGCCGTTGCGCACGGAATTGCGCAATGGCGACATCGTCGAAATCGTCACCGATTCGACTTCGCGCCCCAGCCCCACCTGGCTGTCGTTCGTCCGCACCGGCAAGGCGCGCTCGGCGATCCGCCACCACCTGCGCACGGTGAACCTGAACGAGTCTGTCGAGCTGGGCCAGGACTTGCTGGCGCAGGCGCTGCGCGCCCTGAACATCAAGCCGGAGCTGCCGCCAGCGACCGTTGAAAAGCTGCTCAACGAATCATCGGCCCGCTCGATGGACGAGCTGTACGCGGAAATCGGCATCGGCAACCGCATGGCGGCGCTGGTGGCACGCCACATTTTTGGCCTGGTCGACGAAGAATCGGGCACGCTGCCGTCCGAGCATCACTTGACGCCGTCCGAACTCGATCCCGTCACCATCTACGGCAGCGAAGGGGTGTCGGTGCAACTGGCGCCCTGTTGCCTGCCGATTCCGGGCGACCAGATCACCGGCCAGCTGCGCCGCGACCAGGGCCTGGTGGTGCACACCAGCGACTGTAGCTCGGGCAAGCGGCTGCGCATGAAAGAGCCGGACCGCTGGATCGCCGTGCAGTGGGGCGCCGAACTGAACCGCCGCTTCGATTGCCGCATCCGCCTGTTGATCAACAACGAAAAAGGCATTCTCGCGCGGGTGGCCGCCGAAATCGGCGAGTCCGATGCCAACATCACCTATGTCGGCATGGATGAAGACGACGAACACGTGATGATCCAGCTGCGCTTTACCATCCAGGTCAAGGACCGCGTGCACCTGGCGCACCTGATCCGCAATCTGCGCCAGGTGACCGGGGTCAATCGGGTCGAGCGCGAGCGCGCCTGATGGCCGCTGCCAGCCAGGCAGCGTAGGCGCCTGTCAACCGCCGTCACATGGGCGCCGACCCTAGCAGCCTGTCGGACTTAGGATCGTCAGCTGCAAAAATACCTGGGACGGGCCATATTTCGTCGCTTTCTCGGTCAATAGCTCGCTATTGACACTGCGAAATAGTCAAAATCTGTCCTCGCCCAGCTATTTTCTCGCTCTGACTCTCTAAGCCCGACAGGCTGCTAGCGCGCGCTCAGCGCCAGAATGCGACCAAAGGCGGCGCAGGCGCCGGCACAGGCATCGGCCAGCTCGGCCTCGCTGCGCACCTGGGCCCGCAGGGCGCTGCCAAAGGCGCGCCAGCGCGGACCGGGGCCGTCGGCCGTCGGCTTCAGATACGTGAGCGGATGGGGCGCCAGCCGCGCGGCCAGCCGTTGATACAGCACCGCACCGCCCAGCTGCGAACCTTCCACCACATAAGCGACGCCCCAGCGGTAAGCGGCGCTGGCTGCGAGCGGCCACGGCGGGTCGGCCAGTTCGTCCGCCTCGCCGGCATCGGCCGCCGCCAGATCGGCATCGATGCGCGCCAACCGGTCAATTGCCGGCAAGCCGGCGCAGGCTTGCGGACCATCGCTGAAACCGGCCAGCCAGGCGTCGATCGGCCGCAACCAGCGCGCCAGCATGCGCAGGTGCGCAATATACGCCGGCAGCCCGGCCTCGGGCTGGGCCAGTGGCAAGCCGCTATCAAGAATAGCGTGCTGGGCGCTGGTGGCCTGGCGCAAAACGGCGATGGGATCAAGTACAGTCATGGGGCGGGCAAAAACGACAATACGATCATCTTAGCAGCCTGCACGATGCAAGTACGCCACAGTTGTGATAATTGAATAGTTTCTTAATGGAAAATGTGAAATATACTCAACGTTTCCAGGACTTGCGACGGCTTCACATGAATATGACAGCGCTGGTGGTGCTCGGCTTGCCGCTGCTGATCGCCTTTGTATTGCCCCTGCTGCCCCTGCTGCGGCGCCGCGCCGCGCGCCAACGCAAGGCGCGGTCGCAGCCGCCCGACGATCAATCCGGCGCCGGCGCCGGGTAACTGACGGCCAGCACTTCGAGCTCTTCCGGACCCAGCGGCGTCTGCAGGGTCACCAGGTCGCCCTCGCGCGCCTTGGTCAGCGCCCGCGCCACCGGCGACACCCAGCTGATCTTGCCCTTCAGGGGATCGAGTTCGTCGATGCCGACAATGGTGACGCTGTGCTGCTCGCCGGCGCCGTTCTGGTACAGCACGGTGGCGCCAAAATAAATCTGTTCATTGCCATGGTGGGCACTCGGATCGACCACTTCGGCGGCGTCCATGCGCTTGGTCAAAAAACGGATGCGGCCGTCGATCTGGCGCAGCCGCCGCTTGCCATAAATATAGTCACCGTTTTCCGAGCGGTCGCCGTTCGAGGCGGCCCAGTGCACCACCTTGACGACCTCGGGCCGCTCGACATCGATCAGTTGCAGCAGCTCATCCTTGATGCGCTGGTAGCCGGCCGGCGTGATGTAATTTTTGGCGCCGGCGGGAATCGCGCGCGACAGCAGCAGCGCTTCTTCATCGTCATCGTCGGACTCTTTTACGAATGCTTTGTTCATCACCGTATTGTACGGCAGCGCCCCGCCCGGCAGCGCAGCAGTGAAGCGAGCCGGTGCGCTTTTGCCGTATGATCGGGCGATGCCGTCAATCCCCCCTGCCAAGCGTGCGCGCCCGCTGCGCAACCGCCTGCTCTCGCCGCTGGTGGTGGCCGGCGCGCTGCTGCTGCTGATGGAAGAATGGTGCTGGGACCTGGGCCTGGCGCTGGTGCGCACGGTGGCCTCGTGGCCGCCGTTCAAACAGATCGACCGCCAGATCGCCGCGCTGGCGCCGTATCCGGCGCTGTGCCTGTTCGTTTTGCCGGGCGTGCTGCTGCTACCGGTCAAGCTGCTGGCGCTGTTTGCCATCGGTGCCGGCTACCCGGTCTGCGGGGTCGCCGTGTTCGTCGTCACCAAGGTCGGCGGCGCGGCGCTGGTGGCGCGGGTGTATTGCCTGACCCTGCCGACCCTGTTGACCCTGCTGTGGTTTGCCCGCTGGCACGCACGCTTTATCGTGATCCGGGACAACTGGCTGCGGCGCCTGCGCCAGACCGGCTTTTACCGGCGCGCCGGCCTGATGTCGCAGCAGCTGCGCTCGGCGCTGCGGCGCGTTGGTCGACGCCTGCGCTGGCGCGGCGGCCACGGCGCCAGCCGCCCGGCGCGCCTGCTGCGACGCTTCCAGGCAATTTTTCGCGCGCGCAGTCGCTGAACAGATCGACTTAGCTGGTATTGTCTTGAACAATTATCAATCAACATGACTGACATCTTGCCCATCGATTATGAAGCGCGCTTCAATGCCGTCGTCAGCCACCTGCCCGGCCTGGTCTACCAGTTCGTCCTCGAGGCCGACGGCGCCGTCCATTTCCCCTATCTGAGTGAAGGCTGCGAAGCCTTGCTGGGCGTCACAGCGGCCGTGCTCGAGCGCGAGCCCGAGCGTTTTCTGGCGCTGATCCTGGCCGACGACCGCGCCGCCTATCAGGCCTCGATGCGGGCATCGGCCGCCGCCCTTTCTCCGTGGAACTGGGAAGGGCGCATCTGGGTCGCTGCCTTCAACGACATCAAATGGATCAACCTGCGCTCGACCCCGTGCGCGCTCGACACCGGCTATGGTGGCGGCGCGGTGCAGTGGGAAGGCATCATGACCAATATTAGCGCCGGCAAGCACGCCCAGCACGAAGCGAGCGATTCGCGCGCGGCGCTCGCTGAACTGACCGCCCATATCGAAGCCGTCAAGGAACAGGAGCGCACCCGCATCGCCCGCGAAATCCACGATGACCTGGGCGGCAACCTGACCGCCATCAAAATGGCCATTGCCATGCTGGCGCGGCGCCTGCCACCGGATCAGCCGCTGTTGCTGGAAAAAACCAGTTACGTTGACAGCCTGGTCGACCGCACCATCGAGGCGGTGCACCGCATTTCACTCGACCTGCGCCCGCCCATGCTCGATTTCGGCATCGTCGCCGCGCTCGAATGGCAGGTCAAGGAGTTCGAAAAACAGGTCGGCATCGTCTGCCACGTGGACACGGGCGAAGTCGACATCGCCCTCTCGCCCGACCACGCCATCGCGTTATTTCGTATTTTCCAGGAAGCGCTGACGAATATCGCCAAGCATGCCCATGCCAGCCGCGTCGACATCACGCTGGCGCTGGCCGGCACCACGCTCTCGCTCGACATCATCGATAACGGCAGGGGCGACGGCGTCGCTGCGGCCGACCGCGAAAAAGCGGGCTCGTTCGGCCTGCGCAGCATGAGCGAGCGCGCGCGCGCGCTGGGCGGCACAATGACCTTGTCGCGCGCGCCCGGAGGTGGCACCATGGTGGCCATCAAGATCGAGCTGAGCTCCCCTGCACCATGACTGACAAAGCCACCATCCGCGTCTTCATCGCCGACGACCATGCGATCGTCCGCGAGGGCCTCAAACAGATCCTGGCCGAGTCGCGCGACATCATCGTCGCCGGCGAAGCGGAAAACGGCCTCGATGCCATCAAACTGTTTCGCAAATCGAAGTGCCACGTCATGCTGCTCGACATTTCCCTGCCCGACCGCAACGGCATCGATGTGCTCAAGCAGGTGCGCAAGGAGCAGCCCGAGCTGGCCGTGCTGATGCTGTCGATGCACCGCGAAGACCAGTACGCCATCCGTTCGCTCAAGGCCGGTGCGGCCGGCTACCTGACCAAGCAGAGCGCGCCGCGCGAGCTGGTCGATGCGATTCGCCTGGTGGCCGCCGGCCAGAAATACGTCAGCGCCGCGCTGGCGCAGGAACTGGCGGCCCAGCTCGGTGACGACCATGCCGGCGCCCCCCACGAAATGCTGTCGGACCGCGAATACCAGACGCTCACCATGATTGCCTCGGGCAAAACGGTGACGGCGATCGCCGAAGAACTGCGCCTCTCGGTCAAAACCATCAGCGAATACCGCGCCCGCCTGTTACTCAAAATGAAACTGAAAAACAGCGCTGAACTGACCCATTACGCCATCAAGAACCAGCTGGTTGAGTAAATCGCCAATAAGCATGTGCGCGAAGACACACTGTTTTCCCTTTCTGTTTGCGTGATATAAATTATTCGATCTGCATTACCATAGCTAAATTGCCTGCTACAACGGCTCCCGTACTTTGACAGTGACTGTCCCCAGCCAATTTCATGTCCCAGCCCCCCGCCAAACCCCCTGCTCCCGGCCAGAATCCGGCTGACTTCGCCCGCGAAGCATTCCGCCGCCTGGCCACCCGCCGCATCGCACCGACGCCAGACAATTATCGGGAGATTTATAACGAGGTAGCGGGGGTGCCGAATGTGCCAAATGTGCCGGCGGTGGCGCCAGCGCCGGCGGTCGCCGCGGCGCCGACCGACAGCCCGGCTGCCGAGCGCATGCTGGCCGAGTTCGCCAGTAAATTGAGCGACAGTCCCGGCGAACTGGCCGATTTCGGCCGCCGCTTCAACCGCGCTGTCGCCGCCCGCGACTGGAAAGGCTACGCCCGCAGCCTGTCGCAGCTGGTGGAAAAAAGCACCAAGAAGCCGGGCGCCTTCGATCTCACCGGGCCGCTCGAGGGCGGCGAGTCGAAACAGTTGCGCGATTTGCTCAGCCGCACCCTGACCTTCGCCGTCGCCTCGCTGCTGACCGGCAATCCGACCCTGGTCAGCGAAGCCGAAGCACTCGGCAGCGCCGTCAAGACGGGCTATTCGAACGAAGCCCTCAATGAAATCGCCGGCCGCCTCAAGCAGTTGTGCTACCAGATTGAAATTCGCAGCGGCGACGTCGCCGAGCAGCAAGAACTGTTGCTACGCTTATTTAAACTGCTGCTGGAAAACGTCAGCGGCCTGCTCGACGACGACAGCTGGCTGCGCGGCCAGATCGATGCCGTGCAAGACTTGATCGGCGGGCCGATGGACCAGCGCGCGCTGGAAGACGCCACCCGCAGTCTGAAAGACGTCATCTACAAGCAGAGCAAACTCAAGCACAGCCTGGCGGACGTCAAGGTTACCGTCAAGAACATGATGATGACCTTTATCGACCGGCTCGGATCGGTGGCGGCGTCGACCGGCGATTTCCACGAAAAAATCGGCGGCTTTACTGAGCGCATCAGCAATGCCGACAATATCGCCGACCTCAACGACGTCGTCGCCGAGGTGCTGCGTGAAACCCGCGTGGTGCAGACCGAGGCCCTCAAATCGCGCGACCGCATGCTCGAAGCGCGCCAGGAAGTGCAGGACGCCGAAACCAAGATTTCGCAACTGGAAGCCGAATTGCGCCAGCTAAGCGAACTGGTGCGTGAAGACCAGCTCACCGGCAGCCTGAATCGTCGCGGCCTCGACGATGTGTTTGAGCGCGAAACCGCGCGCGCCGACCGCCGCGGCACGCCGCTGTGCGTGGCCCTGCTCGACCTCGACGATTTCAAGCGCCTCAACGACACCCACGGCCACCAGGCCGGCGACGGCGCCCTGCGCCACCTGGTCAAAATCGTCAAGGAAGAGTTGCGCTCGATGGACGTCATCGCCCGCTTCGGCGGCGAAGAATTCGTCATCCTGTTGCCGGAGACGAGCCTGGAAGCGGCCTCGCAAACCATGACGCGGCTGCAGCGCGAGCTGACCAAGCATTTCTTCCTGCACCAGAACGACAAGCTGCTGATCACCTTTTCGGCCGGGGTGGCGCTGCGCCAGCCCGATGAAAGCCAGGAAGCGCTGATCGGTCGCGCCGACAAGGCCATGTACGCAGCCAAGAAGGCGGGCAAGAACCGCGTCATGATCGCCGAGTAAGGCGCGTTTCCAGCCATTTGAGCCAACAGGGGGGGCGCCGGCAGGCGCCCTTTTTTTCATTGTGCCACCGATTCTGATGCCACTTTGATCAGCAAAGTGGCCTTATTGAGCATGCTAATAATTCAAAATAAATTTATTTTCACCCTAAAGATCGGTCGAGCGCGGTCGTTTAAGCGCGCTTCAAGCGAGAACTGTAGGGCAAGTCGCTGATTTTATTGTCGATATTTGCTCTAAAGAATCAGTCGCACCCTCCGTTACCAGATTCAACCACGGTGTGAATGTCACGGAACAGCGCGACACACCAAGGTAAGCAGCGGCACGTAGCCCACCCCGTATTACCAGTTTTGGAGAATTACCATGGCATCGTATATCAATACCAACATTTCCTCGCTCAACGCACAACGCAACCTGTCGGCTTCGCAGTCGGGTCTGGCAACGTCGTTGCAGCGTCTGTCGACCGGCCTGCGCATCAACAGCGCCAAGGACGACGCAGCAGGGATGTCGATCGCTAGCCGCATGACGTCGCAGATCAGCGGCAACACCGTTGCAGCCCGTAACGCCAATGACGGCATCTCGCTGGCGCAGACCGCTGAGGGTGGCCTCAATTCGGCTACCGATCTGTTGCAACGTATGCGTGACCTGGCCGTGCAATCGGCCAACGGTTCGAACTCGGACGCCGATCGTGCTTCGATCCAGTCGGAAGTCGGTCAGCTGAAAGACGAAATCGACCGCGTCGCCAAGTCGACCAGCTTCAACGGTCTCAATTTGCTGGACGGTTCGTTCACCGCCCAGAGCTTCCAGGTCGGCGCCAACGCCACCTCGAATGACCGCATCCAGATCGACAAGATCGCCAACCTGCAAACGACCACCCTGGGCACCGGCCTGTCGGGCGCTTCGAGCCTGACCTCGGGCAATGTCTCGGGTGGCTTGACCGCCGGCGACCTGACCCTCAATGGCACCCAGGTCGGTTCCACCACCGCCGGCGGCCAGGCTGGTCAAACCACCGATTCGGCCTACGCTGTTGCCCAGGCGATCAATGCGGTTGCTGGCAAGTCCGGCGTCACCGCCACCGCCAACACCACCATTGCCAACTCGATCAAGAGCGCCTCGACGGTGCCGACCGCCGCCGCTGCCGTCGCCGCCAATACCTTCAGCGTCAACGGTGTCGCCATTGGCGCCATCGACGCCGGCGTGCAGGCCAACTTGACCGCCGTTCCACCCGTGGCCGGCGGCCCGACCGCAGTGATTGCCCAGGGCGCCAACACCGCCGAAGCGATCAACAAGGTATCGGCCCAGACCAATGTGCGCGCCACCGTCGACAGCACCGGCGCAGTGCAGCTGCAATCGCTCGATGGTAACGCCATCACGGTCAAGATGATCGACCCAGCCGCCACTGCCGGTAACATCGCTTCAGTGGCCGCCGCCGGCGTGGTCGCCACGGTCGCTGGCACCGTCAGCTCGGCAACCGCACCGACGGTCGGTGCCTACGCCGCCGGCGCCTTCAAGATCAACGGTGTCGACATCGGCGCCATTGCCACCAGCGGCACCGCATCCGGCCAGGGCGCCAATGCAGCAGCTGCCATCAATCTGCTGAGCGGCAAAACCGGCGTGACCGCCACTGCCAACTCGATCACCGGTGCAGTCTCGCTGAACGCCGCTGACGGCCGTGACATTAACCTGGAAAACGGCAGTGGCGGCGGTACTTCGGCAGCCGCCATCGGCATCACCGCCGCCGTGGTCACCAGCACGGTGACGTTGCAGAGCTCGAATGTCAACGGTATCGTGGTCGGCGGTAAAGCCGACGCCAACGCCGGCCTGCATGCTTACACCGGCTTGAAGGCAGCTAGCACGACTTCGAGCAACTCGGTCAGCTCGGTCGACGTCAGCACCGCCTCCGGCGCCACCGCGGCACTGGCCACCATCGACGCTGCCCTCAGCTCGGTCAACTCGTCGAAAGCTGCTCTGGGTGCTTACCAGAACCGTTTCACCGCGGTGGTCTCGAACTTGCAGTCGACCACGGAAAACCTGTCGGCTTCGCGCAGCCGGATTCAGGATGCTGACTTCGCTTCGGAAACGGCCAGCCTGACCCGCGGCCAGATCCTGCAGCAGGCAGGTACCGCGATGTTGGCCCAGGCCAACTCGCTGCCAAACGGCGTGTTGTCGCTGCTGCGCGGTTAATTTCCCGCCAGGCATGATGTAGCAGGCGACCCCGCCGGTGTCAACCGGTGGGGTCTTTTTGCCTTTCAAACCCAGGTATTTTTGGGAGTTTCTCATGGACATACGTTCAGTTTCCAGTTCACCTGCTGCCGCGCCGCCCGAGCGCGACGCTGGCGCCGCCCGCACCGCAGCCGCCGCCAGACAGTCGCCTGCCGGCACGCCGGCCGCGCCCGCACCGGCCAGCGTCAGCAGCGCCGACGCCAGCGCCACCGTTGCCGCCGCGCGCCCGGCCGGCGCCGTCGATGCGCTCGACGAAGCCGTCAAACATATCAACAAGTCGCTGCAGGCAAATGGCCAGGGGGTCGAGTTTTCCATCGACGAAGACAGCAAGCGCCTGGTGGTCAAAGTGGTCGACCAGGAAACCCGCGAAGTGCTGCGGCAGATGCCGTCGGTCGAAGCACTGCAGATCGCCAAGGGCCTGGACCGCGCCAAAGGCATGCTGATCAAGCACGAAGCCTAGGCGGTCGTGCTGCCCCGATGCCCGACGCGCGCGCACGCCGCGACGTGAAGGGGAATAGGCCCCTAATTGCCCCTCTTTCGGGCCATTTGACGGCGCCCATGGCGCGCTATAGTGCTTGCTGGAGAAAATAATATGGCAACAATCAGTTCATCTGGAATCGGTTCCGGTCTGCCCGTCGAAAGTCTGGTCAGCCAGTTGATGGCGGTCGAGCGCGCGCCGATTAACGCCATCGACACCAAGGAAGCGGCGCTGACGGCCAAACTGACCGCCTTCGGCACCATGAAGAGCACGCTGGCAACCCTGCAGACGGCAGCGCGTGCGCTGGCCACGCCGGCACTGGTGTCGCCCGTCAAGACCAGCGTCGCCGATGCCACCGTGCTGTCGGCCAGCGCCGCCGGCGGCACTGCCACCGGCAACTATGCGATCGAAGTGCAGAGCCTGGCACAACAGCAGAAACTCAAGACCTCGGTTTCTTACACCAATACCAGCGACGTCGTCGGCACCGGCAACATCACGTTTGACTTCGGCAGCTACGACGCCAGCAACAACTTCACGGCCGATCCTGCCAACGGCAGCAAAACCATTACCATTGATGCGGCCCATAACACGCTGGCCGGCATCAGGGACGCCATCAACGGCGCCAACTCGGGCGTGACCGCCAGTATCATCAACGATGGCAGCGGCAATTTCCTGTCGCTGGCCTCGACCAGCACGGGCGCCAAGAACGCCATGCGCATCACTGCCGACCCGGCACTGGGCGCGTTTGCCTACGATGGCAGCGCCAGCAGCGAAATGACGCAATCGGTCAAAGCCCAGGACGCCGTCATCAAGGTCGACAATGTACTCATCACCAAGCCGTCGAACACCATCAGCGACGCCATCGAAGGCGTCACCCTGACCCTGACCAAGACCACGCCGACCGGCGTTACCACCAATCTGACGCTGGCCAAGGACACTGCCACCGTCAAGACCAACATCGAGGCGTTCGTCAAGGCCTACAACGACGCCACCACCTCGATGGCCGCCCTGACCGCCTACGACGTCACCACCGGCAAGGGCGCGGTACTGACCGGCGACGGCACCGTGCGCACCGTACAGACCCAGTTGCGCGCACTGATGGGCAGCGCCGTCGCCGGTGCCGCCGCCGGTGCCGCCACCCTGCCCGATATCGGCATCACCACCCAGCGCGACGGCAGCATCGCCATCGATTCGACCAAGCTCGACAAGGCGCTGGCCGATCCCACCAAGAATTTTTCCGCCCTGTTTGCCACCAGCAACGGCAACCGTGGTTTTGGTGCACAGATGGACGTCACCCTGGGCCGCATCCTCAGCCCGGTCGGCACCCTGCCATCGCACACCAACAGTTTTAACAGCACCATCAAGGATCTGGAAAAGCAGCGCGCCACCATCACCAGCCGCCTGGCCGATGTGGAAAAGCGCTACCGCGCCCAGTTCAGCGCGCTCGACTCGGCGATGGCCAGCATGACCACCACCAGTACTTATCTGACCCAGCAGCTCGCTGCCATCGCCAAAGCTTAAAGAGAAAAGGATCACCACATGTTTGGATCACAGCGCAGCGGGGCCCATGCTTACGCCAAGGTAGGCGTCGAAACGGGCGTGATGGCCGCCAGCCCCCACAAATTGATCGCCATGCTGTTCGACGGCGCCCTGGTGGCGCTGTCGACCGCCCTCGTGCACATGAAAGCGGGCAATGTCGCAGCCAAGGGGAAATCGATCTCGCAAGCGATCAGCATCATCGACGAGGGCTTGCGCGCCAGCCTCGACCAGAATGCCGGCGGCAGCATCGCCGTCAGCCTCGATTCGCTGTACGAGTACATGAGCAGCCGCCTGTTGATGGGCAACCTGAAAAATGACCCGGCCATGCTGGAAGAAGTGCAGCGCCTGCTGGTCGAACTGAAGCAGGCATGGGACGGCATCGATCCGGCCGCCGCCCAGAAGGCCGCCAGTGCGCTCGGCCAGATGGCCGCGCCCGCCACAGCCAGCGCCGCCGCCGTCAGCGGCTACGGCAACGCGGCACCCCGTTCAACCAGCACGATCAAGGCGTAAGGCGCAAGGCTTTTTATGACGATGACGACGCAACAGGTACTGTCCACCTACGAATCGATGCAAGAGCTGACCGCGCAAATGCTGGCCGCCGCCAGCGCCAGCGACTGGGACCAGCTGGCCGCCCTCGAACGGCGCTGCGCCGCCCACGTGCAAACACTCAAGGAGCAGGCAGCCGACCTGCCGCTGAGCGGTGAACAGCGGGTCGCCAAGATCCAGATCATCCGCCAGCTGCTCGACGACGACCGCAAGATCCGCGATCTGACCATGCCGTGGATGGCCCACCTGTCGGCCATGATCGGCAGCACCCGTTCGCAAAGCCGCCTGGTCAATACCTACGGCGCCGTGTAAGGAGACCGGCCACCATGCTGCCGCGTATCGATGCCAGCATTGTGCCTGTCACCCCGGCCCGCCCGCTGCAGGCGGCCGAAGCAATTGGCGATCCGCGCCAGCAACTCTTTGAGCGCTCGCTGCAAACCCTGATTGGCAAGTCGCTGTCCGGCCAGATCCTCTCGCGGCTGGCCGACGGCAGCTTTGTCGTCAAAGTCAATGGCACGCCGGCACGCATGCAACTGCCGGCCGGCGCCCAGCCCGGCGCCGAGGTGCCGCTCACGCTGGTCTCGCTGACACCACGGCCGACCTTCCAGATCGCCGCTTTCGGCGCCGCCGCCATGCTCTCAGAAGCCGACGCCGGTGCGCTGCTGCACGGTGCGGCCGAGGGCGGCGCCGCGCCGCCCGGCACCACCGCCGGGGCTGCCAATAGCGCCACCAGCCTGCGCGCCAGCGCCGCCCTGCTCGATCATCACCAGCTGCCCCTGCTCGAAGCGGACAGTCGCGACACCACCCTCAGCGCCAGCGCCCGCGTGATCAGCGGCGTGCTGGCCACCGCCATGGCCACGCCGAATGCGCCCAGCGCCGTCACTGGCAGCGTACCGATCCTGCTGCGCCCGCCCACCGACACCGATGGCGCCGCGCTGGCCAGGCAACTCAAACATGCGATCGACAGCAGCGGCCTGTTTTACGAGTCGCACCTGCGCGACTGGAGCGAAGGCAAGCGCACGCTGGCCGAGCTGGCGCGCGAGCCGCAGATGCAGCGCGTGCTCGATGGCGCGCCGGCGCGCCCCGGCGCCACCATCGATGGCGCCACCGCCCAGTTCATCAACCTGCAATTGAGCAGCCACGAGCAGTCACGCCTGGCCTGGCACGGCGAGTTGCTGCCAGGCCAGCCGATGCACTGGGACATCAGCCGCGACGCCCCGCAGCACCAGGGCAGTCAGACCAGCGAGGCGGCGCCGACCGCCTGGCGCAGCGCGCTGCGCTTTCGCTTTGCCCACCTCGGTGAAGTGAGCGCCCAGCTGGTGCTGGTGGGCGAGCAGCTGCACCTGCAAGTGCGGGCCACCAGCGCCACTGCCGGCGCCGCCCTGCAGGCGCACGCGCCCGGCCTGTCGAACGCGCTCGATGCCGCCGGCGCACCCTTGTCGTCACTGAGCATCGGCGCCGACGACAACGCCGCTGCCGATGCCACTGCCAATGACTGACGACGCCAAGGCCCGCCAGAGCGCGGTCGCTCTCGCCTACCTGGAAGGCGAAGGGGCGCCCAAGGTGGTCGCCAAGGGCAAGGGCGTGGTGGCGGCGCAGATCATCGAGCGCGCCCAGGCCGCCGGCGTGTTCGTCCACGAATCGAAAGAACTGGTGGCGCTGTTAATGGATGTCGACCTCGACCGGCAAATCCCGCCGGCGCTGTACCGGGCGATTGCAGAACTGCTGGCCTGGTTATATCATGTTGATTCAGCGCAAGGCCGTGGCGACCCGCTGCCGGCGCCGCCAGCTTTGGCGGGCGCTACCGATTGACCGCATTATTTTCCCGCATGGACGCAATGGACGCCTCGAACGAATTTGGTCTTGAAAACTGGCATGATTTTGAAGTCGGTTCGCGCCGCGAAGTCATTGCCCTGCTGCGCGCCATCGCCGAAAAAAATCAGCTGATCCGCGTCCTGGTGCAAGGTGAAAATGACGTCTGCGTCACCACCATCCTGCAAGTCGACGCCGACGGCGGCAAACTCATTCTCGACCGTTCCATCAACGCCGAACAGAACGGACGGATCGTCCAGGCCCGCCGCGTCTCGTTTGAGACGTCGCTCGACAAGATCCGCATCCTGTTCGCCACCGACCAGGTGCGCGACACCATCTTCGGCAACGGCCCGGCCCTCGAACTGGACTTGCCGCCCGCCATGGTGCGCCTGCAGCGGCGCGAGTTTTACCGCATGAATACGCCCGTTAGCAATCCGCTGCGGGTGACCATCCCCATCCTTGACGAGCACGGCGGCGGCAGCGTGGTGCTGCCGCTGTCCGACATCAGCTGTGGCGGCGTGTGCGTATTCGATAACAAATTCGTGCTCGGCAACACCATCGGCAAGAATTATGAAAATTGTCGTATTGATTTACCCGAGATCGGCATGGTCAGTACCACCTTGCAGGTGCGCAACTCGATCGACATGACGCTGCTCAACAACAAGGCCAACCGCCGTCTCGGCTGCCAGTTCCTCGACATGTCGCGCGCCAGTGCCGCCGCCGTGCAGCGCTACATCACGCGGCTCGAACGGGAACGCAACGCCCGCATCGCCGGTCTCGGCTGACCGGCTCCGCCGCGGCACGATTCTTGCTTGCAACTATCGCATGAATCGCAACACACCGCCTGCTGCCCCACCCCTGCGCATCGTCGTCGCCACCACGGTGGCCGACCCGCACCAATATGATGCGGCGGCCCTGGCCGAGCAGTCGCGGCGCGCCAATACCTTGCGCATTGGCCTGCTCGAAGCCGGTTACGACCTGGTCGCCTCGCTGCCGGCCGACATGTACTTGCCCGAGCGCATAGCCCAGCTGCAGCCCGACCTGATCATCATCGATGCCGATTCCGACGCCCGCGACGTGCTCGAACACGTGGTGGTGAGCAGCCAGCACGGCCGCCGCCCCATCGTGCTGTTTACCGACGATGCGGCGCCGGCCTCGATGGACGCGGCGATGGCGGCGGGCGTGTCGGCGTACATCGTCGCCGGCCTGCAGGCCGAGCGGCTCGAACCGGTGCTCAATGTGGCGCTGGCGCGCTTTCGCCAGGAAGAAAAAATCCGCGGCGAACTGGCCGACGCCAGGCAGGGACTGGCCGACCGCAAGGTCATCGAACGGGCCAAGGGCATGCTGATGCGCCACCACGGCATCGCGGAAGATGCGGCCTACCAGCGGCTGCGCAGCATGGCGATGAACAAGAAAATGAAACTGGCCGAGCTGGCACAGCGCATCCTCGATGTCGAAGACCTGCTCGGCTAAGCAAGCACGTCCGCCATGTGGTTTGCCTTTCCTTGACTTGCATTGACCCGGACGTTACTGTAACGAAACGCGTTGCAGTCGGTCCAGTTCGGCCCGTGCGCAGGCGCTTCAACCGACAGCCATCTTGCGCACAATATTTTTATTCGATCTACGCCACCCACCCTGCCGAGGCGCCAGTTGAACAGCGCGCCGGACACCGCCGTCATCGATGGCTTGCTGGCCAAATTTGCCCAGGGCAATATGGCGGAGGCGGGCCTGCTGGCGCAGCAGCTCACCGAGCAGTACCCCGACTGGGGATTTGGTTACAAGGCGCTCGGTATCGCCCTGCAGTCACAGTCCCAGGTCGGCGCTGCCGTGGAGGCGATGGCCCATTCGGTGCGCTTGCTGCCCGATGACGCCGAAGTGCACAACAATTATGGATTGACCCTGACCGGCCTGCGCCGCGCGGCCGAAGCCGAACAGGTGTTGCGGCGGGCGCTGGCGCTGGCGCCCGACTATGCGGAGGCGCACAACAACCTGGCCATTGCCTTGCTCGATCAGGGCAAGCTGGCGGCGGCCGAGCTGAGCCTGCAACGCGCGCTGCAACGCAAGCCCGACTACATCAAGGCGCACAACAATCTGGCCATGGTGCTGCAGGCGCAAGGACGATTGGGCGAAGCGGTCAGCGCCTACCGTCGCACCCTGGCCCTGCATCCGCTGTACGCCGACGCCCACAGCAATATGCTGTTTTGCCTCAGCCAGATGGAAGAGATCGATACGGCCAGCCTGCAGGCCGAGCATGGCGCTTACGCCGAGCGCTTCGAGGCACCGCTGCGCCCGCACTGGCCGCAGCATACCAACCGGCGCGACAGTGAACGGGTGCTGCGCATCGGCATCGTCTCAGGTGACCTGCGCGACCATCCGGTGGCCGCTTTTTGCGAGCCGGTGCTGGCCGTGCTGGCGCAGCGTCCCGGCCTGCAATTGCACGCCTACAGCAATCACCCGGTCGAAGACGCCGTGACGGCGCGTCTGAAACACCACTTCGCCCACTGGACCACGATTGCCGGCAGCGCCGACGCCGTCGTTGCCGCCCGCATCGAACAGGACGGCATCGACATCCTGATCGACCTGGCCGGCCACACCGCCCACAACCGCCTGCCCGTGTTTGCCCGCAAGCCGGCGCCGCTGCAGGCGAGCTGGATTGGCTATCCCGGCAGCACCGGCCTGGCGGCGATGGATTACTATCTGACCGATCCTTTCATGCTGCCGCCCGGCCAGTTCGACCACCAGTTCAGCGAAAAACTGCTGCACCTGCCGGTATCGGCGCCCTTTCTGCCGTCGCCGCTGTCGCCTGCCGTCAACCGGCTGCCCGCCAGCGATAATGGCTACCTCACGTTCGGCAGTTTCAACCGCCCCAGCAAGCTGAGCGCTGCGGTAGTGGCGCTGTGGTCGCGCGTGCTGCGCGCGCTACCTGCCGCCCGCATGCTGCTGGCATCGATGCCGGCCGATGGCAGCAACGATGCGCTCGCGGCCCAGTTTGCCCTGAACGGCATCGCCAGGCAGCGCCTCGATTTTTATCCGCGCGCCGATATGGCGAGCTACCTGGCACTCCATCAACGGGTCGACATCTGTCTCGACACCTTCCCCTATTCGGGTGGCACCACCACGCTGCACGCGCTGTACATGGGCGTGCCGACGGTAACGCTGCTGGGCAGCACCGCCGCCGGCTGCCAGGGCGCCAGCATCATGCGCCACAGCGGCCTGCCGCAATTGATCGCCGACGACGCCGACGATTTCGTCGCGATTGCCGTTGCCCAGGCCAACGACCTGGCCGCCCTGGCGACCATCCGCGCACAACTGCGCGGGTGTTTTACCACCCCCTCCTCGAGTACCATGGACGGCATTGCGCTGGGCCTTGAACTGGCGCTGCGGGCGATCTGGCAGCGCTGGTGCGCGCAGCAAGCACCTGCTCCCTTGCAAATCACCTTGCCGCAGCCATCATGAACGAAGACGCCCCCATCTTTGTCACCCAGCCACTGCTGCCGCCGCTGGACCAGCTGATGCCTTACCTGGAACAGATCTGGGCCAACAAATACGTCACCAATGGCGGCCCGTTCCACCAGCAGCTCGAAGCGGCGCTGTGCGAGCACCTGGGCGTGAAGCACATTTCGCTGTTTGCCAACGGCACCATCGCCTTGATGACGGCACTGCAATCGCTGGGAGTGAAGGGCGAAGTGATTACCACGCCCTATTCGTTCGTCGCCACCGCGCACGCCATGATGTGGAATGGCATCAAGCCGGTCTTTGCCGACATCGATCCCGCCACCTTCAACCTCGATCCGGCGCGCATCGAAGCGGCCATCACGCCGGCAACGACCGCCATCATGCCGGTCCATTGCTACGGTCGCCCGTGCGATGTGCAGGCGATCGATACCATTGCCCGTCGCCACAGTCTCAAGGTGATCTACGACGCCGCCCATGCCTTCGCCGTGCGCCAGGATGGCACCAGCGTGCTGACCCACGGCGACCTGTCGGTGCTCAGTTTTCACGGCACCAAGGTGTTTCATACCTTCGAGGGCGGCGCCATCGTCAGCCCCGACAGCGCCACCAAACGCCACATCGACAATCTGAAAAACTTCGGCATCGTCGATGAAGTGACGGTCAGCGCACCTGGCATCAACGGCAAGATGAGCGAATTTAATGCCGCCTTCGGTCTGCTACAGCTCAAACACATCGAGCTGGCACTCGATAAACGCCGCGCCATCGATCGCCACTACCGCGAGGCGCTCGCCGATGTGCCCGGCATCACCTGCCTGCCCCACGCTGCTGGCGTGGTCGCCAATGGCGCTTACTTTCCTATCCTGGTCGGCCGCGCTTACCATGCGAGCCGCGACGAGCTCTACCAAAAGCTGCGCGACGCCGGCGTGGTCGCGCGCCGCTATTTTTATCCGCTGATCAGCGACTTTCCCATGTACCGGACGATGCCCTCGGCCGATCCGGCGAACTTGCCGGCGGCCTCGCAAATCGCCCGCCAGGTCCTGTGCCTGCCGATTTTTCCCGATTTATCTGCCGACCAGATCAAGCGCATCGTCGGCCTGATCCGGCAGGCATGCAGGGCATGACGCCCGCGCCTGAAGCTGCTTCGCAGAAGCCGCCAACTGGTGCAGCCCGACCGCAGCGGGCGCCCGCGCGCCACCATGCCATTTCTCGTTTAGTAAAACCATGAACCCATTATTCGATTTCGCCCAACTGCGACAGGCTGCCGCCGTCCCGCTCGACAACCTCGCCAGCTATGAAGCGGTGTACTTCCTTGGCAATCACACCCAGTTATTTCGCCAGCGCTGCACCGCCGTCGCCCTCGGTCTGCCGCGCTTCGCCGGGGTCATGGTGTTCGAGGAGACCGAGGCAAAACGCCGCAGCGTGGGACAGATGCTGGCGCTGGAGCGGCCGTGGCGCTTGCTGACCACGGCCGCGTTACTGGCGCTCAGCGCGGCTGACAAGGCCAAGCTGCTGGTGATCGATTTTAATGACACGTTAGCCGGCAAACGGATCGCCAGCGAGCTGGCGGCGGCCGGCGTGACTGTGCGCGACTGCCTGTACGCCATGCACGAGCTGGGACTGGCACACACCTATGTCAGCGTATGCGAGGAACGCACCCATGCCATCGCACACCTTGATCAATATGAAAACATGGCGCCACTGTTCACCGACGACTGCTCGCGCCGCACCCTGCTGGCCCGCCTGCAAGCGCTGATCACACTGGAGCGCAGCGCGCTCATCGAAGTGTCATTCCCCTTGTGCGACTTCATTAACGGCTTTGCACCGACTGCCGGCCTGGTCGTGCGTGCCGATGAAATCTTCATCGACGCCGGCGCCGCCCACGGCGACACCGTCAGTCACTTCTACCACGCCAGCAGAGGCAGCTTCCGCGCCATGCACGCGTTTGAACCGGACGCTGCCAACTTCGGCGCCTTGTCGGCGCTGTGCGCCTTCCTGCCCAACACCTCGGCCTATTTTGCCGGCCTCGGCGAACGCGCCGGCACGCAAGAATTCTTCGAAAATACGGCCAATCCGTTCGGCAGCAATTTCCGCGCCCGGCCCACCGGCAGCGACGGCACGCCAACGCAGATGATGGCGATCGACGATGTGGTCGACGCCGCGACCCTGATCAAGATTGACGTCGAGGGCTACGAAGCGGCCGTCATCAAGGGCGCGGCGCGGGTGATCGCCGGCAGTCGTCCGAATATGACGATCTCGGCATACCACTACCCGATCGATATCGCGCAGATCATCGAAATCGTGCAGGCGATTCACCCCTACCGCCATATCGCCCTGCGTCACTACAGCGCCGACCTGTATGACACCCAGCTGATTTTTTCCGACACCCAGTGCTTCGATTGAGGGCATGCCATGTGCGACCGGGCTGAAAACGCCACGTCAAGCGGTTTGCTGGCTGCCTGCGCAGCCACCCTGGGCATTGCCCGTCAAAGCCATCAGTGGCACCCCGGCAGCACTGCGGCGCAGCGCAAGCGCAGGGCGCGATAGGCCGATCCGTCGCGCCAGCGTGATCATCGCCATCGTGGCCGCCGCAGCGCTGGTCAGCGCATGATAAATTGTTCCACCTTGTAACTATTGCTTCGACCTTGGCGGCGAGGTAGGATGACATGCATGCGATCCGCATTGAGGTGACGCCGACGACGGCCTGACACATTTTGGAGAATCGAGTGATTGACGAAAACAACGAATACACAAAAATGCAGCAGGAACAATACGATCGCGATGCTTCGCACTGGTCGGTGGAAAACCGCGATCCGGTGGTTGGCTCGTTTGACAAGCACAATGCCTGGCAGGATTACGATGACTTCCTGTTCAAGGGCGTGGCTGACACCGCGGGCAAGACCGCCCTCGAATTCGGCTGTGGCCCTGGCCGCAACATCGTCCGCTTCAATCGGCAGTTCAAGCAAATCGATGGCGTCGACATTGCCGACACCAACCTGAAAAATGCCGACATCTGGTGCCGCCAGAATGGCATCAGCAACATGCCCGTGCTTTTCAAAAACAACGGGGTGGACATCGCCGCAGTCGCCGACGCTGCCTACGATGTGGTGTTCAGCACGATTTGCCTGCAACACATCCCTGTCTATGATGTGCGCTTCGGCCTGCTGCAAGAGTTTCATCGCACCTTAAAAAGTGGCGGCGCCCTGTGCTTCCAGATGGGCTTTGACAACTGGGTGCGCAAGGGCTTTTCGGAATATTACGCCAACACCTTCGATGCCACCGGCACCAACGGCATCCACGACGTCTGCATCACCGATATCGCGCAAATCCGCAAGGATCTGGAAACGATCGGCTTCGGCGCCATCGAAACGGACCTGCGGCCGGTCGGCCCCGGCGACGTTCACCATCACTGGCTGTTTGTGCGGGCCGTCAAATAAGGTCGGCGCGGCCGTCGGCCAGATCAGCGCTGGCGCAGCGCTGCGGGCAGGCCGGCGCCATGCCTGATCGGCCTGGCCAGCGACCTGGCCAAGCTCCCGCTGCCAGCGCCGGGCGGCATTTGCCGTGCCCCGCACCCACATGAAAAATCCACCCACATGACCGATACAAGCAGTATGGCGAACGCCGATTTCCGCTCAGGCCTGGCGCGCGCGCGGCTGCGTTTTCCTGATATCGACCTCGCGCGCTGCAAGCTCATTGGCTGGGGCGCCGGTTACCAGTTCGAGAAATTCTATCGGCAACTTGGCCTGCAACTGGCTTACACCGTGTGCGAGTGGGAAATCGACTCGGGCCGCCTTGCAGAAGGCGAACTCAAATGCGGCATCCCGGTCCACCATGCGCGCCGCCTTCTGGAAGAAAATCCCGATGAGGTACTGGTCGTGGTTTTCTCGGGCAAATGGTTCGACTGCATGCGGCAAATCGGCGGCTATGGGCGTTTTCGCAGCATCCGCGCAATGGACGAACAAGTCGAAGGCAAATCGCTCGCGCAAGTCTTGCAACGCCATTTCGTTGGCCAGCCGGCGACGCCGCCGCCGGCCACCGACGCCGCCACCATCGGCCTGATGGTGCAGGGCCCCGTGCTGGCCCACATCACGCCGATGGTGCTGGCGGCCAGCAGAAAGAAATTCCCCTTCGCGACGCAGATCCTGAGCACGTGGGACGATACCCCGCCTGCCCTGCTGGCCGCCTGCGCCCCCCATGTAGACCAGATCGTCACCTCGCCGGTGCCAGCGCAGCCGGGCGACTACAACGCCGTCATGCAACGCGACAGCGCGCGCGCCGGCTTTGCCGCCCTGCAGGCGCGCGGCATCGACTATGCCTTCAAGTGCCGCACCGACCAGTCGATCATCGGTGCCATCGATCTGGCGCACTGGCTTGCGCTGGTGCGCCAGCCGGTCCATGGCGCCGATAGCGGCAGCCGTCAGCGCATTGTGTTCTGCTCGCAGATGTCATGGCGCTTTGTCCTGTTTCACCTGACCGACCAGCTGCAGTTTGGCCGCGTTGCCGATCTGCTCGAATTCTGGCAGACCCGCGATGACAGTATCCTCGGCGGCATATCGGTGCCGCTGTCGGCCCCCGCCAGTCATCTGACCCTGTGCACGCCGGAAGCGCGCATCATGCGCTGCTACCTGCGCCGCACGGGTGTGCCCTACGATCTGACCACGGCTTCGTACTGGCAGGTGCTGGCCGATCGTTTCGCGCTGGCGCCCGATGACGAAGCCATCGTCCTTAACTGGAAAGCCATCGCCCTGTTCGACGTGCCGGTTCAAGCAGATGTGCGCGCCGCCGGCATGGCCAGCCCGGTCAACCTGATGTGGCCATGGCGCGCCGCCGACCAGTTTGCACTGGCTGCCGATCGCCCCGCGTTCATGCAGATCGCCGCGGCGGTGGACCGGCTCGGACTACTGGTGAGCGATTATGCCAGCGCCAGCCCGTTCAACCTGCCGGCGGCGCCTGACGCGCCGCACGCGCCAGGCTGACCATGCAGATTCTTTCGCACCGCGGGCTGTGGCAGCAGGCCGCCGAAAAAAACACCATGGCCGCCTTTGCGCGCTCGTTCGCCCTCGGCTTTGGTACTGAAACAGATATCCGTGACAGCGCCGGCGCGCTCGTCATCGCCCACGACATACCGGGCGGTGGCGAGCCTGCGCTGGGGAGCGTACTCGAACTGATGCGCGCCAGCGCCTGCAGCGGCCCGCTGGCGCTCAATATCAAGGCCGACGGCCTGCAGGCGGCGCTGTCGACGACCATGGCGGCCTATCCCGAGATCGATTACTTCGTGTTCGATATGTCGGTTCCAGAAACGCTGGCTTAGGTCCGCGCGCAGCTGCCGTTTTATCTGCGTGCCAGCGAATATGAGCAGCACGGCGGCGGCGTCGCCGGCAGCGCTGGTGTCTGGCTGGACAGCTTCCATGGCTGCTGGTACGACGCCGCGCAACTGGCGGCGATGCTGGCACGGGGCCAAGTGTGCGTGGTGTCGGCCGAGCTGCACCGACGACCCCATCTGCCTCACTGGCAGCAATTGAAGGCGACCGGGCTGGCCGCCCATCCGCACCTGCGCCTGTGCACCGACTTTCCTCTCGAAGCGGCGGAGTTTTTCAATGACGCTTAAGATCAAGGCGGTACTGTTCGACATGGATGGCGTCCTCATCGATGCACGCGAGTGGCACTACGAAGCGTTCAACCTGGCGCTGGCGGTATTTGGCCTGACCATTTCGCGCGCCGACCACCTGGCGAGCTTCGATGGCCTGCCCACCAGCAAAAAACTGCACATGATGAGTACCGAACGCGGGCTGCCGCGCCAGCTGCACCAACTGATCGGCCAGATCAAGCAGCAGCACACGGAGGCGCTGATCTACACCCACTGCCGGCCACAATTTGCCCAGCAGTTTGCGCTGGCGCGGCTGCAGGATGCCGGCTATCGCATCGCCGTCTGTTCCAACTCGATCCGCAGCTCGGTGGCGATGATGCTGGGGCGCGCCGACCTGCTGCGCTACCTCGATTTTTTCCTCTCCAGCGAAGACATTGCCTTGCCCAGGCCGGCGCCGGACATCTACCGCGCCGCCATCGAGCGACTCGGTCTGGCGCCCGCGCAGTGCCTGGTGGTGGAAGACAATCACAACGGCGTGACCGCGGCCCGCGCCGCCGGCGCGCATGTGCTGCAGGTGGCCACCGTCGACGAAGTCCGGCTTGACAATATTCTCGCTGCCATCGCCCGCCACGAGCAGGAAGTGCCCGTATGACGACAGTCGTGATCCCGCTGGCCGCGCGCTCGGACTATTTTCCGCTCGCCCAGTATCCGCACCCGCTGCCGCTGACCGAGGTCATGCGCCTGCCGATGATCCAGTATGTGATCGAAAATCTGCGCCGCCTGGAGGCCACGGTGCAATTCGTGTTCATCGTGCTCAAGGACGACTGCAGCCGCTTTCACCTGGACCGCTCTCTCAAGCTGCTCGCCGATGGCGCCCAGGTGGTGATCCTGGAAAACATGACGCAGGGCGCCCTGTGCAGCTGCCTGATGGCCATCGAGCACATCGATCACGCGCAGCCGCTGATCATCGCCAACGGCGATCAATACCTCGACATCGATGTGGCCACCCTGTTGCCCGAATTTGTCGCTGACGCCGCCGATGCCGCCTGCCTGTACTTCCGCGCGGTGACGCCGCGCTGGTCTTACGTCAAGGTGGAAGGGCAGCAGGTGGTCGAAGCGGCCGAAAAAAAGCCCATCAGCCGCCATGCGGTGGCCGGATTTTATTATTTTCGCAGTGGCGCGCTATTTCTCGATGCAGCAAGTCGCTCGATCCTCCAGCGCACCACCGAAGACGGCCGCTATTTCATCGCCCCCGTACTCAATCAACTCATTATCGACAACCGCCGGGTGTATGCAAGGGAGATTTCAAACGATGCTTATTTCAGCTTCTATACGCCGCAACGGATCGAAGAATTCGAACAGCGGCACGGCCAGCGCGTCGCCGCCCTGGTCGACGGCAAGGGCGGCTCATGAAACAGTTTAAGCTCGACGACATGCAGCGCGGCTGGTTTGTCGGCGATTTTTCGCCAGCGGCGTTTGTCACGCAAGGGGCCGAGGTTGCCATAAAAAGCTATCGTGCAGGCGAGCGCGAAGCGCGCCACCACCATCGCATTGCCACCGAAATTACCGTCATCCAGAGCGGCGCCGTGGAGATGAACGGCCAGCGTTTCGACAGCGGCGCAATCATCGTCATCGAAGCGGGCGAATCGACCGATTTTCACGCGCTGCAGGACAGCGTCACGGTGGTGGTCAAGGTGCCCGGCGCGCGCGACGACAAGTACGCGGGCGAGGCATGATCAACATCGTCATTCCCATGGCAGGACTCGGCTCGCGCTTTACGCAGGCCGGGCATGCCCTGCCCAAGCCATTAATTGAAGTGCTCGGCCGTCCGATGGTCGAACTGGTCGTGGCCAACTTGCGGCCGAAACTGGCGCACCGCTTCATTTTCATCTGCCAGCGCGCCCACGAGACCGAGTACGGCCTGTCGGCCCTGCTGCGTGCAATCGCGCCCGCTTGCGCCATCGTCTTCATCGACGGCATGACCGACGGCGCCGCCTGCAGGCATTCATCGCCGCCTTCGCCGCTGGCGGCGAAGGCGCGCTCAGGATCCGACCACGATGATGGGGTGGGCGTGGCTGGCGTGCCGGAACGATTTGGCGGCGATGTCGGCGCGGTAGCAGCCCGGCTTGTCGACAATCGAAAATTTTCCCACGCTGACCGCGTGCGCGATGATCACCCCCAGGCCGATGCTGACGTGGGCGGCCAGCGTGACGCCGCGTCCGAGCTGGGCGCCGTCCTCGATATGGGCTGAGTGGCCAACGCTGCAGCCGCTGCCGACGACGGCGGCGGCGCCGATATGGACGTTGTGGCCGATGCGGCAGTCGGCGCCGATCACCGCGCCCGGCCCCACGTAACAGTTGTCACTGAGGGTGGCACTGGCGGCGACCACGGCGCCGCCGCAGAGCAGCGGCGGCATGGCCAGACCGAGCGATTTGACGACGCCCATCAGCTCGAGGCGACGCATGTTCAGATGCTGCGTGCCCCACACCAGGAAGGCGCTGTCGCCGGCACTGGCGCGGGCGCCAGCAAGGGCTCGGGCGAGCGCGGCGACGGCGCCGTCATCGGCCTCCAGCAGCACCTCCACGATCTGCAGTGCCGGCGCCGCTTCGCGCCAGGCGCTGGCGATCCAGCCCAGCTCGGGCGCCGTGCCGATCACGAATTTACAGGACAATTTTTCCCTCCATGACAGCGAGGTACCAGTGCTCGATGCCGGCATTGATGAATTCATAGTCACCCAGGTGGGCCGCTTTGGCGCCCGGGTGCAGGGTGCGCTGGATGTCTTCGAGTACGCCGACGTCTTCGCGCAAAACGCGCTCAAGCCCCATCATGGTCCCGTGCAGCACCGCCAGGGCGCCGGAAAAGCGTTTCTTCTTCTTGGCCAGCACGGCGTGCACGATCAGGTCGGTGCGCCCCGGTCCCACCGGCACGTGCTGCTCGATGATGAAGGAATAGCCGGCCGTTGGCGAAGCGATGTGCAGGTTCGGAAAGGCCAGCCAGTTGTAGTACCAGTCCTGGTCGCGATAGCGCTCGACGTGGTCGAACCATGGCTGGTGGGCGAAGTTCTCGATCGGGGTATCGCGCCCGCCGCCACTAAAACTGCGCAGCAGCGCCAGCGCGCGCGCGCGCTCGGGCGTGGGGGCGCCGCGCTGCGCGCTCAGCGCCGCCAGCGCCCCTTCATTGATGACCGGCTCGAACTTGACTTCCTTGTACAGCGAGCGCGTATGCAGAAATTTGGGGTGCACGCTGTCGCGCAGATTTTCGTAGGCCAGCTTCCAGTTGAACTTGCCCTCGTAGGTCGTCATCATCACTTCGCCATCGTAGGCCAGCGACGATTGCGCCATGCTCGCCAGCAGGGCGGCGCCGAACTGCTGCCTGATCGGCATCGGTTCGGCCGACAGGTTGACGAACACCAGGTTGCCGACACATTCGAGAGCAAAGCGGCGCAGGTGCATGCAGGCGCGTTCGGCTGCGGGGTAGCGGTACAGCGTGTCTTCGAAGGGGATCTTGGCCGGTGCGCCGTCGCTGCCATAGGCCCAGCCATGGTAGTAGCACACCAGCGGGCGCACCCCCTGCGGCTCCACCTGGATGGGATTCTGGCGGTGCAGGCAGACGTTTTCAAAGGCCCGCAGTTCGCCGTCAAAATTCTGCACCACGATCGGCACGCCGCACAGCGTGCGCGTGATGAACCCATTGTGCGCTTCCAGCATCATCTTCAAGCCGATGAACTGCCACAGGGGCTTGAACAGCAAATCGCGCTCGCGCTCGAACCAGGCCTGGTCGATATACGCGGAGGCAGGCATCCGTGAGTGCATTATTTGAACCTGAAGATTTTGGCGGGATTGCCCAGCACCGTCACGCCCGGCGGCACATCGGCCATCACCACGCTGCCAGCGCCGACCACGGCGCCAGCACCGATGCTCACCTTGGGCAGGATCGTGGCGTGGGGATGGATGACGACATCCTCGCCGATCTGCGCGCCGCCGCCAATGAAGACGAACGCGCCGACCGTCACGTACGAACCAATCACCACTTCGTAGCCGATCACGCTGGTCGACTGGATGACGACGAAGTCGCCCAGGGTGACATCGACGCCGATGCGCACGGGCGGCTCGAAAAAGCAGCCGACGCCCATGCGCAGGCCATCGGCCGGAAACAGGCCGGTGCACAGATTCATGAAGGTGGCGCCCTGCGCCAGCAGCGGCGCGGCAAAGCGGCGCCGCTGGCCCGGATCACCGAGCGCGCACATGAAGCTCTGGCCGTCCCTGGCCTGGTAGGTCATCGGGTCGCCAAGGATCGGCAGGCCGGCTTTGGCCGCCAGCGCCGGCCGGTTGTCGAGGTAGCCGGTGACGCGCCACACCACGCCATTGTCCGGATCACCGTGGCAGGTATTGACCAGCGAGCGGCCAAAGCCACCGGCGCTGATCACCACCAGATCATGCACACTGGCGGCGGCGGCGGCGGCGGCGGGTGGGTTTACGTCCATGCATTGCCTCCATCGAGGTGCAGGGTGGTACCGGTCACCTTGCGGCTGGCGTCGCACAGCAGGTAGATGGCGGCATACGCCACATCTTCCGGCCGGCCGATGCCCATCGGGTAGCTGGCCGCTTTTTCTTCCAGCCAGGCGCGGTCCTCGTTGACCAGCGGCGTGTCGACCAGTCCTGGCGCGAGCGCATTGACGCGCATCGATCGTGGCGCCACTTCCAGTGCCAGGCAGCGCATCAAGCCCTCAAGCGCCGCCTTTGAGGCCGAATACGGCCCGACGCCGACGGTGCCGGTGTGGGCGGCGATCGACGACACGTACAGGATCGAGGCGCCATTGCGCAGCGCCTTCTGGTACAGCAGTTTTTGGGTCAGCAGGATGGGCGCCATGAAATTCGCATCGAACACGCGGTCGAGGAAGGCTGCGCGCAGCATGCGCACCGGCGTCACCCCATCGACACCGGCGCAATGGACGACGCCATCGATGTGGCCGCAGTGCGCCGCCAGCGCGGCCAGCTGGGCGTCGTCGGTGAGATCGGCAGCGAAACTGTCGTGCGCGCCCTCCTCCAGCCGCGCCATGGTCGCATCGAGCCGCGTCTGATCGCGGCCACTGGCAATCACCGCTGCACCGGCACGGGCGCACTCAATGGCAACCGCGCGGCCGATACCACTACTGGCGCCGGTGACCAGCACGCGCTTGCCGCGCAAATGAAAGGGATGATTGAGCATGGTGGTTGTCATCGTCTGAAATTAACGCACGTGCAGGATCAGACCGCCGTCGATCACCAGGCTCACGCGCGAAATCCATTTGCTGGCCGGCGTCAGCAAAAACGCGATGCCGCCGGCGACGTCGTCGGCATCGATGTGCCCCAGCGGGGTCAGATCGAGCTTGTCCTGCATGCCCATGACCTTGTTTAATCCGGCCAGCATCGGGGTGTCGACATAACCGGGCGAGACGCAATTGGCGCGGATGCCCTGGCGCGCGTATTCCTGGGCGATGGTACCGACAGCGGCCTTCAGGGCCGCCTTGGCCGCGGAATACATGCCGGTGGCGGTGGGGGTGATGTGTTCGGCCACTGCGGTGATATAGACCAGCGAGGCGCCCGCCGCGATCTTCTTTTTGGCGAACAGCGCCTGGGTCAGCAGCACCGGCGCCTCGAAATTGACGGCAAAGGTGGCATCCATGTGGCGCTGCGAGATCATCCGAAACGGCGCCAGGGTGACGCTGCCGGCGCAAAAGACGGCGCCGTCGAGGACCGCGGTCGCTTCCACCAGCGCCTGGCGCGCGGGCGCCTCGGTGAGGTCGCCCACCACCATGCTGTGGCCACTGCCAGCGAGCGTGGCCAGTACCTCGGCCAGCTTGGCGGCATCGCGGCCGCACGCCACCACCTGCGCGCCCATGCTGGCGCACAGCGTGGCGGTGGCGCGGCCGATGCCGGACGACGCCCCCGTCACCAGCAGGCGCTTGCCTTCGAGGGTGAAGGGCGTGCTCAAGACTCGATCAGCGCCGGGAACACGGCGCCGGCGACATCGACCAGGCAGGTGCCCCACGACAGACCGACGCCAAAGCCGCACATCAGCAGCCGCGCCGACTGGCCATCGAGCTGCTCGCCGATCCGCGTCGTCATCGTCAAGGGAATCGAGGCGCCGCTGGTATTGCCGAAGTCGCGCAGCGACGATGGCACTTTGTCCGCCTCCAGCCCCAGCTTCTTGCGGATGGTCTCGTTGATCATGCGGTTGGCCTGGTGGAACAGGAAGTAGTCGACATCAGCGATGGGGCAATCGGCAAATTCGAGCAGCTTGCGCACCGCCGGCGGCACCACCTGGGTAGAAAAGCTCAGTACGGCCGGGCCGTCGAGGCACAGTTCGGTCGGGCTGCGCCACATGCCGTCGCTGTCCTTCCACGGCAGCGCGTGCTGGATGCCAAACGGTTCGCGGTGGCCGCCAGCGGGCAGCATGATGGTGCGGTGACCGCTGCCATCGCTGTTGAGATCAAAATACATCGGCGGCGCCGCCGGATCGTATTCGAGCGCGGTGACGCTGGCGGCATCGGAAAACAGCGGGTCGATGACGCCGGCGGAACGGTCGCCGATCAGGATCAAGCCTTTTTTGATGCCACCGCTGGCAATCATCGCGCCCAGCACATGCAGGCCGAAGGCATAACCGGAACAACCGAGATTGATATCGAAGGCGATGGTCGACTGGCTCAGTTTGAGCCGGTCCTGCATGATGATGGCGGTCGACGGCAACAGGTAGTCGGGCGACTGCGAGACGATGATCAGCGCATCGATCTCGTCGCGCTGCCAGTTCAGGGTGGTAATGAGCTGTTCGGCGGCGTCAAAGGCGAGATCGGAAAAGGTTTGCCACGAAGCGCAGATGCGGCGCTCTTCAATGCCGATGTTGCGCACCAGCCGCTCGCGCGCGTTGCGCATCTGTGGCGGGCAGTCACGGATGTTCGATAACACCCGGTGCGGCACGCAGGTCGTCATGCCGGCGTAGCGCACATTCTGGAGTTTGACCTGCGCCATGATCAGCCGATCAGTTTATAAACATCACTGAGAGTGCGGCAGGTCAACAGGTCGGCGCCCGTGATCGCTTTGTTGTATTCCATGTCAAACATAATGATCACGCCCAGCGCCGCCAGCGAATCCCACTCCGGCAAGGTTTTCAGATCGGTCTCGCCGCGCAGATCGACGGCATCCTGAAAGTCGACCGCATTGCTAAATTTCTCTACAAATTGTTCAAGAGTATCCATCAGCAACCTTAACAAATTTATCGTTGACAAGCTTCAACGGTGGCGAATGAAAACCACAACGTGAATGTTCCATTAATTTACCGACACATCATAGTGCAAATTGCTGTTGCCTGGAAATGGTGATCAGAAACAAATTTACTTTCTTGCCAACGTAGACGGGATAAAACGCGCAGTGGCGGCGCCACCATCCGAGCGGCCTGCAGGCGCGCCAAGTGTGGGCAATGGCGAGCATGCATCTTTTGCGGGCGCTGACGCACCGTTTTAAGGCGGGCACCAAGGTATCCCCGGGCAAGCGCCACTGGCACGGATCGTGCATCACTGTCAGGGTGGATCAACGGCGACCCACCTGGCTTACAAGAATTCGCAGCACCCCGTCCAACGAAGGACAAGCACGGACAACGGCGTCCGCCCATCCCGGTGATTGATTCACCCGGCTGCGCGGACGCTTTTTTTGTTTTCGACATACGGGAGCCACCATGACCACCACCGATACGCATGCGAGCAAAGCGACCAGCATCAAGCTGCTGTCTTTTGCCACGCCGCCCATGCGCGCCTTTCACCTGACCTGGATGGCCTTCTTTATCTGCTTTTTCGCCTGGTTCGCCTGCGCTCCCCTGATGCCGGTCATCAAGGGCGAGTTTCACCTGTCACTGGCGCAAATCGCCAACATCAACATCGCCGCCGTCGCCATCACCATCCTGGTGCGCCTTGTGGTCGGTCCCATGTGCGACCGCTTCGGCCCGCGCCTGACCTATACCGGCCTGCTGGCGCTGGGCGCCATTCCCGTGCTGGGAGTGGCGCTGGCGCAGAGTTACGAGAGCTTTCTGATTTTCCGACTCGGCATTGGCGCGGTCGGTGCCAGCTTCGTCATCACCCAGTACCACACCTCGGTGATGTTCGCGCCGAAGGTGGTCGGCACCGCCAATGCCGCCGCTGCCGGCTGGGGCAATGCGGGCGGTGGCGCTGCCCAGGCCCTGATGCCGCTGCTGCTCACCGCCATCGTCATGACCGGCGTGTCGCAGTCGCTGGGCTGGCGGCTGGCGCTGGTGGTGCCCGGCGTGATGATGCTGATCATGGCGGTGCTCTACTACAGGTACACCCAGGATTGCCCGCAAGGGAACTACGCCGACCTGCGCCGCGCCGGCGTCGCCATCGAGGGCAACAAGAAAGGCGGCTGGGACAGTTTTAAGACAGCCGCCGCCAACCACCGCGTGTGGCTGCTGTTCGTCACTTACGGCGCCTGCTTCGGCATCGAAATTTTTATCCATAACATCGCCGCCGTCTATTACGTCGACCACTTCGGCCTGTCGCTGGGCGCGGCCGGTGCCGCCGCCGGCAGCTTCGGCCTGCTGGCACTGTTCGCCCGTGCGCTTGGTGGCTGGCTGTCCGATAAAAGCGCCGCCCGCGGTTCGCTCAATGCGCGCGTGACGGTGCTGTTCGTGATGATGATCGGCGAAGGCATCGGCCTGCTGTGGTTCGCCAACGCCGGCAGCGCCAGCTTTGCCATCATCGCCATGCTGGTGTTTGGCCTGTTCACCCACATGGCCTGCGGTGCCACTTACGCGCTGGTGCCTTTTATCGATAGCCGCGCCCTGGGCGGCGTGGCCGGCATCATCGGCGCCGGCGGCAACGTCGGCGCCGTACTGGCCGGCTTTCTGATGAAAGGCACCGGCAGCATTCAACAAACGCTATCGATCCTGTCGGTGCTGGTGGTGATCTCGGCGCTGTGCGCGCTGGCCGCCCGCTTTGGCGCGCGCCACAACACGGGCATCGCTGCCGCCGGCGTCGCCGCATAAAAACCAATACGGGAAAACGCACCATGAAAATCATCGTCATCGGCCACGGCATGGTCGGCCATAAATTGCTCGAGTCGCTCGCACTCGGCGCCAATACGCACCTGGAAGTGACGGTGCTGGGCGAGGAGACGCGCGCCGCCTACGACCGCGTGCACCTGTCCGAATTTTTTAGCGGCAAAACCGCCGACGACCTGTCGCTGGTGGCGCCCGGCTTTTTCGATCACGGCAATGTGCTGCTGCACTTGAATGCACGGGTGATCGCGGTCGACCGCAGCGCCCACACGGTGACCGTCGCCAGCGGCGAAGTGCTGGGCTACGACAAGCTGGTATTTGCCACCGGCTCGACGCCGTTCGTGCCGCCGGTACCGGGGCGCGAACGCAGCGACTGTTTTGTCTACCGCACCATCGAAGACCTCGAAGCGATGCGCGAATGCGGCGCGCGCTCGTCCACCGGCGTGGTGATCGGCGGCGGCCTGCTCGGCCTCGAATGCGCCAAGGCGCTGGTCGACCTGGGCCTGCACACCCACGTGGTCGAATTTGCGCCGCGCCTGATGGCGGTGCAGGTCGACGAGGGTGGCGCGCGCGTGCTGCGCCAGCGCATCGAAGCGCTGGGGGTGACGGTACACACGCAAAAAAACACCCTCGAGATCATCGACGGTGAACAGGGCCGCCAGCGCCTGCGCTTTGCCGACGGCAGCGCGCTCGATGCCGACATGATCGTGTTCTCGGCCGGCATCCGCCCGCGCGACGACCTCGCCCGCGCCGCCGGCCTCGCCCTGGGCGCGCGTGGCGGCATCGCCATCGACGACAGCTGCCTCACTTCCGACCCCGACATCTATGCCATCGGCGAATGCGCCGCCTGGCGCGGCCAGCTGTTTGGCCTGGTGGCACCCGGCTACGACATGGCGCGCACCGCCGCCCGCCACCTGGCCGGCGAACCGGCCAGTTTTACAGGCGCCGACATGAGCACCAAGCTCAAACTGATGGGCGTCGACGTCGCCAGCCTGGGCGACGCCCACACCGTCACCGAGGGTGCGCGCAGCTACCAGTATCTCGACGAGCGCCGCCAGGTCTACAAAAAAATCGTCGTCTCCGGCTGCGGCACCTATCTGCTGGGCGCCGTGCTGGTGGGCGACGCCGCCGAATACGGCACCCTGCTGCAGCTGATGCTCAACAAAATCGCCCTGCCGGCCGCGCCCGAATTTTTGATCCTGCCATCGAGCGATGGCGTGGCGGTGACGGGCCTCGGTGTCGACGCCCTGCCCGACAGCGCCCAGCTGTGTTCCTGTAACGATGTGTCCAAGGGCGCCGTCTGCGCCGCCGTGCGCGATGGCGCCATCAGCATCGGCGCCATTAAAAGCGCCACCTGCGCCGGCACCAGCTGCGGCGGCTGCGTGGCGCTGGTGACCCAGGTGATGAAGGCGGAGATGAAAAAGCAGGGACTGGCGGTCAACAACCACCTGTGCGAGCATTTTCCTTATTCGCGCCAGCAGCTGCTGCACCTGGTGCGCGTCGAGGGCTTAAAAACCTTCCCGGAACTGCTGGCGCGCCACGGCAGCGGGCGCGGTTGCGACATCTGCAAACCGGCCGCCGCCAGCATCTTCGCTTCGCTGTACAACGAATTTGTGCTCACCCCCGTGCACGCGGCGCTGCAGGACACCAATGACTACTACCTCGGCAATATTCAGAAGGATGGCAGCTACTCGGTGGTACCGCGCATGGCCGGCGGTGAAGTGACTGCCGATGGCTTGATCGCGGTGGGCACGGTGGCCAAAAAATATGGCCTGTACACCAAGATCACCGGCGGCGCCCGGGTCGACCTGTTCGGCGCCCGCGTCGACCAGCTGCCGCTGATCTGGGAAGAGCTGATCGCTGCCGGTTTCGAATCGGGCCACGCTTACGGCAAGTCGCTGCGCACCGTCAAATCGTGCGTCGGCTCGACCTGGTGCCGCTTTGGCGTCGGCGACAGCATGGGCTTTGGCATCCGCCTGGAAAACCGCTACAAGGGCTTGCGCGCACCCCATAAAATCAAGTTCGGCGTCTCCGGCTGCACCCGCGAATGCGCCGAAGCGCAGGGCAAGGACATCGGCCTGATCGCCACCGAGAAGGGCTGGAACCTGTACGTCTGCGGCAACGGCGGCATGAAGCCGCGCCACGCCGAACTGTTTGCCAGCGACCTCGATGAAGCGACCGTGGTGCGCTACGTCGACCGCCTGCTGATGTTTTACGTGCGCACCGCCGAGCGCCTGCAGCGCACCAGCGTCTGGCGCGACAACCTCGAAGGAGGTCTCGACTACCTCAAGCAGGTGGTGATCATGGACAGCCTGGGCCTGGCCGCCGAACTGGAGGCGGACCTGCAGCGGGTGGTCGACACCTATGCTTGCGAGTGGCAGGCGGCGCTCGACAATCCCGAAACGCGCAAGCGCTTCCGCCACTTCGTCAACAGCGACGCAGTCGACGCCAATGTCGTGTTCCTGTCCGAGCGCGGCCAGATCCGCCCGGCCAGCTTTGAAGAAAAGCAGCGCCGCGTGATCCCCATCGTCAGCCAGGCGTGACCCCCACCTTCATCGAAAGCGACACCATGACCAGCAGCCCGCTCACGCCCACCCTGACCGCCGTTTGCGCCCTCGACGACATCCTGCCCGACAGCGGCGTGTGCGCACTGGTCGACGGCGCCCAGGTGGCGCTGTTTCGCGTCGATGGCGAGGTCTACGCCATCGGCAATTACGACGCCAACTCGCACGCCGCCGTGCTCGCGCGCGGGCTGGTCGGCAACCTCGGCGAGCGCCTGGTGGTCGCTTCGCCCATCTATAAGCAGCATTTTGACTTGCGCACCGGCGAATGCCTGGAAGCGCCGCAGCACTCGGTGCGGCCGTGGCGCGCCTGCGTGCGCGACGGTACGGTATGGGTCGGTCCATCGGTGGGACCATGACCGGCACCACGACCGGGACCATGACTGCGACCATGCCCGTGCTGGTGCCGCCGCGCCAGTCGCTCGTCGTGGTCGGCAACGGCATGGCTGGCATGCGCACCGTCGAAGAGCTGCTCAAGCTGGCGCCGGCACTGTACGACATCACCGTGTTCGGCGCCGAGCCGCACACCAATTACAACCGCATCCTGCTCTCGCCGGTGCTGGCGGGCGAAAAGGCGCGCGAAGACATCGTCATTCACTCGCGCGCCTGGTACCTCGAACAGGGCATCACCCTTTACAGCGGCGACCCGGTGGTGCACATCGACCGCCAGCGCCGCCTGGTGCGCTCAAAATCCGGCCGCGAAGTCTGGTACGACCGGCTGCTGCTGGCCACCGGTTCGACCCCCTTCATCCTTCCCGTACCGGGCCACCTGCTGCCGGGGGTGATCGGCTTTCGCGATCTCGCCGATGTCGACACCATGCTGGCCGCCAGCGCGCACGGCGGCCACGCGGTGGTGATCGGCGGCGGCCTGCTGGGACTGGAAGCGGCCAACGGCCTGCACCGGCGCGGAATGCATGTCACCGTGGTGCACGTCAGCGACACCCTGATGAACCAGCAGCTCGACAAGAACGCCGCACGTCTGCTGCAACAGGCGCTGACGCTGCGCGGCATCGAATTTCGCATGCAAGCGCAGACCACCGAGATCGCTGGCGCACGCCGCGTGAGGGCGGTGCGCTTCAAGGACGGCACGGCCATTCCCGCCGACCTGGTGGTGATGACGGCGGGGGTGCGGCCGAATATCGAACTGGCACGGCAGGCCGGCCTGTATTGCGAGCGCGCCATCGTCGTCGACGACACCTTGCAAACCTACGATCCGCGCATCTACGCGGTCGGCGAATGCGTGCAGCACCGCAGCGCCACCTTCGGTTTGGTGGCGCCGCTGTGGGAGCAGGCCAAGGTGGCCGGCGCCCACCTGGCGCGCAGCGGTCACCGCCGCTACGTGCAAACGTCGACGCCCACGCGCTTAAAAGTGACCGGCATCGAACTGTATTCGGTGGGCGATTTTTCCGGCACCGCCAGCAGCGAAGACCTGGTGCTGCGCGACCCCCGTCGCGGCATCTACAAACGCTTGATCGTCGAGGGCGATGTGCTGACCGGCGCAGTGCTGTACGGCGACGTCAGCGACGGTCCCTGGTATTCTGAATTAATCCGGCAACGCGTGAACATCGCCCCGATCCGCCAGCAGCTGCTGTTCGGCGAAGCGCTGTGCAGCCGCGCCGCCTGACAAGGTCCCCATGCATACTGCCGTTCTCACCAGCTGTCCCTACTGCGGCGTCGGCTGCGGCGTCAAAGCCACCCGCGCCACCAACGGCAGCGTCGTCATCGAAGGCGATACCAGCCACTGCGCCAACCGCGGCCGCCTGTGCGTCAAGGGCGCAGCGCTGGGCGACACGCTCAGCCTCGACGAGCGCCTGCTGTATCCAGCCGTGCGTGAAGACGGCGCCCTGCGCCGCATCGACTGGGACGACGCCATTGCGCGGGTGGCGAGCGGTTTTCAAACCATCATCGATCGCCACGGTCCCGATGCGGTGGCGCTGTATGTCTCCGGCCAGCTGCTGACGGAAGATTATTATGTCGCCAACAAGCTCATGAAAGGCTACATCGGCAGCGCCAATATCGACACCAATTCGCGCCTGTGCATGTCGTCGAGCGTGGCCGGCCACAAGCGCGCGTTTGGCGAAGACATCGTGCCCGGCTGCTACGACGACCTCGAACTGGCCGACATGGTGGTGCTGGCCGGCTCGAATGCGGCATGGTGCCATCCGATCCTGTTCCAGCGCATCGCCCGCATCAAGGAAGCGCGCCCCGATTTTAAACTGGTGGTGATCGACCCGCGCCGCACCGCCAGCTGCGAAGGGGCCGACCTGCACCTGGCGATCAGGCCGGGCACCGATGTCTGGCTGTTCAATGGTTTGCTGGCGTATCTGGCCGCCAGTGACCACGCCGATGCGCATTACGTCGCCGCCCACACCAGCGGTTTGCCGGCGGCGCTGACCGCGGCCGGCCCGAGTGACCCCGCCGCCGTCGCCCTCGCCTGCCGCATCGACGTCGCCAGCGTGCTGGCGTTTTACCAGGCGTTTGCCGCCACGACGCGGGTTGTCACCGCCTACTCGCAAGGGGTCAATCAATCGTCGTGCGGCACCGACAAGGTCAACGCCATCATCAACTGCCACCTGCTCACGGGGCGCATCGGCAAACCCGGCATGGGGCCGTTTTCGCTGACCGGCCAGCCCAACGCCATGGGCGGGCGCGAAGTGGGGGGGCTGGCCAACATGCTGGCGGCGCACATGGAACTGGACAACGCCAGCCACCGCGCCATCGTCCAGCAGTTCTGGGGTTCGCCGGCGATTGCCGAACGGCCCGGCCTGAAGGCGGTCGACCTGTTCCGCGATATCGAGGCGGGCAAGGTCAAGGCGGTATGGGTCATCGCCACCAATCCGCTGGTCAGCCTGCCCGACGCCGACCAGGTAAAACGCGCGCTTGAACAGTGCGAACTGGTGGTGGTGTCCGACATCGTCGCCAGCACCGACACCATGGCGTTTGCCGATATCGTGCTGCCGGCGCTGGGCTGGGGAGAAAAAGATGGCAGCGTGACCAATTCGGAGCGCACCATCACGCGCCAGCGCGCCTTTTTGCCAGCGCCGGGGCAGGCGCGCGCCGACTGGCAGGTGCTGTGCCAGGTGGCGCAAAAAATGGGCTACCAGGGCTTCGATTTCGCCGGCCCGGCAGCCATTTTCGACGAACATGCGCGGCTGTCGATGGCCGCCAACGAGGGCGCCAACACGCGCCGCTTTACGCTCGCCGGCCTCGAAGGCATGAGCAGCGCCGCGTATGACGCCTTGGCGCCGGTGCAGTGGCCGCTGGGACAGGCACGCCTGTTTGGCGATGGCCACTTCGCCCATGCCGATGGCAAGGGACGATTCATCGCCAGCGTGCCGCGGGCGCCGGCCAATCCGGTCGACGACGACTACCCGCTGGCCCTTAACACGGGCCGAGTGCGCGACCAGTGGCACACCATGACGCGCACCGGCAAGGCAGCGCGGCTGGCCGGCCACACGGCCGAATCGTTTATCGACATGCATCCGCAGGACGCGCTGGCCTGCGGCGTGCGCGAAGGCGAACTGGCGCGGGTGGCCAGCCGCTGGGGCGCGATGGTGGCGCGGGTGCAGCACGGCGGCGGCATCGCCCGTGGCGGCATTTTCGTGCCGATCCACTGGAACGGCCAGAATGCGTCGGACGCGCGTGTGGGCGCCGTCTGCAATCCGGCGGTCGACCCCATCTCGGGCGAGCCGGAGTTCAAGCACACGCCGGTGCGGGTGACGCCGTTCGGCGTCGCCTGGCATGGCTTTGTCCTCACCCGCGGCGAGCCGCAGCTTGATTTGCTGACCCACTGGACCAAAATCCGCGGCGCCTCGTTCAGCCGTTTTGAACTGGCCGGACGCGCCGTCATTGCCGATCACGCGGCGTGGGCGCGCCAGCTGCTGGGGGTGACCGAGGTCGACGCCGACTGGATCGATTACCACGACCGCGCGCGCAATATCTACCGCGGCGTACACCTGGTCGATGACCGCATCGCCCAGTGCGTGTTCATTTCACCACGGCCGGACCTGCCCTCGCGCGCCTGGCTGGCCAGTTTGTTTGACCAGGGGGCATTGTCGACGCAGGACCGCGCCGGCTTACTCAGCGGGCAGGCGCTGACGGCCGGCCAGGACGCCGGGCCGACTGTCTGTTCGTGCTTTGGGGTGGGGCGCAACACCATCGCCGCCGCCATCGCGCGCGCGCAGTTGACGACGGTGGCAGCGGTGACGGCGTGCGTCAAGGCGGGTGGCAACTGCGGCTCATGCGTGCCGGAGATCCGCCAGATCCTGCAGACCGCAGCAGCAGCAACAGCAGCAGGGGGACTGGCACCGACGGTGCTGTTTGGCCCAGTTTGAAGCGCCGGCAACGCACACAAGGGACAGGCACCGCAGGTGCCAGCCCCCCTGGCGAGTTACACCTGCATATTCATGATTTCGTGGTACGCCGCCACCACTTTGTTGCGCACCTGCACCGTCGCCTGCATATTAATACTGGCCTTTTGCATCGAGATCATTACATCCGACAAATTGACCTTGTCGTCGCCAGCGGCGAACGCCTGGCCCAGCTGCTCGGCCTTGACCTGGCTGGCGTTGACCGACTCCAGCGACGATTTGAGGGCGTCCGAAAACGTCACCTTGCTGGCGCCGCCCGTCTCTGCCAGCGCGGCCGGCGCCATGGCGCTGGCCGCCGGCCGGCTGGCGGCCGCCTTCAACTGCTCCATCATCGCCTGGATGCGGCTGCTGTCGATGCCACCGATGGCGCTGATACTCATGGTTCGCTCCTTCATTGCTTGCTGTCACGAGAGTACAATGTGTACAAGCTGACTCAGGCTTACACAATAGCAGTGCCGGCGCGCCAATTTCGGCCGAGCAGAACGCCAATTGCCGCTCTGTTTAAGGGATTGATTTTGTCGTGCGGCAACCATAATATGGGTCAAGCCCTCGCGCCGTTACTGTAGCGCGGGACATCGCCACCCCTTTGGACGCCGCCCTTCCCGGCGGGCACCCTCGAAAATGCACTTACCATGGCAGCAGCGGACACCCTGACCCTCCCCACCGAACCGCAGAGCTTCCTGCAAACGGCGTTCGGCCGCAACATCCTGCTCGGCGTGGTCGGCGCAGTGGTGCTGGCGGTGATGGTGGCGGTATGGATGTGGAGCCAGCAGCCCGAATACCGTGTCCTGTTTGCCAACTACAGCGACAAGGACGGCGGCGCAATCACCGCGTCGCTCGACCAGATGGGCGTCAAATACAAGTTTTCCGAAGGCGGCAGCGCCATCCTGGTGGCGTCGAACGTGGTCCATGACGTGCGCCTCAAACTGGCCGCGCAGGGTTTGCCGAAGGGCGGCAATGTCGGCTTCGAGCTGATGGAAAACCAGAAGCTGGGGGTGTCGCAGTTCCTCGAACAGGTCAATTACCAGCGTTCGCTCGAGGGCGAACTGGCGCGCTCGATCCAGTCGCTGGCGGCGGTATCGACCGCGCGCGTGCACCTGGCGCTGCCGAAACCGCAGGTATTCGTGCGCGACCAGCAAAAACCCACCGCCTCGGTGCTGCTCAACTTGCAGACCGGGCGCACCATCGATGCCGCCCAGGTCAGCGCCATCGTCCACCTGGTCGCCTCCAGCGTGCCGGAACTGGCGCCGGCCAGCGTCACCGTGGTCGACCAGGCCGGCAACCTGCTGTCGGACACCTCAAACAAATCGGCCACCGGCAAGAACCTCGACCCGAACCAGCTCAAATACGTGGTCCAGCTGCAGCAGGGTATCGTCAACCAGGTGCAGTCGCTGATCGAGCCGCTGGTCGGCAAGGGCAATGTGCGCGCCGAAGCCACCGCCGATGTCGACTTCGCCCAGACCGACACCGCCGCCGAAAGCTACAAACCGAATTCACCGCCGGAACCGCAGGCAATCCGCAGCCAGCAGTCGTCCGAAGCGGGCGCCGGCGCCGCTGGCAACCCGAGTGGCGTGCCCGGTGCGCTGTCGAACCAGCCGCCGGGCGCGGCCACCGCACCGATCACCGCTGGCGCCCCGGCTGCACCGGCCGCCGCCGCCGCTGGCCCCACCCGCAAGGACAGCACCACCAATTTTGAAGTCGACAAGACGGTACGCTACGAACAAAAACCGATGGGCGGCATCAAGCGCCTGTCGGTTGGCGTGGTGGTCAATTACCGCCGGCTGGTCGACCCGAAGACCAGCAAGGTCACCATCAAGGCCCTGACGGCCGCCGAAGTCGCGCAGATCAATGACCTGGTGCGCGAAGCGATGGGCTTTAACAAGGAGCGCGGCGACACCCTCAACGTCACCAACGCACCGTTCGATGGCGTCGACCGGCCGGAAGATCCGCCGGCGGCGACGCCGTGGTGGCGCGACAGCAGCAACATCGACATGGCCAAGGAAATCGGCAAGTTCATGCTCGCTGCCGTGGTGCTGCTGTTCCTCTGGTTCCGCTTCCTCAGCCCCCTGCTGCGGCCACTGATGCGCAAGATCGACAAGCTCACGGCCGACCCCGCCCCGGTGGTCGTCGAGACCGAAGAAGAGGCCATCGAACACCAACTGGAAGAACAGGAAGCGGCAGTGGCTGTGCAGGTGCAGAGCGGCTATCGCGATAATTTAATGATGGCGAAAAAGCTGGCGACGGATGATCCGCGCGTGGTGGCCAACGTCGTCAAGGCATGGGTAGGCGCAAATGAATAGCAGGCTCGCATGAACGATAACGGCATACAGAAGGCGGCCATTTTGATGCTCGCCATCGGCGAAGCGGAAGCGGCCGAGGTGATGAAATTTCTCGGCCCGCGCGAAGTGCTCAAGCTCGGCGCCGCCATGGCGACCATGAAAAGCGTGCAGCACGAGCAGGTGGTGACGGTGCTCGAATCGTTCGTCGAACAGACTGCGCTCAATTCCACCGTCGGTCTCGACTCGGACGAATACATCCGCCAGGTGCTGACCAAGGCGCTGGGCGACGACAAGGCGTCGGTGCTGCTCTCGCGTATCCTCGGCGGCAAGGACGCTTCCGGCATCGAGAGCCTCAAGTGGATGGACGCCTCGTCGGTGGCCGAACTGATTCGCAACGAACACCCGCAGATCATCGCCACCATCCTGGTCCACCTCGAGCGCGATCAGGCCTGCGAAATCCTCGGCCATTTTACTGACCGCCTGCGCAACGATGCAGTACTGCGCATTGCCACCCTCGACGGCGTGCAGCCAGCGGCGCTGCGCGAATTGAACGACGTCCTCACCAAGCTATTGTCGGGCAACGAGAACATCAAGAAGTCATCGCTGGGCGGGGTACGCGCGGCAGCCGAAATCCTCAACTTCATGAGCGGCGAGCAGGAGGGTTCGGTGATGGACAACATCAAGAACTACGACAACGACATGGCGCAGAAGATCATGGACGAGATGTTCGTGTTCGATAACGTGATCGACATCGATGACCGCGGCATCCAGCTGCTGCTGCGCGAAGTGCAGTCGGACATGCTGATCATCGCCCTCAAGGGCGCCTCGCAAGACCTGCGCGAGAAAATTTTCAAGAACATGTCCCAGCGCGCCGGCGAGATGATGCGCGAAGACCTCGAATCGAAAGGCCCGGTGCGTCTGTCCGAGGTCGAGGCGCAGCAAAAGCAGATCCTGCAGATCGTCCGCCGCCTGGCCGACGAAGGCCAGATCGTGTTGGGCGGAAAAGGCGAGGATTCGTTTGTCTGACCTTCCCAAACCCGGCGTGCCGAAGGAGCAGCAGACCGCCTATCAACGCTGGGAGATGAACTCGTTCGGCGACAACCGTCCCAGTACACTCGCCGCCCGCGCCGCCCTGGTTCCCACCCCCGTCTACGCCGGACCGTCCGACGAAGAACTGGCGCAGATCACCGAACAGGCCCGCGTGCTGGGCGAACAGGCCGGCCACGCCGCCGGTTACGCCGACGGCCTGGCGCTCGGCCGCGCCGAAGCGGCGGTCGAACTGGAGCACCTGCAAAGCATCGCCGGCGAGTTTGCCGGCGCGCTGGCGGCAGCCGACGAAAGCATCGCCGCCGACGTGCTGGAACTGGCCCTGCACCTGGCCAAAACCATGCTCAGAAGCGCCCTCGAGATCAAGCCCGAACTGGTGCTCGGGGTGGTGCGCGAAGCGATCGATTACCTGCCGGTGGTGCAGCAGCCGGCGGTGCTGCATTTGCATCCGCAAGACGCGGAACTGGTCAGCGGCGTGCTCGGCGAAGAACTCGACAAGGGCGGCTGGCGCCTCGCGCGCGACCCCGCCATGGCGCGCGGCGGCTGCCGCATCGACACCGCCACCAACCAGATCGACGCCACCGTCGGCGCGCGCTGGGAGCGCCTGTCGCACGCGCTCGGCAAAGACATCGACTGGCTCGCCTGAGTATGAGCATGGTGCCGAAAGCGCCTCCCGGCCGCAGCGGCATGGACGCCACCTACGCCAGCGGCCTGGCCGACCATGATCCGCACACGGCGCGCTGGAAATCGTATCTGCGCGACTGCGATTCGCTGGTCAACTTCGTCGAGCCGATGCAGGTATCGGGCCGCATCACCCGCGTCGCCGGCCTGGTGATGGAGTGCGTCGGTTTGCGCCTGGCGGTGGGCAGCGCCTGCACCATCCCCATGCCCAGCGGCGTGCGCATCGACGCCGAAGTGGTCGGCTTCGACGGCGAACGCCTGTTCCTGATGCCGCAGTCCGACGTCGAAGGGGTGGTGCCCGGTTCGCGCGTGTTCCCGGTCGAGCCATCGATCCCGCGTCCGGGCAGCGTGCTGCATCCACGGCGCCGGCCCAGCGACCGTGCGCGCCATCTGCCGGTCGGCCTCAAGCTGCTTGGCCGCGTGGTCGATGGCGCCGGCCGCCCGCTCGACGGCCTCGGTCCCCTCAACAGCGACGAAATGGCGCCGATCAACGCGCGCCCCGTCAACCCGCTCGACCGCGCCCCCATCACCGACACCCTCGACGTCGGCGTGCGGGCAATTAACGCCATGCTGACGGTCGGCCGCGGCCAGCGTCTGGGCCTGTTCGCCGGCACCGGCGTCGGCAAATCGGTGCTGCTGGGGATGATCGCGCGCTACACCACGGCCGACGTCATCGTCGTCGGCCTGATCGGTGAACGGGGCCGCGAGGTGAAGGAATTCATCGAACAGATTCTGGGACCGGAGGGCCGCGCGCGTTCGGCGGTGGTGGCCGCGCCCGCCGACAGCCCGCCGCTGATGCGCCTGCAGGGCGCCGCCTACGCCACCGCGATCGCCGAGCATTTCCGCGACCAGGGCATGAACGTCCTGTTGATCATGGATTCGCTGACCCGCTACGCCATGGCGCAGCGCGAGATCGCCCTGGCAATTGGCGAGCCGCCCGCCACCAAGGGCTATCCGCCGTCGGTATTTGCCAAGCTGCCGGTGCTGGTCGAACGGGCCGGCAATGGCGTTGAAGGGGGCGGCTCGATCACCGCCTTTTATACCGTGCTGTCGGAAGGCGACGACCAGCAAGACCCGATCGCCGATGCTGCCCGCGGTATCCTCGACGGTCACATCGTCCTCAACCGCCACCTGGCCGAAGCGGGCCACTACCCCGCCATCGACATCGAACAATCGATCAGCCGCGCCATGCACGGCATCACCTCGAGCGGCCACCAGCAGGCCGCTCGCAAACTCAAACAGCTCTACTCGCGCTATGAGCGCTCGCGCGATCTGATCAGCGTGGGCGCCTATGTGTCGGGCAGCGACCCGGTGCTCGATCAGGCGATTGCCCTGCATGACAAGATCGAAACCTTCCTGTGCCAGGAAATCGGCGACAAGGAAGACATGTTAATGAGCTTGGGCCAATTGACCGCTCTGTTCGGCTGATCAAACGTCAACTGCGCGCTGTATACTTTTCACCATGGCCAACCTCTCCGCCCTTGCCACCCTGATCGGCCTGGCCCAGACCGCGACCGACAACGCCGCCAAAAAGCTGGGCGCTGAACTCGCCGCAGTGGAGGAAGCGCAGCAAAAGTTGACCATGTTGCACGGCTACCGCGACGACTATGCGGCCAAACTGGAAGCGGCGCAAATGAATGGCATTACCCCACTGGCGTACCATAACTTCGTCGCCTTCATGGGCAAGCTCGACAATGCAATCAACGGCCAGCGCGAGGTCGTCAAGCACGCCGAAGCAAAAAGCGCACTGGCCAAACTGAACTGGCAGGCATGCGAGCGCAAGCGCCTGTCGTTTCGCACCCTGAGCGAGCGGGCGGCGCAGGATGCCCTGCACACCGAAAACAAGCGCGACCAGAAGCAGATGGACGAACACGCGGCCCGCCAGGCGTATTACCGCAAATAGAGCAGCAGCCGGCGGCTCCTCCCCTTGACCACTGACAGATCATGCAAAACACCACACTCCCCGTTTTCTCCAGCCCGCCGGCGGCGCCGGCCAGCGCGGCACCGAACCGCCAGGGCGCCAATGCGGCCGACGGCGCGCAGTTTGCCCAGACCCTGGCGCGCCAGCAGCAGCAGCGCCAGCAGGATGCCCAGGCAGCGCAGAGCGTGCGCAGCGCGCCGCCAGCGCCGGCCAGCGGCGCCGCGCGCAGCCAGCAGAGCGCGCCCGCTGCGACCGACGCCACCAATGCGGCCAGCGCCAGCACCGATAACGCGTCGACCACGCCAGCACCGACCGCCACAGCGCCGGCGGCCGAGCAGGGCGCGCGCGCCGCCAGCGGTAAAGGTAGCGGCAGCGGCAGCGACCCCGCCAGCGATACTGACAGCGACAGCGCCCAAGACCCCCACGCCGACCTCGCCGGCGCCAGCCCGATGGCCGGGCTGATCGCCATCGTCGCCAGTTTTAATCAGCCAGCCGCGCCGGTGGCAGCGCCAGCCGGCAGTGCCGTCGATGGCAAGCGGGCCGACCAGGTGGCGCTGCAGGCCGATTTGCTGGCCGCCGGCGGCGCCGGCCTGGCCGCCTCGCGCGATGGCGCCCACAACCTGGCGCAGATGTTCGACCATGCGCGCGCCGGTGCCGGTGCCAGCGCGCGCAGCGCCGTCGCCGATGGCGCCGCCGGCGCGACGGCAGGCACGGCCAAGGTGGCCGCCAGCACCGACAACAGCGCCCCGCTGGCTGCCGCCGCGGACAGTGGCGCGGCCTTCGGCGGTGTGCTGCAGGCGCACGTCGACGCTGCGCCCGGCCGCGCTGGCGAGCGCGCCGAATTGCCGCTGGCGCGCGAACTGGCCAGTGCCACGGCGGCGGCGCCACTGTCGGCACCGCTGCAACAAGCTTCGCTGGCACCGGCGCAGGCGGCCATCGCGCCGCCTGACCGTCTGTCCGCCCGCGTCGGCAGCGCCGCCTGGGACACCCAGGTGGGCCAGAAAATTGTCTGGATGGCGGCCGGCCAGGAGCAGACCGCCACCCTGACCCTCAATCCGCCTGACCTCGGTCCGGTGCAGGTGGTGCTCAGCGTGAGCAATGACATGGCCCAGGTGACGTTCTCGTCAGCCCAGCCGGAAGTGCGCGCCGCGCTCGAACAAGCCATGCCGCGGCTGCGCGACATGATGGGTGAAAGCGGCATCGCGCTGGGCAACGCCAGCGTCAACGACGGTGCCCAGCAGCGCCAGGCGCAGCAGGGAGAGCAGAGTAACGGCCGGGGCGGACGCGGCCGCTTCGGCGCCGATGCCAACGGCAGCAGCACCGAGCCCGCCGTGCGGCGCGGCCGCATTCTCAGCGCCGATGGCGCCGTCGACACCTTCGCCTGAGTTGCATGAGCTGCCTGAGCCAGGCGCGGCTTCGCCAGCGCAACACAAAACGGCCATTGCGTTAGCATTCGAACAGCAACTGCGGGCCGGTGGCCTGCAGCATGCTGGAGATGGGCGCATTAAACGTCTCTTTTCAGGGCATGGCCCGCCTTATTTTTTGCCGATAATGACATAATACTGGCGAGCACCATTCGCGCCGTACCAGCACCCTAGAAAGTAAAATGCATCCATGAAAGCTCAACCAAAAGCCGCAGCCCCAGGCGAGGTACCGGCAGGCGGATCGAAAAAGAAGATCATCATCATCGCCGCCGTCTTGCTGCTCGCCGGTGGTGGTGGCGCCGGCTGGTTCCTGATGAAGCCCAAGGGCGAGCACGCAGCGCCCGAGCACAAGGTAGAAAAGGTGGAGACACCGGAGTATCTGCAAATCGATTCGTTCACTGTTAATTTGCAGCCGGAAGGCGAACCGCAGTATCTGCAGATCGCCATGACCTTGCAGGTGCAGGGCGCCAAGCAAGCCGAAGAGATGAAAGTGAATATGGCCAAGGTGCGCAGCCGTATATTGCTGCTGCTGTCGGGTAAGAAGGCATCGGAGATTTCCACCGTCGAGGGCAAGCAGCAACTGGCCAAGGAAATCGTTACCGCCGTCAAGGAGCCGTTCACGCCCAAGGGCGAGCCGCAAAAAGTCGATGACGTGTTGTTCACGGCGTTTATCATCCAGTAGTGTTTATCGCGTAGTTGTAATTTTTACCGGACGTACAATTCATGGCCGACAATTTCCTGTCACAGGAAGAAGTTGATGCCCTACTCAAGGGCGTCAACGGCGACCAGGACGACGCTGCCGCGCCCGAAGAATCCTCGGGTGTCCGCACCTACAACCTGGCCACCCAAGAACGCATCGTGCGCGGCCGCATGCCGACGCTCGAAATCATCAACGAGCGCTTTGCCCGCTTGCTGCGCGTCGGCCTGTTCAACTTTTTGCGTCGCAGCGCCGAAGTGTCGGTGGGTTCGGTGCGGGTATCCAAGTACAGCGAGTTCATCCGCAACCTGGTGGTGCCGACCAACCTCAACCTGATTCACATGAAGCCGCTGCGCGGCACCGCCCTGATGGTGTTCGATCCGGGCCTGGTGTTCCTGCTGGTCGACAACCTGTTCGGTGGCGACGGCCGCTTCCACACGCGCGTCGAAGGACGCGACTTTACCCAGACCGAGCAGCGCATCATCCTGCGCATTCTCGATATCGTGTTCGAGGCCTACACCAAGTCGTGGGAACCGGTGTTCCCCGTCGAGTTCGAATACATCCGCTCGGAAATGAACACCCAGTTCGCCAACATCGCCACCCCCAACGAGGTGGTGGTGTCGTCCACGTTTACCATCGAGCTCGGTTCGGTTTCCGGCCAGATCCACTTTTGCATGCCGTATTCGATGATCGAGCCGATCCGCGATGCCCTCACCTCCAGCCTGCAGGGCGAGGCACTGGAAGTGGACAAGCGCTGGATCCGCCTGATGACCCAGCAGATCCAGGTGGCTGAAGTGGAACTGGTGGCCACGCTGGGCACCGGCCGCGCCTCCTTCGACGATATTCTCAACATGAAAGTGGGCGACATCATTCCGCTCAACGTGCCCGAACAGATCCAGGCCACGGTCGACGGCGTGCCGGTGATGGATTGCACCTATGGCGTTTTGAATGGCCAGTACGCATTGAAGGTGGAAAAATTGCTGGCCAATAGCGAATCCCTTAAATAACCATGACCTGCGCGCCGACGGCGTGCGCGTTGCAAGACTGTAGTAACAGAGGAGAGCAAGATGTCCGACAATCAAGACGACCAAAGCATGGACGACGACTGGGGCGCGGCGATTGCCGAGCAGGCCAAGGCGGAAGCCGAAGCGCTGCAGAGCCAGACCGCCAGCGCGGCCGTGTTCAAGGACTTTGCCACCAAGGGCACCCGCACCGAGACCCCCAACGATATCGATTTCATTCTCGACATCCCGGTGCAGCTGACAGTGGAACTGGGCCGCACCAAGATCGCCATCAAGAACCTGCTGCAACTGGCGCAGGGCTCGGTGGTCGAGCTCGACGGTCTGGCGGGCGAGCCCATGGATGTGCTGGTCAATGGCTGCCTGATCGCCCAGGGCGAGGTGGTGGTGGTCAATGACAAGTTCGGTATCCGCCTGACGGACATTATCACGCCGTCCGAGCGGATCAGAAAACTCAACAAATGAGGGGTCGCCGGATACTTGCCGGGGCGCTGGCAGCGCTGCTGCTGGCGGGCGCCGTTCATGCACAGCAGCCGGCCGCAGCCGGCGCTGCGGCAGCGCTGCCGGCCCCCTCAAGCGCTGCGGCCGCGCTGCCGGCCGCCAGCGCGGCTTCAGCTGCGCTCACTGTGCTGCCGAAGCCGGCGCCAGCGGCCGCGCCGGTCCAGCCGTTCGCCGGCGCTGCCGCGGGCAGCCTGCTGCAAACCATCTTTGCGCTGTGCGTCGTGCTCGGCCTGCTGGCGCTGCTGGCCTGGGCCATGAAGCGCTACGGCCCGCGGACTGCCGGCGGCTCGGCCCCTGTGCGCCTGGTCGGTGGCCTCAGCCTGGGCGGGCGCGAACGCATCGTTGTCGTCGAAGTGGGCGACCAGTGGATCGTGGTGGGCGCCTCGCCCGGCCGCGTCAATGCGCTGGCGACCATGCCGCGCCAGGCCGAGGGCGCCGCCGGGCCGCTGCCAGCGGCCGGCACATCGAGCTTTGCGGACTGGCTCAAGCAAACCATCGACCAACGCAATACGAAATAGAACGTCATGAAAATCCTGCAATTGATCCGGCTGGCCGCTGCCGTGGCCTTCCTTGCCGTGCCGGCACTGGCGCTGGCCGCCCCCGGCATCCCGGCGTTTACCAGTACCCAGGCTGCCGGCGGTGGCACCGCCTACACCCTGCCGGTGCAAACCCTGCTGTTGATGACGGCGCTGACCTTTTTGCCAGCGGCACTGTTGATGATGACCGGCTTTACCCGCATCATCATCGTGCTGTCGCTGCTGCGCCAGGCGCTCGGCACGCAGTCGGCGCCGCCCAACCAGGTGATGGTGGGACTGGCGCTGTTTTTGACGCTGTTCGTGATGGGCCCCACCTTCGATAAAATCTATACGGACGCCTACCTGCCCCTGCAGGACAACAAGATTGAATTGATGGAAGCGATGCAAAAAGGGGTGGAACCCTTAAAAACCTTCATGACCAAGCAGACGCGCCAGGCCGACCTGGCCCTGTTCGTCAAGATTTCGCGCTCGCCGGCGCTGCAGGGTCCCGAAGACATTCCGCTGCGCATTTTGATTCCCGCCTTTGTCACCAGTGAACTGAAGACGGCCTTCCAGATCGGCTTCGCCATTTTCATCCCCTTCCTGATCATCGATATGGTGGTGGCGTCGGTCTTGATGTCGATGGGCATGATGATGATGTCGCCGGCGGTGATTTCGCTGCCGTTCAAGATGATGCTGTTCGTGCTGGTCGATGGCTGGCAACTGATGCTCGGCTCGCTCTCGCAGAGCTTTTACTGATCGATGAAGAAAGCCACGCCATGACTCCCGAATCCGTCATGACCATGGGCCGCAATGCCATGGAAGTGACCTTGATGGTCTCCGCGCCGCTGCTGCTGGTGGCCCTGATCATTGGCCTGATCGTCAGCATTTTTCAGGCCGCCACCCAGATCAATGAAGCGACCCTGTCCTTCATCCCCAAGCTGATCGGCATTTTTGTCGCCCTGATCGTGGCCGGCCCGTGGATGCTGGCCGTCATGCTCGACTATATGCGCCAAGTCTTCAATGGCATTCCCGGCCTGATCGGCTAACTTCGCACTGCCCATGATCACTCTCACCAGCGTCGAACTGAACGCGTGGCTGGCGGCATTGCTGTGGCCGCTGTCACGGGTGCTTGGCTTGATCACCGCCTCGCCGCTGTTCGGCAACAGCGCGGTGCCGGTGTCGGTGAAAATCTCGCTCGGTGTGGTGCTCACCACCATCATGGCGCCCGCGCTGGGCACGTTGCCGGCGGTCGATCCGATGTCGATGCCGGGCATGCTGATCCTGGTGCAGGAAATGCTGATCGGCCTGGCCATGGGCTTTACCATGCGCGTCGTGTTCGCCGCCATCGAGATGGCTGGTGAAATCAGCAGCCTGACCATGGGCCTGGGCTTCGCCAGTTTTTTCGATCCGAATACGGCGGGCCGCTCGTCGGCCGTCAGCCAGATGCTGACCCTGATCGCCACCATGGCATTTCTTGCCATGAACGCCCACCTGGTGCTGCTCGAGGCGCTCGCCGAAAGTTTTGTCAGCATGCCCATCTCGGCCACGCCGATGGCGGTCGGTGCCCCGCTCGAACTGGCGCGCTGGGGCGGCAAGATTTTTTCCACCGGCTTGCAACTGTCGCTGCCGATCGTCGCGGCGCTCTTGATCACCAGCGTCGCGCTGGGCATTTTGACGCGCGCGGCGCCGCAACTCAATTTGTTTGGCGTGGGTTTCCCGGTGACCCTGACGGTGGGCTTTTTGATGCTGGGCGTCACCCTGCCCTACCTGAACATGCCGATCCAGAACTGGTTCAACCAGGGCATCGAAGCGAGCCGTAACATTGGGCGGGCGGCGGCGGCGCGCACGCCAGGGCGCCCGGTGCTGCCAGCGCCTTAATGGCGGCAACGATCAGCCCGCAGGCCGTTTGCTAAAGAAATACATGGTGCGTCCGCCCGCTGCCAGGGTTTCCTTCGCTTCCATCACATAGTGCTGGGCAAAGGACTCTTCGAACGCCTGTTGCGACAGGCCGGCGTACAGGGCTTCATTCATACCGGCGATTTCAGCGAAGCGGCGATCGTCCGGCGCTATCCACTCCAGCAGCAGGAAGGACGGATCGAGCGCCAGGAAAAACGCCAGGATCATGCCCAGACTGGCCCGTTCGGACACCAGCAGGTGGTGCACCAGGCCGAGTGCCATCACGCAGTCGAACTGGCCGCGCGCGCGGTCCATGAAACTTTCCACTTCCTGGTTCATCCAGCCTACCGCTGGCGTTGGTCGGCCGATGTCGAGCAGGATGGGTGCGATCGGCAGTTGCTGCTTCCGCAACTGCGCGTACAGGCGTGACAGCGCACCCGGATCGAAGTCGGCGGCCACCACGGTTTTGCCCGCTGCTGCCGCCACCTTGCTAAATTCGCCGGCATTGCAGCCCAGGTCAAGCACCGTCCCGAGGCCAGGCTGCTTGAGCATGGCGGTAACGAAGGCGGTCTTGGCGCTAACGTCGGCGGCAACGTAATGATCGCGATCCGCTTCGTAATTTTCCCACTTGCTGGCGCGCCCTCGCGGCACAGGCATCAGCCTGTCGATGTGTTTTTCAAGACGACCCAAGGTACGCGTGAGCACAAACCTGGCCAGCTCCCGGCTGCGCACCGGCCTCGGCTTGCGGCCGCCGACAGCGCCGCTGCCAGCGTGGGCAAAGAGACTGGGCAGGGTAACCGCTTCGAGCGCTGGCTGCTGCCAGGCGCGCCATCCGCCCAGCATGGGCCGCGCCGCGGCCGGCTCGACGCCATCACGATGGAGCACAAACCAGGCGGCCGGCTGCACCCCTGTAGCGCGGTGGATCAGCAGGGGGATGATGAAATGCCGGAAGAACTGGGCGTAGGCTTGCCAGATGCCCGTGTCGTCCACTGGTTCGAACGAGAGAATGTCGCAAAAACACGGCCGGCCGTGCTCGAACAGGACATTCCAGGCCGACGCATCCTTGATCATCCAGCCATTGGCTAGTGCAGTCTGGGCGATGGCCAAAGTCAGCTTGGCGGCATCGTACAGCTGCAAGGCGGTGATTTCATGGGGATAGACGGGAAACTGCAAAGAGCGGTGTTCCAGCCAGCGCGCATCGATGGCCGGCAGCAGACCGGCGCCATTGTTTTCGACCCAGGCGGAGGCGGGGAACCAGCCGCGCTCGACGCCATCGCGGTACCACGGTGCATCCATCAGCGCCTGCACCTGTGCCGCGCTGCCGCTGGCGACGGCGCGGAAAATGCGACCATCTTTTTTTGCCACGAAACCGGATGGGTCACGCCATGAGACTTTTTTCATATTAATAATAGCGGTAGTTGTCCGGTGCCAGCCAGGTTGGGGAAAATGGACTGGCGGCGAGCGCGTTGGCGATGGCTGCCTGTGAGTCGAGTGTGCCATCAAGAAAATCGATCGCCAGCGTCGCCGTATGAACCGTGCTCAAAGGTGCTGTCAGTACCTGCGCCTGGTCGACGCCAGCGCCGACCAGCCAGGCAGTGAACGGCACCGGAGCGGCCGTGCTGGAGGCGGTACGCAACCAATGGTCGGAACTGACAATCAGCAAGATTTTTTGACTGCCTGACTGCGCCTGCAAGGTGGTCACAATGGTGCCAAGCACGCGATCGGCTAATTGCAGGTTCTGTCGGTATGCGGCGCCCTGATCCACCGCCTGTTGACGCAGCAGGCGTTGCGCATACACATTCGGCAGGTGCGGCACATTCAAGTGAATGAAGTCGAACGCGCTGTGCAAGTCAGCCAGCGTTGGACCAAGCAGGGCCAGGGTGGTATCGGTGGCGCGGTACATCGGATCGACCGCTCGCAACAGTACTTCAGGCATGTATTGAATCGGCCACTTCAAGAACCGCAGAACAGACATGCCAGCATCGCTAAAAAATACCAGGCTGTCGAACCAGCGCCCGGCATTGCCCAGATAACTGCTGTGGCAGGCGCGCAGTGCCGTCAATATTCGGCAATACGGATGGTAGAAACCCAGTACCGAAGCGCTTTGCACGCCACCGGGCAAGCGCCCAAATACGCTGTGTGCCGTATCGAAGGGCACTGACGCACCGTCAACGGCAGTGAGGGAGAGCGCCTGTCGGCGACTGAGCTCGATGCCTTTGACGGCGATGCCGGATAATAAGGCGGGCACTGAATACAAGGTGTCGCGCCCCGGCGTGTAAGCCTCTGTGGCAGTGACGCCGCGATCACGCAGGCGGGCAAAATTGGGTAAATCGAACGCCTCGGTGCCGAGGCTGCGGTGGTAATCCATTTCATCGAAGATGACCCACACCACGCGGCGCGCCACCGGCGGCAGCGGCGCCACTTCAGCCTGGGCAACAGCGCGCTGCAACGGATGGACTTGCAGCTCGCCGCTGGCGCAGCGGTAGATCGCCAGGCAAACAAAAGCGTAACCGAGCGTGGAGAGGAAACGCAGCAACTGTGGCAAGCGCTGGCGCAGCAGAAACACTCCAAACGCCGCCGCCGGCATCGACAGGCCCACAATGGCCAGCCGGGCCCAACGCGCAAATTGCAGCTGTTCAACAGCGGATCCACGGTTGTACAGCGTCAGCAAGCTGGTCCAGGGAAAACCTGCTGCATCGAGCAGGCTTTTGGCGGCGATAAAAATCAGCAGCACCGCACCACAAAACACGCTGACGCGACGCGCGCGCATCGTCACTCTGGCGCTGCTGATGTACAAAAACAGCGGCACCAGCACCAGCACGCTGATCAAGGAAGGGAAAAGAACGAAATCATAAAACGCTGGTACGAAGTACAGCGCATAGGGGTTCAGTAATGGCAAAAAATAAGCCGACGCGTACAACAGCGCCAGGCCCAGAGCAGCACCCAGACGCTGCATTATTCTTTATTCTCTTTCGATTTTTTTGTGAAATAAGACCGAATCAATCGAAATAATTCCAGCGGCCGCGATATGTAAAATATGATCGCGCCAAATACAGCAATTAGCAGTTGCAATAAGTAAGCGCCGGTACCAGGATCGACATACGCATGCGCCGTTGCCGGCAACACCAGGATGGCGCAGACCAGCGCCGAGAATTTTTTACTGACCATACATTATTCTATTCTGGAATAGGAGCGGCCACCGTCACCAATGAGGGCGGACCAGAAAAATTGGGGCTTACCACGGGGAACAGCAGTAGTGATCGGTGCAGTGCCTCGATCAGACCGATTATATACCGGCGCAACCGGCGCACGCATCGAAATGACCGCTATAGTATAAACTAATCGACGCCAGCGAATATCGTGACATTAATTAATACCACAATGCCAATAGCGGCAATGAAAGCCGCTTTAATCGACGCTTAGCTGATGTAATTAAACAGCGACAACCCCGAAATCGAATTAAAGGTCTTTTGCGCCGCCTGCAGGGTCTGGGTCTGCTGGGTGAACTGCGAGATGGCCTTGACCATGTCGAGATCCTGCAAGCCAGACAGGGTGGCGGCATATTGCAGGTCGGTGTCGCTGCCCACCGAATCGAGTGTGTCGAGCTCTTTCAGGCGCGCGCCAACCGCGGAGTGGACACTGAGCACATTGTCGAGGCCCAGCGCCAGGTTGCCGATGCTGTCCTGTACACCCTTGTCGAGCGCAGCCTTTTGCTTGTCGGTGGTGGCGGGCGCACGCAGCGTGTCGATCAGCTTACTCATGGTGGTAAACAGCGACTGGCGCTCGCTCGGCGCCACGGTGAACTGGTCGCCATTGCCGGGCGTGCCCTTGATATCGAATTGCATGCCGGCGACCGTGATCGGCTGGCCGGCGGCATAGTCCACCGCGCTGCTCACCGTCGGCGGCAGCGCACTCTGGTCGGTGACGGTGTAGGTGGTGGCGCCGGTGGTGCTGACGGCAAAATCGAGACTGTATTTGCGGCCGGTGAGCGCACTCGGATCGACCACGCTGCCGTTACTGATGACGCCGGTACCGGTATTGCCGCCATTGGCCGCCGTCGCAAACGTGCCATTGGCAGTCGGAATACTGGTGAACACTGCGCTGCCGGCGTCGTTGATGGGCAGCTTGCGCGCACCGGCCACCTGCAACTGCACCTGACCGGCGTCGCCGTTGTAGTTAACCGCGGTTCCACTGGTGACGAAGGGCGGGCTGGCCGACTGGTAACCGGAAAACAGGTAGCCGCCGTTGCCGTCGGAACTGTTGGCCAGCGCCACCAGGTCATCGAGCCTGCCCTGCAGCTCATCGGCATAGGTGGCACGATCGGAGGCCGAATTGGTGCCGCTGCCAGCGGCGACGGCAATGCTCTGCACATCCTGAACCAGCGACTCCACCCCTTTCAGAGCCACTTCTTCCTGCGACAGCGACGAGCGCGCATTGGCGCGGTTAGTTGCGAACTGGGCGTTGACCGATTGCGACTGCGTCACTTCCAGCGCGCGCGCCGAAGCGATCGGGTCATCCGACGGCGTCAGCATGCGCTTGTTGGTCGAGAGCTGCATTTGCGTCTTCGCCAGCTGGCTCTGCAATGTGCCGAGCTGGGCGGTCGAGGTGGCATACATCGAATTTGTGCTGATGCGCATGGCAATCCTTGGTTAGCGGCTGATCGACAGCAAGGTGTCGAACAACGTACTGGCCACCTGCATGACTTTACCGGCCGCCTGGTAGGCTTGCTGGTACTTGAGCAGATTGGCCGCTTCTTCATCGAGGTTGACGCCCGACACGCTCTGCTGGATGGCAGTGGCCTGGGCCAGCGAGGCGGTGGCGGCGGCGTTATTGACCTGCACTTCGCGGGTTTTATTGCCAACCGTGCTGACCATCTGGGCAAAGGCTCCCTGCAAGGTTGCCGACTGGCCGTCGAGTAATTTGGCGGACTGCAACTGGCCCATCGCCAGGATATTGCGGTTGTCGTTGGCGCCGATCGCCGTTTTGCCGATGGTAAAAGTATCCTTGTCGATCGGCGTGCCCGACATCGACAGGGAAACGCCGCCGAAACTGTAGGTGGCGCCGTCGACGTAGGGAATCGGCGTGGTACCGGCAGTATAGGTGTTGGTGGCAGTGGCGGTGGTGACCGTCACCGACTGGCCGGTAGCAAAGCCGGTCAGCTCCTTGGTGTTGACCTGGTACGTCAGCGTGGTGGGAATCACCGGCGGGGCCGTCAAAAAAGTCGTGCTGACGCTGGCCTCGCCCACCTTGACGCTGCCCTTGTTGCCGATCGTGGCACTGGCGACCAACGGGCCGGCAGCCGCAATCGCGCCAACGTCGTGCGTGAGCAGCTTGAAATTGGCGGCGCCAGTGGCGGTCGGTTCCACGGCGAAGCTGTCACCGGCCAGCTGTTTGCCGGAAATCGTAAACGTCACGCCATCGACGGTGGCGCTTTGCGGACCCGGCTGGGTGTAGGCCGGCAGCACGGTGGCTTGCTTGTCGGACGAGCGGATGACGGTGAAGGCCCCCTTGGCGGCATCATAGTCGACCGAATAATTGCTGGTGGTGAGCTTGCTGGCGTCGGTGATGGCGACGTCGACCTTGCTGGGATTGACGGGGTCGGCCAGCGCATTGCGGTTGATGCCATCGGCCGGCTTGGAGACGGCAAACAGATTGCTGCCCGGCGCGCCGGCGGTGGTCACGCCCAGTGCCTGCTGCGTGTTGAACGCGGCTGCCAGGGTGATGGCGACGCGGCCGAGGGCATTTTCGGCGCCGTCGAGCGTCGAATTGCGGAAATCCATCAGGCCGCCAAGTTCGCCACCGGTGAGCGAAGAATCGGCCAGCAGGGTGCTACGGTCGCCTGTCACATAGGCGACAGCCGTGCGGGTGGGATCGCTCGGGCTGTTGACTGCCGCCAGCTGGTAGGAACGGCTACCCACCACCAGCGGCTGACCGGAACCGATGGTCACGGTGACGCTGTTGTTGGCCCCCGCCACAGCGGTGGCCTTGACCTGCTTGTTCAAATCGAGCACCAGCTGGTCGCGCGTGTCGATCAAGTCATTCGGCGTCGAGCCCGCTGTCGACAGATTGCCAATCTGCTCATTGAGGGTGGCAATCTGGGTGGCGTAGGCGTTGATGGTGGCGACATTGGCGCTAATCTGGGTGTTGACGCCGCTATTGATATCGCTGAGCTGGGTGCTCATGCTCTGGAAGCGCGAGGCCAGCGAGTCGGCGCTCGAGAGGAAAGCCTGGCGCGAGGTAGCCGAACCGGCACTCGAGCTGACGTCCTGTACTGACTTGAAAAAATCCTGCAGGGCCGGCGACAGCCCGCTGCCGGTATCGGCCAGCATGTTGTCAATTTGACCGGCCTGGGCACCATAAGCGGTCAACGCGCTGCTGGTGGCCTGGGCGCCGCGCACCTGAGCGTTCAAGAACGAATCGGAAAAACGCTTGATGTCGGTGACCTGGGTGCCGCTACCAATGAAGCCATAGCCGAAGTTTTGCGCGGTGGCAGCGGCCTGCACCACCGTCTGGCGGCTGTAGCCTGGCACAGCGGCATTCGAAATATTGTGGCCGGTCGTGGCCAGGCCTGCCTGAGCGGCAAACAATCCGGACTTGCCTATGTTGAGGAGATCTCCAGCCATGATGATATTTTCCTAGACTACGATGACACTGGTAACGGCAGCATCGGCCATAACTTGACTTGACAAAGTAACCACTGCGGGTGGCGGCCGATGGCGCGCTGCCGCCTAGCCCAGCGAATGACTGATAATTTTGCTCAATTTTGCAGCATACAGGGGATCGGTGGCGTAACCCGCTTTCTGCAAGCCGTGCGCGAACTTGCTGGGGTCGCCCGCACTGGCGAGCACTTTTTCGTAGCGCGGATTGTCGCTGAGCAGCTTGGCGTAATCCTTGAAACTGTCGGCGTAAGAATCGTAGGCGCGGAATTTTTCCAGCCTGGTGTGGGGGACGCCGTTGACATATTCGGTAGTGACGGCGGTGGCAACCTTGCCGGTCCAGCCAGCACCGGCCTTGATACCGAACAAATTGTGGCTGCTGCTGCCGTCGGCATTGCTGATCACGCGCTTGCCCCATCCCGTCTCCAGTGCTGCCTGGCCGATCATGAACTTGGCAGGGATGCCGGTGGCCTTGCTGGCCGCCTCGGCGTCAGGGCCAACCTGGTCCTGGAATGCACGCACGTGCGGCGCCTGCACCCGCCCCGAGGCGCTGATGCCGGACGACAGGCCGCTGCTGGCAACAGTGGTCGCCAGCGCGCCGGGCGTGCTCATCATCGCTTCGGCGCTTTTCGGTGCCGGCATGGCGCTGCCATCGCTGCCGATGGCCAGCGCCTGGCTCTGCGCCTGCAGATTGGCAGCCTGCGAGCCGAGCTGGCGCACCAGCACATCGGCCAGGCCCATGCCCCGCTTGGCCAGGTTCTGGCTGGTCTGCTGGTCCAGCATCGACGTAAATGTCTTGGTCTGCTGGCTGTCCATCGGGCCATCTTGCGGGGTGGCGTCGCGCATGCTCTTCATCATCATGTTGATGAACATCGCTTCGAACTGGGTCGCCGCCGATTTGAGCGCCTCCGGCGAACCGGCCTTGGCCGCCTGCTTGAGGTTGCCCAAGCCCTGGGTATCGAAGGCCAGGCGGGACGACAGGTCGTTGGTGGCAGCTTCCATGGTCGCCCCTTAAATGATTTCGAGTTCGGCGCGCAGCGAGCCGGCGGCCTTGAGCGCCTGCAGGATCGACAGCAAATCCTGCGGTGAGGCGCCGATGGCGTTCATGGCCTTGACCACTTCGGCCAGCGAAGCGCCGCCCTTGACCAGCAGCACCTTGCCGGGGTCTTTCTTGATTTCGATATTGGCCGTCTGCACCACCGCGGTCTGGCCGCGCGAACCGGCCTCGGGCTGGCTGACCTGGGTGTCCGGGGTGATGGTGATCGACAGGTTGCCGTGCGAAATGGCGCACGCTTCGAGCGTGACAGCCTGGTTCATCACCACCGAGCCGGTGCGGGCGTTCATGATGACCTTGGCATTCGCGGTGGCCGGGCTGACGTCGAGTCCTTCGAGAATGCCAAGAAAAGCCACCCGCTGGTCCGACGACGACGGCGAACGCACGCGAATGACGCGGCCATCGAGCGCAGTGGCGATGCCGGGCCCGAAGTGGTTGTTGACCGCTTCGACGACGCGACTGGCGGTGAGGAAATCGGTGCTGTTGAGTTCCAGGCGGATCATATTGTCGGCACCCAGGCTGTTCGGCACGGCGCGCTCGACGGTGGCGCCGCCTGAAATCTTGCCCACGCTCAAGTGATTGACCTGCACCGCGGCGCCTCCTGCAGCAGCGCCGACGCCACCGACCAGCACATTGCCCTGGGCCATGGCATAGACCTGGTTGTCGGCGCCTTGCAGGGGCGTCATCACCAGGGTGCCGCCGCGCAAGCTCTTGGCGTTACCGATCGACGACACGGTGATATCGATGGTCTGGCCGGGCTGGGCAAACGCCGGCAAGGATGCCGTCACCATCACGGCAGCGACGTTTTTCAATTGCAGGCTGGTGCCAGCTGGCAGGTTGACGCCCTTTTGCTGCAGCATTGCCGTGATCGACTGCACGGTAAATGGTGTTTGCGTGGTCTGGTCGCCGGTGCCGTCCAGGCCCACCACGATGCCGTAGCCGGACAATTGGTTGGTCCGCACGCCGCCGATGCTGGCCAGGTCTTTCAGGCGTTCGGCGCGGGCGGCTGGCGCGCCCAGTACCACCGCCAGGGCCAGGGCCAGGGCAAAAGCAACAGAGAACAATGGCGCGCGCTTCATGGAGGCCTCCATCAGAATGGCAACAGCGACTGGAAGAACCGCGACGCCATCGCCGTCATTTCGGCGCGGTCGATCTGGCTGTTGGTCCGGTATTCGACGCGCGCGTCGGCCACCACGGTGGACGACACCGTGTTGCCGGTCTGGATGGTGTCAGGATTGATCATGCCGGAAAAGCGGATGAATTCGACGCCCTTGTTCATCGCCACCTGCTTTTCGCCCGACACGATCAGGTTGCCATTTGGCAGCACTTCAGTCACCGTCACGCCGATATTGCCCGTGAAGGTGTTGCTGGCGCTCTGGTTGTCGCCATCGGCGAACTTGTTGGCGGTGGTGGCGGCGATGGTGGCACCGAAACGTCCCTGCAGCGGGCCGGGAATGCCGGCGCTGACGGCGCCCGTCTTGTTGCCCGAACTGGCGCCGGCCTTGACGGCGGCAGTTTTCTCGACGATGGCGATGGTCAGCAAGTCGCCGATATGGCGCGCCTTGCGGTCTTCGAACATGGGACGGAAAGTCGAGGCCTGGTAAATGGCGCCGTTGGCCGGCAGCGACTGCTCGCTGGCCACCGGCCGCACCGGCGCGCTGCGCTGGGTGATGGTCGTTGGGGTGGTGGCGCAGCCGGCCAGCAGCAGGGTAGCCACAGCGGCCAGGACGGCTGGGAGCAAAATAAGCGATTTCATAATTGCGACAGTTTGGCCAGCATCTGATCGGAGGTGGTGATCGCCTTGCTGTTGATTTCGTAGGCGCGCTGGGTCTGGATCATATTGACCATCTCTTCCACCACGTTGACATTCGAGGTTTCCACATAGCCTTGCAAAATCACGCCGGCGCCGTTGGTGCCGGGAGTGTTGGTGTTCGGACTGCCCGACGAACCCGTTTCCACATACAGGTTCTCGCCTTTCGACTCGAGGCCGGCGGGATTGACGAAGGTGGTCACCTGGATGGTGCCGATCTGGGTTGGCGCATTGGTGCCGGCGGTGGTGACGGAGACGGCGCCATCGCGGCCGACGGTGATCGACAGCGCATTGGCCGGTACCGTGATGGCCGGCTGGATGACAAAGCCGGACGACGTGACCAGCTGGCCGTTGCTGTCGCTCTGGAAGGAACCGTCGCGGGTGTACGCGGCAGTGCCGTCGGGCATCAGGACATTGAAAAAGCCCGAGCCGTTGATCATCAAGTCTTTCGAATTGCCGCTGGACTGGGGGTTGCCCTGGGTGTGGATGCGCTCGGTAGCGACGGTGCGCACGCCGGTGCCGATCTGCATGCCCGACGGCAGCGCGGTCTGTTGCGACGATTGGGCGCCTGGCTGCCGCACGTTCTGGTAAAGCAAGTCTTCAAACACGGCGCGCGACCGTTTAAAGCCATTGGTGCTGACGTTGGCCAGGTTATTGCTGATTACGTCCAGATTGGTCTGCTGTGCTTCCAGGCCCGTCTTGGCGATAAAAAGGGAACGAATCATGTGCTTCTCCAGTAACGTGGCTGACGAAAGGCGCCATGCACATCGTTACTATACGGCGCACCGCGTTAACTCAAAGCAAGGATCTGAGTCGCTTTTGCGGCGTTGTTCTCGGCATTCTTCATCATGCTCATTTGCATTTCAAACGAGCGCGCCAGCGAGATCATGCTGACCATCGAGTCGATCGGGTTGACATTGCTGCCCTCAAGCATGGCGCCAGCGACCGACACATTCGGATCGACCTCGGCCGGCTTGCCATCTTTCAGGCGAAACAGGCCGTCGTCGCCGCGCACCAGGTCCGCCTCCGCCGGGTTGACCAGTTTTAAGCGCCCCAGCACGGTCGGGGTGCCCGGCTTGGTGCCTTTTTCGATGGTGGAAATGGTGCCGTCGCCGCCGATGGCGACGGTGACGTCGGGCGGAACCGAGATAGGGCCGCCGTCGCCCGCCACGGCATTGCCGCCGATCCCAGTCAGCAAGCCGTTTTCATTCATGTTGAGGGCGCCGCTGCGGGTGTAGGCTTCGCTGCCATCGGCCATGGTCAGCGCAATAAAACCCTTGCCGCGGATGGCGACGTCGAGATCGCGCCCGGTCGCCTGCAGGGCCCCCGACGAAAAATCGGTGCCGCTGGTCGCGTTGACGACAAAGGCGCGGGTCGGCAAGGTGCCGCCCTCGACCTGCACCGCGCGAAAGGCGTCGACCTGCGCACGAAAGCCGGTGGTGCTGACATTGGCCAGGTTGTGCGAGGTGGTGGCCTGCTGCTCAAGGATGTGTTTGGCGCCGCTGCCGGCGGTGTAAATGAGACGGTCCATGCTGTGCCCTTTCGGCGCGGCGACAAATCACTAAATTTAGCGCAAATTCACCAGCGTCTGCAGCACCGAATCCTGGGTCTTGATGGTCTGCGCATTGGCTTGATAGACCCGCTGCGCGGTGATCATGTTGACCAGTTCGGCCGTCAGGTCGACGTTGGAGTTTTCCACCGCCGACGACTGCAGCGTGCCGAGACTGCCCGAGGTGGGCGCGCCGACCAGGGCGTTGCCGGAGGTGCTAGTTTCGGCCCATGCATTGTTGCCCAAAGGCGACAGACCATTCGGATTGGCGAAGTTCGCCAGCACGATCTGCCCCAGTGCCTGCGACTGGCCGTTGCTGTACTGGCCGAGGATGACGCCGTCCGCGCTGGCCGAGAAGCGCTGCAGGTGGCCGGCGGTGTAGCCGTCCTGGATCGATTGCTTTTCACTGGTGGCGGCGCCGTACTGGGTCGAACCGGTGAAGGTGAGCGAGACGGGCAACACGCTGGCGGCGCCGGTGGGGGGGAAGATGGTCAAATCGACCAGCATCGGCGGGGTGGTGGCCGACAGGGTACCCTTGGCGTCAAAATTCAGGGTGCCAACTTTAACTGGCTGCAACTGAACGGCGGCGGCAATATCCTTGTCGACATCCTCAGGGGTGTTACCCAGCACGCCACCGGAAATGGTGGCGGCGCTGGCGATGGCTGCCTGCTGGGCAGGGGTGGCGTTGCCGATGGCCGGATTGGCGGCGGCCGCCACCACCATTGCCGAGGCCGCGGTGGCATAGGCGGCCAGCGCGCTGGCGACGGTGGCGGCATTGACCGGCACTGCCTGCACAGCGGTGCGCCAGGCATCGCGTGCGTTGTTGACGGCGGTAAAGGGCGCGGTGGTGCCCTGGGCGGCGGCGGCCACTTTCAGGTTATTCAATTCCATGCCGTCGTTGGCCACATACACATCCCAGGTGCCGGCACCGTTACGCACGTAATACGAGCTCATCACGTGGGCATTGCCCAGCGAATCGTAGACGTCGATCGGAATCTGCTTGTTGTAGCTGGCCGTGTCATTCACATCGAAGGGCGTCTTGGCCGGATTGAGTTCACGCGAATCGAGGTTGAGCTCGGTTTTTACGGCGGTGGTGGCGACCGGCTTGAGGTCGGCCGTGCTGATCTTGATGGGCAAGGGTGAGCCAGCCAGCAGGTTGCCGGTGGGCCCGGTCTGGTAGCCGGTCAGCTTGGCGCCCTGGGCATTGACCATATAACCCTCTTTGTCGAGGGAAAACTGGCCATTGCGCGAATACTGGACGGCGCCGGCCACCGTGGTGCGGAAAAAGCCGGCACCGTTGATGGCGATATCGAGCGGATTATTGGATGACTCTACATTGCCCTGGGTGAACTGCTGGGCGATCTGCGAGACCTTCACGCCAATTCCCGCCTGCGTTCCCAGCGAACCCTGCAGCGACGATGCATAGACGTCGGCAAACTGCGCCTGCGAGCCCTTGAAACCGACCGTGCTGGCATTGGCGATATTGTTACCGATCACATCGAGCGATTTTGCAGCGCCGTTCAGACCGCTAAGACCTTGTTGAAAAGACATGATGTACTCCTGCTAGATAGGGGATATGGGGCGCGTGCTTACAGAATTTGCTTGATGTCAGCCATCGTGACGATGCCCTTGGTGGGCAAATTGAGCTTGACCCCGGTGGCGGCGTTGGAGGTGATGCTGGCCACCGTGTCGAGCGACAGCGCCTTGGCGTCCTTGAGAGCCTCGCCGCCGGCAGTGGCCTCGACGCGGATCAGGTAGCGGCCATCCTTGACGGTGACGGGGCTGCCGTTGGCGTCAAGCTTGGTGGCATCGGGCACGCCGTTCCACAGCAGCGGATAGGTGCCGGCCGCCTTGGCGCCGAGGTCAATGGTCTCGATGTCCTGGCCGGTGCTGGTGTCGGTGACGATCAGCTTGACCGAATCGGCGGCGGTGGCAATGTCGACGCCCATCACGCCCTGGCTCTTGGCGAGGTCGACGTAATTGCCCTCGACCAGCACGCTGTGGCCGATCATGCTGCTTGCCTGCATCGCCTCGGTCGACTGGTAGCTCGACTTCAGTGATTCGAGCGTGGTGTTGAGCTTGTTGACCCCGGTGACGGTCGACAGTTGCGCCAGCTGACTGGTCAGTTGCGCATTGTCGAGCGGATTCATGGGGTCCTGGTTTTTCAGCTGCGTCACCAGGAGGGTCATGAATTTATCGGTGTCGGCGGCCACCGTGCCATCGGTCGAAGTGACCTTTTTGGCATTCATGGTGGCCATCAGGTCGGTGCTAACGGTGCTGGTATCGATGGTGGTCATGGGAGTCAGATCTAAAAGGTTACTGGCCGATGGTCAGGGTTTTGAGCAACATGGTCTTGGCGGCGTTCATGGTCTCGACGTTGGTCTGGTACGAGCGCGAAGCGGACAGCATGTTGACCATTTCATCGACGACGTTGACGTTGGGCATGGAGACATAGCCCTTGTCGTCGGCCAGCGGATGCTTGGGGTCGTACTGCTGGCGCAGCGGTGACGGGTCTTCCACCACCTGCGCCACCTTGACGGCGGTCGAGCCGTCATCGAGCGGCACCGCTTCGAACACCACCTGCTTGGCGCGGTAAGCCTTGCCGGAAGCATCGGTGGCGCTGTCGGCATTGGCGAGGTTGCTGGCGGTGGCGTTCAGGCGCTGGGCCTGGGCACTCATGGCCGAACCGGACACATTAAAAATATTAAACAGCGACATGCTTACTGGCCTCCCTGGATGGCGGCCATCAGATTGCGGATCTGGTGGTTGATCATGGTGATGCCGGCCTCGTATCGCACGCCGTTGTCGGCGAACTGGTTGCGCTCGACGTCCATGTCGACCGTGTTGTTGTCAGCCGCACCCTGCGCGTTCTGGCGGTACAGCAAGGGGGTGCCATCGGCCAGGGCATTGCCGCTGGCGGCGGCCTGCAAGTGCTGGGGCGAACTGGCCGCCAGCGCGCCGGCCGCTGGCGTGCTCTTGTTCAGTGCCCCGGCCAGCGCGCTGGCGAAATCGATGTCGCGGGCCTTGTAGTTGGGCGTGTCGGCGTTGGCAATATTCGAGGCGAGCACCTGCTGGCGCTGGGAGCGCAGGCTGAGGGCCGCTTCATTGAACCGCAGATAATCGTCGAGTTTGCTAACCATGTCCGCTCCGGGTGGGTGCACTTATGAGAACAGGACCAATCATACGTAGAGGCAAGGTGGGCCAATCGAACGAGCAGCATGGGCAAACGGCGGCTATTCGATGTTTCACCGGGGAATCATGGAGCCTAAAATAGCACCATTCCACCATCCGCTGCCCCCCGGCCTCCCATCATGCATGCTCGACTGACCGTACTTTGCGCCGCCCTGCTGAGCGCCTCCCTGGCACAGGCACAGGCACACCAGGATCTGGGGCAACTGGCCCGCCTTGCCGAACAGTTTTTGCAACAGCAAGGCGCCGCCCTGCCCGGCGAAGTCAAGGTCGAGGTGCGTGCGCTGGACACCCGCATGCAGCTGGCGCCCTGCCCCGCCCCGGAAGCCTTTCTGCAAGCGGGTGCGCGGGTGTGGGGAAATACCACGGTGGGGTTGCGCTGCAGCGCGCCGACGGCGTGGAAAGTGTATATTCAGGCGAAGGTGATGGTAACGGGCGAGTATGTTGCCGCCGCCGTGCCGCTCGGCCAGGGCCAGCCCATCGAGCAGTCGCAGCTGGTGATGCTGCGCGGCGATCTGGCGGCGCTGCCGAATGGCGTGGTGACCGACATGGCGCAGGCAATCGGCCGCAGCAGTACCATGTCGCTGCCGTCCGGCGCGCCGCTGCGGCTCGATGGTTTGAAATCGAAGCCGGTGGTACAGCAGGGCCAGATCGTGCGGGTGGTATCGAACGGGCCCGGCTTCAAGGTCTCGGCCGAAGGCCGTGCCATCGGCACCGCCGGTGCCGGCCAGGTGGTGCAGGTACGCACGCCGGCTGGCGCCATCATTAGTGGCATAGCGCAATCAGGGGGGCTGGTAGAGGTTGTTTTCTAACTTCGCTCGTTGATGTGCGCTAAAGTTTCGGACTTACACGCCGTTACTTAGACATATCGCGGTGCGTGCATTTAGAACATGGCACCGGTCAAAGAGGAAGATGCTGTGAAAATTAACGACACCCCCAAAAGCACCCCCGCCTTGCCCACGGCCAGCAGCACGGCTGCCGGCGCGCGCAGTGCCGAACGCGCGGCGGCCACCAGCCAGCCGGCGACCGACAGCGTGCGTTTGTCGTCGCAGGGCCAGGCCCTGGCCGGTACCAACGGCGCCGGCGCCGTGTTCGATACCAAGAAAGTCGAACGCATCAAGCTGGCCATCGCCGATGGCCAGTTCCAAGTCAACTCCGAGAAGGTGGCTGACGGCCTGCTGGAAACAGTCCGCGACCTGCTGCACTCTCGCAAACGTTAAATTACCATGACCAGTCCCCTTGCCACCTTGCTTGACGAACAACAGACGATCGGCTCCCTGATCGGCTTGATGCAACAGGAACAACAGTTCCTCGTCAGCGCGGACAGCGATGGGCTCGATCAAATCACGCCGCAAAAATCGGCACTGGTGCAGCAGGCGGCAGCGCTGGCCAGCCGCCGTCATCTGGCGCTCGGCAGCGTCGGCTTTGCCGCCAGCGAAACGGGGATGGAAGCCTGGCTGCTCGAAGCTGGCGCCGAAGCGCGCGCCCAGTGGACCGACCTGCTCAACCACACACGCGCCGCCAAGGAACTCAACCGTGTCAATGGCATGTTGATCAACAAGCAGCTGACCATGACCCAGGTGGCCCTGAACGCCATGCGCACGCCGGCCGGCAGCAGCGAAGCGGGGTTTTATGGCGCCAACGGGCAAACCACCGCGGGCGGACCGTCCCGGCGTTATGTGGTCGGTTGATCTTATTTGAATAGCAAGCGACACGCCGCCGTGCTTTGACGGACGGGCTTAGAACCTATCCCGGTAGGTCGGAGTCGCTGCTTGCGCGCCTGGCAACCGATGGCTGCGTTACTCGTCTTAGCATGGCTCGCCATGCGTCATCCTCGCGCCTTGCCCTCGGCTGCCATGCATCGCAATCCGCTTCCTCCTACCTACCGGGATAGGTTCTTACTGGCCGACGTGCGCGAACATGGCGGTGGCCACGTCGAGCGGCGTGCGCTGGTCGAGCCGGTTGACATCATTGACGAAAGCGCCGCTAAAACTGATCTGGTAAGCGTGGCGGCCATTCATGAAGCGATAGGCGTGGCTGATGTCGAAGCGGGTCGACAACTGGCCATGCGGCTTGATGGCAACATAATCATGTTTCGTCGGCAGCGCCCGCTTGACGAGCATGCCGACATAGTCGAGCGGATCACCATTCGAACTGTCGCGCACCTCGAACAGATTGCCTTCCGGCTCGCCTTCATTGGCCAGCACGCGCGGCACGTAAATGGTGTGCTCGCTGTGGTTGTCGATGGTAACTTTTGCCAGCAACTGGCCGTCGTGCGTGTCAACCACGATGTTGCTGGCAATGACAGCGACCACGCCATCACGGGCACGGGCGCCGGCGTTCATGGCGCCCATCGCCAACAGGGCGGCAACGCCGGCAACCACGGCCAGCATTTTGCCGCGCTTTTGAAGTGCTTTCAACATCGACTGCTCCACCTTGAGAATGGCGGCATTGTGCACTGCGGCGGTGCGCGGCGCCAAGCGGGTTTGCGCTCCGTTACAAATATTTTTACGAAGAGCCGCCGAGGAACGGCCTTGGCCACCACGGCTGTGCTCAGCGCGCCGGAATCTCGGTCGTGGTATCAGGCAAGGCCGATAGAATAGTCACAGCCACGCGGCGGTTGCGCGCGCGCCCCTCTACGTTGTCATTGCTGGCCACCGGAATATTGTCGCCGTGACCGACCACGGTCATCCGCGCCGGTGGCACGCCAGCGTCGGCGAACAGGCGCACCACGGCGCCGGCGCGGGCGGCCGACAGTTCCCAGTTCGATGGGAACACGGGACGGCGAATTTGCTGGTTGTCGGTGTGACCTTCCACTTGCAGCGCGTGCGGATCGTTGCGCAGCAACACTGCCAGCGCCGCCAGCGCTTCGCGCGAGTCGGCCGTCAAGGTGGCGTCGCCCGAGTCGAACAGCACGCTGGCATTGATTTCGACGCTGACGCCGCGGCTGTTTTGGGTGACCCGCACCTTGCCTTCCTTGACCAGCGGCGCCAGCGTCGAACTGAGTTCGCGCGCCAGTGCGGTGAGCCGTTCGCGTTCGCGCCGCAACGCCTCGGCGCGCCGCCTGGCCAGCAGATTGGGCAGGACAATCGGCGGCGCCACCTGGGCGCTGGGCGCGGGCCGGCCGACGGCGGCGCTGCCGCCGAACGCGCTGCCGAGCGCATCAGAGAGCACGCGGTATTTGCTTTCGTTGACCACCGACACCGCGTACATGACGACAAAAAACGCGAACAGCAGGGTAATAAAATCGGCGTAGGAAATCAGCCAGCGCTCGTGGTTTTCGGCATCTTCAACGTAGGGCTTGCGCGCCATGACGGTACCGGGACGCTTAATCGCGCGAGAGCAGGCTGGCCACGCGCTCGTCGATCACGCGCGAATGGTCACCGCTGGCGAGATCAAAAAACACTTCGAGCAGGATTTCGTACTGCACCACCTTTTCAGCCACGATGGCTTTCAGCTTGTTGCCAACCGGGTAGAAAAACAGGTTGGCCAGGCCGACTCCGTACACGGTCGAGACAAAGGCGACGGCAATACCGGCCCCCAGGCGCGCCGGGTCGGACAAATTTTCCATCACGTGAATCAAGCCCAGTACGGCGCCGATGATGCCGATGGTGGGAGAATAGCCGGCCGCCGATTCCCAGATGCGCGCGCCCTGGCGCTGGGAAAATTCGTAGGCGTTAATTTCCGTTTCCAGCAAGCTGCGCAGCTTGTCTGGCTGGATGCCGTCGATCATCAGCCGCAAACCCTTTTGCACGAATTTGTCGGTGGCGCGCGTCATCGCCGGTTCGAGCGCCAGCAAGCCGTCGCGGCGCGCGGTCTGGCTCCAGTTGACGATATCGCGCGCCAGCTTCTGGCGCTGGTTCGGCGGCGGCTGGAATACCCAGCGCAGCATGCGCATGCCGCGCATAAAGGTCGGCACTTCGCTTTGCAGCAGGACGGCGCCGGCGGTGCCGATGACAACGATGGCAAACGCCGCCGGCTGCACCAGCGAGGCAAACTTGCCGCCGTCGATGGCATGGCCGACGAACAGGCCGGCCAGCGCCAGCGCCAGCCCGATTACGCTGGCCCAGTCCATGCCTGCTCCCGGAGAGTTGCGCGCAGGCGGGCCACGGCCTGGGTGTGCAATTGCGACACACGTGATTCGGACACGCCCATGACGGCGCCGATTTCCTTCAGATTCATTTCTTCTTCGTAGTACAAGCCCATCAGAATTTTTTCACGCGGCGGCAACGCATCGATGGCATCGATGACGGCCTGGCGGAAGTCGGTGTCGAGCAGGGCCCGCAACGGATCGTCGTCGTCCACGGCATAGCGGTCGAGGAAGCTGTCATTGCCTTCGTTGTCATGAAAGTCTTCGTAATAGACCAGCTGGTGGCCGCCGCCATCGGCCAGCATGTCCTGGTAATCGGCCAGCGACAGTTTGAGCGACTTCGCCACTTCCGATTCGGTGGGCGCATGGCCCAGCTTTTGCTGCAGGCTGGCCATGGCGGCCTCGATCTTGCGCATGTTCTGGCGCATCGAGCGGGGCAGCCAGTCGCTGTTGCGCAGCTCATCGAGCATGGCGCCGCGGATGCGCAGCACGGCGTAGGTTTCGAACTGGGCGCCGTGCGTTTCCTCGTAGCGGGAAATGGCATCGAGTAAACCAATCATGCCGGCCTGCACCAGATCGTCGACTTCCACGCTGGGCGGCAATTTCGCCTTCATGTGGTGGGCGAGCCGCTTCACCAACGGCATGTTATCCGTCAGCAGCTGGTTCTTGTCGGCTTTCCCTTTGACGTTATACATTGTTTAAGCGAACGTTTTCTTAAGCGCCAAAGCGGGTCTGTCCCCCTGCATGGCCAAGTGGTGGCATGCCTGCACGGGCAAAACGGCCCGCCAGCTGGCGAAACGCCACCGAGGCGCCGGCCAGCGGAAAGGCGTCGACGACGGCGCGGCCAAGGCGGGCGGCACGGTGCAGGTATTCGTCGGCCGGCACTGATCCCATCGAAGTCAGTTGCACGGCCAGGTAACGGCTTGCTGCAGAACACATATTATCGTATACAAGCTGCGCCTCGGCCTCTGTCGCACCAGTGACCAGCACGCCGAAGGGGCGCCGCCCCAGTTGTTGCGACAGGCGTTTGATCAAACTGTAGGCGGCGGTGATGGAGACGGCGCTGGTGCCGACCTGGACGACGATCTCGGCGCTGTCCATGATCGGCACCGGAAAGCTGCCGTCGGGACCGAATTCGCCGTCGACGATCACCATGCCGCTTTGCTTGACCAGCACATCAAAACTTTTCGCCAGCCGGCGCGCATCGTCGGCGCCGCAGTGATCGGTGCCGCTGTGTTGGGCGCCGGTCTTGCGTTTCATGGTTGCCACCGAAAACCCTTGCGGTACCTGGCGCACCACTTCATTGAGGGCGCACTCCTGGCGCGCCACCTGCAGCAGGCTGGCACCGTGCGAGACGCCGAGGCGTTCGGCGACGCCGTAGTCGTGGTGGCAGGCGTCGACGATCAGCACATCATTGCCGGCGCGCGCCAGCGAGGCGCCCAGGTTGACCAGCATGGCGCCCTTGTCGTCCTGCGCGTGGGCCGACAGGAAGGTGACGATGCGCGGCCGCGGCCCCGCCAGCATGCGGCGCAGGCCCTCGGCCTGGTCGAAATCGAAATTAGCCATGGCTTACCTCGCGCAGACCGTGCTGCATTTTGCCGGCCTGGGCCATCAGCAGGGGCAGATCGCTGTCATCGAACTGGCTGGCGCCGTCGCGCGTGAGGCGGAAGGCGCGATCGATCAGCATGGCGCGGTCGGCCAGGTGCAAGTCTTCCGGCACCCGCTGGCCATTCGAGATATAAAACAGGCGCAGCTTCTGGCGGATGACGACGTCGAGCACGTTGCCGATCGAGGCAGCTTCATCCATCTTGGTCATGATGCAGCCGGCCAGGCCACTGCCCTGGTAGGCGCGCACGACTTCGTTGAGGGTTTCGTTGGTCGAGGTGGCGTTCAGGCACAGCAGGCGTTTGACATCGGCGCCCGTCTCGCTGAGCATGGCGACCTGCTCGGTGACCATCTGGTCGCGCTGCGACACGCCGACCGTATCGATCAATACCGTATGTTTATTCCGCAATTCCTTGAGGGCGATGCGCAGGTCCGCTTCGTCTTTGACCGAATGGACCATCACGCCGAGGATTTTGCCGTAGATACGCAGCTGCTCGTGGCCGCCGATACGATAGGCATCGGTGGTGATCAGCGCCAGCTTGTCGGGGCCGTGGCGCATCACGCAGCGGGCCGCCAGCTTGGCGGTGCTGGTGGTCTTGCCGACGCCGGTGGGGCCGACCAGGGCAAACACGCCGCCCTGGCCCAGCACTTCATCCTCGTTGGCCATGCTGGTCAGATTGCGTTCCAGCACGGTTTTAATCCAGCGCATGCTTTCGACACGGTCTTTACCGGATGGCATTTTTTCGATCAGATAGCGGGCCAGGGTGGCGGAAAAGCCGGCGCCCAGCATATCGCGCAGCACCTGGGCTTTTTCCGGCTCGCGCTGGGCGGTGGTGCCCCAGGAAATGGCGGCCAGCTGGGTTTCCATCAGGCCGCGCATGGCGCGCACTTCGTGCATCATGGCCGACATTTCGGCGGCGGCGCTGTCCTTGGCGTGGGCGATGGCGTTCGACATCATGGCGCTGATCTGGGCCATGTCGACCGCCTCGCTGGCCGCTTGCATCGGCGCGGCGCGGCGGTTGGCATAGCTGACGGGCGCATCGTGATCGAGGCGGGGGGCCGGCTGGTCCATGGCGCTGCCGTGGGCGGGCGCGGCAATCGAGGCGACGTCGTCATTGGCCAGGGCGAGGATCTCGACGACGCCATCGACCGGGCGGTTCGACAGGATCACGGCATCGGGTCCGAGCGCTTCGCGCACTTTGCGCAGGGCTTCACGCGAGGTGGCGGCGGTAAATTTTTTGACGTTCATCGAGCATGCTCCTGCTGAAGGGGTCAGTGCGCGCCCATGCGGCACTGCCATTTCTCACAGGTCAATTATTGACGATGCTCTTAGGAAACCATCAAGGGAAAAGGCGGGTGATAGTCCCGCTATTCGAATTGGAACAGATGAGCCCGTTGCCTGAAGCGTCAGGGGGGACTGGCACCGCGGGTGCCAGTCCCCCTGCTGCCAGCTTTACCCCAGGCACAAGCCCAGCGCAGTCTGCCAGCTCGGCACATGAATGCCGAGCGCCGCCAGCTTGTCGCCCGCCATCACCGAGTTATGCGGCCGCTTGGCCGGCAGCGGATATTCCTCGGTGCGAATCGCCGTCACGGTCGGCTTGCGCAGCACCGACCGGTGCGCCACGATCTGCTCCGTGAAGCCATGCCACGAGGTGCTGCCGGCCGCCGTCAGGTGATAGATCCCGCCCTGCCCGCCTGCCATGGCGGCCAGCAAGCCATCGCGTGCGTCGAGGCGCGCCAGCAGTTGCGCGGTGGTGTCGGCAATGGTACGACTCCAGGTGGGCGAACCGAACTGGTCGCCCACGATACGCAGGGCGTCGCGCTCGGCCGCCAGGCGCAGCACGGTGAGCAAAAAATTCTTGCCGCGCGTACCGTACACCCAGCTGGTGCGCAAGATCAGGTGCGGCACACCGGACGCCGCCAGCGCCTGTTCGCCCACAAGTTTACTGGCGCCGTACAGGTTGACGGGACAAGTGGGATCGGTTTCCACGTAAGGCCCCGTCTTGCTGCCGTCAAACACATAATCAGTGCTGTAGTGGACGATGGCGGCACCCAGGCGCCTGGCTTCTTCGGCCATCACGGCCGGCGCCTCGCCGTTGATCAGCATGGCCAGCGCGGGTTCGCTCTCGGCCTGGTCGACCGCCGTGTAGGCGGCCGGGTTGACGATCAGAGTCGGCTTGACGGCGCGGATGACCTCGCGCACTTGCTGCAAATTACTCAGGTCCATCTGTGCGCGGTCGACGGCGACCACTTCGCCCAGCCCCTGCAGACTGCGTTGCAGTTCGTGGCCGACCTGGCCGCTGGTGCCGGTGACGAGGATTTTCATGGGAATACCTCGGCGTCGGCAAGCAGCTTGCCCACTTTGTCCTTGGCGGACAGTTGCGGCTCGACATCCATCGGCCAATCGATGCCGATGGCCGGGTCGTTCCACAGGATGCTGCGCTCGTACTCGGGCGCCCAGTAATCGGTGGTCTTGTACAAAAACTCGGCGCTATCGCTGGTAGTCACAAAACCGTGTGCAAAGCCGGGCGGCACCCACAGCTGGCGTTGATTGTCGCTGGAGAGTTCGACGCCGACCCACTGGCCAAAGGTGGGCGAGCTTTTGCGGATATCGACAGCGACATCGAACACGGCGCCAGCGACCACCCGTACCAGCTTGCCCTGGGTTTGCTGCAGCTGGTAATGCAGGCCGCGCAAGACGCCCTTGACGGACTTCGAGTGGTTGTCCTGCACGAACCGGGCGTCAGAGCCAGTCAGCTCCCTGAACTTGCGCTCATTAAAACTCTCGTAGAAAAACCCTCGTGCATCGCCGTAGACGGTGGGTTCAAGGATGACGACATCGGGAATGCTAGTTGGAATAATTTTCATGCTTAATAAATTTGCTCGTTCAACAGGCGCAGCAGGTACTGGCCGTAGCCATTTTTCTTCAGGGGCTGGGCAAGTGTTTCAAGTTGGGTGGCGTTGATATAGCCCTGACGATAAGCAATCTCTTCAGGACAAGCCACCTTCAGGCCCTGGCGGTTTTCGATGGTGGCGATAAACTGGCCGGCCTCCAGCAGCGACTCGTGGGTACCCGTATCGAGCCAGGCCATACCGCGGCCCATCAGTTCGACCGTCAATTCGTTGCGTTCAAGGTAGACCCGGTTGACATCGGTAATTTCCAGCTCGCCCCGTGCCGACGGCTTGATGCTGGCGGCGATATCGCACACCTGCTTGTCGTAGAAATACAGGCCGGTGACGGCGTAATTCGACTTCGGCTTGAGGGGCTTTTCTTCGATGCTCACTGCCCGGCGCTCTTTGTCGAATTCGACGACGCCGTAGCGCTCCGGGTCTTGCACGTGATACGCGAATACGGTCGAGCCGCTGGTGCGGCTGGAGGCTTCATGCAGCTGCTTGTGGAAGTCGTGGCCGTAATAAATGTTGTCGCCCAAGATCAGGGCCGACGGATGGTTACCGACAAACTCGCGGCCTATGATAAAGGCCTGCGCCAGGCCGTCCGGGCTTGGCTGCACTGCGTAGGTCAGGCTGATACCCCACTGCGACCCGTCGCCCAATAGTTCGCGAAAACGCGGGGTGTCCTGGGGCGTCGAGATGATCAGGATCTCGTCGATCCCGGCCAGCATCAGGGTGCTGAGCGGATAATAAATCATGGGCTTGTCATACACCGGCAGCAACTGCTTCGATACCGCCATGGTGACCGGGTACAGGCGCGTGCCCGAGCCACCGGCGAGGATGATGCCCTTGCGTTTTACGGTGCTGCTCATACGTTTCCCTCGGCCAGCGTGCGCTGCGCATAGTTTTTATCGAGCCAGTTTTGGTAATCACCCGACTGCACGTTCTGCACCCAAGGCTGATTGTCCAGATACCACTGCACCGTCTTGCGGATCCCCGACTCGAACGTTTCGGCCGGCTTCCAGCCCAGTTCGCGTTCCAGCTTGCGGGCATCGATGGCGTAGCGGCGATCATGGCCGGGACGATCGGTGACATAGGTAATCTGGTCGCGGTAACTGCCGGCCGCTTTCGGATCGAGTTCGTCGAGAATGTCACACAGCGTATGGACGACATCGAGGTTGGCTTTCTCGTTCCAGCCGCCGACGTTATAGACCTCACCCAGTGTGCCTTCAGCGAGCACGCGGCGGATTGCCGTGCAATGGTCGGTGACAAACAGCCAGTCGCGCACCTGCTGACCGTCACCGTAGATGGGCAATGGTTTGCCGGCACGGGCGTTGGTGATCACCAGGGGAATGAGCTTTTCAGGGAAGTGATAGGGGCCATAGTTGTTCGAACAATTGGTCGTTAGCACCGGCATGCCATAGGTGTGGTGGTAGGCGCGCACCAAGTGATCGGAGGCGGCCTTCGAGGCCGAATAAGGGCTGTTGGGAGCGTACGGCGTGGTTTCGGTAAATGGCGCATCGTCGGGCCCCAGGGTGCCGTAGACTTCGTCGGTCGACACGTGCAGGAAGCGGAACGCCGCTTTGTCGGGCGCCGCCAGCGCCGACCAGTAGGCGCGGGCTGCTTCGAGCAGGCCGAAGGTGCCGTTGACATTGGTTTCAATAAAGGCGGCAGGGCCGAGAATAGAACGGTCGACGTGGCTTTCTGCCGCAAAGTGAACGATGGCACGTACCTTGTATTCACGCAGTAGCGCGCCGACGGTGGCGGTGTCGCCAATGTCACCCTTGACAAAGATATGACGCGGATCGTCGCGCAGGCTGTCGAGATTGCTCAGATTACCGGCGTAGGTCAGCTTGTCGAGATTAACGATGGGTTCGTCGCTTTGCAATAACCACTGTAAGACAAAATTTGAACCAATAAAGCCGGCACCGCCAGTTACTAAAATCATAGGTTTCTCGACAGAAAAATTAAAATAAAGGCAATTTTATCAAATTGCGCCCTGACCTTATATCTCGGCAAAGAATAATGAGACAGGATTTCTGCGGCGATTATACCGGTGCGCCATGGCCGGCGAGCGGCATATTGTCTCTCCAATGCGTAAAAGGCAGACCAATGGCCTGCCTTTCATGCAATCTAAAACGATGTTCAGCCAGTGCCTACCAGACTGGTCACCCGTATCGTTTTCGATTCCGGAATCTCGCTGTGCGACAGCACTTTTAATTGCGGTAGCGCGCGCCGTAAAAAGCGTGCCAGCAGCGCACGCAAAGGCGCCGGCACCAGCAGCACTGGCGTTAGCCCCATCGCCTCCTGCTGCGCAGCAGCATTACCCGCCTGCTGGGCGATGGTGTCAGCCAGGCCCGGCTCGATGCCACTGCCATCGCCACCGGCCCCCATCGCCTGCATCAACAGCCGCTCGAGGCGGTTATCGAGCGTCATCACCGATAGTTCGGCGGCGCCCGGGAACAATTGCTGAACGATGGCACGCCCCAGCGCCACCCGCACCAATGCAGTCAATTCATTGGGGTCGCTGATCTGGACGGCGTGCTCGGCCAGCGTTTCGATAATCGTATGCATGTCGCGAATATGCACGCCCTCGATCAACAGATTTTGCAGCACTTTTTGCAGGGTCGACAGCGACACCACCTTCGGCACCAGGTCTTCCACCAGTTTCGGCGATTCCTTGGCGAGGTGGTCGAGCAGCGCCTGCACTTCAGCGCGCCCCAGCAATTCCGATGCATGCGAGGTAATCAGGTGATTGAGGTGGGTGGCCACCACGGTACCGGCATCAACCACCGTGTAGCCCATGCTTTGCGCTTCATCGCGCAGGCTGGCGTCGATCCAGGTGGCTGGCAGACCGAACGCCGGATCGGTGGTCACCATGCCCGGCAAGGTGCCGCTGGCCATCCCCGGATTGATCGCCAGGAACTGGCCGTTCAAGGACTCGCCGCTGCCCACTTCCACGCCCTTGAGGGTGATGCGGTAAGCCGAGGGCTTGAGCTCGAGGTTGTCACGGATGTGCACGGGAGGCGCCAAAAACCCTACTTCCTGGGCAAATTTTTTGCGAATGCCCTTGATGCGCTTGAGCAGCTCGCCGCCCTGCGCCTTGTCGACCAGGGGAATCAGGCGGTAGCCCACTTCCAGACCCAGGGTATCGACAGGCATGATGTCTTGCCAGCTCGCTTCTTCCTGTTCAGCGGCAGGAGCGGCAGCACTGGCCGCCGAGGCCGCCGCCGCCTCTTCCAGCGCCGGCGCAGCGGCGCGCTTCTTGTTGATGGTGTAGGCGATGGCGGCCAGGCCACCACCCAGCAGCAGAAACACCAAGTTCGGCATGCCAGGAATCAAGCCCATACCACCGATGATGCCACCGGTGATGTACAGCACCTGCGGCTTGGCAAACAGCTGATTGGTCAATTGCGCGCCAATGTCCTGGTCGCTGGCCACCCGCGAGACGACGATACCGGCGGCAACGGAGATGATCAGCGATGGAATCTGTGCCACCAGGCCATCACCAATGGCCAGCAATGTGTAGGTTTGCAGCGCCTGGGCGAACCCCAGGTCGTGCTGCAGCAGGCCCACCAGCAAGCCGCCGACGACGTTGATGACGGTGACCATGATGCCGGCGACGGCGTCACCGCGCACATACTTCGAAGCACCATCCATGGCGCCATAAAACTCCGCTTCTTGCGACACTTCCAGGCGGCGGCGGCGCGCTTCATCTTCGACAATCAGGCCGGCGTTCAGGTCGGCATCGATGGCCATCTGTTTGCCGGGCATGGCATCGAGAGCAAAACGGGCGCCCACTTCAGCGATACGGCCGGCGCCCTTGGTGACCACCGTAAAATTAATGATCGTCAAAATAATGAAGACCACGATACCGACCGTGTAGTTGCCACCGATCAGGAAGTGGCCGAACGCTTCGATTACCTTGCCAGCGGCGGCGCCACCGGTGTGGCCTTCTGTCAGCACCACCCGGGTGGAGGCGACGTTGAGCGACAGGCGCAGCATGGTCGACACCAGCAGGATGGTAGGAAAGGCCATGAAGTCGAGCGGCTTGACGGTGTACAGACTGGTGAGCAGCACGATGACCGACAGCGCAATATTAAAGCTGAAGAACAAGTCGAGCACGAAGGCCGGCAGCGGCAAGATCATCATCGACAACAGCAGGATGATGATGGCCGGCGCCGCCAGCGCGCTGCCGCTGTTGCCGAGGGCACTTAACCAGGCGGGCAGTCGGATCGAAGAATTCATGGCGTGGCTCCGTTATTGGTATTGTTATTGGTATGATCATTGGCTGGTGTTGCGCTGGCGGCTTTGCTGGCCCTGGTTTCGAACAGCGGATCGTGCGGATCGAGTTCGCGCGGCACCGAGAGCCGGGTCGGCCGGTCGGGATAGCGCCCGCCTGCCTTTTTATAACTGCGCAACTGGAACACGTAGGCCAGCACTTCTGCCACGGCCGCGTACAGGGCTTCGGGAATTTCGTCGTCGATCTCGGTATGCTGGTGCAGGGCCCGGGCCAGCGCTGGCGCTTCGAGCAGGGCGACGCCGTTTTCGCGGGCCAGTTCGCGGATTCTGGCGGCGACTTCATCAGCCCCCTTGGCCACCACGCGCGGCGCCCCGCCCTGCCCGTCCGCGTACTTCAAGGCGACCGCGTAGTGGGTTGGATTGGTGACGACCACATCGGCAGTAGGCACATTGGCCATCATGCGGCGGCGTGACATTTCGCGCTGCATCTGGCGAATCTTGCCCTTCATCTGGGGGTTGCCGTCCGATTCCTTGTGCTCCTGCAGCATTTCCTGGCGCGTCATCTTCATCTTGTCGGCGTAGTGCCACATCTGGTACGGCGCATCGATGGCGGCAATAAAACCGAGACCACCGACGATAAACAGGAATGCCGCACCCAGCAGCCGAATCACATGGGTGCTACCCGCCCCCACCGATTCCACAGCCAGTCCCATCACCGCATCTTTCTGACTCATCACCACCAGCCAGGCGACGGTGCCGACCACGATGGTCTTGCCGATGGCTTTGACTAATTCGACCAGCGAGTTGGTCGAGATCATATTGGACAGGCCACGCGCGGGATTGAGCTTGCCGAAATTGGGCATGAAGGACTTGGCAGAAAACAGGAAGCCGCCGATCATCAGGGGCGCCGCCAGGGCGACGAGCATGACGGCAAACGCCACCGGCAGGCAGTTGATAAGCACATCGGCAATGTCGCTGCCGACGCGGCGTAGCAGCACGTCGGGGTTGTAGACCTGATCGCGCGTCAATGCCAGGCCCGACACCATGGCGCTGTTCAGGCTCTTCATGATTCTTGCGCCCGTCATCCACAGACCGGCGCCAGATGCCATCAGTACGGCGAACGTGGCCAGTTCACGCGAGCGCGGCACATCGCCTTCTTCACGCGCCTGGTCAAGGCGCTTCTGTGAAGCCGGTTCAGTTTTTTCTGCGTCGCTTTCTTCTGCCATGTCTGCTCCACCACCCTGTGCGTGTCGTCCGCGCCAGGGTTGGGCGAGCGACGACATACACCATTATGAATTATGGTGCCGCCCGGCAATTGCTCGAACAGGGTGGAAAAGTATGGCTATATCGAGTTTGTTCTTTATCGATGGCTGATTGTTTTATTACCAAGCTGTCGCGCATTACTGACGCTACATGAATTAAGTCCTTAATCATTCATTCGAGAAAGAGAATCTTGCGGAAATACGGTAGTTAGTGGTTATAATGCGAGAGCACCAATGAACACCGCAGCAACATTTCTAATCGACTCAAAGGACTAATTATGAAAAAACTTCTCGCTACCGCAGCAATCCTGAGCCTGGTTTCGGTTCAAGCCTTCGCACAAACCGGCGCTGAAGCTGCCGCCCCAGTCGCACCAGCGCCTGTCGCAGCTACCACGATCGCTGGCGTGTCGGTCACGACCGCAGTTGTCGCTGGCGTCATCGTCGCTGCAGTCGCAGTAGCCGTGTCGGACAGCAACAGCACCACCACCCACCATTAATTGGCTGCGCTCAGGCGCATCAGTTACTCAGGTGACAGAGCGGCCGATTTGTCGGCCGTTTTTTTTCGCCTCGGGGCACCGATATTTGCACAACGCAATGGAACGATGAAAAATCAAGCATTTCACCGGCGCTTCGGTTTTGCACTGCAAGGTGTGCGTGCCGCATGGCGCGCCGAGGCCAGTTTTCGATTTCAAGCCATCGCCAGCGCCGCAATATTTGCCGTACTCTTGTGGCGTCAGCCGGCCCCCATATGGTGGGCAGTGCTATTGACGCTATGCGCCCTGGTGCTGGCGGCCGAACTGTTTAACACAGCCATCGAAACTGCCATTGATCATTTGCATCCGGCGCAGCATGCGGCAATCGGCATGGCGAAAGACTGCGCCGCGGGCGCTGTGCTGATGCTCAGCTTCGCCAGCGTTGCCGTGTTTAGCGCTTTTCTGATCGACAGCTTCAGCTCGTAAAAAAGCCCGCGTCAACGATACAACCATGCGCGGGCTATCGACAATGCTCGATCTACTGCTCAGTAAGTACCGCTCCAGGCCACATTGACAGATTTTGCGCCTGGCGTTACCGACAGGATCGAGCCCCGGTTTTCCCGCTGCGAATGCCACAACCAGCCGCCAACAGCGTAACCGACCAGACCACCGGCAACCGTATCAGAGACAAAATGCTGGCGCGCCGCCACCCGTCCAGCGGCGCTGAGCGCTGCTACGCCGTACAGCCACGGCGCATCGTATTCCATCGCAAACGGGGTGACTGCGGCGAAGGCCACGGCACTATGGCCAGATGGAAACGAGGCATTTCCACGGTTGCCATCGACCTGCGACCACGGACCCTGCCCTGCGCCTGGCCGCGCGCGTCCCACTGCATATTTCCCTACCTGGGTAACGCCGATGGATGCCGCCACCGCTTCCAGCGAAATAAGACCAATGTTCGAGGCACGCTCATCGCCGAAGGCCAGCGCTGCTCCGGCACCGGCCACCAGTACCAGCGGCATAGCTTTTCCAAAGTTGCCGAAGGAGCGCATAGCGACATTTTCCTGGTGCTTTTGTACAAAGCGATCGGCCGGCTTGTCCAGAGCGGCACCGGCGAGGATAGCAGCGCCCGCCACCGCACTGCCCCCGGCCCACTCGGGCAGGGTCGGCGTTGTTGAAGCGGCCTGCTCGACGCGTAGACGGAATGCCGGCCAGGGATTACTCAAGGGTTTCGGATCGACGTACAACGCAGCGAGCGCCTGTTCGTCGGGTCGCTCACCGAGGTTGCCCAGACCATCACCGATCGACATATCGCGTCGCGGTTTTTCAATCATGTCGTACAAATCACCAGGCGAGGTCACCATTTGCCCGACATCGCGGGTCCATGGTGCAATAGCAATGCTGGCTAGCGCCTGGGTGTCGCTGAGCAGCATGCTGCTCAGGGATATATTGACGAAAATTCCCTTATCGTTATAGGGATTGCTGGGTGTGCCTGGGTTGGTAATATCATGACCGTTCGTCTTGGTATACCAGGCGCCTACTTCGATCCCTGACAGGAAGCGGCGCTTTGCTTCCAATCTCACACCGACATCCTTCGCAAGGAACCGACCTGCACGCGCAGTGAGCGTAATATCTGACGGTAGCCGATAATGCAGCGCGCCAAGTATCGTCGCCGTATGGTACGGTCTGGCGTCGAAAAGACCGGAGAATCCGCGCTGCTGGATTGCATCTACCGTAATATCTGAAGCCCAGCGCGTATCCCGCGGTGCGTACAGCAACTGGGCGCCAGCTCCCCGAAACATCTCTTCGTAAAAGCCCGCCGACACCCTGCCATACCAGTTTTCAGCCGGCATCAGATATTGATTGAGCATTAATTTGTTGAGCTTTAGGCGCGAACCACGTTTGTAATCGGCAATATCAGTTCGTACATGCGGCAGCAAGCTGTTCGATTCTTGTGTCACACCGGAAATTGTCTCGATCAGCTTGACTGTCACCGCGCTGTTCAAGTACAACGCAGGCGCCAGACGACGATCGTAGTAGCCGGCGGCTGCAATTTCATAGCGTAATGCGCCACTAGGATCGTTAAAAAATAAACCTAGCTTTGGTGCAACCCTCAAGCGGTTCGCTTCACGGTCCTCGGACCGCAACTGCAGCACGTTACCGTCATGACCAATGTCCACGCCCACTGGCGAGGCATCGACCAGACTGGTCAAGAAACTCTCATTATCACCAAGCGCCAATTGATCCTCTGGCGTTGCGCTCCGCACGATCACTGTTTTTAGAAACGCTTGGCGGTCGATGGCGCCACCCAAATAGTTACTCAGCGCGTACAGATCGAGAAATTCGTAAGTCGCCAGTGGCAATTCATTTTTGGTGTACGTGATCACTAAACGGCGGGTGCCGGCAGGCGCAAATGCCAAAGCCGTACGGCTTGCGCGCCCCACTGCCCTGCCAAGATTCGAAATGCGATTATTGTTGAGGCTCAGGTGGAGAATTCGCTGGTCGAAGCTGACACGCACATTGCGGAAGTCCTGAGCGACAAGAGCCTGAACAAGCGCAGCACCGGCTTGGCCATTGTTCTCCCAATCTGCCAAGCTTGCTCGTGGAGGAGCATCTTTTTGCTCGAACAGCTTCGGTTCTCTAAGCTTGGCAACAAATTCGCGCTGCGACAGGGGAATCGAAACAAACGCATTGGCGCTAATATGATTTCGGTGCCGCGCCACTTGAGCACCCAGCCATCCCCAGCGGTATTCAATGCCGACGGCTGGCCCCTTGCTGCGAGTTGACGCCGTTGTCTGAATGGCGTGGAAATCCTTGCTATAGTCGTTGGCATCGTACTCAGCAACTACTGACCAACTGGGCGCGATGCTCGGCGTCCATCTGACACCGCCGAAGAGGCCAGTAGGACGCCCGTGCCCTACACCCAAACTGGCTTCCAGGTTTTGATTGGCCCCAAATGTTTTGGTAGCAACGACGTACTGCCCCTTGAACAATTCAGTGCCCAGTATGTCAGTCGCCCCGACCGCAAGCGCGGGCCACCAGGCCCCCTCTTCGATCAAGCGGCCCTTGATATCAACCACCTTGTCTTTATAGCGGCCGTACCCGCTGCCATACTCGCCGGTGACGTTTGAAAATCCCGGAATACCGTTGATGGAGACATAACGGCCAGTTACCTGCAAGAATGGCAACACAGTACTCGTGACCCAAAACGCGCCGTAAGGCTGATCGTAGCTATAACCCAAGCTGAAGCTACCATCAGCCTCGACCAAGGCGCTCGGCATATTGATGTAACCCGACTGTCCCTGCAGAGTAGGAGTTGCCGCCAAGGCATTGACAGATGTTGCCATCATGATACCGCACCAGGAATAGGCGACGGTGCGCCTTACACTTCCAATTTTTCTCACTATTACGCTGCCATGTCGTTTGTTAGCCACAATAATCGACCCCTCTCAGGGAGAGTGAATCTGCCTCGCTTTTTAGCGCGCGAGTAGTCTACCACTGCTGTCCCCAACTTCGAGATGAATACGACTGCAAAATCACGTCAAACCAATACGCAGAGTACATTCTGCCCAAATTAGCGATCGCATTTTTCAAATGGACAGTACATGCGTATTTTTTGGTCAATTATATGATTTTAGACATTTGAAATTGCGATTGCCTGCGCAATCCAAAAACACTAAAATGCGGGCTCGGCGAACTTGAACTTCTGCGCTACCGGAACTTGCCAATGTCGTACTTCGATCATGGCCCAACGCCTTTTGTAGTGTTCTTGTCGCTACATGCCCTCGCTCAGCAAACGCACTGCGTCCTCAGGCGCTACGACCCGGCTGATCGCTTGAAAGTCAGCTTGCTCAGAAATTTTTGAATTGAAGGCCAGTCATTATATGAAGTTAATTGAAACCGTACTCATCCCAGAAAAGAAATGGTATCAAGCTCGACAGTTAGTTCGTTGGTCCCTGGCAACCTCCGATGTCATTGCATTAACTCTTTCTTTTATTTCCGCGATTGCCTTGTCGGGACTGCTCAGGCTTGAAAGTTGGGACTATGTGCTGAAAACGCGCAGCGCAGCCCAATTATTGGGTTTAATTCAGGCGTACATGGTACTCACGGCATTCGGACTCGTTGCTTTCGAAATGAAAGGCGCTTATACCAAGCGAAAGCCATTTTCAAGCGAAGTTCGTGAAATTTTGGTAGTCACACTAGCACTTGCGTTGATCAACTCAGCCATCTTCTCCCTCGGCAAACTTGAATTTTCGCGGGCGGCATTTCTCCTCAACTGGAGCCTTGCCCCTGTCATGCTACTGCTATGCCGTGCCGCCGCCAAGGAAGTTCTGATCAAGTGCGGCGCATGGCTGCGTCCGGTCGTTATTATAGGTTGGGGGGAAAACGCACAACAGACCGCACTCGCCTTCGACGGTGAACCCATGATGGGTTATGTAATTACCGGCTTTCTGATCCCTGATGACCGCCCAAGACCATCGTTTACATTCCACGACCGCGCTGGCAGGGTTGTGCCGTTCATAAACCTCGGCAGCGACCCCTTGCACACCTTAAGTTACCTTGGAGATCCGCAAGTAGTACTAGCGCTTGAACAGGGAGGTATTGAAACATACCAAGAACTGATTCATACACTAAGTCGTAGTACTCAGGCTCTACAAATTGTACCGGCAGTTCGGGGTTTACCACTGTACGGTATGGAGGCAAACCATTTCTTTGCGCACGAAGTGCTTTTACTAACGGTGCGTAACAATTTAGCACGCCGATTGCCGCAGTTGATGAAACGCCTGTTCGATTTAGTCGTGGCATCTCTTGCGTTATGCATTGGCTCGCCAATTCTGCTTTGGATAGCGCTAAATGTCGCGCGCACGGGACGGCCGATTTTTTATGGCCACCAGCGAATCGGCCAGCGTGGAAAATCGTTCGCATGCTATAAATTTCGAACCATGGCGCCGAATGCAGATAAACTACTCGCTTCTCTGCTCGAGCGTAGCGCAGAGGCGCGTGCAGAATGGAGTCGTGATTTCAAGCTTAAAGAGGACCCACGTATTACTGCAATTGGCCATTTCTTACGTCGCACCAGCCTTGATGAATTACCACAATTATGGAATGTGGTAAAGGGCGATATGAGCCTGGTTGGTCCAAGGCCGGTGGTAAGTGCTGAGCTAGAGCGCTACGGCAACCAGGTCGAGTACTATCTGGAAGCCAGACCAGGTATCACCGGCTTGTGGCAAATTAGCGGACGCAATGACGTCAGCTACGACACCAGAGTGTACTTAGACGCATGGTATGTCAAAAACTGGTCGCTCTTCAATGACATCATCATCCTGATAAAGACCGTGAAGGTTATCCTCGGAAAAAATGGTGCATATTGAAAAAATAACACAACGTTCGACTGCGCCACATGTGGATATCATACTTTCTTAGAATCCGACAAGAATGCGAAATGTTTAATCTAAAATTAAATCCAGCCGCATCCGGCCACAAAGACCAGCAATAGTCGGTCATGCAGCTTGCGACGGCCACTCCTCGCCACCAGACACATCATCTTGGCACGTCTGGTAAGCGAGTCATGCTCACTGAGTAAAATGCGAATACGATCCATGGTGTCACTTTTTACCGGCACAGCCGATGCAGCAGCTGACGCAGCCATGATCTGAGCAGCGTACCAGCCATTCTTCATCAATGCCAGTCGACGAGTCGCGGCACCAAAAGTACCGCGCGAACCTATTTCGTTGCCTCCGTGTTGCCGATAACGCATGTGGGGACGCCGATCGAAGCACCAGCCCTTTCCCAGGCGACGAGCAATCAAGTAAATCAGCCAGTCGTGATAGTGCAATCCGTCAGCTTCATCAGGGTGCGCGACGCAAAAATCTTGAACACAAATAAACAACTTGCGTGTTAAAACAAACGTACACCCCTGCCCGGCCCCTTCAAAGATGAAATCCGCATCGCGGAGATGCGGATTCTGGGCCAAAACATTAACCCGACCACCTGGCCAAAAGGCCTCAACCGCGCAAGAATATCCCTGCGCATCTTCCTTGGTAAGCATAAAAACGGCATTTTCCAGTTTGGCAGGAAACCAGATATCGTCCTGATCGGCGAGGGCAACAAAATCATATGCCTCAGCATTGGCGTGCCGATACAGTCTGCGAAAATTAGCCCCCGCCGACCCACTGGGCGAAGGCCAGCAAATCAAGGTAATACGGGGATTGCTGCCCCACTCTTCGATTATAAACGTCGCCGTGCCGTCACCTGAGCAATCATCGCCAATGAGCAGATCGACAACTACGCCTTGCTGGGCCAGGATCGAATTAATTTGCTCGCGTAACCATTGCACGCCGTTATATGTGGCGAGTAATACGAGAATGCGTGGTAGCGGTGCTGGCATGGAGAGTACATTCCGGAGAGAGTTTAAAGGCTGAGACAATCTGACGCCTGTCAGCGGGCGTTTATAAGATATCGCCATACTGCGGTCAGCACAGCTAACAGCATGTGAATGCGCATGAACAGCCGCTTGGATGCGGAGTAGCCGGATTTCTCGCCGGTTGGGGAGTGATTCGCACCATGGCGGCGGTAAAGAATAGTGATATCGGGGAGTCGCGCTACTTTGAACAGCGACTCGGCTATCAAGCCGATATACCAGTCGTGCCATGCCAGTCGCGGTGGAAACGGCAACGCGATATCGAGCAGATGGCGCCGAAAGGCCATACAGCAACCAACGTAACTGTTTTTAGCCAAGTTCGCAACCAATCCGCGGCGAACGCCAACTGTGGACGCAATAGTGTCGCCATTAGGTCTTAGTTGATCGTCGACAACAACACCATCCATCGACATCAGATCAGCGTCACGCAAAACGGTACGAATCAATTCGAGACGCCCCGCATTCCAGACATCGTCCTGATCGCATAAAACGATCAGCGCGGCGCCGCTGGCGTGCGCTGCATTGAGCACGCGCTCAAAGTTTTCTACCACACCACCCACCCGCTCCACCGCAACGATCCGCACCTCCGGAAAGTTCTTACTAACAATATCCACTGTTGCATCCGTAGAACCGTCATCGGCAAGGAGAATATGATCGCCCGTTGCCAGCTGCAAGACAATCGACGCCAATTGAGCCTCAATAAATTTCGCGCCTTGGTAAGTCGCGATACACACGGCAATATTATTGGACATCAGAATTCTTATTTTTTAATTTCGGAAACAAAATTGGACGAAATACGAACAAAAAGAACAACTGAAAGATGACAGGCAAATAAAAGAAAAAATTCTCGAAAAATGAAAACATGAAGCAAAAATGCAGTACAGCATAGCTTGTAATGGCAACGAAATTACGATCGCCCACCAGCATACGTCGATAGGCCACGGCAACGAAGCACATTAGTGAAAATATCGTAATCAGTCCAACCAATCCGATGTCCCGATAAATTGGCAATATGAAAGTTCCCACTGTAAACGATGAAACTTCCAGCAAGTCCTCTCCTTCAACCGGGATTGGGCGCAAAAATGATGGAATGAGTTGAGCAAATGAACTCAAGTCAAACAACGGACCCGTGCTCGCGGCAATGATATTATCAAGATTAAGAAGGTTAAAATAAAAATACGAATACAGCCAAATGGCAGCTGTTGGCAACCATTGATAAGATGCCTCAATTTTTGCCACCTCACTGATATCCTTACCGACCCTTAAATCACCCAGTACGCCAAACAGGAACAGTACTATGCCAACGATTACCACCACTTTGATCATCTTCACTCGTACCCGCAGCAAGTTGTAAACAACAAAGGCTTCAATTAGCAAGGACAAGATGTTCTGACGCGTAACGAAAAACGTGAAGATCAGCAGAATGATAAAAAAAACATTACGGTACAAACGACCGCCGACGGTCATCCACAAATAAAAGGCGGTAACTCCGAGAGCATTCGAAAATGCATTGAAAAAACCATAAACTCCTTTTACACCGAAATTCATGTAACCGCTGTCGCCCGTTGTCAACAAACTGATCAGCGGCACATACCCGGCAACCGCGACATTAAGAATAGCCAGCGATATAAAAACAATGAACAAGGCAATAAAATGGGATCGTCGTACGCTTTCGATCGGGACAGCCTTGCCAACTGTCGGTACAGGTTTAGAGGGAATAATTGCAGCAGCAACAAGCAATAACGCAACAATAGTCGTGACCGTACGCGAGTCAACATCCCGACTGTATTCAGAAATACCAAGAGTCCCAAAAATCAGCATAATGAACCACGGCATACTGAATGCGACCCATACGTTCGTCAGGTCGAAGCGATATACAACGAACAGCAAAGAAATGATAACCAGACTGATTTTGGTAAGCAAGTGCACGTCGATGGTCATGGTCAAAATATAAAGCACCCAAACTAAAGGCAGAAATCGAGCGGCAATAATAAAAATAGCCTTAGCACTCATAGGATATTTTCTCAATTAGAGGACCTCGCAAGGCATGCGCGTTTTTCAGTCCCATCAGTGTAGCACTACTGATGCAGGTCAGTTGGTCACGATTTGTCAGCAATGCATAAATCAATTGTGCAGTAGAACAACTCTCGCGCTCAAAACAACAAGCCGTTGAAAGGAATGCTATCCCTCTGTAAGATTCCTCAGTCGCAGCAATTGGCATCCCATACGACGCAGCCTCAAGTACTTTTATCTTGATTCCAGCGCCGAGAATTACTGGCGATATAAATAAATCGCACTCAATGTGCATTTCTGCCAAACGCTGATCAGAAACAAAACCCTCGAATTCAATATTTCGGAATCTCTTATCTGGGAAAGCATCTCGCCCAGTTCCTGCGACAAGTAATTTTACAGAAGCGTCAATCTGTTCCAATGCTGGCAGCAATTCATCGATAAGCCAATTAAGAGCGTCACGATTTGGGAAATAAGCAGCGGAGCCAACAAACAGTAATTTCTTTGACCCGGTGAACCGCCATTTAGAATCTTTTTCAACCGGTAGTTCAGGCCAAAGCCGGGTCTTTTCAGGACCAGCAACTCCCCTGATGTAAGAAAAATCTGCGCTACCGATCACGACGGTCCGATCAGCACGCGCAAGCAGCGCCCGCTCAATCCAAACTGTCTTCAGATACTCTAACCAGGTAAGATAGTATTTGTACGACCATCGAGAGAAGGTTAATCGCAGGTCGCGGAGAACCACCGACTCGACATTTTGAGCAACATATATCAGCGGCGCATTTAATTGCAGGTGACGCACCAACGCAAACGAATTCAAATGTTCAACTACAATATATTCATATTGATTGGCGGCCACCAACTTCGTGATGTACTCAAACGCGGCAGGCGATGTGACCACGGCAACGCTGCGCGGCAAGCGACTTGCGATGAGCTGAAACATTCCGGCTATTTTTTGGCGGATTCCCTCGCCGGCACGGCCAATCGCGCGGGGAAATATCTTGGAACGGATGTTCGAAGGAAGTCCTTCGATAGTCCGTTGTCCACTTGATTCAACATCAATGCAGACAAAGTCAACGGCCACGCTAACAGCAGCGACGTCGAGTAAATGATTAAACACCGCCCGCTTACCACCACTGCCACTGATCGCAGGGATCAGCGGCGCGATATAAAGAACTTTCATCGCTGATCAGACCTTTCCCGAGCCGAACCAGAAGTCAGGCCTTAAAAACATAGCAACTCTTCCGCGCCGCCCTGCAAGCACCGATTTCAAAAAAACGCCGCACAACCTGGCGACTACGATGGGCAAAGCAAGTGGAAAATTGCGACGCGTGAAGACGAGCCGATTTCTATGCATATAAAAATCACCGCCAACACCAAATTGGACTTGGCGCTTGCTCATTCCTGTACTTCCACCTTCTTTGTGGAAAACGACACTGAGCGGAGCATAGCCTATACCATAAGGACCGCGGCGCATACTCCAATCGATTTCCTCGAAGTAGAGAAAGTAGCCTTCGTACATGGGACCGGCATGTTCCACAAATGCTCTTGAAACAAACATCGATGCGCCAACGACATAGTCGATCCGCACGCTGCGGCTTTGCCCGTGCTCCGTCGAATACAGCTGGCCTTCTCCCACGTGATACGAGGTCGCCAGCCAGCGATTGAATCGTGCGCCACCGAGCGCCTGGACGGTGGCAGGGTTGTGATAGTGCACCAGTGTTGAGCCGCATATACCTAACAGTGGATCGCTGTGCATCACTATCAGCAACTGTGAAAGTGCGTCTGTGGCAACGACTGTATCGTTGTTCAGTAGCCAGATAAATGCGCAGTCAGGGTCGGCCCGGGCCAATGCGATACCCAGGTTGTTGCCAGCCGCATAGCCATCGTTATTATCTGATCGTATAAGCACAATTTGTGCGGGGGCCTCACCAGCTGGTATTGATTCGCCTGGCGACAATATGACGAGCGAGATGGGTTTACGGCAGGCCGGGCGACTCATGGGAGCGAGCGCGAGGTTTTCCACATCGGATTGTTGGGTTCCAGCAGCCCAAGCAATAATGCGATCGACCGAATCATCACACGAATCATTGTCGACGACGAGTATTTGCATGTTTGCATGGGAGAGTTTCAGAACACTCTCAAGACACTCAAGCGTATCTCTCCAACCACGATAATTGAGCAGAACTACATAAACCTTGTCGTCGTTGGGTTTCCCATCTGGCGAATGAGCAATCTTGGAACTCATGAAAACCTCCACGCGAGCGCTAACGTAATCACAAATAGAAGGGCCTCGCAAATCAGAGTACTCATTGCAGCGCTCATTGCTCCATAGCCCGGAATGAACAGATAATTCAACGCTATCTTCAGAAGCAAGGTTCCTACCGTGACCCAAAACAGAAGTATTGTTTTATTTTTCACAACAAGAATATTGCTGAACGTTCCGTAGGCAAAAACGATAAACAAATACCACACCAGTACTTTGAAAACACCAATGGAAGCATTGAACTTATTGGCGAACATCATGCGAAAAAAAATGTCGGAAAAAAAGAATAAAAATAAACTCAAAGCAAGTCCACTCAACGTCATCAACCAGAATGAACTGTTGCGCATTTTACCAAGGAGCAGGCTGGATTCCGCATGCCTTGAAAGGTGCGGAAAAATGGCTGATACGAGTACCGAAGAGACAAACATGAATGGAAAAACGAATTGAGCAGCACCGTTGTAAATACCGACCTCCGTCACACCGGCAAAGCGCTTCAGCATGATTACATCCACCCTGTTGTAGAGTACGTTCGCCAGCATCAACACAGTGAAAGGTAAGCCTTCAACCAATACCCTTTTGATACTTTCCCGCCTCAAGGAGAAGCCAAACATGAATTCGTTGCCGGGTATTGCTCGGATATTCAAGCAGTAAATCAGTGAGATCGATGCCAGCGCCAGATTACAAAACGCGAATGCTAGTACCGAAGGAAAATAATTGCTGACAAATAGGACAAAAATTAAGCGCCCCAACGCCAAATAAAAATCTTTCTTCATTATCTGCTTCTTTTCTCCGCGTGCAATCATCAAGGAAAACATCGGCGTTACGTATCCGCTGATCACAACACCAGCTCCGAGCAAGAAAATAATATACGCCTCATCCAATGCATGGAAAGCAAACGCAAAGACTGACAACGATAGGAGGATGATCAGTGAAATATAAACTTGGGCGCCTTGCATTTCCCGGTAAATTGCCACCATGGTTCGCGGGCTTTGCGTAATTTTCTTGATCAGATATTGAGACAGACCGCCATCTGCGATAAATGCAAACAATGCAACTAGTGCGACGCAGTAGCTGTAGACACCGAATTCTTCAATTTTCAGAGAACGCATCATCAAGATCACGGCAACCAGACCCGATACCTGAAACGCAATACTCCCAAAAAAATAATATACGCTGTCCTTGAAAAGAAATTTAAGCATGACGATGTTCGATAATATGCTGGTTTACAGCATTCAATATTAGATTCCAGTCGTAGGTAATCCGCGCATATTGTTTTATTTCGGCCGCCAAGGCAGGATTAAAAGATTCCTTTATCGTGAAGTCCTGTAAGGCTTCCGCAATCGCCCGAGCAGAATGTTCTACCACCTTACCGTAGCGCTGATTCACTGTTATTTCCTTTACCCCTGAAACTTCAGTAGTGACAATAAAATTACCAAAACTGAGTGCTTCACTGAATACGAGAGGGAAACCTTCGTAACGTGAAGTCAGTACGAATACCTTTGCTCGTGCATACCAACTCAATAACTCGGAACGCTCGTTGACCGGCCCAACCAGTGTCACTCGTCCACGCAGATCAGGACGAGTTTCTATTAAATGATCGAAGATGCACCTGAATTCTTCATTCACAGGTCCGATCAGCGCGATTTTCCAATCACCCAGAGTCAACGTTTGCACGGCCTCGAGTAAAAGTTCATTGTTTTTTTGATGTGTTCCAATTCGACCGACTGTAATGATCAAATTCTCTTTTTGATCAGGCAAATCGACCAGGTTGCGCATGTCGAAACCATTGGTGACATGTTCAATTTTCCCTTGCACCTTTGGAAATCTGAGCTTTGTAGTCTCGACCGCTTCTTTCGATTCTCCGCTGAACAGATCAACCGCATTGAAAAAGCGCTCATGCAGCATGTTACGGAAAAACTGAAATATTTTTCCACTTTTCGCTGGTCGCAGCAATTCGGCGCGTTCTTCAGCAATGTCGAGGTCTAACTTTACATATATGAAGCCGGTCGGATTGCGTATTCTATAAAGCAGCGCAAGCAACTTGGTTTGAAGGCAAAAATGGTAGAGATTGAGTATGTCGATGCGCCGCGAATTACGCGCAATATACAAAACCGCCGCCAGACTGATCCCCTTTATCCGGCCGCGCGGCGAAATTTTTTCTACTGCAAGATGAGGCGAAAGAACGTCCGTCACAAAAGATGGATCGGTGCTCTCGACCACCAGCGTAGCATCGTACCCATAGTTTCGTCCAAAAATGAACGGAATTTGGCCAACATCTTTAGCTAAATGGACTTTTTCGCCATCCGGAAAAACGGTTACAAATCTGGGTATCATATGAATAGTGCATTACTAGTGGGCGAATTTTAACCGGTTACTTGCGAAGCTGGACGGTCTTGTGTCAGTGTATTAAAAGGACGTAATGCGAAAACCGAAGAAGTCCACCAAACGAACCCTAAATTTTTCGGCCAGGAGTGCATACCTATTACACACGGCATGCGTCAGTCAGCGGTTGAGTTTTGAACGGCGCGGCGATTCCAGATACGCGCGAGCTTTTGCCATTTCTCTCGATTACCCGGATTTGAGCGGGCTTGGGTATAAAAATGCCGCACTAACGCAAGAAATAAACCAGCGAACAGTCCTACAACTATACCGCCCAGCACGATCAAAGAACGATGTGGCTTGATCCTCTGCTCGGATGGAATGGCCGGGTCCAGTATTTGAACAGTACCGGACTCCTTTGCCTCATCTATTTTCGCCAACTCAAACTGCTTCGCGAGCAGTTCGAAAATTGTTTCGTAATACTTGATGTCGCGAGCGCCACGCGTGAATTCCACACCAATCTCGGGGATATTTCCAGTTGGAACCATTAAATCACCCTGCCGTCCCGATTGACTACGTTCCAGTTTCGTCAATTCCGCCTGCAGTCCTTGCAGCTCAGCATTTGCACGCAGCAGTTCCGGATTTTGGGGCGAGGCGAAAGTACGGATTGCCTTGATTTGAATCTCTTTCGCGGCGATTGTCGCTTTCAACTGAGTGGCGACGGTAATAATTGCGGTCACTTGCGCACCCGGTTGAATCAGGCCGGTACGCTCCTGGATGCGGCGCAGTGACACCTCGGCGTCGGCCAACTGGCTTTTTACATCAGACATCTGTTTTTCGAAGAAAACTCTTCTTTGCGATGCCTCCGTAAGGGCAAGGGTGGAGGTCAGTTTGCCCAGTTCTTCGACGTAAGCGTTGGCAACGTTTGCAGCGAATTGGGGATCACGATCCTCAACGGTTACAGAGATGAACCCGTCTTTTTTACCATTTACGATTGTGGTATTACTGGAAAGCATCTTTCTACTTTCGCCAAAAGTACTTTTTTTATAGCGCTCCTTCAGTTCAAATCGCGCAATAAGCCGATCGGCAACAGTGCGGCTTTCCAAAACGCCCACATAAGTGTCACCCGAATTCTTTGCACCCAACCCGCCAACCGCACCGGCAAGACCTCCCAATTGTCCTAGCATAGCCGCGACTCCGGCACTCTGCTGCTGTTGAGGCGGAATAAATTTTGCAGTGCTGCTATACGCGGGCGTCATCAAGAAGGCGACCGATAACGCAATCGCTACAGCGACGAGCACTGTGAATAAAATAACCCATCTTTGTTGCGATACTACAATGAGTAGATCGAGCACGTGGAGGCCGTCGCTCGTATCTGGTGTGTCGGAACCGATTGCTATATTTTGGGACATCGCTTTGCTCTCACATCGCTTCCGGAAAATGCTGCGGAAATGATAACGTTATTTAATTTTGAAGTACTTTCAACCCAGCTGCTCCAAGACCGAACTGGTAAAAGATTGCAGTCCACTCTTTGATGCTCTGGCGCAAATTACTTCGATCAATCTTTTCTGGTACGACAACAGTATCTCCGGGATTTACCGCAATACTGTTGACTCCGCTAAACCAACCATTACCACCGCGGGCCGTCCCATCGGCGCGGATAACATACATTTCAGAAGCATCTGCGGATGCCGTTACACCTCCAGCTAGCTCTAGATAATCCTTCACAGCACGACGCGATTTAAATATGAATGAGCCGCCTTGGAAGACTGATCCCAACACGTCGACCGTATCCGGCTTACGTGGAATAAATATGGTATCGCCGTCCTGCAATGCGAGATCAGGCAGATTCTTGAGCTCTGCGTTTCGATCACTCATCTCCAGAACAATGCGTCCTTCCGCTTTTACCGATCGCAACTTGTCGGCCAAGCGGCGTTGCCTTTCAGTTTCCGCCGCTTGTGTAGCAATCGTCTCGCGATCGGTTGCACCGCTCAGTCGTGCAGTCGCAGCAGCGTCCACGTCACGTTCAAAGCGGGTGGCGATCTCATCAAGGCGTAACTGCTGAGCACGGCGCACTGACTCACGGCGTAACTGGGCCGCGTAGATGTAACCGACATCGGTGGTGCCGCCCATTCTGAACATCAGTTCGCGAAGCGTCTCACCCTTCTTTATTTCAAAAACGCCACTTTTGTTCACTTCGCCGGACAGGCGGACGAATTCCTTGTCCAGCCTGGTTTGCACAGCCACTGCAGAGGGTGAAAACAATCGAATGACATCAGCGCCACGGACGGGCAGGCTGGAAAGAACGTCGCCCATCTTGCCGCGTTCCGCTTGCAAGGTCGCCAGGCGTTGGTACGTATTGTTAACAGATTTTTCGACAATAATCTGCCGCATATCCGCGGCCGATTCGACGCCGCCAGCCCAACCGACAAGGTCGGCGACGGATGCCTCACCGTTTAATTCGTAGATCGCTGGTGTCTTTACATTACCCGTGAGGGCAACAAGTGGACCAACTTCCGGAATATAGATCACGTCACCATCTTGCAAACTGGCGTCACGACTTTTATCCCCGCGCACCAACAGGTCGTACAAATCGAATGTTGTGATGGTCACGCCGGCGCGCTTGAGTTCAATACGGCGCATCGAGCCATTTGCACTCGGACCTCCCGATGTGAACATGGCATTGAGCAGGGTGCTCATTGAATTGAGCGTGTAGGTACCAGGGCGAACTGCGTTGCCAACTACGTATATCTGCAATGCCCGCGTCTGCGCCACGCTAGCACTGAGATCGAAGTTGCTGTAATTTTTACCCACAGCCTGTTTGAGGACGCCCTGCAGATCCCGGTACTTAACGCCGGCGACCTTGACGGCACCGATGCGCGGAATGTAAATCGCGCCACTGCGATCCACGGTGACATTGACGTCGACACTGATCATTCCCCAACCGCGAATTTGAATCTCGTCTCCGCTACCGATCACGTAATCGCCATTGACCTGCGCACCCTCGACCGGCGCGAACGTACTTGGCACTCCGGTAAAAAGGTTCCTCCCGAAAACATCCAGAGTGGCCCCGGTAGCGATCTCGATGTAAGCAAGGAAGGAATTTTTCGAGGATATCTCTGCAGGAATATTTTTCAGCGTTCGATTGGTGCTTGCGCGCTCGCTGAATTGGGACTTTGTCGTTCGGTCTGCAGGCAAATTCGCAATCACTGGCAGTCCACGGTCGGCTTCAGCTTCGGTAACAGTGCCTCCCCGGGGCGCGCGCGCATCGGCCTGCGGGTCATTCATTTGTGCGGCAACAGGAAGTGTACCCACACAAAAAACTGAAAATAATAATACCAATTGCTTAAATTTTCGGGCGACTTGCAAGGATTTTCTCATGCGTTCTCTTTTAAGATGTGTCGTTACGCAAACAGCGACAAAGTGAATCCGGGCTCATCGCCCTTCGATGGTATTGTCAATGGCGAACAAAATTCTTTTTCGGATTAGATATTAATTGCCGGAACCGAAATAAATGACGGTTCTGTCAATTTGCAAACGCCGAAATTTTAGCGGCACGCGTGCAGCGCAATGACGGGATTTTAACATCATGGATCGGAAGTTTCGTCCACTTGATCGCCGTCAGCGGGTATCAATGCATGACGATTGCCCGGATTCCGGCGCATAATTTTAAAGCGATTAAGTGCGCCTGACAAAATTCCCTTGGCTGCGTTGCATCACTTGTCGATCTTTGACCTCACTTCGAAGCGGTGATTGCGTTAAGGGTCGTCTCGGACGCTCCAGTTATGATGCTAAATTAATACCTCACTGCTTCGCATAGAGCGATGGAGGGGATTCAATACCCTGTCAGGACAGGTGTGATGCCATATCGACCAGGTCAGGCAAGTAATGCCAGACTCTGATTACCCAAGAAGCACCATTCGCCTTCGGACAGCCTAAGGCTTTCCAATACCACCCCCCCAATCGCCGACCGATGCAACCCCCCGCAATGATTCCCCGCCGCCGCCAGCATCCGCTTGACCTGGTGATACTTCCCCTGTTCCAGCACAATCTCGATCTGATACTCGCCCCGCTGCACGCAGCTGATCGCCTTTAACGGTGCCGGCTCATCATGCAGCTGCACGCCAGCAAGTAACTGCTCGATCAGCGCATCTGTCACCGGTTCGGCCGTGGTCGCCTGATACACCTTTGGCACATGCCGCTTGGGCGACGATTGCGCATGGATGAACGGCCCGTCGTCGCTCATCAACAACAGGCCAGTGGTGTCATGGTCGAGCCGGCCGACTGGCTGGACGTCACGCCAGGTGAATTGCTCCGGCAATAAGGTCAACACGCCGGGATGGTGACTGGGTTTGCGCGAACACTCGAAATTAGCCGGCTTGTACAGCGCGATATAGACCCGCTCGCGCACCAGCCATTCTTCGTCGAACACCGTCAAGGTCAGATTACTCGTGTCAAACACCGTTTTGTAGCTGCTGTGAACGGTGCCGTCGACGGCCACATCACCCTCTTCGATCAGGGAGCGGCAGTATTTTCGGGTACCAAAACCTTGCGATTGCAGAATGCGATCCAGCGATAATTTACTCATGGGCGAGACTTTAACAGAAGGCAAGCCTTGCCGTCACCCCACTGACAAGGTAAAAATTGCGTTATGTTACGGGCAATTTCTGACATCGGCGGTCATTAAATATTTGTCTAATGGAAAGCATTGGAGTTGAGATATGTCAAGCGGGCCGGTGGTGGCGATTGCTACAGTAACTTTTCGCTAGGAATTGTCCTAGCAATCTCTGCGTGAAACCCTACCCCGTTGGTAGGAATCGAAACCAAGAATTTGAGGAAATTATGACCATTGATCACCAAAGCAACGGCGCTGATGACAACAGGCTCCCAGCAACGCCGGCGCAAGCCCATGCGCGGCGGGCACTCGAGCATGCATCGCTCTTTGCCGTCGATCTGGCGCTTGCGCGCTGGAGTGGCGCGTCTGCTGTGGCAAAGCCGGCGCGCGCCGCCTGGCTGATCAATACCCAACATGGTTTGCAACAGTGGCTCGAGGCTGGCGGCTTTGCCCAAGGCGATGCCATCGCGGCCAACGATCCTCCCTTGTATACAGTGCTTAACAAGATGGGCAGCAATGCTGTTTAGCCGTGGCCTGCATCACGCCATCAGCGCACCGTGGCCGCACCTTCTCGTTTACCAATAGGAAATGGCGGCATTGCGCCGCCATTTCCGGCCCTCCGCGAGAAGGTGCCAACGAGGAATGAAAATTCGCTCTAAGCCGCATGCTCGATGCGGCAAGTAGTTCTGGTCCAAATATGTGGTGTTGCCGTGTTGTCGATGTCGGCCCCTTTTGATTGAACTACATGTTCAATATAGAGCATGGGGCGCTGCTTGCAAGGAAAACCTTGGTGCCTTAGGAAAAGTTACCGATCAGCGCAATTGTGGCTTGACGTTGCCATACGCCGATTTGACGGCGCCGGCACCCACCGCAGCACCGAATTTCTTCAGCACCCGCTCCGGCAATCCCTCGCGGGTGGTGTAATCGACGATGTCCTCGACCTTGATGACGTCGCGCGCCACGCTCTCGACGCTGCCCAGGGCGTCCACCAGGCCCATGTCGATGGCCTTGGCGCCAGTCCAGAACAGGCCACTGAACATGTCCGGGGTTTCCTTCAGGCGCTTGCCGCGTCCCTTGCGGACCACACTGATAAATTGTTGGTGAATTTCATTGAGCATGGCTTGCGCGTGGGCCTTTTGCTTGTCCGACTGCGCACTGAATGGATCGAGAAAGCCCTTGTTTTCACCGGCCGTCAACAGGCGGCGCTCAACGCCCAGTTTTTCCATGGCGCCGGTGAAACCAAAGCCGTCCATCAGCACGCCGATCGAGCCCACCAGGCTGGCCTTGTTGACGTAAATGCGGTCGGCGGCTGCCGCGATATAGTAGCCGCCCGAGGCGCAAATTTCATCGACCACGACATACAGCGGCTTGTTCGGATAGCCTTTACGAAGGCGCAGCATTTCATCGACGATCATGCCAGCCTGCACCGGACTACCGCCCGGGCTGTTGATGCGCAGTACCACGGCAACCGAGCCGACGTCGCTAAACGCCTTGTTCAACGATGCGATCACAACGTCGGCCGAGCCGCTTCCCTCACTCTCGATGGCGCCGTCAATTTCGATCAGGGCGGTGTGACGGCCCATGTTTTCCATGTCGGCACCGTTGCCATCGACATAGGCCCAGAGGGCGAAAATGATGACGCCCAGGGTCAGCAGTTTAAAAAAGATGCCCCAGCGGCGCGCAGCGCGCTGTTCGCGCACGGTCGCCATCAACAGTTTTTCCAGCGTGGTGCGCTCCCACTCCGGGTTGATCGCCGCGCCTGCGGGCAGGCTGTCGGGCTGCTTGCTGTTTTCGCTCATGAGTCGTCGTTATGATGATGATGGATTGGGTGGATCGGGTCGATCGGGTCGATCGGGTCGATCGGGTCGACCGAACTGATCGAGGAGTCTACAGGATGCTTATGCGGTGGCCGGCGCCTTTACCACCTCGTCCGGTATCCAGACGATACGGCCGTCGACTTCCTGCACGGCGATGGGGCGCAGTCGCCCACCCTTGCAGGGGCCGCCGGCGCAAAATCCAGTGCTCGGTTCATAGATGGCGCCGTGGGTCTGGCACATGATGAAGCGCTTGCTCGATTCGAGAAACTCGCCTTCCGCCCAGTCAAGTTCGATCGGCACATGGGCGCAGCGGTTCAGGTAGCCATACAACTGGCCGTGGTAGCGGATGACGAAACCGGTGCCGTCGGCGCCATAGACCTTGACGGCAAAGCGCACGCCATTGCCGCCGTCCTGCACATCGGCCGAGGCCGCCACCGGCAGCGCATTGACGGCAGCACCTGCCATCAGGCGTTCTCGCTAAGCCACTGGTGCAGCTCTGGCACGCTGCTGGCGGAAAACAGCGAGGCGCAGGTGCGCAGATGGGCCACCGGGTGAGCGCCATACTCGACCGCGATGGCGCTGGCACCAGCATTGCTGGCCATTAATAAGTCGTGGGTGGTGTCGCCGATCATCACCGTGCGTTTGAGATCCTGGCCCAGCTCGCGCGTCAGTTCCTGCAACATGGCCGGGTGCGGTTTAGAGAAAGTTTCATCGGCGCAGCGTGTAGCGTCAAACATCGACAGCAAACCCGCCGCATTCATGGCGCGGTTCAAACCCACCCGACTTTTTCCAGTGGCCACTGCAAGAAAATACCCTTCCTGGGAAAGTTCCGTCAACATGGCGCGTACGCCTGCAAACAGCACTAGTTCCGGGTCCTTCGTCAGGTAGTGATAGCGATAACGCTCGACCATCTTGGGATACATTGCCAGTTCCATATCCGGCATGACAGCCATCAAGGCTTCCTGCAAGCCGAGGCCAATCACGTGCGAAGCTTGCTCATCGCGGGGGATGGGCAAGCCAAGGTCGCGCGCAGCGGCCTGGATGCTGCGCGCGATGGTGGCGGTGCTGTCCATCAGGGTGCCGTCCCAATCAAATACGATCAGGTCAAATTGCTTTCTTGCCATGTTCACGGCCGCTTGTGGCAGCCGTCTCCTTCCGGGGGTGGGTTGTGATGCTACGCAGCGACGTTCAATCGGACGCGATTATCGAACTGCCTGCAGCGGTTTGCCCAAGCTTACCAAGAAACGATCGCACTCTGGGGGTAATGGCGCGTTTATGGTTATCGACTTGCCACTATCGGGGTGAATGAAGGTGATCTGGTGGGCGTGCAAAAACATGCGCTTGAGCGCCCCTCTCGTACTATCGGCTTTTAACAGCACCCGATTGAGCGCGAAATCACCGTATTTATCGTCGCCGAGAATCGCAAAGCCGGATGATGCCAGATGCACGCGGATCTGGTGCGTGCGTCCGGTTTTCAGTTCCGCTTCGAGCAGGGCGAACGCTGGCCACTTGCGCAGCAAACTGAACACGGTATGCGATTCCATGCCGCCGGCCTGCACCGTCACCCGCCGCTCGCCTTCGGCGGTGGTGTATTTGTGGAGCGGCAGCTTGATGTGCTGGCGGGCGTTTTTCCAGTCGCCGGCCACCATCGTCAAATAACGTTTGTCGGTGACGCCATCGCGCATCTGTTCGTGCAGATTGGTCAGCGCCGAGCGCTTTTTCGCCAGCATCAACACGCCCGAGGTTTCGCGGTCGAGCCGGTGCACCAGTTCGAGGAACTTGGCATCCGGCCGCGATGCCCGCAATTGCTCGATCACGCCGTAGGAGACGCCCGAGCCGCCGTGCACGGCGGTGCCGCTGGGCTTGTCGATGACGAGCAAATGGGCATCTTCGAACAGGATGGCAAATTCCGCGCCGGGTGCGGTCGGCGCCGTTTTTTCGGCCACGCGCACCGGTGGAATGCGTACCAGGTCGCCCTCAACGAGTCGGTATAACTGATCAATTCGCCCCTTGTTGACGCGTACTTCGCCCGAACGGAGGATGCGGTAAATGTGGCTTTTGGGGACACCTTTGCACGTGCGCAGCAGGTAATTATCAATACGCTGGCCGGCGTCTTCTTCGCCGATGGTGACGAAATACGCCTGTATGGGCGCAGATGAAGGAGAAATGGGATCGTTTGGCATCTTGGTTTGTCTTGCACGCAGCCGGCTTTCAACCTGCTCGCCAGAAATTCGCTCTAAGTCCTTCATTTTGAATATATAATCGACAGGCGGCGGTCAAACCTCTGCTGGTGTAAGAATTAAAACGATATTTTACACAGGGGCGTCTCCATCGGCCTCGCCAAATTGCAAATTCGATGGAAAAACGTGTACGCACGGTCGTGGGCGAATCAAGGTTGCACCGTTGTTGTAATCGGATTGGCGTTCGACTGGCCCGGAATGGTAGTTCGGAATTGTAAGGATAAGTACTGGCAAGCTGAGCCTGTTGGACAGCTCGCCAGATGATGGCGTCGATAACGCTTGCCGTTTTCGCCAGACCCGATGTAAGCCTCATCCCAAAGGCTTGTGAATAATGGCGCAATGCGCCAGTGGTTCGAAGCTTTTGCAGGATCGCTGACGGTCAGGCCCGTTGATTTGCTCACCGCCTGGCGGAACCCGTGCCCCCGGTCCTACTCCGGCGCGCCGCGGCTACCTTGCAGGCGATGCGTCACTCGGCATGTCGATCGACCCCACCGCGCCCCGTGATGCCGGCATTTTTTATTGCCGTGCCATCCGAACAGGCATACCCACCCTCCAACTCCTTTCCCTGCGTACATCCCGTGTACCCACGCCGTCCTGACAAGACGGCTTGATGCGGCCTCGTGCCGTGGAGTTTATATAAATGAAACGTATGTTGTTTAATGCGACGCAGCAAGAAGAACTGCGCGTTGCCATCGTCGATGGTCAGAAACTGATCGATATCGATATCGAAACCGCCGGGCGCGAACAGCGCAAATCAAATATTTACAAGGGCGTTATCACCCGCATTGAGCCATCGCTGGAAGCCTGCTTCGTCAGCTACGGCGAGGATCGCCACGGTTTTCTGCCATTTAAAGAAGTCGCCCGCACCTATTTCCGCGAAGGCGTCGATGTGCGCACCGCCAGCATCAAGGAAGCGCTGCGCGAGGGCCAGGAAATCATGGTCCAGGTGGAAAAAGAAGAACGCGGCAACAAGGGCGCTGCCCTGACCTCGTTCGTCTCGCTGGCTGGCCGTTACCTGGTGTTGATGCCGAACAATCCACGCGGTGGCGGTGTCTCGCGCCGGGTCGAAGGGGAAGAGCGCCAGGAATTGCGCGAAACCATGGACAAGCTCGACCTGCCGCAAGGCATGTCGGTGATTGCCCGCACCGCCGGCATCGGCCGCAATGTCGAAGAACTGCAGTGGGACTTGAATTACCTGATGCAATTGTGGCGCGCTATCGAAGGCGCTGGCAAGACCGGCAATGGCGCCTTCCTGATTTACCAGGAATCGTCCCTTGTTATCCGCGCCATCCGCGATTACTTCCAGCCTGACATCGGCGAAATCCTCATCGACACCGACGAGATTTACGAACAGGCGCACCAGTTTATGAGCCACGTGATGCCCGACATGGTGCACCGTGTAAAACGTTACAGCGACGATGTGCCGCTGTTTTCGCGCTTTCAGATCGAGCACCAGATTGAAACGGCGTACTCGCGTACGGTGCCACTGCCGTCCGGCGGCGCCATCGTCATCGACCACACCGAAGCGCTGGTTTCCGTCGACGTCAACTCGGCACGCGCCACGCGCGGCTCGGACATCGAAACGACTGCCTTTAATACCAACTGCGAAGCGGCCGAAGAAGTGGCCCGCCAGTTGCGCCTGCGCGATCTGGGTGGCCTGATCGTCATCGACTTTATTGACATGGAAGTGGCGAAGAACCAGCGCGAAGTCGAAACGCGCCTGAAAGACGCGCTGCACCACGACCGTGCGCGTGTCCAGATGGGCAAGATTTCGCGTTTCGGCCTGATGGAACTGTCGCGCCAGCGCCTGCGCCCATCGCTGTCGGAAGGCTCGCATGTGACTTGCCCACGCTGCTCTGGCACCGGCCACATCCGCGATACCGAATCGTCCGCCCTGCAAGTGCTGCGCATCATCCAGGAAGAGGCGATGAAGGAAAATTCGGCCACCATTCACGTGCAGGTGCCGGTCGACGTTGCCGCCTTCCTGCTCAATGAAAAGCGCGGCGAAGTGCTGAAAATCGAAAACCGCCACCGCATCGGCGTGATTCTGATTCCGAATAAACACCTCGACACCCCGCACTACAAGCTCGAGCGCATCAAGCATGACGATCCGCGCCTCGAAGACAGCCAGGCCAGCTACAACCTGGCGGAATCGGCCGACACCGACATGGCTTACAGCAAGCGCCAGAAGGAAGACGTCAAGCCACGCCAGGAAGCGGTCGTCAAGACCATTACCCCGGCGCAGCCAGCCCCGATCGTCGACCGCAGCGAGCAGGCCAAGCCAGCCGCCGTTGCTCCGGTGGCAGCGCCTGCTCCGGTGGCCGCGCCGGTCGCCGAAGGCATACTCGACAAGATCATCAATTTTTTCATGGGCAAGAAGGCGACGCCTGCAGCGGCGCCGGTCGCTCCTGCGGCAGTCGCGCCAGTCAAGCCTGCTACCTCAGCCGAGCGTGCCAATGGTGGCGATCGCAATGGCCGCAATCCCCGTGGCCGTGGCCGCAATGCCGGTGGCAATGGTACTGGCAAGGGCGAGCGTGAAGCTGGCGCCGCTGTTGCCGGTGCCAGCGGATCCGCGCCGCGCAACGCTGCGCAGGCCGACAAAAACGACGAGTTCAGCCGTCCCGCCGAAGGCGAAAGCCGCAACGGCCGTCCGCCGCGTGCACCACGGCCACCACGCGAACCGCGTGAGCCGCGCGAAGGCGCCAGCGCCGACGCTGGAGCAGGCGTAGCAGCTGCACCGCGTGGCGAGCGCCCTGAGCGCGCCGAGCGTCCGGAACGTGGTGAACGTCCCGAGCGTGGTGAACGTCCCGAACGGGGTGAACGTGGTGAGCGCCCCGAGCGCGCCGCCCGTCCGCCGCGCGAGCGCGCCGATTATCGCACCGTGGTTGCCGAAGCCGGCAGCGAGGCGAAGGCAGAGGTCGTTCCAGCCATTCCTGAGACCATGTGGACGCCGCAGGATCCCGCGGTGGTCGCCACTTCCAGCGCACTCGAGCAGGTGAGCACGCCGGCAGCGGCCGTGGTCGACACCGTCGGCGACGCTGACGACAGCGCCGTCAAGACCGCCAGCACGGGCCCGAATGGCGAAGAAATCGAGACCGATGCGAACGGCGATGAACCGCGCCGTCGCCGCCGTCGCGGTGGCCGTAACCGCAACCGCCGCGATCGGGATGCCGAAGGCAACGAGATCGAAGCGGGCGACCATGAAAGTGAGAGCAGCGCACCATCGGCGCCGGTGTTTACGCCGGTGGCGGATCAGGAACTCGCTGCGGCTGCTGCGGCGGCGCCGGAACCGGTGTCGGAGTATGTGGTTACGACTGCCGAGCCAGTTGTTACGGCGGTCGCTGCGCCTGTCGTTGCGTCTGTCGTTGCGCCAGTGGCCGTGGTGGAAACACCGGCGCCGGCTGCGCCAACGCCGCTGGCTGACCGCGTGCCGATGCCTGCATCTGCCGCTGCTGCGGTGCCGGTCACGCACGTCGATCCTGTTCCGGCTGCTCCTGCTCCTGCTCCTGCTCCTGCTCCTGCTCCTGCTGCTGCTCCTGTTCTTGCTGCTGCTCCTGTGGCAGCTGCCCCAGCAGCTGCGCCAGCCATCATCAGCGAGCCGGCACCCGTGGCCGAGCGCACCACTGCCATCCCGGTGGCAGTGCAGACCGAGGCTGAAGAAGTGACCCCCGTGGCGGTGGTGACGGCAGCGCCGCTGGCAGTCGAAGCGCCCGTGGACAGCCCGGTGCAGGTCGCCATTCCTGTGGCAGTGGCCATGACGGCACCAGCGCCGGTGGAAGCGGTGGTTGATGTGGCGCCGGTGGCTGCACCAGTGGCGGTGGCAGCGCCAGCGAGCGTCGCCGATCTCAGCGAAATGCTCGGCTCAGCCGGTTTGACCCTGGCGGCCACTGATCCTGACAAGCTGCGTGCAGCCCAGGAAGCAGCAGCCAAGGTGGCGCCACCCGTGCGCGTGCCGCGCCAGCGCAAGCCGCTGCCGCCGCAAGCCGATGAGCCGCTGATTCAGGTCGATACCCGCCAGTAAGCGGCGGCGTCGACTAAGTACTCGCCGGGAAATTATTGTGGATTTATAGCGAACAGAAACGGATGCGATGCAAGGCGCTCGCCGCGACGCAATGCGGGCATTGCTAGCGGTGAGCAACGCAGCAGCGCGCCGTTTATGGCAGCTAGAAATCACAATAATTTACTGGCGAGTACTTAGATAAGGGGGAGCCGCTGGCTTCCCCTTTTTTTCGTTTGCGGGACTTCGGAGAAATGGGACGGGCACCCTGCTGCTGGCCTCGGCGCTCGCTATGCTGCAGGGTTGCCTCCCCCACTCTTGCCCGCAGCGCCGCAGGCAATCAACCGCAGCCCTGTGCAGTCACAGAGCTCGTGCTATCGTATCGCCATGTCAGAAAAAATTATCCTGCTACACCAAGAACGCAAGAGCAACATGCTCGTGCCCAGCGTGCTCGAAGCGCCCGTCGGGCGGGTCGACGATGCCCTCGGCCGGCCCTTGCACGACCTGCGCATCTCCGTCACCGACCGCTGCAATTTTCGTTGTGTCTACTGCATGCCGAAAGAAGTGTTCGACAAGGACTATGCCTATCTGCCGCACAATGCCCTGCTGTCGTTCGAAGAAATCACCCGGGTGGCGGCCATCTTCGTTGCCCACGGCGTCGAAAAAATCCGCCTGACGGGCGGCGAGCCGCTGCTGCGCAAGGACCTCGAACGGCTCATAGCCATGCTGGCGGCGCTGCCGACGCCGAGCGGGCGGCCGCTCGACCTGACCCTGACCACCAATGGCTCACTGCTGGCGCGCAAGGCGCGTGCCCTCAAGGATGCCGGCTTGAACCGCGTCACCGTCTCGCTCGACGCCCTCGATGACGCCATTTTTAAACGCATGAACGACGTCGACTTCGCCGTCGCCGACGTCCTGCGCGGCATCGATGCCGCCCACGAAGCGGGACTCGGCCCCATCAAGATCAACATGGTGGTCAAGGCCGGCATGAATGACCAGCAGATCCTGCCGATGGCGCGCCATTTCAAGAACACGCCATATATCCTGCGCTTCATCGAGTACATGGATGTGGGCGCCTCGAACGGCTGGAATATGGCCGAAGTGATCCCCTCGAGCGAGGTGGTGGCGCGCATCCATGCCGCCATGCCCTTGGTCGCCATCGATGCCAATTACACGGGCGAGACAGCCTCGCGCTGGCGCTACCGCGACGGCGGCGGCGAAGTGGGCATGATTTCCAGCGTCACCCAGTCGTTTTGCAAGGATTGCTCGCGCGCGCGCCTGTCCACCGAAGGCCAGCTGTATACCTGCCTGTTCGCCACCCGCGGCCACGATCTGCGCGGCCTGCTGCGCGACGGCCGCAGCGATGCGCAGATTGCCGGCGCCGTCTCGCACCTGTGGCAGCAGCGCAGCGACCGCTATTCAGATACCCGGACCCAGAACACCAGTGACACCGACAGCAGCAGCGAACCCGGCCTCAAGCGGGTGGAAATGTCGTACATCGGTGGATGAACCACAACCTTGCCTTCACCGCGGAAGCACAGCATGCACAACAATAAACAGATCAGCGCCCTGATCCTCGCAGGCGGGCGCGGCAGCCGCATGGGCCATGTCGACAAAGGCCTGCAGCCGTTTCGCGGCTTGACCATGGCCGGCCACGTGCTCGAGCGCCTGCGCCCGCAGGTGGCGGCCATTGCCATCAACGCCAACCAGAACCTCGACGCTTACCGCGCATTCGATGTGCCCGTCTGGCCCGATGAAACGACCGGCTTTGCCGGCCCGCTGGCCGGTCTGGAAGCGGGCTTGCGCCACTGCGCCACCGACTATCTGGTGACGGCGCCGTGCGACTCGCCCTTCGTCCCGCTCGACCTGGCGGCACGCCTGTTCACCGCGCTGCAGGCGGACGGCGCCGACCTCGCCATTGCCGTCACCGAGGCAGCGGGCCAGCGGCGCCAGCCCCATCCCGTGTTTTGCCTCGTCAAGACCAGCCTGCTGCCGCGCCTGTCGCAGTATCTGCTCGACGGTGGCCGCAAGATGGATGGCTGGTACGCAGGGTTGAAAGTGACCGAGGTGCTGTTCGACGATGCTGCGGCGTTTAGCAACATCAACACGCTCGACGAACTGCACAGTTTCGATAGCACGCGGCCGCCGCGCTTGAAAGATGTGGTCAGCTGCCTGTCGGCTTACGACCCGGACGCCCTGCCCGTGCGCGACGCCCAGCAGATTATCGGCCAGTTCGTCACCCCGATTGCCGCCATCGAAAAAGTGGCGCTGCGCGCGGCGCTCGACCGGGTGCTGGCAGCCGACCTCATTTCTCCCATTAACGTGCCGGCGCACGACAATTCGGCCATGGATGGCTACGCCCTGCGCGGCGCCGACCTGCGCACCGATGGCCCCACCTCCCTGTCGGTGATCGCCACCGTGTTCGCCGGCCGCCCCAGCGACGCCGTGCCAGTTGCCGGCCAGTGCGTGCGCATCATGACGGGCGCCGTCATGCCGCCCGGCTGCGACAGCGTGATCCCGCAGGAACACGTGGCAGCCATCAGCGAGACAGCGATCACCATCGACGCCGGCGCCATCCGCACCGGCGACAACCGCCGCTTTGCCGGCGAAGATTTACAAGCCGGCAGCGCCGCGCTGCAGCGTGGCCGTATCCTGCGCCCGGCTGACCTGGGCATGCTCGCTTCGCTCGGCTTTGCCGAAGTGCCGGTGCAGCGGCGCCTGCGGGTGGCGTTCTTTTCCACCGGCGACGAATTGCGCTCGATTGGCGAGCCGCTCGATAGCGGCTGCGTCTACGACAGCAACCGCTACACCCTGTATGGCATGCTGACCCGCCTCGGCTGCGACATCATCGACATGGGCATCGTGCGCGACGATCCGGCAGCGCTCGAAGCAGCATTGCGCACTGCCTGCGAAAACGCCGACGCCATCATCACCTCCGGTGGCGTGTCGGTCGGCGCGGCCGATTACACGCGCGACATCATGGCCAAGCTGGGCGACGTCACGTTCTGGAAAATCGGCATGCGCCCGGGTCGTCCGCTCGCTTTCGGCAAGGTCAACTCGCATGGCCACAGCGCCTTCCTGTTCGGCCTGCCCGGCAATCCGGTGGCGGTGATGGTGTCCTTCTACTTTTTCGCCCGCAATGCGCTGCTGGCGATGATGGGGGCGCAAGCACCGCTGCCGTTGATGAAAGTACGCTCGGCCGCCCCGATCCGCAAAAAAGCCGGCCGCACCGAGTATCAGCGCGGCATCCTGGCGGTGGGCGCCGACGGTGTGCAGCAGGTGGCCATCACCGGCGCCCAGGGCTCGGGCATTTTGCGCTCGATGTCGGAAGCGAACTGCATGGTGGTGCTGCACGATGAGCAGGGCAATGTGGCTGCCGGCGACCTGGTCGACGTCATCGTGTTCGACGGCCTGGTCTGATTTAAGGCGTAAAAATCGCCGCGTCCATGATAGCGAGCGGGTCGCTGACGGCGGGCCTGAAATCCATCTGCGCGAAGATATCGCGTTCGGGGTCGATGCCGGGGGCAATTTCAATCAGTTCGATGCCCTCGGCCGATAGTCTGAACACGCAGCGCTCCGTCACGTACAGGGCACTCTGGCCGCGCGCCCAGGCAAAGCGGCCGGCATAGGTGCGGTGTTCGACGGTATCGACAAATTTGCGCGTGCTGCCTTCGCGAACGATGCGCAGCTGGCCATCGGTGACGGCGATCTGCAGGCCGCCGGCCGTAAACGTGCCGACGAACACCACCTTGCGCGCATTCTGGCTGATATTAATAAAGCCGCCGGCGCCGGCCAGCCGGTTGCCGAATTTGCTGACATTCAGATTGCCTTCGCGGTCCGCCTGCGCCAGACCCAGCACTGCCACATCGAGGCCGCCGCCATCATAGAAATCGAACTGGCACGGCTGATCGATGATCGCCTGCGCATTGGTGGCAGCGCCGAAATCGAGGCCGCCGGCGGGCATGCCGCCAATTGCGCCCGCTTCAGCCGTCAAGGTAAACGTGTCGAGCAGCCCGGCCTCGGCGGCCACGCGCGCCACCCCTTCCGGCATGCCGATGCCGAGGTTGACGACATCGCCCTCGCCCAGTTCGCGCAGCGCGCGGCGGGCGATGATAGTGCGCTCGTCTAACGGCAGCGGCGGCAGATTGGCCACCTGCACGCGCTCGTCGCCGGCAAAGGCGGCGCTGTATTGGGTACTGAAAGTTTGCATGTGGTATTCGGGCTGTTCGGCCACCACCACGCAGTCGACCAGGATGCCGGGGATTTTGACTCGTCGCGGATGCAGGCTGCCATTGGCGACGATGCGCTCGACCTGGACGATGACGACGCCGCCGCAATTGTGGGCGGCCATGGCGATTGCCAGCGCTTCGAGCGTGAGCGCCTCGCGCTCCATGGTGATGTTGCCCGCCTCGTCGGCAGTGGTGCCGCGCACGATGGCCACATCAATTTTGCGGGTTTTATAAAACAGGTACTCGGCGCCATCGATGTGCATCAGCGACACCACATCTTCCTGCGCCAGCGCATTGACCTTGCCGCCGCCGTAACGGGGGTCGACAAAGGTGCCCAGGCCAACGCTGGTGAGCAGACCCGGTTTGCCGGCGGCGGTATCGCGAAACAGTTGGCTGATCACGCCCTGCGGCAGGTTGTAGGCGGCAATACGGTTGTCGATGGCCAGCTGCTGCAGGCCCGGCACCAGGCCCCAGTGGCCGCCGATCACGCATTTGAGCAAACCCTCGTGGGCGAAGTGGTTCAGACCGCGCAGCTTGCCATCGCCCTGCCCGGCCGCGTACACCAGCGTCAGGTCGCGCGGCGCGCCGGTGGCAGTAAAACGCTGTTCGAGCGCCACCGCGATATTTTCGGCAAAGCCAACACCGACAAAGCCGCCGGTGGCAACCGTGGCGCCGTCCCTGATGCGCAGCACGGCTGCTGCCGCGCTGGTAATTTTTTGTCGCATCGCAGTCCCGGTCAGGTGTTACAGGTCGCTGTCGCCGTCGCCGTCGGTATTGGCTTGCGGCGCTTCGGCGCCCAGCATCAGCGTGGCCGCTTCGCTGGGCAGTGCTTCCACCGATTTGAGTTTGCGGGCCATCTGGCGGCTGCGCATTTCGGCGTTCTCAATATTCTTCGCCGCTTTTTCCAGCGTCAGCCGGGTATTGCTCAATACTGTGCCGAACTTGCCAAATTCCGTCTTCACCGCGCCCAGTACTTGCCACACTTCCGACGAGCGTTTTTCCAGCGCCAGCGTACGGAAGCCCATCTGCAAACTGCTGAGGATGGCCGCCAGGGTCGACGGTCCGGCAATCGATACCCGCAGCGTGCGCTGCAAATCGTCGGCCAGGCCCGGGCGGCGCATCACCTCGGCATACAAGCCCTCGGTCGGCAAAAACAGGATGGCGAAATCGGTGGTCAGCGGCGGCGACACGTATTTGTCGCAAATGGTCTTCGCTTCACCGCGCACCACCCGTTCGAGTTCGCGCCCGGCCGTTTGCACGCCATCGGCGTCGGCGCGGTCAGCAGCGTCGACCAGCCGTTCGTACTGTTCCTTGGGGAACTTGGCATCGATGGGCAGCCACATGGGCACGCCGGCGTCGCCGCTGCCCGGCAGCTTGATGGCAAACTCGACGCGGGCGCCGCTGCCGGGAATCGTTTCGACGTTCTTGGCGTACTGGTCGGCCGTCAGCATTTGTTCGAGCAGCATTTCGAGCTGCACTTCGCCCCAGGTGCCGCGCGTTTTGACATTCGTGAGCACCCGTTTGAGGTCGCCCACGCCAATCGCCAGCTGCTGCATTTCGCCCAGACCCTGGTGCACTTTTTCGAGCCGTTCCGACACCTGGCGGAACGACTCGGACAGGCGCGTCTCCAGCGTGGCGTGGAGTTTTTCATCGACCGTCTTGCGCATTTCTTCCAGTCGCGCACCATTGTCGGTTTGCAGTTCGCCGATCTTGGTTTCCAGCGTCGCCCGCACTTCGAGCATGCGGCGGGCGTTCGATTCGCTCAAGGTATGCAGGCTGTGCGCCAGCGAGTCGGCCAGCCGTTTCATGGCGGCGGCCTGCTCCTCGCGGCCGGCAGCGCCCTGCTGGCCGATGTGCAGGCGCATGGCGTCGAGCTGCGCCGCGGCGGCGCCGTGGTGGTGCGCCAGGTTGGCCGCCAGCTCCTGGCGGGTGGCCTGGGCACTGGCCTGCAAGTCGCCGCGCAGCATGCGTTCGAGGCGCTCGAACTGGCTGTCGTTGGCACCGCGAGCCGCGTCAAGATTGCCACGCGCGCGCAGCAACATCAGTCCCTGCAATACCAGCACGACCAGTACCAGCGCGGCCAGCACGATAAATTCGGTGTGGGTCATCAGTCGGCCTTGTTGCGCATCCAGTCGGCGGTTTGAAAGAACGACTCCATCAGGCGCAGGCGCAAGCTTTCGTCGATGCCGACGTCTTCCATGGCCCAGGCCATCGCCCGCAGCCACTGGTCGCGTTCGCTGGTGCCGATCGCGTAGGGCAGGTGGCGGGCGCGCAGGCGCGGGTGGCCGTGGCGTTCAACGTACAGGTCGGGACCGCCCATCCAGCCGCTGAGGAACATCAATAATTTGTCGCGCGAGCCGTCGTTGGGGACGGGGTGCATGCCGTGAATGCCGGCAAATTCGGGCTCGAGCTGCATCAAGTCATAGAAACGGTCGACCAGGTCGCGCAGGACCGTGGCGCCGCCGATGGTGTCATAAAGTGTGGGTGTGGACATGCCGCCATCATAACAGGCGGGAACAGGCGCCGAAGGTGCCTGTTCCCGAGGCTTAAGCCCCGCGCAGGGTCTGCAACGGCGGCTGGCGCAGCACGTTGCGCAATCCCAGCCAGCCGCCGCCGATGGCGCAGAACACGCCAACGGCAATACCGGCCATGAACACCAGCGGGCTGAAAGCCCAGGCAAATTTAAACTGGTACGTCGCCAACGCCCAGCCGAGCGCCGCCGCCCCGCTGGCCGCCAGCAAGCCCGACAGCGCGCCCACCAGGGCGAATTCAATCCACTGCGAGCGCGCCAGCTGCCGGCGGGTAGCGCCCAGCGCGCGCAGCAAGCCCGCTTCGCGGGTGCGCTCGTCTTGCGAACCCATCAGCGCCGCATACAGCACCAGCACCCCCGACACCAAGGTGAACAGGAACAAAAACTCGACCGCCGTCACCACCTGCCCCAGCACTTCCTGCAACTGGTTGATGATGCCGCTGACATCGATCACAGTGAGGTTGGGAAATTCACGGGTCAGCGTGTTGGTCAGATTGGGCGCGCCGGCCGGCAAGTGAAATGCCGTCATCATGGTTTGCGGGGTCGCCTTCATCGCTTCAGGATTGATGATGACGAAAAAATTCGCCCGCATCGAGCCCCATTCGAGTTTGCGCAGGCTGGTCACCTTCGCTTCGACGATCTGGCCGGCGATATCGAAGCGCATCAGGTCACCCAGCTTGAGTCCGAGCGTCTTGGCGATGCCCTGCTCCACCGAGGCTTCGGCCTGGCCAGGCGTGTCTTTGAACCAGCGGCCGGCGACGATCTGGTTCGATGCCTGCATGGTTTTCATGGTCGACAAATTAAACTCACGCTCGGCCAGGCGGCGGGCGTCTTCGGCCGGATAGGTGGCCGCCGTGATGGCCTGGCCATTGAGCGCAGTCAGTCGCCCCCGAATCATTGGATAGAGCACGGCCTCATCGACGCGGGCGGCAGCCAGACGGGCCGCCACACTCGCTTGCTGGTCGGGCATGATATTAATAATAAAGCGGTTCGGCGCATCGGCCGGGGTGGCGCTCTGCCAGGCCGTCATCAGGTCGCCCCGGACCACCGTCAGCAGCAGCAATGCCATCAAGCCCAGCGACAGCGACACCACCTGCACGATGGTGGCGCCGGGCCGCCGTTGCAGGGCGTTCAGGGCAAAGCGCCAGGCCTGCGCATCGATCGCCCCGCGCAGCCGTCGCAGCAGCGCCAGGCCGAGCCAGCCGGCGGCGGCGAACAGGGCAAAACCGCCCAAAAAGCCGAGCGCCGTCAGCAGTGCCAGCTGGCGGTCGCCCGCCTGCCACAGCAGCAAGCCAACAAAAGCGACGATGCCTAGACCATAGGTGGCCAGTGCCATCGCCTGTGGCGGCGCCTGCTCGCGGCGCAGCACGCGGTTGTGCGGCACATTGCGCAGCTGCAGCACCGGCGGCAGGGCAAAGCCGATCAGCAGCAGCATGCCGGTGGCGATCCCCTGCAGCGCCGGCAACACCGACACCGGTGGCAGATCGGTGGTGATAAAACTGCCGATCAACTTGAGCAGCACGAAGTGGGCGCCGAAACCGACCAGCACCCCCAGCAGGCTGCCCGCCAGGCCAATGAGCAGGAATTCAATCAGGTACATGGCACTGACCTGGTTTTGCGACAAGCCCAGGCAGCGCAGCATGGCGCAGGCGTCAAGGTGGCGCAGCATGAAGCGGCGCGCCGCCATCGCCACGGCAACCGCGGCCAGCATGGCCGAGAGCAGTCCCACCAAAGACAGGAAGCGGTCGGCGCGGTCGAGCGTGGCGCGCATCTCGGGGCGGCCGTTTTCCAGCGATTCGATGCGCACGCCCTTGACGCCGTCGACCTCGATGCGCTGTTTGAGCCACGCTTCATAGGCGTCAACAACGGCCAGATCATTGTTCGACGGCGCCGCCACCAAGAGGCGGTAGGTCACGCGCGAGCCGTTGTCGACCAGGCCGGTAGCGGCGAGGTCGGCCAGCGGCAGCATGACGCGCGGGGCGAAGTTGGCAAACGATGGGCCGCGGTCCGGTTCGGCGGCGATCAGCTGGGTAATGGTAAACGTTTTATCACCGACGGTAAGAGGGGCGCCCAGCGTGGTTTTCAGGCCAGAGAGAATATTCGGGTCGACCCAGACGGTGCCGGGCGCCGGCGTCGCCGTGGTTTTCTGGCCGCGGCCGGCATCAGCCTCCTCGGTACTGGTGGTGATTTTCAGCTGGCCGCGCAGTGGATAGCGGTCGCTGACCGCCTTGATCGATGCCAGCTGGGCGCTCGACTGCTCGCCCTGCCCTGCCTGCGCCATGCTGGGAAAGGTGACGGTGTCGGCGAGGATCAGCCCGCGCCGCTGCGCTTCCTGGCGCCACTCGGCGCGCAGGGGCAGATCGGCATTGACCAGCAGATCGGCGCCGAGCAACTGGTGGGCGTCGCGATTGAGGCTGCTACGCATGCGGTCGATAAAAAAGCCCACCGCCGACAGCGAGGCAACGGCGACGATCAGGGCGACCAGCAAAAAGCGCAGTTCGCCGGCGCGCCAGTCGCGGGCGGTCATGCGGAATGATTGAATTAACATGGAGGGATCAGTGCAATAAAGGCTGGGCGGGCATCACAGCGCCGCAAAATAGGCGTCGAGTTCAGCCAGATGCGCCTGTTTGGCATCCTCTGGCAAAAACGCGGCCACAAAACTATTGCGCGCCAGCCGATGCGCATGCGACAGGCCCAGCGGCAAAGCATCGAAGGCCGCCACGAAATTGTCGTTCAGGTAGCCGCCAAAATAGGCCGGATCGTCCGAATTGACAGTGGCGGCCAGGCCGGCGTCGAGCAGTTCGAGCAGATTGTGCTGGCCCATGTGATCGAACACCCGCAGTTTGATGTTGGACAAGGGACAGACGGTCAGGGCGATCTGCTCGCGCGCCAGGCGCGCCGTCAAGTCCGCGCTGTCGAGGCAGCGCACGCCATGATCGATGCGCTCGACCTGTAACAGGTCGAGCGCCGTCTCGATGTAGGCCGGCGGCCCCTCTTCGCCGGCGTGGGCGACCAGGTGCAGGCCCAGTTCGCGGCAGCGGGCGAACACGCGGCCGAATTTTTCCGGCGGGTGACCCAGTTCGGACGAATCGAGGCCGACGCCGATGATCTGGTGGCGGTGCGGCAGCGCCTGCTCGAGGGTGGCGATGGCTTCGTCCTCGCTCAGGTGACGCAGGAAGCACATGATGATGGTGGCACTGATGGGGCCATCCTGGCAGGCGCGCCAGATGCCGTCGATGGCGGTGGCGAACGGCACGCCGCGCGCGGTGTGGGTTTGCGGGTCGAAAAACAGCTCGGCATGGCGCACATTGTCGGCAGCGGCACGGCGCAGATAGGCCGCCGTCATGTCGTAAAAATCCTGCTCGGTCAGCAATACGCTGGCACCGGCGTAATAAATATCCAAAAACGATTGCAGATTGTCGAAGGCATAGGCTGCGCGCAGGGCCTCGACCGAGCCATAGGCCAGAGCAACCCCGTTTCGTTGAGCCATCTCAAAGATCAGCTCGGGTTCCAGTGACCCTTCGATGTGTATGTGCAATTCTGCCTTGGGCATCTGGCGCAACACGGTGTTCAGCTGGGGGTGGGACATGGCAGATCTCTCGAGAAGGCATCGTAAAAACGCAGGATGGTCCAGTGTAGCGCAAGCGGCGCTGGCGGTCAGGCCACCACCAAATTGCGTGCATGCATATGTGTGTCGCACACGCGGGTATTAGCGTTCTGGCGGGCAATCGGCAACGCTTGCAGGCCAAGCTTTTCCAGCCGCAATCGCCGCGCGATCACGGGCGAATCGGGCGCGAATCGAGCGCGAATCGAGCGCCCAAGCGGGCCGCCAATTAAATTGTAAATCGTTCTAAAATGCCCCTTGGAAAATGCCTCAGAAACACGATTTTAATATTATAAATCAATGACTTAAGTCGCTTGCAAACAGTCGCACGACATTGTTTTGACATCCGCTTCCATTAGGCACATAATAAATTTCATAGGCGTAAGAAGACGTTGTCAAAACGCGCAAACATCACCGGCATTTCGGTCAAAAAATAACATCGTCGGCAGCAGATTTTGTTTCGGAAAATTCACTTCACGAAATCTTCTGCCGGCAAAAAAGGAGAGACGCCAGTGGTCGGGCCTGGGCAAGTTTTTTTGCCAGCATCAGGGAGTCAGCACGCACTTTAAAAGGACCTCAAATGACGATTTTTGACAAATACGCCGCTCGCTACGAGCGTACCAAGGAAGAAGAGTTTTCACTTTCCGAGTATCTGGCCTTGTGCAAAAAGGATCCCTTAACGTACGCCAGCGCCCCCGAACGCATGCTTGCCGCCATTGGCGAACCGCGGCTGGTCGACACCCGCACCGACACCCGCCTGTCGCGCATTTTCGCCAACAAGGTGATCAAGCTGTATCCCGCTTTCAAGGACTTCTACGGTACCGAAGAAGTCATCGAGCAGGTGGTGTCCTACTTCCGCCACGCCGCCCAGGGGCTGGAAGAGCGCAAGCAAATTCTGTATCTGCTCGGTCCGGTCGGCGGCGGCAAATCGTCGATTGCCGAAAAACTCAAGTCGCTGATGGAACAGGTGCCCTTCTATTGCCTGAAGGGCTCGCCCGTCAACGAGTCGCCGCTGGGCCTGTTCAACGAGGACGAGGACGGCACCCTGCTGGAGGAAGATTACGGCATCCCGCGCCGTTACCTGCGCACCATCCCCAGCCCGTGGGCAGTCAAGCGCCTGCACGAGTTCAATGGCGACATCAACAAGTTCCGGGTGGTCAAGCGCTACCCATCGATCCTCAAGCAGATCGCCATTTCCAAGACAGAACCGGGCGACGAGAACAACCAGGATATTTCCTCGCTGGTGGGCAAGGTCGACATCCGTAAACTGGAAGACTACGCCCAGGACGATCCCGACGCCTACAGCTATTCTGGCGGCCTGTGCCTGGGTAACCAGGGCTTGATGGAATTCGTCGAAATGTTCAAGGCGCCCATCAAGGTGCTCCATCCGCTGCTGACCGCCACGCAGGAAGGCAATTACAAGGGCACCGAAGGGTTCGGCGCCATCCCTTTCGATGGCATCGTGCTGGCCCACTCGAACGAATCGGAATGGAAAACCTTCCGCAACAACCGTAACAACGAGGCTTTCCTCGACCGTATTTACATCGTCAAGGTGCCGTATTGCCTGCGGGTATCGGACGAAATCCAGATTTACGACAAGCTGATCCGCAATTCGTCGCTGGTCGATGCACCGTGCGCGCCGGGCACCATGAAGATGATGGCGCAGTTCGCCATTTTGTCGCGCTTGAAAGACCCGGAAAATTCCAGCATTTTTTCCAAGATGCTGGTCTACGATGGCGAAAATCTGAAGGACACCGATCCCAAGGCGAAGTCGATGCACGAGTATGTCGACTACGCCGGCGTCGACGAAGGCATGAATGGCCTGTCGACCCGCTTCGCCTTCAAGATCCTGTCGAAGGTGTTTAACTTCGATAACACCGAAGTGGCGGCCAACCCCGTCCACCTGCTGTATGTACTGGAGCAGCAGATCGAGCGCGAGCAGTTTGCGCCCGAGACCGAACAGCGCTACCTGTCGTATATCAAGGAACACCTGGCGCACCGCTACGTCGATTTTATTGGCAAGGAAATCCAGACGGCGTACCTGGAAAGCTATTCCGAGTATGGCCAGAATATTTTCGACCGCTACGTCACCTTTGCCGATTTCTGGATCCAGGACCAGGAGTTCCGCGATCCCGATACGGGCGAATCGTTCGACCGCGATTCGCTCAACAGCGAGCTGGAGAAAATCGAGAAGCCGGCTGGCATTTCGAATCCCAAAGACTTCCGCAACGAGATCGTCAACTTCGGCCTGCGTGCGCGCGCCACCAATGGCGGCAAAAATCCGGCCTGGACCAGCTACGAAAAATTCCGCACGGTGATCGAGAAAAAAATGTTTTCGAATACCGAGGAACTGCTGCCGGTGATTTCGTTTAACGCCAAGGCATCGGCCGAGGATGCCAACAAGCATGCGGATTTCGTCGCCCGCATGGTCGATAAAGGCTATACGGCCAAGCAGGTGCGCTTGCTGTGCGAGTGGTATCTGCGTGTGCGGAAGTCGTCTTGACCGCAAAGGTTTAAGATAGGGCTGTCGGCAGCGCCGCCATGGCGGTGGTGCTGCCGGCTCCGCCGCGACATTGAGCAGGAGGCACCTTGACTTATCTCATCGACCGACGCTTGCAGGGTAAGAACAAGTCTGCGATCAACCGCGAGCGCTTCCTGCGCCGCTACAAGAGCCAGATCAAGGACGCGGTGGGGCGCGCCATCAAGGGTCGCTCGATTACCGACATCGAAAACGGCGAAAAGGTCGCCATTCCCGTCAAGGACGTCAACGAACCGAGTTTTGGCCATGCCCATGGCGGCGTGTGGGAAACCGTCAATCCCGGCAATAAAGAGTATCAAAAGGGCGACCAGTTCAACCGTCCCCGCAGCGGCGGCGGCAACGGCCGCGGCAAGGCCGGCAACAGTGAACAGCCCAACGAAGATGATTTTATTTTCGAACTGTCGCGCGAAGAATTCATGAATTATTTCTTCGAAGATCTTGAGCTGCCCAATATGATCAAGACCCAGCTGGCGCAGACACCGGAATTCAGGAACCAGCGCGCTGGCTACAACATCTCGGGCACGCCGTCGAATATCCACGTGCTGCGCTCGCTGCGCGGCGCCTTGGGCCGCCGCATCGCCGTCGGTGGCAAGTCGCGCAAACAGTTGACGGAAGTGGAACATGCGCTGGCGCGCCTGCTCGAAGACGGCGTGCCCCTCGACGACCCCGAAGTGCTGCAGCTGAAAAAACTGGTGCATCACCTGCATACGCGGCTGCTGGCGATTCCCTTCATCGATCCCTTCGACCTGCGCTACAGCAACCGCATCAAGGTGCCCAAGCCATCGACCCAGGCTGTCATGTTTTGCATCATGGATGTTTCCGGCTCCATGGACGAAGGCCGCAAGGACACCGCCAAGCGCTTCTTCATTCTGCTCTACCTGTTTCTCAAGCGCGCGTACGACAAGATCGAAGTGGTCTTCATCCGCCATCACACTGCTGCCGCCGAGGTCGATGAAAACGAATTTTTCCACTCGCGTGAATCGGGCGGCACGGTGGTGTCATCAGCCTTGCACCTGTTGCAAAAAATCATCAACGAGCGCTACGGCAGCGGCGACTGGAACAGTTACGTGGCGCAGGCATCCGACGGTGACAACTGGGACAATGACTCGGTGCTGTGCAAACAGCTGCTGATCAACGCCATCATGCCGCGCGTGCAGTACTACACCTATGTCGAAATCACCGATGGCCCGCAGCAAAATTTGTGGGAACAGTATGCCGAAGTGGGCGACCATCACAGCAACTTCGCCATGCAGAAAATCGTTACGCCGGCCGACATCTACCCGGTGTTCCGCGAACTGTTCAAGAAGCAGCCAAAGTAAACGTCGAAGCGAGGCCAGCATGCCCAGAGATCCCCAACATCCGCGCGCCCTGCCGGAACAGTCCGAATGGACCTTCGACCTGATCGAGCACGCCCACGAAGAAATTCGCCGGGTGGCGGCCAGCTTCGGCCTCGACACCTATCCGAACCAGCTGGAAATCATCACCGCCGAGCAAATGATGGATGCCTACACCTCGGTGGGCATGCCGGTGTCGTACAACCACTGGTCATTCGGCAAACATTTTCTGTCGACGGAAAAAAGTTACAAGCGGGGGCAGATGGGCTTGGCCTACGAAATCGTCATCAACTCCAACCCCTGCATCGCCTACCTGATGGAAGAGAACAGCCTGACCATGCAGGCGCTGGTGATCGCCCATGCGGCCTACGGCCATAATTCCTTCTTTAAAGGTAATTACCTGTTTCGTACCTGGACCGATGCCGATGCCATCGTCGACTACATGGTGTTTGCCAAAAACTATATCGCCGAGTGCGAGCAGCGCCACGGCATCGACGCCGTTGAGCAATTGCTCGATTCGTGCCACGCGCTGCAAAACTACGGGGTCGACCGCTATAAACGTCCCGCCAAGCTGTCGCTGGCGCAGGAAAATGCCCGTCTCAAGGAACGCGAGGAATATGCGCAGTCGCAAGTGAACGCCCTGTGGCGCACGGTGCCGCGGCGCGACGAGCAGGCCACCGATGCGGCGCCGCCCCGCTTCCCCCCTGAACCGGAAGAAAACCTTTTATATTTCATCGAAAAATACGCGCCCCTGCTGGAACCCTGGCAGCGCGAACTGGTCCGCATCACCCGCAAGATATCCCAGTATTTTTATCCGCAGCGCCAGACCCAGGTGATGAACGAAGGCTGGGCCACCTTTTGGCACTACACGATCTTGCAGCAACTATATAAGGAGGGCATCGTCGGCGATGGCTTCATGATGGAGTTCTTGCAGAGCCACACCAACGTCGTCTACCAGCCATCGGCGACCAGCCAGTATTACAGCGGCATCAATCCGTACGCGCTGGGCTTTGCCATGATGAGCGACATCCGCCGCATTTGTGAAGCGCCCACGGCAGAAGACCGCGAATGGTTCCCCGCGCTGGCTGGCAGCGACTGGCGCAGCAGCCTCGACTTTGCCATGCGCAACTTCAAGGACGAGAGTTTTATCGCGCAATACCTGTCGCCCAAGCTGATCCGCGATTTTCACTTCTTTGCCGTGCTCGATGACGACCGCAAGGACAAGCTGCATATCTCCGCCATCCACGACGAAGCGGGCTACCGCTACGTGCGCCAGCAACTGGCAGAGCAGTACAACCTGGGCAACCGCGAGCCCAACATCCAGGTCTGGCAAGTGAACACGCGCGATGACCGCGCCCTCACGCTGCGCCACAGCCAGTTTCAGCGCCGTCCCCTTAACCAGCAGGCGCAAGAGGTCCTGCGCCACGTGGCGCGCTTGTGGGGATTCGATGTGCACCTGGAGACGGTCGATCCGAACGGCCACCTGGTCAGCAGCCTGGAAGTGCGGCGCGAAAAGCGCAGCCGTCACTGAGCACGGGGGAACAACGGTAAGCGCCAGTGAGCGTCACCGGGCGCCACCAAGCACCACCAAACTCCACCAAGCACCGGCAAGCGTCACTGACAGCGCTGCCACCGCCAGCGCGCGGCGTCCCGGCCGGGCCTGCACTGTGCGGATAAAGGTGAGCTCGAACGGGTGCAATGACGCCATGCAGGCTGCCGTGTAGTGAAAAATCAAATCAGGTCACCACCATCGCCCCATGCTATCTGGGTCGCCACCGCATTGCGGTAAAGACGAACTCAAACGTACGACACGGCATTCACAATCCCCCTATAGTTGGCAAGATCGCCACCAGCAGGCCGTAGTCTGTACGCCGATCACGGTTTTTCGTTAGCGAAAGTTTCTTAAAATTGACATTCGCCTAACTTGCACTGGTTTGGTGCAAATATGCGTGAAATGCAGCGCTTTTTTTGGGCATATTGAAGAATGCTGCACCGCAGCGAAGCATGTAAATTAGGGGGCGGTAAACATCATTTTCCCTGTGAGATAACAGACGTTTGCAGCATGAAAAATGTATGTGCAAAAAAGAATTCGTAGGTATAATTCGCCGATGTCCCGGACGCGGTCGCAGGTCCCGCCGTGTTTTGTGGGTTTAGTAGGAACAAAAGAGTTGGTATTGGAGAAAGCAGGCATGAATTTTTCGCATGATAAGCAGCCCGGGAAGAATGTCACTGGGATTACCATTGTCATCCTCTTGCACGTGCTGGTTGCCTACGGGATCATTACCGGTCTCGGCAAGCGCATGGTCACCAAGATGGCTGAAGCGGTAGAGACCAAGATCATTGAGGAGAAGGCGCCTCCCCCACCGAAAGAAATTCCGCCCCCACCACCGCCACCAGAAATGAAGGCGCCGCCGCCGCCATTCATCCCGCCAGTCGAGGTGAACGTGCAGCAACCACCGCCGCCGCAAAGCACCATCGCCGTTTCGTCGGCGGCCAAACCGGCCACCACTGAACTGCAAAAAGCGCCTCCTGCTGCTGCAGCGCCTGCCCCGGCTGCCAACCCGAACCCTACGCGCGTTGCCGCAGTAGCCGATTTCAATACGTGCGCAAAACCAGAGTGGCCGAAGGCTTCCCTGCGTAACGAAGAGACCGGTACTGTGACGCTGCAATTCCTGATCGCCGAAGATGGCCGTGTTGCCGATTCGAAGATCCTGAAATCGAGCGGCTTCCGTGACCTCGACAAGGCCGCTGTGACGGGTATCAGCAAATGCCGCTTCAAGCCGGGCACCACCGACGGCAAGCCTGAGAAGGCATGGATGCAAATGCAATATGTCTGGACGCTGGAATAAACCCGGGACAATCAACCGTCCCAACCTGTGATTTTTCGTTGTCTTTATGTTCAGCGAACTGATTATTTTATATATTTGGAGGAAGCATGTTTAAAAATACCCGTTTGTCCGCAGTTCTGGCGGCTGTCCTGTTTTCCCTCACCGCAGCGAGCGCCCTGGTGTCCGCACCAGCGTTTGCCGATGCGCCAAAAGCTGCTGAAGCCCCAGCTGCCGCTCCCGCTGCCGATGCTGCTGCGCCGGCTGCCGCTCCTGCTGCTGACGCTGCTGCCCCGGCTGCTGTTGCTCCAGGTGCCAAAGAAGAAGTTGAAAACCCGTTCGGTATCCAGGCTGTCTGGGCCGGTGGTTTCGTCCCACGCGCTACCCTGATCATTCTGTCGCTGATGTCGATGGGTTCGTGGTACATCATCATCACGAAACTGCTCGACCAGATGAAAATCTTCAAGCAATCGAAAGAAACCCAGGCTAAATTCTGGAAAGCGTCGTCGATCGCTGCTGGTTCGGCTGCCCTGAAAGACGGCTCGCCTTTCCGCTACATCGCTGAAACCGGCACCAAAGCCACCCAGCACCACGACGGCGCCCTGCTTGAGCAGATCGACCTGTCGACCTGGGTGACCATGCAGATCCAGCGCGCTGTTGAAAAAGTGCAATCGCGTCTGCAAGATGGCCTGTCGTTCCTGGCAACCGTCGGTTCGACCGCACCGTTTATCGGTCTGTTCGGTACCGTCTGGGGTATTTACGGCGCGCTGACCAACATCGGTATGACCGGTAACGCCTCGATCGACAAGGTCGCAGGTCCAGTCGGCGAAGCACTGATCATGACCGCCTTCGGCCTGTTCGTCGCCGTTCCAGCCGTGCTGGGTTACAACTGGCTGGTGCGTCGTAACAAGAGCGCCATGGAAGACGTCCGTTCGTTCTCGGCTGACGTGCACTCGGTGTTGATCTCGGGCGCAATGTCGACCAGCGAAGCTGGCCGCCTGGCAGGTGCGACCAAAAAGATTGGATAAATTATGTCGATGAGCGTCGGCTCCGATAGCGGAGAAGAAGATGCAGTCATGTCAGAAATCAACACGACGCCGCTAGTCGACATCATGTTGGTTCTGCTGATCATCTTCCTGATTACCAGCCCGGTCGTGTTGAAGTTGCAGAAAATTAATCTGCCAACCGAAACCAACCAGGCTGCCAAGACCAAGCCGGAAGACGTCAATATCGTGGTCAACAAAGACGGCGATATGTACTGGAACCAAAAGAAACTGGCGAACACGGATGAATTGTTCGAGTTCCTGAAGAAGGAATCCGTCAAATTGCCACAGCCAGAAGTCCATGTACGTGGTGACCAGGAAACCAAGTACGAGTTCATCGGCAAGGTGATTTACACGGCACAACGTGCTGGGGTCCAGAAGGTCGGTTTTATTACCGAACCGCCTGACAAGGGCTAATCCCCTCCCGCAGCGTCTTGCACAAGCAGGCGCTGCGGGACCCCGACATTTCTAAAGGACACACCATGAGTATGAACGTCGGTTCAGGTTCCGGCAGCGCAAACGCTGATCCGGAACCAATGATGGAAATGAACATGACACCCTTGATCGACGTTATGTTGGTCTTGATTATCATGTTGATTATCACGATTCCGAAACAGAACCATTCGGTCAATCTGAATATGCCGGTTGGCAATCCACCGCCACCGACCACCGAACCTGTCGTCGTCACCATCGACGTCGACTTCGACGGTACGATTTTGTGGGACAACGTGGCTGTGCCTGACCGTGCAGCGCTGGAAGCGAAGTTGGCCAGCGTGGCAGCCCAGGCCGATCAGCCGGAAGTGCACCTGCGTCCGAACAAGCTGGTCGAATACAAGTACGTTGCAGGCGTGATGGCTTCGGCCCAGCGTCTCGGCGTGACCAAGATCGGCATGGTCGGCAACGAGCAGTTTCAGTAATCGTAATTTGTAGAACGAACACGGCAGGTATCCCCTGCCGTTTCTCATTTTGAAGAAAGAATTCCACACAATGCCAACATTCCGTCTCGCGCACCTCGGCCTCGTGATGGCCGCTCTCGGCTTTACGGCCGCTACCCCTGTCATCGGCCTGTCGACCGCCATGGCCGCAGAAACCTTGCGTCCTGAAGTAGGCAATCCCCTGCAGGCCGCCCAGGCCTTGATGAAACAGGGCAAGAACCGTGAAGCGCTTGCCAAATTGCGCGACGCCGACAATGTCGGCAACAAGACCGCCAACGAGAGCTACCTGATCGAGCGCGTGCGCGCGGCGGCGGCATCGGCTGCCGGCGACAATGAAGCGGCCGCCAAGTCGTTTGAAACCTTGATCGCCTCGGGCAAACTGTCGACTGGTGAAAAGGACAAATTCTCGGAAGGTCTGGTTGGCTTGTACATCCGCGCCAAGGATTACCCGAAGGCCAACGCTGCCATCAACCGTCAGCTCAAGGACCACGACAACCCGGCGTTGCGCCAGCTGTTGATCCAAAATTACTATGTCTCCGGCAACCTGGCACAGGCTGAGCAGGAACTGCGGAATATCGAAAAAGGCGGCAAGCTCAACGAAGACCAGCTGGGCCTGCTGGCGAATATCCAGCTGAAAAAAGGCGACAAGGCTGGCTACGTTGGTACCATTGAAAAACTGGCGGCATCGTATCCAAAAGTGTCGTACTGGACTGACCTGCTCAACCGCGTGGTCACCAAGCCCGGCTACTCAAACCGCCTGACGGTCGATATCTACCGCCTCAAGCTGGCCAACAACCTGCTGAAAAAGCCCAGCGAATTTGTCGAGATGGCCCAACTGGTGCTGCAGGCAAAAGCGCCGGCTGAAGCCTTGAAAGTGCTGGACAAGGGTTACAAGGCTGGCATTCTCGGCGTCGGCGCCGAAGCGCCCCGTCACCAGCGCCTGAAAGATCTGGCAGAAAAAAATCTGGCGGAAGACCGCAAGACCCAGGCAGTCGACGAAGCAGCGCTGATCAAGGCCAAGGACCAGGATGGCCTGCTGGCGATGGGCTATGGCCTGGTGCAAGCGGGTCAGGCGGACAAGGGCTTGCAGATGATGCAGGACGCCATCAAGGCAGGCGGTCTGCGCAATCCTGAAGATGCCAAGCTGCACCTCGGTGAAGCGCAGGCGGTGGCCGGCAAGAAGGCGCAGGCACTCACCACGCTCAAAGGCGTGGGCGGCACCGACGGCACTGCCGATCTGGCGCGCTACTGGATCATGGCCATCAATCACCCGATGGGTTGATTGCAGCCGGATTGACTGGCTCAATCAAGAGCGCTGCCGTTGGCAGCGCTTTTTTTTCGGCGTCATTTCATCGCCGCGCTGGCGTTGTCAAACGGCCCCAAAGGCAGGATGGGGTGTGAAAGCCGCAACTTGACCGTATAATTCACTATTTAGCTTGCAGCAATAGGCAGCAGATATCACATGAAGGTATTCCGGGGACTACCCAATGATCGCGCGCGCGCGCCCTGCGCCCTGACGATCGGCAATTTCGACGGCGTCCATCGCGGCCACCAGGCCCTGCTGGCGCGCGTGCGCGATGCCGCCAGCCGCCTCGGCGTGGAAGCGGCCGTGATGACGTTCGAGCCGCACCCACGCGAGTTTTTCGCTGCCCGCGCCGGTGACATGGCGCGCGCGCCCAGTCGCATCGCCAATCTGCGTGACAAGCTGGGCTCGTTGGCAGGCGCCGGCATCGACCGCGTCATCGTCGAGCATTTCAACGCCCAGTTTGCCGCCATGTCGCCCGAAGAATTTACTACGCGCGTACTGGTCGAAGGCTTGCACGTGCGCTGGTTGATGGTCGGCGACGATTTCTGTTATGGCGCCCGCCGCGCCGGCACCGTTGCCATGCTCAAGCAAGCGGGACAGCGGCACGGCTTCCAGGTTGAAACACTGCCCACCGTCACCCATGGCGAGCGCCGTATTTCTTCGTCGGCCGTGCGCGAAGCGCTGGCTGCCGGCGATTTTCCGCACGCCAAGCAGCTGCTGGGGCACGATTACGCCATCTCTGGCCACGTCATCCACGGCCAGAAACTCGGTCGCACCCTCGGCTTTCCGACGCTCAACCTGCGGGTCGCCCACCGCGCTGCCCTGTCCGGTATTTTTATCGTGCGCGTGCACGGTCTGGGCCCGACTGCCCTGCCGGCAGTGGCCAGCCTGGGCGTGCGCCCGACCGTCGACGATTCCGGCCGCGTGCTGCTGGAAGTGCACCTGTTCGACTTCACGGGCGACTGCTACGGCAAACTGGTGCAAGTCGAGTTCCTCGAAAAAATCCGTGACGAAGCAAAATACACCGACCTGGCGAGCCTGACCGCCGCCATCAACGGCGACGCCATGCGCGCGCGCGACTGGTTCGCCGACCTGGCCGGCGCAAGCGCCACCGCCATTACTGCCACCGACCGAATTTGACGCCGTCCTGAACGACGATCACCCGGTGCGCGCCGCAGCAGCCACGCACAGCGGGATGAATATGCGGCAACGTCCACCAGTTTCTAATGTAAAGAAAAATCATGTCCGATAACAAACCTGTCGATCAAAAAGCGCCCAAGGCCGCCAAAAAGCCGGAAAGCAAATACCCGGTCAATATGACCGACACCGCCTTCCCCATGCGCGGCGACCTCGCCAAGCGCGAGCCGGGCTGGGTGCAGCAGTGGCAGGACAAGAAACTGTACGAGCGCGTGCGCAAGGCCAGCGCCGGCCGCCCGAAATTTATCCTGCACGACGGCCCGCCGTACGCGAATGGCGATATCCACCTGGGCCACGCCGTCAACAAGATCTTGAAAGACATGATCGTCAAGGCGCGCACGCTGGGCGGTTTCGATGCCCCGTATGTACCGGGCTGGGATTGCCACGGCATGCCGATCGAAATCCAGATCGAAAAACTGTATGGCAAAAATCTGCCGACCGCCGACGTATTGACCAAAGCGCGCGCCTACGCCTACGAACAGATCGACCGCCAGCGCGCCGGCTTCATCCGCCTGGGCGTGCTGGGCGAATGGGACAACCCCTACATGACCATGGCCTTCGGAAACGAAGCCGACGAACTGCGCGCACTCGGCACCTTGCTCGACAAGGGCTATGTCTACCGCGGCTTAAAGCCCGTCAACTGGTGCTTCGATTGCGGCTCGGCGCTGGCCGAAGCGGAAGTGGAATACCAGGACAAGCGCGACCCCGCCATCGATGTCGGCTTCCCGTTCGCCCAGCCGGAACAGCTGGCGGGGGCCTTCGGCCTGCCGGCGCTGCCGCCGGGTGACGGCTTTGTCGTCATCTGGACCACCACGCCATGGACCATCCCGTCGAACCAGGCCCTCAACGCCAACGCCGAAGTGACTTATGCGCTGGTGCAAACCGTGCGCGACGGCAAGCCGCTGCTGCTGATCCTGGCGGCCGAGCTGGTCGAAGCATGCCTGGCGCGTTACAAGCTGGAAGGCGCCGTGCTCGCCACCTGCCTCGGCGCAGCACTCGCCGGCATCAGTTTTCATCACCCGTTGTACCAGGCCGATCCGTTTTACGACCGCCTCTCTCCCATGTACCTGGCCGATTACGTCACCACCGAGAGCGGCACCGGCGTGGTCCACTCGGCGCCTGCCTACGGCCTCGAAGACTTTATTTCGTGCAAAGAACACGGCATGCAGGATGACGCCATCCTCACCCCGGTGATGGGCGACGGCCGCTTTGCGGCGACCCTGCCGCTGTTTGCCGGCATGACCATCTGGGAAGCCTCGAAGCCGATCTGCGCGGCCTTGACCGCCGCCGGCGCCCTGTTCGAAGTGAAAATGTTCGATCACAGCTACATGCACTGCTGGCGCCATAAAACCCCGATCATCTACCGCGCCACCTCGCAGTGGTTCGCCGGCATGGATGTGACGCCAAAAGATGGCGGTGCCACCCTGCGCGAGACCGCGCTGGCCGGCATCGAAAATACCAAGTTCTTCCCCGATTGGGGCCAGGCGCGCCTGCATGGCATGATCGCCAACCGTCCCGACTGGACCCTGTCGCGCCAGCGCCAGTGGGGCGTGCCGATGGCCTTCTTCCTGCACAAGGAAAGCGGCCAGCTGCACCCGGACACGCCTGCGCTGATCGAGCGCATCGCCCAGCTGTTCGAACAACAGGGCATCGATGCCTGGCAGACGCTGCAACCGGCCGATCTGCTCAGCGCCGACGACGCCGCCATGTACGTCAAGAACAAGGACACCCTCGACGTCTGGTTCGACTCTGGTGCCACCCACCAGACCGTGCTGCGCGGCTCACACAAGAACGAGCTGGCGTTCCCGGCCGACCTGTACCTGGAAGGCTCGGACCAGCACCGCGGCTGGTTCCACTCGTCGCTGCTCACTTCGTCCATGCTCAATGGCGTGCCGCCCTATAAAGCGCTGCTCACGCACGGCTTCACGGTCGACGCCGAAGGCAAGAAAATGTCCAAGTCGCTGGGCAACACGCTGGCGCCGCAAAAAATCTCCGATACCCTCGGCGCCGACATCCTGCGCCTGTGGGTCGCCTCGACCGACTACAGCGGCGAACTGTCGATCTCCGACGAGATTCTCAAGCGGGTCACCGAATCGTATCGCCGCCTGCGCAACACGGTGCGCTTTTTGCTGGCCAATACCTCGGACTTCGATCCGCTCACGCACGCCGTGCCGACCGCCGAGCTGCTCGAAATCGACCGTTACGCGATCGCCTCGATGGCGGCGCTGCAAACCGACATCCTGGCCCACTACGAGCGCTACGAATTCCATCCGGTGATCGCGCGCCTGCAAAACTACTGCTCGGAAGACCTGGGTGGCTTTTATCTCGACATCCTCAAGGACCGGCTCTACACCACCGCCGTCGATTCGCCGGCACGCCGCTCGGCGCAAACGGCGCTGTGGCATATCGCCCAGAGCCTGCTGCGGGTGATGGCGCCCACCCTCACCTTTACCGTCGAAGAAGCATGGCAGGCGTTTGCCACGCCGGCCGCCTACGCCGCCAGCGACGACACCATTTTTACGCAGACCTACTGGGAACTGCCGCAACTGGACGACGCCGCCGCCCTGCTGGCCAAGTACACGCAGCTGCGCGCCGTGCGCGCCGATGTCACCAAGGAGCTCGAAGAACTGCGCGGGCAAGGCGCCATCGGTTCGTCACTGCAGGCCGAGCTGACCATCAAGGCAGCGCCCGACACCTACCATCTGCTGGCCAGCCTCGAAGATGACTTGCGCTTTGTCTTCATCACCTCGCAGGCACGTGTCGAACAGGTCGCCAGCGTTGAAGAACAGGCGATCGTGGTCAGCGCGTCGACCGCGCCGAAGTGCGAACGCTGCTGGCACTACCGCCCTGACGTCGGCCACCATGCCGATCATCCGGGTCTGTGCGAGCGCTGTTACGGCAACCTGTTCGGCGCCGGCGAAACCCGTCGTTTCGCCTGATCAAGCAGAGCATATTTTACCCAGACCACCGAGCCACCCTTCACTTTACCGCCCATGGCCACTAAAAAAACCAGCACGTTTTCGACCTCCAAACACCGCGGCTCGCTGATGCCGTGGCTCGGCATCGCCGCCATCGTCATCCTGTTCGACCAGCTGTCGAAAATTGCCATCACCAAGATGTTTGTGCTGGGCCAGGAGAAAGCGGTCACCGGCTTTTTCAACCTGGTGCTGGCGTATAACCGCGGCGCTGCTTTCAATTTTCTGTCCAACGAGAGTGGCTGGCAGCGCTACTTTTTCACCGCCATCGGCGTCATCGCAGTCGGCTTCATCATCTACATGCTGCGCAAGCACGCTGGCCAGCGCCTGTTCTGCTGGGCGCTGGCGCTGGTCATGGGTGGTGCCATCGGCAACGTCATCGACCGCCTGGTCTACGGCCACGTCATCGATTTTCTCGATTTCCACCTCGCTGGCGTCGGTCACTTCCCCGCCTTTAATATCGCCGACAGCGCCATCAGCATTGGCGTGATGCTGTTCGTCTACGACGAGCTGCGTCGCGTCAATCGCAATTAGGAATCAAGCCAAGGAGAGAGCAGCATGGATTTAGCAGGCAAAAAAATCGTCCTCGGTCTGACTGGCGGCGTCGCCTGCTACAAGGCAGCCGAACTGTGCCGCGCCCTGGTCAAACAGGGCGCCAGCGTGCAGGTGGTGATGACCGAAGCGGCCAGCCATTTTATCGGCGCCGTCACCATGCAGGCCCTGTCTGGCCATACCGTTTATACCGATCAATGGGACGCGCGGGTGGCCAACAACATGGCCCATATCGACCTCACGCGCGACGCCGATGCGATCCTGATCGCGCCGTGCTCGACCGACTTTATCCGCAAACTGGCGCACGGCGCGTGTGACGACCTGCTCTCGACGCTGTGCGTGGCGCGCCCGCGCCGCCTGCCGCTGTTCATCGCCCCGGCGATGAACGTCGAAATGTGGGAAAACCCCGCCACCGTGCGCAACGTCGCCCGGTTGGGCGCTGACGGCATCACCCTGTTCGGCCCCGCCGCCGGCGCCCAGGCCTGCGGCGAAACGGGCTACGGCCGCATGCTCGAGGCGGACCAATTACTGGTCGAACTGGTGGCCGCCTTCCAGCCGAAGGTACTGGCCGGGCGGCGCGTGCTGATCACCGCCGGCCCCACCTTCGAAGCCATCGATCCGGTGCGCGGCATCACCAATCTGTCGTCTGGCAAAATGGGCTATGCGGTGGCACGCGCGGCGCGTGAAGCGGGCGCCGAGGTGGTGCTGGTGTCTGGACCGACCGCGCTGGCAGCGCCGCAGGGCGTGCGCCGCATCGACGTCCTGAGCGCCCGGCAGATGCACGACGCCGTCATGGGGCAGTTGGCGGGCCAGCACCTGTTCATCGGGGTGGCGGCGGTTGCCGACTGGCGGGTGAGCAATGCCAGCCCCCATAAAATGAAAAAAACCGCCAGCGGCGCGCCGCAGCTGACCTTTGCCGAAAATCCCGACATCCTCGCCGCCGTGGCGCAGGCGGCCGCCAGCAACCCGGAGGGCTGGCCTTACTGCGTCGGCTTTGCAGCCGAATCGGAAAACCTGATCGACTACGGCGCCGCCAAGCGCCTGCGAAAAGGCATTCCTTTGCTCGTGGGCAATATCGGACCACAGACCTTCGGCGACGATCACAACACGGTCATCGTGTTCGATGCCGCCGGCCACACGGTGCTGCCGCGGGCCGGCAAGCTGACCCTGGCGCGCCAGCTGATCGGCGACATCGCTGCCCGCCTGGGCGCACCGGGCACCCCGCACCGATAAACAACTATAGAAATGAAACACGCATGAAAACTCTGCAGCTCAAGATCCTTGACCCGCGCATGAACGCCCTGTTGCCAGCCTATGCCACCGCTGGCAGCGCCGGTCTCGACCTGCGCGCCTGCATCGATGATGCCATCGTCATCGAAGCGGGCGCGACCGTTTTGATCCCCACCGGCCTGGCCATTCATGTCGCCGATCCCGGCTATTGCGCAATGATCTTGCCGCGCTCAGGCATGGGTCACAAGAACGGCATCGTTTTGGGGAATCTGGTAGGCTTGATTGATTCCGATTACCAGGGTCAGCTGATGATTTCGACCTGGAACCGTGGCCAGCAGGCATTCACCCTGCAGCCGATGGAACGACTGGCGCAGTTGATCATCGTGCCGGTAATGCAGGTGGCATTCGAGGTCGTTGACGAGTTCGACGCTGGCCAGCACAGCGAGCGCGGTGCTGGCGGCTTCGGCAGCACCGGCAAACAATAAAAACAGGAGAATTTCGATGCAGCATATCCACGCCTTGCGCCGCGGCGCAACCATGTCATATGCCCTTGCCACACTTTCAACGATCAGCTTTTCCCTGTTGCTGGGCGCCTGTAGCACCCCGCCCGTGCGCCCGCAGGCAGCAACCGAGCGTCCCACCGCCACGGCCGGAGAAACGCCAGCGCCAGCGCTGACGCCGCAAATGGCGCAGGACGCCGAACTGCTCAACCGCATGGCCAGCCAGCTCGACCGCCTGTACCGGGTGGCCGCGCCGCTGCTGATCAACAACGTCGACCTGTGCAAGGCGCAAGCCAGAAATCTGCTCGGCTTTACTGCCAAGAACCGTTACTCGTACCCGGGCGACTACAACGAAGCGGCCCACGTCGCTTTTGGCATGGGCGAGCACTTGCAGGTAACGGGTGTGCTGGCCGGCAGCGGCGCCGCCCAGGCTGGCCTGCAACGCGGCGACCGCCTGTTGACGGCAGGCGGCAAAAAGCTGCCGACCGGCGCGAATGCCCCCTCCACTGCCGGTGGCGTATTCGGCCCCCTGCTGACGGCCACTACGTCGCTGCCGATCGGCATCGAACGCGATGGCGACAAACGCTCGATCACGGTCCCGGTCACCCGCGCCTGCGGCTTCGGCATCGAACTGGGCAACGCCGACAATGTCAATGCCTACAACGACGGCAGCCGCGTGATGGTCACCCGCGGCATGCTGGCGTTCGTGCGCAGCGACGATGAACTGGCCTACCTGCTGGCCACCGGCATGGCGCACAGCCTGCTGGGTCACCCGGCTTCGCAGCGCTACGCTGGCACGGTGGGTGGCATCATCGACAACCTCGTCAAGGTAGAACCGGATACCTCCATGCTGATCGGCAGCGGCGGCATCAAGGCCATGAGCGCCGACACCGATATCGCCGCCGACCGTCTGGCGCTGTACCTGACGGCGCGCGCCGGCTACGACATCGATGGCGCCGCGCCGTTCTGGAAGCGGCTGGCGGCAAACTATCCGGCGACGGTGCTCAACGGCTTTGTCGCCAACCACCCGGCCACACCGGCGCGGGTGGCGGCGATGGAAAAAACCACGGCGGAAATCAAGTCGAAGCAGTCGACCAAAAAGACCCTGATGCCTTGAGCATTGCGCCGTCCAAGAATAACGGGGCCGGGTCGAATGATCCGGCCCCGTTCATGTCAAAAGTCGGGAAACAGCGTGCCCATCACGTAAGTGAGCAGACCGCAAAACGCCACCGCCGCCACCAGCACAATGAGCAGGCGGCCGAACTTCGGCGTCGCGTCGGCTTTTTTTGTATCATGGTCGCTCTTCATTCGCTCATCCCGTTGCGTGCGTGGCTGTCAACCCCAGTATATGCGATCCCATGGACAGTATTGATCTTGAAGTATTAAAAACCGCGGCCGGCTGGATTGCCGCCGGCTTGCGCTGCCAGCTCGTCACCGTGGTTAAAACCTGGGGCTCGAGCCCGCGGCCGATCGGCGCGCTGCTGGCCATCTGCGAAACCGGCCAGGTGGTCGGCTCGGTGTCGGGCGGCTGCATCGAGGATGACCTGATCGCCGAAGTGCGCCGGGTCGGCATCACCCGCACGCTGCCGGAAGTGGTCAGCTACGGCATCAGCGCCGACGAAGCGCACCGCTTCGGCCTGCCCTGCGGCGGCACCATCGAACTGGCCATCGAGCCGCTCGGGGTCGCCAGCGGCGTCGCCGAACTGCTCGAGCGGCTCGACCGCCACGAGCTGGTGGCGCGCCGCCTCGACTTGCACAGCGGCGCCGTGACGCTCTCGCCGTGCCCGCCCGGCGTCGTCCTGCAACTGGACGAGGCCGCGCTAACCAGCGTGCACGGCCCCCGCTGGCGCCTGTTCATTATCGGCGCCGGCCAGCTGTCGCGCTTCGTCGCTCAGGTTGCCACCGCCATGGATTACCACGTCACCGTGTGCGACCCGCGCGAGGAATACCGTGTCGGCTGGCAAGTGGCCGGCGTGCGCGTGGTGCACATGATGCCCGACGACCTGGTGCTCGAATCCTCACTCGACCACCGCAGCGCCGTGCTCGCCCTGACCCACGACCCCAAGCTCGACGACCTGGCGCTGATGGAAGCGCTCAAATCGGACGCCTTCTATGTCGGCGCGATCGGCTCGCGCGCCAACAACGCCAGCCGGCGCGAGCGTTTAAAACTGTTCGATGTCAGCGACGCCCAGCTGGCCCGCCTGCATGGTCCGGTTGGTCTGTACATCGGCAGCAAGACGCCGGCCGAAATCGCCATCTCCATCCTCGCTGAAATGACGGCCGTCAAAAACGGCGTGCCGGCCTCGCAGCAGCTCAACCATGCGGCCGCGCTCAACCAGGCCGGCGCCGACGCTTCGAGCGCCGCCTGCGTGCGCGCGTGAGTAGCACATGAGCAGCCCATGAGCAGCCCATGAGCACCACATGAGCACCACATGAGCACCACCATGGAACTGGTGCTGCCGCTGCCGGCCGGCTACGACGTCGGTCCGGTGCTGGCGTTTCACAGCCGCGACGTCGAAGCCGTCAGCGAGCAGGTCAGCGAACAGGTCAGCGGACAAGTCAGCGAACAACGGCTGCGCAAGGCGGTGCTGCTCGACGGCGTACCGCTGCTGCTCGACATCGCCTTGACGCCGTCACACGCGCACTGCCAGATCGTCGCCGATGCAGCCATCACGCCGGCTGCGGCGACGATGGCGCAGGATGCCCTGCACAATGTGCTGGGCCTGCGCATCGACCCGGCGCCGTTCCTGGCAGTGGCCCGCGCTGATCCCCTGCTGGCGCCGCTGGCACGCCGCCACAGTGCGCTGCGGGTGGTGCAGTCGGCCAGCGTGTTCGAGGCGCTGACCTGGGCCATCATCGGCCAGCAAATCCATCTCGGCTTCGCCATTGCCCTGCGCCGCAGCCTGATTGTGCAGGCGGGCGTGCGCCACAGCAACCGCTTGTGGTGCTATCCGGAAGCGCGCGAGGTGGCGTGTATCGACATCGATGCGCTGCTGCGCCAAAAATTCTCGCGCGCGAAGGCCGACACGCTTCTGCGGCTGGCGCGCCTGGTCGACGATGGCACGCTGTCGCTCGACCGGAACGCCGACCTCGCCAGCACCAGCGCTGCCCTGCTGGCGATCAAGGGTATCGGCCCGTGGACCGTCAATTACGCCCTGCTGCGCGGCTTTGGCTATGCCGACTGCTCGCTGCACGGCGACGTCGCCATCCGTACTGCCCTGCAACGCCTGCTGGCCGAAGACAGCAAACCCGACCTGGCGCGCACCGAAGCGCTGCTGGCACGCTGGGCGCCGCACCGCACGATGGCAGCGGCGCTGTTGTGGGCCAGCCTGGCACCGGCCGCCTGAACTACAACGCGTCGTCGAACGCTTCAGCGACCTCCCCGCAACAACGCAGCAGCAGCGACCACGGCGCCGTCGCCAGGTTGGCCGCGTCGGCCGCACCGCCCTGCGCGCTCGGCACCGTCATGCAGTATTTGCGACCGGCCGCCAGCGGACCGAGCGCGGCGCGCGCCGTCGCCGTCAGTTCGGGCGCATACCAGTGCTGCAAAAATTGCTGGTTGTATGACAGTTGCCGCAGCGCGGCGCGGTGCGGCGCCACCCGCTGGCAACACAGTTCCTGCGGGCACAGCCACCAGTAGCCACCATCGGCGCCTCGCAGCATCAGGTTGCCGAAATCGTTCTCGCCCAGCACTTCGACGGCGTGCAAACCCGTCCAGCCCCAAAATTCGTTGATCTCTGCCAGTGATGCCATCGCCCTGCCCTCCCATCGCTTGTACGGGATAGACCGCGCGGCGCCGTCATTGTCACGCCTGCTTGTATAAAGATTGAGGGGAATCGAACGGGCACCGAAATGCGCAGCCAACAAGAAAAAACCGCCGACACGCTTGCACGTATCGACGGTTTTAAAATTGGTTGCGGGGACAGGATTTGAACCTGTGACCTTCGGGTTATGAGCCCGACGAGCTGCCAGACTGCTCCACCCCGCGTCTGTGCCGTTATTATAGGGCTTACAAGGTCTTTAGGCAATATCAATCTCCAGCTAAATTACGATAGCAGCATGCAATCGCCAGATCAGTCCCCTGGCAGCGTGCGCCGATGCGGCGAAAGCGCGGTAATCGGTGTAAAGTAAGCAAAACTCTTCTCTGCGGCTATCTATGAAATTTTGCTCCGAATGCGCCCAACCGGTCGCGTTGATCATTCCTGAAGGCGACAACCGCCCGCGCTTCGTCTGCAACGCTTGCGGCACCGTCCATTACCAGAATCCCAAGCTGGTGGTGGGCTCGCTGCCGGTATGGGAGCACGATGGCGAATTGAAAATATTGCTGTGCAAACGCGCCATCGAACCGCGCTACGGTTACTGGACATTGCCGGCCGGCTTCATGGAAAATGCCGAAACCACGGGCGCCGCCGCCATCCGCGAAACGGTGGAAGAAGCGGGCGCCAACATCGAGCTGGGGCCGCTGTTTTCCATGCTCAACGTCGCCTATGTGCACCAGGTCCACCTGTTTTACCTGGCGCGGCTGGTCGACCTCGATTACGCCGCCGGCATCGAAAGCCTCGAGGTCGAACTGTTCAGCGAGCGCGACATTCCCTGGGCCGACCTGGCCTTCCCCACCATCCGCACCACCCTCGAGCTGTTTTTCGCCGACCGCAAAAAAGTGCGCGAAGGGGGCAGCTACGGCTTTCACGAACATGACATCACCCGGCCGATGCGCGCACCATCGGATGCGGCCCACGATATAGCGTAAGCGATGATTCCCTGGCTGGAAGCGAACACGCCTTTTCCCGACGTTGCCAGCGCCCTGACGACGGACGCGCCGGGCTTGCTGGCAGCGGGCGCCGATCTGTCGCCGCAGCGCCTGCTGGCAGCCTACCGGCGCGGCATTTTCCCGTGGTTTTCCGAGGGCCAGCCCATCCTGTGGTGGAGCACCGATCCGCGCATGGTGCTCGATACCGGCCACTTCCACATCAGCGACAGCCTGCGCAAGACCTTGCGCAAGGTGGAAAAAAGCCGCCTGCAGGGCGGCCGCTGGCAGGTGCGCTTCGACACCGCGTTCGACGCCGTCATGCGCGCCTGCGCGGCGCCGCGCAAGGACGGTCCCGGCACCTGGATCTCGCCCGACATCATCGCCGGCTACAGCGCGCTGTTCGACATGGGGTATGCCCATTCGGCCGAACTGTGGGTCGACGGCCAGCTCGCCGGCGGTGCCTATGGCGTCTGCATCGGCCGCATGTTTTACGGCGAATCGATGTTCGCGCGCGTCAGCGATGGTTCAAAAATCGCACTGTCTTACCTGGTGGCCTTCCTGCGCAGCCACGGCGTGGCGCTGATCGACTGCCAGCAGGAGACCTCGCACCTGGCCTCACTGGGGGCGGCTCCAGTGAGCCGCGCACAGTTTCTGCAACACGTGCGGGTGGCGATCGGCCAGCCGGCCATCACCGGCTGGCACCCCATCGACCCGCTCACACCATTTACTTCTGCGCCCAAAGATTCGTTAAAATATCTGCTGAAAACGTAAATCGTAAATCGTAAAAACCCCGGCTGCATCGCCCGCGCAAGCCACAGCAGCACCGCGCAACCCGTCACCCCGCGAGAGTTCTGCATGACGCACCTGAACGATCTGCCCTTCTCGACGCTGCAGTTCTACACCACCGCACCGTACCCGTGCAGCTACCTTGACGCCCGCCAGGCGCGCTCGCAGGTGGCCACGCCGTCGCACCTGATCAATGCCGACGTCTATTCAGAGCTGGTAAAAAGCGGCTTTCGGCGCAGCGGCATCTTTACCTACCGTCCTTTGTGCGATGGCTGCAAGGCGTGTATCCCGGTGCGCGTGCGTGCGCGCGAGTTCAAGCCCAGTCGCGGCCAGCGGCGCGCCGCCAGCCGCCATGCGGGCCTGGCCGCCATCGTCGCCACCCTCGGCTTCTCCGACGAGCACTACGCCCTCTACCTGCGTTACCAGAGCACCCGCCACGTCGGCGGCGGCATGGACCAGGACAGCCGCGACCAGTACGCGCAATTCCTGCTGCAAAGCCGCGTCAATACCCGGCTGGTCGAATTCCGCGACCCCGACGGCACCTTGCGCATGGTGTCGATCATCGATGTGCTCGCTGACGGCCTGTCCTCGGTGTATACCTTTTTCGATCCCGACGTGCCCGGCGCTTCGTTCGGCACCTACAACGTGCTGTGGCAGATCGCCCAGGCAGACGAGCTGGGCCTGCCGTATGTCTACCTCGGTTACTGGATCGAACAAAGCCCGAAGATGGCCTATAAAACCAATTTCAGGCCGCTCGAAGCACGCATCGATGGCCAATGGGGATTACTCGATCGATAAGCGCGCACGCTTTCGGTAAAATGGCGCATTCCTCTTCGATCGCCGCCCATGCCCGCATCTTTGCTGTACGCCCTTGCCCGCCCCCTGCTGTTTGCACTCGACCCCGAAACGGCCCATAACCTGACCCTGCCCGCCCTGCGCCGCGCCAGCGCGCTGGGCTTGACGGCCGTGCTGCCGCGGCCGGCCGCCGATCCGCGCACGGTGATGGGCATCGTCTTTCCCAACCCGGTCGGGCTGGCGGCGGGCCTGGACAAGGATGGCGCCTACATCGATGGCCTCGCTGCCCTGGGTTTTGGCTCGATCGAAATCGGCACCGTCACCCCGCGTGGCCAGGCCGGCAATCCACGGCCGCGCATGTTCCGCCTGCCGCAGGCGAACGCCATCATCAACCGCATGGGCTTTAATAATGGCGGCGTCGATGCCTTTGTCGCCAACGTCCAGGCCTCGAAGTTCTATCAGAACAAGGAAGGCGTGCTGGGCCTGAACATCGGCAAAAATGCCGACACCCCGATCGAACGGGCGGCCGACGATTATCTCGCCTGCCTGCGCAAGGTCTACCCCTACGCCAGCTACGTCACCGTCAACATCTCGTCGCCCAACACCAAGAACCTGCGCCAGCTGCAGGGCGCCTCCGAACTCGACGCGCTGCTGGCGCAACTGAAACAGGCGCAGTCGCGCCTGGCCGAGCAGCATCAACGCTACGTGCCGCTGGCGCTGAAAATCGCCCCCGATATCGATGGTGAGCAGGTCAAGGAAATCGCCGCTGCGCTGCTGCGCCACCGCATCGATGGCGTCATCGCCACCAATACCACGCTCGCGCGCAGCGCCGTCGACGGCATGGCGCATGGCCAGGAAGCCGGCGGCCTGTCGGGCGCGCCCGTGTTCGAACTGTCGAACCGCGTGATTGCCGCCCTGCGCGCCGAACTCGGCGACGCCATTCCCATCATCGGCGTTGGCGGCATTATGAAAGGTGCCGACGCTGCCGCAAAAATGGCGGCCGGCGCGGCCCTGGTGCAGCTCTACAGCGGCTTGATTTATAAGGGTCCGGCACTGGTGCGCGAGTGCGCCGCTGCCATCGCTGCTGCTGGTGCGGCGCAAAAGGTGAGCGCATGAAAATGACGATGTTGGGCAACAGCGACCTGCAGGTATCGAACGTCTGCCTCGGCACGATGACCTGGGGCGAACAAAACAGCGAGGCGGACGCCCACCGCCAGATCGACTATGCGCTCGAGCGCGGCATCAATTTTATCGACACCGCCGAACTGTACCCGGTGATGCCAAACGCCGCCACCCAGGGCGCCACCGAGCGCTTCCTCGGCAGCTGGCTCAAGCAGTCGGGACGGCGTAGCGAGATCGTGCTGGCGACCAAAATTGCCGGCCCCAATCCGGGCCAGGACTGGATCCGCGGCGCTGCCCACAATCTCGATGAAGCCAATCTGCGCGCCGCCGTCGAGGCCAGCCTGCGCCGCCTGCAAACCGATTACATCGACCTCTACCAGCTGCACTGGCCGAGCCGCAACGTGCCGATCTTTGGCGCCAGCGTGTTCGATCCGGCCAACGAACGCCCCTGCGTGCCGGTCGAAGACACCCTCGGTGCGCTGGGGCGGCTGGTCGACCAAGGCAAGCTGCGGCATATTGGCGTGTCCAATGAAAGCGCGTGGGGCGTGAGCGCCTTCACCCACGCGGCCGAGCAGCATGGCTTGCCGCGCATCGCCACCATCCAGAATTTGTACAACCTGACCGCGCGCGGCTACGAGACGGCGCTATTGACCGAGACTTGCCACCGCGAGCAGGTGGCCTTGCTGGCCTACAGCCCGCTGGCGTTCGGCCAGCTCACTGCCAAATACCTCGACGATCCGGCCGCCAGCGGCCGCCTGACCCTGTTCCCGCCCACCTGGAGTCCCCGTTACCTGCGCCCCACCGTGCTGGCCGCCGTCGCCGAGTATGCGGCGCTGGCGTGCGCGCAAGGCATGAGCCCGGCGCAACTGGCGCTGGCCTGGTGTTATTCGCGCTGGTTCGTCGCCTCGACCATCATCGGCGCCACCAGCCTGGCGCAGCTGAAGGAAAACATCGATGCGGCCGCACTGGTGCTGCCGGCCGAGCTGGTCACGGCGATCGATGCCATCCACGCCCGCCTGCCCAACCCGGGCCAATAAAGCGCGCGGGGACTGGCGCCGGCGTCTGTCCCCATGGACCGAGCCTCAAGCGCCAGTAACGCCACCAACACCATTATCCGGCGTCCCCGAACGCGATTCCGCCTGCGCAATCCGCCCGCCCGCCGGCACATCGTGGGTCAGCCACACATTGCCACCAATCACAGCACCTTTGCCCAGGGTGATGCGCCCCAAAATCGTCGCCCCCGCATAAATGACGACGTCATCCTCCACCACCGGATGGCGCGGCAAGCCTTTTTGCAAGCTGCCGTCGGTATCGAGCGGAAAGCGCTTGGCGCCCAGCGTCACCGCCTGATACAGGCGCACGCGCTCGCCGATGACGGCGGTCTCGCCGATGACGACGCCGGTGCCGTGATCAATGAAAAAGCCGCTGCCGATGGTCGCGCCGGGATGAATATCGATGCCGGTGGCGCCATGCGCCAGCTCGGCGACGATACGCGCCAGCAGTGGCAGCGCCAGCAAATAGAGCTGGTGCGCCAGCCGGTAATGGATCATCGCCAGCACCCCCGGATAGCACAGCAGCACCTCGTCGACACTGCGCGCGGCCGGGTCGCCCTGGTAGGCGGCCAGTACATCGCTGTCGAGCAGGGTGCGGATGGCCGGCAGCGCCGCCGCAAAACTGCGCACCGCCGCCAGCGCCTCGGCATCGATGGCGGCGCCACCATCGCCACGGCGGGCGGCCACGTATTTCAGTTCGCGCACCACCTGCTTTAACAAGGCGTGCAGAGCGCCGTCGAGCGCGTGGGCGACGTGATAATCCTCGCTTTCCTGTCGCAGGTCGGGCGGCCCCAGGCGCATCGGAAACAGCACCCCCTTGAGCGCCTCGACGATGCCGGCGACCGCGTCGCGCGAAGGAAATTCGCGGCCGCCCGGCGTGCTGACGCCACTTTGCGCTTCGCGCCATGCCATGCGCGCCGCGCGTAACTGTTGCGCAATGCCGGCGATATCGAACGTGGCCATACGGTTTATCCTTTTATTTGACAGCTTTCAGCAGAAGGCCTTCAGATGGCAGCGAGCGCCTGCCGCAGATCGTCACGCAAATCGTCGACATGCTCGACGCCGACCGACAGCCGGATCAGGCCATCACCAATCCCCAGCCGCGCACGCTGTTCCGGCGGAATCGACGCGTGCGTCATCAGCGCCGGATGCTCGATCAGGCTTTCGACGCCACCGAGACTTTCGGCCAGCGCAAAGATGGCGCAGTGCTCGAGGAAGCGGCGGGCGCCAGCCAGATCGGTGCGCAGATTGATCGAGATGATGCCACCAAAACCGTCCATCTGGCGCCGCGCCAGCTCGTGCTGGGGGTGCGACGGCAGGCCTGGATAAAACACCCGCTCGACCTGCGGCTGCGCTTCGAGCCATTGTGCCAGAGCGAGCGCGCTGGCGCAGTGGCGCTCCACGCGCAGGGCAAGCGTCTTGATGCCGCGCAGGGCCAGAAAGCTGTCGAACGGCCCGGCAATTGCGCCCACCGCATTTTGCAGAAACCCGAGCTGCTCGCGCCACCGCTGCTGGTGTGGTTCGGCGCCGACGATGGCGATGCCGCCGATGATGTCGGAGTGGCCGTTGAGGTATTTGGTGGTCGAGTGGACGACGATATCGAAGCCGTGTTCGAGGGGGCGCTGCAACAGCGGGCTGGCAAAGGTGTTGTCGGCGACGGCGATGATGCCGCGTTCGCGGCAGATGCGGGCAAGCGCCGCCAGGTCGGCCAGCTTGAGCATGGGATTGGTGGGCGTTTCCACCCACACCATGCGCGTCTCGGGACGCAGGGCCGCCAGCAGATTGGCAGGGTCCGTCAAATCGGCGTAACTGACTGAAAGGCCGGCGCTGCGCCGGCGCACCCGCTCGAACAGCCGGTAAGTGCCACCGTACATATCGTCGCCAGCGACCATGTGGGCGCCGGCATCGAGCAGTTCGAGCACGGTGCCAATCGCCGCCAGGCCGGACGCGAAGGCAAACGCTTGCGCGCCCCCTTCGAGATCGGCGACGCAGCGCTCGAGCGCCCAGCGGGTGGGATTATGCGAGCGGCCATAGTCAAGTCCCTGGTGCACGCCGGGACTGGACTGCACATAGGTAGAGGTGGCGTAAATCGGCGGCATGATGGCGCCGGTGGACGGATCGACGCCTTGGCCGCCATGGATCACGCGGGTGGCCAGCTGCAGTGCAGGCTTGTCGGCAGGTTTGTCGGCAGACTTCATGGCAGGCTCCGGCGCAAGTGGTTGAGCAAATCAAAACGGGTGATCAAACCATAAAAAATGGGGCCGTCGGCCACCACCGCGGTCAAGCCACGGTCAAGGGTCGCGCGCAGCACCGCCAGGCCGGCGCCTGGGTGCAGCGTTTCGACCCGCGCCGTCATGCTCGCGCCGACCGCGCTGGCAAAGCGGGCGCTGTTAGGCGCCACCTCGAGCAGCACATCCGATTCATCTATGATGCCCACCAGGCGGCCCTGCTCGATCACCGGCAGCTGCGCCAGATCGGCCGCGCGCATGCGGTTAAACGCCACCAGCAGGCTGTCGTCGGGTGCCACGCTGACCACTTCATCGCGGTCGTAGCGGCGGCCGATCAGGTCGCGCAGGTCGCCCGTCGGCGGCCGCTCGAGCAAGCCCTGGTCGTGCATCCAGCCGTCGTTGTAGACCTTCGACAGGTAGCGCGTGCCGGTGTCGCAGACAAAGCTGACCACCCGCTGCGGGCGCGTCTGCGCGCGGCAGTAGCGCAGGGCGGCCGCCAGCAGGGTGCCGGTCGACGAGCCGCCCAGAATACCCTCGGCGCGCAGCAGCGCTCTGGCATGCTCAAAACTATCGCGGTCACTGATGCTATAGGCGTGGCGCACGCCGCGCATGTCGGCGATCGCCGGAATAAAGTCTTCGCCGATCCCTTCGACCGCCCACGAGCCGCTGGTATCGGCCACGCGGCCGCTGTTGACATAGTCGGCGAGGATGGAACCGGCCGGATCGGCCAGCACGAAGGCCAGTTCGGGCGCCACCGTCCGGAAGTAACGGGTCAGCCCGGTCAGCGTGCCGGACGAGCCGACGCCGACCACGATGGCGTCGACATCGTGGTCCATCTGGCGCCAGATTTCCGGGCCGGTGGTCATTTCGTGCGCCAGCGGGTTGGCGGGATTGTTGAACTGGTCGGCAAAAAACGCCCCGGGAATCTCGGCCGCCAATCGCGCCGCATAGTCCTGGTAATAGGCCGGGTGGCCCTTGCCGACATCGGAGCGCGTCATGCGCACGTCCGCGCCCAGCGCTTTGAGGTGCAACACTTTTTCGGTCGACATTTTGTCGGGCACCACCAGCAGCACGCGGTAGCCTTTCAGCCGTCCCACCAGTGCCAGGCCCAGTCCGGTATTGCCGGCGGTGGCTTCGACGATGGTGCCACCGGGGCGCAGCTGGCCGGCGCCTTCGGCCGCTTCGATGATGGACAGGCCGATGCGGTCCTTGATGGAGCCGCCCGGATTGTTCGCTTCCAGCTTGAGGAATAACTGGCAGGGGCCGGTATCGAGCCGGGTCACTTCGATGAGCGGCGTGTTGCCGATCAATCCATACAGGGCGGGGGTGGAACTGGGGCTGGGGCTGAACATGGCATTCTCCTGGGAACGGGCACAAGGGCGCGGCGGCCGTCGTTCAAAGGTGCGGATGGTAGGCGCCAGCGGCCAGCAGGCGAACGAATTTTTTTGTGCAAGCTTATGCGAAATTCGTCCTCAGGTCGGGGCGCCCGGCGACGGGCGGCAGCCCGCTCACACTAGCAGTTTTTTGGTGGCGCGTTATTGATGAGCCGTGCCCTGGTTGCCATTGTCGGCCGCCACCTGCAGGGCCGCATCGACGACCCCGCGCGTCAATTCCGGCGCAAACTGCTCGATAAAATGGTAAGCATAAGAACGCAAATAAGCGCCGCGCCGCACCGCCAGCCGCGTCACATTGGGGGCGAACAGGTGCGATGCTTCGACCGCCCGCAGGCCCTTGTCGCGGCCGTGGTCAAACGCCATCGACGCCACCAGCCCGACACCGAGCCCCAGCGACACATATTGCTTGATGACGTCGGAATCCATCGCCGTGAGCACCATATCGGGCGCCAGGCCGGCATGGAGGAAGGCCGCATCGATGTGGCCGCGTCCGGTGAAACCGACGTCGTAGGTGATCAGAGGATACAGGGCCAGGTCTTGCAGGCGGATGGGCGAGTGGTTCAGTAGCGGATGGCCATCGGGCACCACGATCAGGTGGCTCCAGCGGTAGCAGGGAAACGACACCAGGTCGGGAAACTGCGACAAGCCTTCGGTGGCGATGCCGATATCCGCCTTGCCGGAAAGTACCCACTCGGCGATGTGCTCGGGCGAACTTTGCTGCAGCGCGATGCGCACGTCGGGAAAGGCACTACGAAACGATTGCACCGCCTTCGGCAAGGCATAGCGCGCTTGCGTGTGGGTGGCGGCGACCGACAGCGTGCCGGTTTTTTGGCCGGCGTATTCGAGGCTGGCCTGTTGCAGGTTTTCCGCTTCCACCAGCAGGCGGTCGACGATTTTTAAAATGCCCTTGCCCGGCTCGGTCAGCCCGGTCAGGCGCTTGCCGTTGCGTTCAAAAATGACCACGCCCAGCTCGTCTTCGAGTTCGCGGATTTGCCGGCTTACCCCCGGTTGCGAAGTGAACAGGGCGTGCGCCACTTCGGTCAGGTTATAGCCGCGCCGCGCCGCTTCGCGGATCGAGCGCAATTGTTGGAAGTTCATATTGCCGCTCCCTGATCGACGAACACCTGCATGCGGCGCGGCCGCACCACCAGCGTTTCGCCTTCCTTCAAGCCGAGCTGGCGGAAGCGCTCGTTGGGAATGACCGCTTCGATCATCTCGGCATTGTCGGCACGTTCAAGGTCGAGCTGGGCCAGCGGACCGATGGCATGGGCGCGGCGCAGGCGCACCACGATGCCATCGACGCCAACGGCTTCGCGATCGATGTCGAGGTCGTGCGGACGTACATAGGCGATGCCCTTGCTGTCCTGCACCAGCGCATGGTCGGGTACGCTGAAACTGGCGTCCCCTGTCGCCAGCACGCCATCGTGGATGCGGCCATGAAACAGATTGACGTTACCGAGGAAACCATAGACAAAGGGCGAGGCCGGCGCGTTGTAGACGGCGGCGGGGGCGCCCAGCTGTTCGACTTTGCCCTTGTTCATCAGCACCACCTGGTCGGCCACTTCGAGCGCCTCTTCCTGGTCGTGGGTGACAAAAATACTGGTGACGTGCAATTCATCATGCAGCCGGCGCAGCCAGCGGCGCAATTCCTTGCGCACCTTGGCGTCGAGGGCGCCGAACGGCTCGTCGAGCAGCAGTACGCGCGGCTCCACCGCCAGTGCGCGCGCCAGGGCGATGCGCTGGCGCTGGCCACCCGACAGTTGCGGCGGATAGCGGTCGGCCAGCCAGTCGAGCTGCACCAGTTCGAGCAGTTGCTTGACCTTGTGGCGGATCTGCTGCTCCGACGGGCGCTCCTTGCGCGGCCGCACGCGCAGGCCAAAGGCAACGTTTTCAAACACCGTCATGTGCTTGAACAGGGCGTAATGCTGAAAGACGAAGCCGACCTGGCGCTCGCGCACGTGGCGGCTGGAAGCATCTTCGCCGTCGAGCAGCACCTGACCGGAATCAGGATGCTCGAGGCCGGCGATAATGCGCAGCAGCGTGGTCTTGCCGCAGCCGGAGGGGCCCAGCAAGGCGGTCAATTCACCGTTGGGAAAATTCAGGGAGACATCGTCGAGCGCCTTGAACTGGCCGAATTGCTTGCGGATATGTTGGACTTCGATCGTCATGCGGTGTGCTCCTCGATGCTGGCGGTATTGATATCGTCGTCGTTGTGTTGCGACTGGTGCAGGCGCCATTCGATGATGGACTTGATGGCCAGGGTCACCAGGGCCAGCAGGGCCAGCAGCGAGGCGATCGCAAAGGCGGCGGCGAAGTTGTATTCGTTGTATAAAATTTCCACTTGCAAAGGCATGGTATTGGTCTCGCCGCGAATGTGGCCGGACACCACCGAGACGGCGCCGAACTCGCCCATGGCGCGGGCGTTGCACAGGATCACGCCGTAGAGCAAACCCCACTTGATGTTCGGCAGCGTCACGCGGCGGAAGGTATTCCAGCCGGAGGCGCCCAGCACCAGCGCCGCCTCTTCTTCTTCATTGCCCTGCGACTGCATCAAGGGAATCAGTTCGCGCGCAACAAACGGAAAGGTGATGAACACGGTCGCCAGCACGATGCCGGGCACGGCAAACAGGATCTTGATGTCATGCTGCTGCAGCCACGGCCCGAACCAGCCCTGGGCGCCGAACATCAGCACATAAATCAGGCCGGAAATGACGGGCGACACGGAAAACGGCAGGTCGATCAGGGTCAGCAACACGCTCTTGCCGCGGAACTCGAACTTGGCAATCGCCCACGAGGCCGCAATCCCGAACACCAGGTTGAGGGGCACGGCGATGACGGCGGCGATCAGGGTCAGCTTGATGGCGGAGACGGCGTCGGGGTCGGTGATCGCCGCCAGATAGGCCTGCCAGCCCTTTTTGAAGGCTTCGGCAAACACCGCCACCAGTGGCACGAACAGGAACAGGGTCAAAAACAGCAGCGCAACGATAATCAGCGAGACGCGGATCCAGGCTGGCTCGAACACGTTCGAGCTGCTCGGCAATTCGCCGCGGCGCACCTGTTTGACGGGCGCTTTCAGGGCAACGGCTGGCTGCACGACGGCGGCGACGGTGCTCATTTGTTCCTCCCGCCACCGCTGCGGCTGCGCGTCCACGCCTGCAGCAGGTTGATCATCAACAGCATGGCAAACGAGGCCAGCAGCATCACCACGGCGATCGCGGTGGCGCCGGCGTAATCATATTGTTCGAGCTTGGTGATGATGAACAGCGGCGTGATTTCCGACACCATCGGCATATTGCCGGCGATGAAAATCACGGAACCGTATTCACCGGTGGCGCGGGCAAAGGCCAGTGCAAAGCCCGTCAACAGCGCTGGCATGATGGTGGGGAACACCACGCGGGCAAAAATCTGCCACGAGCTCGCGCCCAGGCTGGCGGCGGCTTCTTCCAGTTCGCGTTCAGCTTCTTCGAGCACCGGTTGCACCGTGCGCACGACGAACGGCAGCCCGATAAACGTCAGTGCCACCACCACGCCGAGCGGGGTAAAGGCAATTTTCAAGCCCAGCGGTTCGAGGTAGCGGCCGATCCAGCCGTTTTGCGAATACAGGGCGGTCAGGGTAATGCCGGCCACCGCGGTGGGCAAGGCGAACGGCAGATCGACCAGGGCATCGACAAAACGCTTGCCGGGAAACTTGTAGCGCACCAGCACCCAGGCGACGATGCCACCGAAAATCACATTAATGCCTGCGGCAATCAGCGAAGCGCCAAACGACAATTTATAGGAGGCGACCACGCGCTCCGAAGTGACGGCGTGCCAGAACGCTTCCCAGGTCATGGTGAACGTCTTGAAAAACACCGCCGACAGCGGGATCAGCACGATCAGGCTCAAATAAAACACCGTGAAACCGAGCGACAGGCCAAAGCCGGGCATGACGCGAAACGGCGCGCCGCGCACGGCGGGCGGGGAAAGTGAAACAGGGGGCATACGTCCTCTTATTACGGATTCTTCTATCAGAACTCGATAATCGCAGGAAAAACTCATATCACAAACGAAGCATTTTTCATTTGTTTAGATCAACAGGCTATATACGGATCACCACAGCAGCTTGACGGCCACCGTGGTCAGCGTCAGCGCCAGCAGCGCGCGCAAAAAGCGCTCGGGGACGGCGCGGGCGGCAAACGCGCCGATGGTAATGCCGGGCACCGAGCCGACCAGCAGGGTGGCCAGCAGGGTCCAGTCGATCGAGCCCAGCCACCAGTGACCGACGGCGGCGATGGCGGTCAGCGGCACGGCATAGGCGATGTCGGTGCCGGCCACTTCGGCGGCCGTCAGGCGCGGGTACATCAGCACCAGCAGGGTGGCGCCAATGGCGCCGGCGCCGATCGAGGAAACGGTGACGAGCGCGCCCAGCACCAGGCCGGCGGCGACGGTGGCCACGGTCAGAGAACGCCCCTGCAACTGGCGGCTGGGCCTGGCATTCACCCAGGCCATCATATTGGTTTTGAACAGCAGCGCGGTGACGGTCAGCAGCACCGAACCGGCGATGCAATAGCGGATCAGCTGGCCGATCTCGGCATTGACGGTGCCGAAATGCTTGAGCGACAGGGCCGCGACCACGGCAGCGGGCAAGGCGCCCGCGCACAGCAGGCGAACGATGTCCCAGCGCACGGTGCCGCGCAAGCGGTGGGTGAAGGTGCCGGCGGTCTTGGTGACGCAGGCAAAGGCCAGATCGGTACCGACAGCCACCGATGGTGGCACCCCGAACAGCAGGGTGAGCAGGGGCGTCATCAGCGAGCCGCCACCGACACCGGTCATGCCGACCAGCAGGCCGACGGCAAATCCAGACACCACATAGCTCAGTAACATGCAATCCTTTGTTTCATGCATGTTAAGCGGCCCCAAGCAGGGGCCGAAGGACTGACTTGTTATTTGCTTATGCGGTATTCGTTCGAGCGCGGCTTATTTGCCCGGTTGCGGCGTCAGGCGCAAATACGGCCGCTCCGCCGTGAACCCTTTCGGATACTTTTGCGCCAGCACCTGCGGATCCTGCACCGACAGGGGAATGATGACATCGTCGCCCTGCTTCCAGTTACCGGGGGTGGCAACGGTGTATTTGTCGGTCAGTTGCAGGGCATCGATGACGCGCAAGACTTCGTCGAAGTTGCGGCCCGTGCTCATCGGATAGGTGATCATCAGACGCACTTTTTTGGCGGGATCGATCACGAACAGCGCGCGCACGGTGGCGGTGGCCGATGCTTCCGGGTGGATCATGTCGTACAGCGCAGACACCTTGCGGTCTTCGTCAGCGATGATGGGAAAGCCCACCACCGTGTGCTGGGTGTGTTCAATATCGTCGATCCACGCCTTGTGCGAGCTGGCGGCATCGACCGACAGGGCGATGGCCTTGACGTTGCGCCGGTCGAATTCGGGCTTGAGCTTGGCGGTCAGGCCCAGCTCGGTCGTGCAGACGGGGGTGAAGTCGGCCGGATGGGAAAACAGCACCACCCAGGCTTCGCCGGCCCACTCGTAAAAATGCAGTTTGCCAATGGAGGAATCTTGCTCAAAATCGGGGGCGGTATCGCCCAAACGTAATGTCATCGTGGTCTCCAGGGTTGTAAGCGCTTCGTCAATGTATTTATACCATCGTCAGCGGCTGCAGGTGCGCCCGCTCGTATAACTCTTGCAAGGCCGCGCGGCCCGCTGGCCAGTCGCCCAATTGCGAGGCAGCATTAATGTGGCCCACAGCGCCAGCGTCGATCCAATGACAGCCCCAGCGACGCGCCCACAGCGCCGCCACCCCGGCCTGCATCCACGGATCATCGCGGCTGCTGATCAGGGTCGAGGGCGCCGCCAGCACACCGTGCGGCAAAACCGCCTCCACCGCAAACTTGTGCGGATCGGCGGGCGCCACCAGCAAGGCCCCGGCGACACCGTGCGGATGGGCGTGGATGCTGGCCACCGTCGCCAGGCAACCGAAGCTGTGGGCGACGAACAGCGCCGGCCGCGCATCACGCGCGCGTACCTGATCGAGCCGCGCCGTCCACGCGGGCAGATCGGCGCTGCCCCAGTCATCCTGCTCGACGCGCACAAACTCCGGGTGACTGGCGTGCCACAACGACTGCCAGTGATCGCTGCTGCTGTTATGCAGACCGGGTACCAGTATGACTTGAAATTGGGGATACAGTTCCTGCACCATCATTGCCTCCTGCCCCACACAATACGGCTTCGCCGTCATTTCGCCAACGAAGCGTTAGCAACTTGCTTATGTCCGCCGCGCATAAAGGAGTGTTCAATAAAACCGGTTGAACAGCACCACGCCCCATGCGGTTGCCGCCAGCAAGATCGACAGGGCAACGGCGGCGCTGCCGAAATCCTTGGCGTTTTTCGACAGCGGGTGCTGATCGAGCGAGATGCGGTCGACCACCGCTTCGATGGCCGAATTGAGCAGTTCGACGATCAGCATCAATACCAGCACGCCAATCAGCATGAATTTTTCAAAAGCGGAAATGTGCATGCTCAAGGCCGACACCGTGCCTACCACCATCAACAGCATTTCCTGACGAAACGCCGCTTCACTGGCCCAGGCCGAGCGAAAGCCAGCAAGGGAATAGCCAAAGGCGCCGACGATGCGTTTGAAACCGCTCTTGCTCTTGAACTGACTGACTGGCTCGACCATGTGGTGTCCTGGAAATGGAAATGCGCCATTATGCGCCGGCGCGGCAGAATCACGCCACGGCGCTGCAGGCTTGCAAAGTCTTTTCACCATGTGATATAAGTTGATGGACAATTACTGCACCGCACCAACCACATGATGAAATCTGATCCTATTGTTCCCGAACCCGCCAAGACCTCGATCCAGGTGATCGAGCGCATGGTGGCCTTGCTCGACGCGCTGGCCAGCTACAGCGACCCGGTCAGTCTGAAGGAATTGTCGCGCGTGTCGGGATTGCATCCATCGACCGCGCACCGGATTCTCAACGATATGGTCATTACCCGGTTCGTCGACCGCGTCGAGCCGGGCACGTACCGGCTGGGCATGCGCCTCCTAGAGCTGGGCAATGTGGTCAAGAGCCGGCTGTCGGTGCGCGAAGCGGCGCTCGACAGCATGCGCTCGCTGCACAAGAAAACCCAGCAGACCATCAACCTGTCGGTGCGCCAGGGCGACGAGATCGTCTACATCGACCGTGCCTTTTCCGAGCGCTCGGGCATGCAGGTGGTGCGCGCCATCGGCGGGCGCGGCCCGCTGCACCTGACATCTACCGGCAAGCTGTTCCTGTCGGTCGACGAGCCGAAGGCGATCCGCTCGTACGCCACCCGCACGGGGCTGGCTGGCCACAACAAGAATTCCATCACCGACCTCGCCAAGCTCGAGCGGGAGCTCAGCCTGGTGCGCGCGCGCGGCTATGCGCGCGACAATGAAGAACTGGAACTGGGGGTGCGCTGCATGGCGGCCGGCATCCACGACGATACCGGCAAACTGATCGCGGGATTGTCGATTTCGGCACCGGCCGACCGCTTGCAGGAAGAGTGGCTGGACGACCTGGTGCAGACGGCGGCGCATATCTCGGCCACCCTGGGCTATCTGCCCGCCGCCTGAGGAAGATCAGGGCTGGGCTGGCCGGCTGCTGCTAAACGCATCAGCCAGGCCAGGCGCACGCAGCTGCAGTTGCTCGATCCAGCGCCGCATGCGGCCGGCATCGGCGGTGCGCGATTGCTTGCCCTTGGAATCAAGAAATACCATGATCACGGCGCGCCCCTGGATCATCGCCTGCATCACCAGGCAACGCCCGGCCTCATTGATAAAACCGGTCTTTTGCAGGCCGATGTCCCAGTCCGGACTGGCAACGAGGTAATTGGTATTCGAGTAGTGCATCAGGCGGCCGCCCGCATCGACCTGGTATTTGGGATCGGTGGAGTACTCGCGCAGCAGCGGTTCCTGGTAGGCGGCAATGGCCAGCTTGGCGAGGTCGCGGGCGCTGGCGATGTTGCGGCTCGACAGGCCGTTGGCGTCGACATAATGGGTGTCATGCATGCCCAGCTGGTGCGCCTTGGCATTCATGGCGTCGACGAAGGCGCTGATGCCGCCTGGATAGTTGCGGCCCAGCGCGGAGGCGGCGCGGTTTTCCGAACTCATCAGGGCAATATGCAGCAAATCGCCGCGCGTCATGCGCGCGCCGATGGTCAGGCGCGAGCTGGTGTGTTTTTCATGGTCGATGTCGCCATCGGTGATGCTGAGCATTTCATGCATGTCCTGCTGCGCCTGCACCACCACCAAACCCGTCATCAGCTTGGTGATCGAAGCGATCGGCAGGGCGACGTTGGCATTTTTTTCGAACAGCACTTCGGAGCTCGTCTGGTCGAGCACGAAGGCGACGTTCGACGCCAGTCCCACCTGGTCGGTGGTCAGATTCAGGCCGGCCACATCGCCCGCACTGCGCGGCATGACGAAGGCGCTGCGCACCGGTGCATGACCGACAATTTTCTTGCCGCGCACGCGGAAGGTGACGCGGCCGCTGCGCTGACCGCCGTTGGCGACCGCCTTGGCGCGCGTTGTGCTGGCGACCGCGTGTTTTTTGGTGCTTGCCTTGTGCCCGGCCGCCGCCGCTTGCGCCGCAGGTGCCGTGACTAAAATTATCGCGGCAGAAACAATTGCAGCAAGCGCATACTTGAACATCAGGCAATCCTTTACGACAAACTAGAACACTCATTGCAGTGTAGCAAACCACTCAGCATTCGCAAGCCTTATTCATCCGTTCTGCATGGCGATGTCGGCTTGTTTCATTGCTGCGTCGTTTGGCGATCAGTGTAACAACTCAGTCGAGAAATCGTGCAAATTCTGCAAGCGGAACACGCTCCGTTATCAAGGAATTCTCAATTTTTGCGACGTCGGCGTAGCCGAGCGCCATGCCACACACCACCATCTCATTGTCAGGCAGGCCCAGCTGCTCGGCGATAATCTTGTGAAACTGGGTAAACGCGGCCTGCGGACAGGTATCGAGTCCCCTGCCCCGCGCCGCCACCATGATGTTTTGCAAAAACATGCCGTAGTCGAGCCACGAGCCCTGCTCGAGCACGCGGTCGATGGTAAAGATCAGGCCGACGGGGGCATCGAAAAACTGGAAATTGCGCGCATGCTGGGCCGCCATGCCATCCTTGTTGTCGCGCCCCAGGCCCAGCAGCGCATATAAATCCCAGCCAACCTTGCGGCGCCGTTCGATAAACGGGCTGGTCCACTGGCGCGGATAATACGCGTATTCCTCGCTGTGAGCGGCGAGCGCAGCCTTGTCGTGAAACACCGCCAGGATGGCGTCTACCAGGCGCTGGCGCGCGGCACCGGTCAGCACCGTGACTTTCCATGGCTGCGTATTGGTGCCGGACGGCGCGCGCGCGGCCACTTCGAGGATGGCGGCGATATCAGCATGCTCGACCGGCGTTGGCAGGAAAGCGCGGATCGAGCGGCGCGACAGGATGGCGTCATCGACCAGTTGTTGTTGTTGATTCGAAATCAAGACATCTCCTTATTTTTTGACGACAAAGACCACGCCGATCACGGCCAGGACCATGCCCGCCATGCCCAGCACATTGAATACCTCGCCGAACGCAAGCCACGCCATGATGGCGGTGGTGGGCGGCGTCAGGTACAGCAGGCTGGTGACCTGGGTCGCCTCGCTCCGGCGCAGCAATTGAAAGAGCAGGAAAATGGCGCCAATCGATAGCGCAAAGACCGACCACAACAGCGCGCCGATGAAACGGGGCGTCCAGGTTACCGAACTCAAGCTGGGATCGAGGCCCTCGAACAGCATCGCCAGCGGCAGCAGGGCCAGCACGGTGGCGCTAAATTGCACCACGGTGCCGCTACGCAAGTCAAAACGCGGGCAAAAGCGCTTCTGGTACATGGTGCCGATGGTAATGGAGAACAGCGCGAACACGCAAAATGCAATCGCATACGGCGACAGCCCGATCAAGCTGATCTTGGCAGCGACCACCAGGCCGACGCCGGTCAGGCCGAACAGCAAACCCAGCCACTGACGCGGACGCACGCGCTCGCCGATCAGGGGCGCCGCCGCCGCCGTCAAGATCGGCTGCATGCCGACGATCAGGGCCGACAGGCCGGCCGGCATGCCCAGCTTGATGGCGCACCAGACGCCTGACAGATAGCCAGCCTGCAATAACAGGCCGGCGACGGCGATATGGAAAATGGCGCTGCCCCGTGGCCACGGCGCTTTCCAGATCAACACCATCGGCACCAGCACGCAGACGGCCAGCGCGCAGCGGATCATCAGGAAGGTCAGCGGCGGTGCATACGGCAGGCCGAACTTGGCAACGATGAAACCGGTACTCCATAACAGCACAAAAAATACCGGCACGGGCGAGAGCCACGGAGCCGGTTGGACCGCGCTGGCGGTGGTGGGAATAGCCATCGGTGACTGCGCCTGAACGAAGTGTGTCGGCTGCCGCGCCAGACAGCCTCGAAGAAAGCGCGTATGGCCAGTCTAGCATGCGCGCTCAGTGCCGCGCCGCCACCTAATTTGCATCAGCAGCATGGAAGTTTCATGCAGGCTACGTAAGCACTTGATTAATCGCAATAAATTGCTGTAAATTTAAATGCTGCGGCGCACAAGAATGTCTTGACGCAGCTCAAATTGTCAGTAAAATGAGCATCTATTGCATTGCACAATTGTGGCGCGCCGGGCAACACGACAGCGCCCCACGCCCCAGCAGCACCGAGCGCAGCTTGCCATACAGTTTACATATCCGTACCACCACCCTTATTGGAGATCACCATGTTTGCTATTCCCGAGCAGTTTTCGAACGCCACCAAAGCCAACTTCGAATCCCAGTACGCCATTTTTTCCTCGCTGACTGCCAAGGCATTCGAGAGCATGGAAAAACTGGTCGAGCTGAACATGGCTGCTGCCAAGGCGTCGATGGAAGAGTCGGCCAACACCACGCGCCAGCTGCTCGCCGCCAAGGATGCGCAGGAATTCATGTCGCTCAGCGCCGCCCAAGTCCAGCCGGGCGCCGAAAAAGCCATGGCCTACAGCCGCCAGGTCGCCGCCATTGCTGCCGGCACCCAGGCCGAATTCACCAAGGCTGCGGAAACCCAGCTGGCAGAAACCAACAGCAAGGTCATCAGCCTGGTCGATGAACTGAGCAAGAACGCCCCGGCCGGTTCGGAAAACGTCGTCGCCGCCTTCAAGGCATCCCTGGGCAACGTCAACGCCGGTTACGAGCAGTTCAGCAAGACCGCCAAGCAGGCCGCCCAAACCGTCGAAACCAATGTCAACGCCGCCGTCACCCAGCTGACCCAGGCAGCGCAAACGATGGCATCGAAAGTCGCTGCCAAGTAATGCTGTAAGTTGTTCTGCCGCAAAGCAAAAGCCCCGACAACCGGGGCTTTTTTACGTCTGTGCAGTCAAGGCTTACTCGCCCAGATACGCCGCCTGCACGCGCGGATCGTGCAGCATGGCAGCAGCATCGCCGGTCATGATGATATTGCCGGAATCCATCACATAACCGCGGTGCGAGGCTTCCAGCGCCAGCTTGGCATTTTGTTCGACCAGCAAAATGGTGATGCCCTGCTTCGACACATCGCGGATCACTTCGAAAATCTTTTCGACCATGATCGGCGACAAGCCCATCGACGGCTCATCGAGCAGCAGCAGCGCCGGATGGCTCATCAGGGCGCGCGCCATCGCCAGCATTTGCTGCTCGCCACCCGACAGCGTGCCAGCGAGCTGGGCCGCGCGCTCTTTCAGGCGCGGGAACACCTCATACCATTTTTCAACGTCCTGCTCGATACCGGCCTTGTCGTCGCGCGTGTAGGCGCCCATCAGCAGGTTTTCGTGGATGCTCATGCGGGTGAACACGCCGCGTCCTTCGGGCACCATGGCCAGCTTCTTTTGCACCATCTGGAACGAGTGCACGCCCGTCAGCGGCGTGCCCATGTAACTGATCACGCCTTCAACGCTGCATGCGGGCAAGGTACCGGTGATCGCTTTCAGGGTGGTGGTCTTGCCGGCACCATTGGCGCCGATCAGGGTCACCAGTTCGCCCTTGTTCACTTCGAGGTCAATGCCCTTGACGGCCTTGATGCCGCCGTAGGCCACTTTCAGCCCGGCGATTTTCAGAATGTTGTCGCTCATTTGTGGGCAGCTCCCAGGTAGGCGTCGATGACGGCCTGATTTTTTTGTATGTCGGCGGGCAAGCCCTCGGCAATCGGTTTGCCGTACTCGAGCACGGTAATGCGGTCGCACAGCCCCATCATCAGCTTGACGTCGTGCTCAATCAACAAGATGGTCTTGCCTTCGTTTTTGATTTTTACGAGCAACTCGCGCAGCGCCAGCTTTTCGGTGGCGTTCATGCCGGCGGCCGGTTCGTCGAGCGCCAGCAATTGCGGGTCGGTCGCCAGGGCGCGGGCGATTTCCAGCCGGCGCTGGTCGCCGTAGGACAGAAAACGCGAGGTGCGGTTGGCAAACTGGCCGATGCCGACGAAATCGAGCAACTCTTGCGCGCGCGCGCGGATCGCCGCTTCTTCCAGGCGCGCCGCCTTGTGGCGGAAGACAGCGCCAAACACACCCTGGTGCGAGCGCACGTGGCGGCCCACCATGACGTTTTCCAGGGCCGTCATTTCACCGAACAGACGGATGTTCTGGAAAGTCCGGGCGATCCCCGCTTTGGCCACGGCATGCGGTGCCGATGGTGAATACGGCTTGCCGGCCAGTTCAAAACTGCCGGTGTCAGGCTGGTAGAGGCCGGTGATGACATTAAAAAAGGTGGTCTTGCCGGCGCCGTTCGGGCCGATCAGGCCATAAATCTGGCCTTTCATGATCTTGATGCCGACATCCGTCAGCGCCGCCAGGCCGCCGAAGCGCTTGTTGACGCCGGAAATGTTCAGAATGATTTGTTCGCTCATGTGGAATCCTTGCGCGTGACGTGCGGCCTTAAGCCGGGAACGACTCGCCCTTGTTCATTTCGGCTGCATCCGGCCGGTCTTCGTGTTTCGGCGAGGGCCACAGGCCTGCCGGGCGATTGAGCATGATCAATACCAGCGCCAGGCCGTACAGCAACTGGCGCAGCACTTCCGATTCGATCAACACCTTGCCAAACAGCGCCATCTGGACCGGTTCGACCACGTGGCGCAATACTTCCGGCAAGGCCGCCAGCAACACGCCACCCATGATGACGCCGGGAATGTGGCCGATACCGCCCAGCACCACCATGGCCAGCACGGCGATCGATTCCGTCAGCGAGAACGATTCGGGCGACACAAAGCCCTGGAACGAGGCAAACATGGCGCCGGCCACGCCGCCGAACGACGCGCCCATGGAAAATGCCAGCAGCTTGACGTTGCGGGTGTTGATGCCCATCGCCTTGGCGGCAATTTCATCTTCGCGAATCGCCACCCAGGCGCGGCCCAGGCGCGAGTGCTGCAGGCGCGAGGTGACGAACACGATGGCGATGCACAACACCAGGAACAGAAAGTAATAGGCATTCACCGACGGCATGCTAAAGCCGCCGAGGACGACATTCGCGCGCGAACCGGGTTCGCCGGCGAGGTTGACGGCGAAAATACGCACCGAGTCGATCGAATTGATGCCCTGCGGCCCGTTGGTGAAATTGATCGGGTCGTTCAGGTTGTTCATGAAAATGCGGATGATCTCGCCAAAGCCGAGGGTGACGATGGCCAGGTAATCGCCGCGCAATTTCAGGGTGGGCGCACCGAGCAGGGCGCCGCACAGGCCGGCCACCAGCGCCGCCAGCGGCACGATGATCCATACCGACAGGTGTATGCCGTTTTGCACGATCTCGGGACCGAACACCGACACCAGGGCCGCACCCACCGCCGGGCTGTAATTGACGATCGATTCGAGCAGCAGGGCGAACTGCGGCGAGGCCAGCAGGCCGGTCAGATAGGCGCCAACGGCAAAAAAGGCGATGTAACCGAGGTCGAGCAAGCCGGCAAAGCCGACCACGATATTCAAACCGAGCGCCAACATAATGTAGAGCAGGGCGATATCGATGATGCGCACCCACGAATTGCCGAACTGGGCGGCGACGAAAGGGAAGATGATCAGGCCGATCAGCAGCACCGCCATGCTGGCGTAGGCCTGGCGCGGCTTGTCTTGAACGTTGAAATTGAGCAGAGCCATGAGGATTCCTTATGCGCGGTCGGCAACGCGTTCACCCATGATGCCGGAGGGCCGGATCGTGAGCACAATGATCAACACCACGAAGGCGAAGATGTCCTGGTAATGGCTGCCGAGGAAACCACCGGTCAGGTCGCCAATATAACCGGCGCCCAGACTCTCGATAATGCCCAGCAAAATGCCGCCGATCATGGCGCCATAAATATTGCCAATACCGCCCAGCACCGCTGCGCAAAACGCTTTCAGGCCCGGCAAGGTGCCCATCGCAAAAGCGATCGAGGCGTAATTGGCGCCCCACATCACGCCAGCGACGGCCGCCAGCGCGGCGCCGATGGCGAAGGTGGCGACGATCACGCGGTTCGAGTCGACCCCCATCAAGCCGGCCACGCGGGGATTTTCCGCCACGGCGCGCATGGCGCGGCCCATCTTGGTTTTTTCCACCAGGTACACCAGGCCCAGCATGGCCAGCGCAGCGAGCACCAGCAGCAGCACCTGGGTTTGCGAAATGACGGCGCCGCCAATCTGGATCGGCTCGCTCGAGAGCAGTTGCGGGAAGGGCAGCGGGCTGCGGCCCCAGATCATCATGGCAAAAGTTTGCAGCAGGATCGACACGCCGATGGCGGTAATCAAAGGCGCCAGCCGGGGCGCATTGCGCAACCGGCGGTAAGCGACGCGCTCAATGACCACATTCACAATCATGCAGGCCGGCACCGCACCAGCGATGGCGATGAACAGGTCGACATAACCGGGCAAGCCGGGGGCGACCGCTTCGAGCAGTTTCAGGATGCTCAGGCCAACCATGGCGCCAATCATCAGCACGTCACCGTGCGCGAAGTTAATCAGGTTCAGCACGCCGTAGACCATGGTGTAACCGAGAGCGATCAGCGCATACATGCTGCCGAGCACCAATCCGTTGATGATCTGTTGGATAAATGTATCCATGGGGAGGGATTCTCTTTCTTTTCGATCTAACAAAAACGGCACCCGGGGACCACCCCGCGGTGCCGCTCATGGCCTGCGCCTGGTTTAACAAGCTATCGACCGCGCATAGCGATGTGCGGTGGAACGCAGGATTACATGGTGTTTACAGTGACTACGCCTGAGTGCGTAATCCGAGCGTCGTCATGATAGCGAGGTTTTGAAAAAACTAACATCGGAAAATCACCAGTCTCCCGAATATTGTTTTCCCCGCAATCTCATGGTGCAAACTATACGGCCTATTTGCTTCAAGCTGGTGCTTACTGCACCGGCTTGGCGCCATCGAGTCCCCTGGGCAGGGGGAAGGTCACATGTTCCTCGACCCCTTCGAGCGTACGTACGCTGCGCGCGCCGAGTGCTTTCAGGCGGTCGATCACCGCTTGCACCAGCACTTCGGGCGCCGAGGCGCCGGCGGTGACGCCAATGCGCTGGCGGCCTTCGAGCCACAGCGGATCGATCTGCGAGGCGTTGTCGATCATGTAGGCGGGGGTGCCCTTCTTTTCTGCCACTTCGCGCAGGCGGTTCGAGTTGGAACTGTTGGGGCTGCCAACGACGATCACCACGTCCACCTGCGGCGCCATGAATTTGACGGCTTCCTGGCGGTTGGTGGTGGCGTAGCAGATGTCACCCTTCTTCGGCTCGATGATGTTCGGGTACTTTTGTTTCAGCGCGGCGATGACGGCGGCGGTGTCGTCGACCGACAGCGTGGTTTGCGACACATAGGCGAGGTTTTCCGGATGCTCGACCTGCAAGGTGGCGACGTCGTCGACCGTTTCCACCAGATACATGCCGGCATCGGCCTGGCCCATGGTGCCCTCCACTTCGGGATGGCCATCGTGGCCGATCATGACGATATCGCAGCCCTGCTTGCGCATTTTTGCCACTTCCACGTGCACCTTGGTCACCAGCGGACAGGTGGCGTCGAAAATCGTCAAGCCCCGTTCGGCAGCCTCGTCGCGCACGGCGCGCGAGACGCCGTGGGCGGAAAACACCAGGGTGTTGCCGGCCGGGACGTCGTCGAGATCTTCGATGAAAATCGCGCCCTTGCTGCGCAAGTCTTCCACGACGTAAGCGTTGTGGACGATTTCGTGGCGCACATAGATGGGCGCACCGAACTGTTGCAAGGCGCGCTCGACGATCTCGATGGCGCGGTCAACGCCGGCGCAAAAGCCGCGCGGCTGGGCCAGAAGAATTTCGCTATCCATATGCTTCCTTGTTCTTGTTACTTATTTACAGTACCGAAATGAGTTTGACTTCAAACATCAGGGGCTTGCCAGCCAGCGGGTGATTGAAGTCGAAAATTGCCCCCGTCTGCGTCAACTCGCACAGCACGCCAGCAAAACGGCCGCCGCCAGGCGCGGCGAAATCGACCAGGTCGCCCACCACGTAAGCGGCGCCCGGCGCCGAGTTCGCTTCGAGAGTGGCATGGGTGACCGCCTGCACCATCTCTTGACTGCGTTCGCCGAACGCCTCGCCGGCCGCCAGCTCGAATTTCTCGTGGCAGCCTTCGACCAGGCCCAGCAAACGCTGTTCGAGGAAGGGCGCCAGCTGCCCCTGCCCCAGCATCAGGGTGGCCGGGTTGCCATTAAACGTGGTGACAATGTCGGTGCCGTCAGCGGTGGCCAGGCGGTAATGGAGGGTCAGGTAGGCGGCGTCGGTGACGACCGGGGGGGACGCGAGTGTCATGGTGGTATCCAGGCAGTGATGCGGGCAATGAAGCGAACAGATAAGCGGGCGTGCAAAGCGATATTGTAAGCCAGATGATAAGCCAGATGACGCTACGGCCCCGGCGGGCACAAAGTGGGCTGGCGCGCTTCGGTCTAAGCTCGGTGCCGGAGCCATCACCGCCCTCACCCGGCATTGCCAACATGACTATCAAACAGTGGCCAGTCCACCAGCGCCCGCGCGAACGCTTGATTGCCGACGGCGCCCGCAGCCTGTCCGACGCCGAATTGCTGGCAGTGTTTTTGCGCGTGGGCGTGCAGGGTTGCAGCGCCGTCGAACTGGGCGAACAGTTATTGCGCCACTTCGGCTCGATCAACGCCATGTTCGGCGCGTCCGTCACCGAGTTTTCCCGCCTGCACGGGCTCGGTCCGGCCAAATTCGCCCAGTTGAATGCGGTGATGGAGCTGGCCCGGCGCGCCATCGGCGAGCCGCTCGAACGGGGGCAAACGCTGGGCTCGCCCGACACCGTCAAACAATATCTGCGCACCAGCCTGCACCAGCACGGCCATGAAATCTTTCTCGTGTTGTTCCTCGACGTCAAAAACCGGCTGATCGCCAGCGAGGAAATGTTTCGCGGCACCCTCACCCATACCAGCGTCTACCCGCGCGAAGTGGTCAAGGCGGCGCTGCGTCACAATGCCGCCAGCGTCATGCTGGCGCACAACCACCCATCGGGCAGCCCCGAGCCCAGCAAGTCCGACCTGACCCTGACCGCCGCCCTCACCCAGGCGCTGGCGCTGGTCGACGTGCGCGTGCTCGACCATTTCGTGGTGGCCGGCAGGCACGTCCACTCGTTTGCCGAGCACGGTCAATTGTGACTTCAATTGTTAAATAATGCCTCCACATTAAGACACAATTGTTTTTCACAAGTGATTGATTCATTGATGGTTTTCACGCTATACTCTCGTTTTTCCGAATTGCGGAAGTTTACTGAAGGAGTGCGCTATGGCACGTGTTTGCGTAGTAACTGGCAAGGGCCCGATGGTTGGTAACAACGTCTCCCACGCTAACAACAAGACGAAACGTCGTTTTCTGCCTAACTTGCAGAATCGTCGTATCTTCGTGGAATCGGAAAACCGCTGGGTCTCCCTGCGCTTGTCCAACGCCGGTCTGCGCGTCATTGACAAGGTCGGCATCGATGCCGTTCTGGTCGACATGCGCGCCCGTGGCGTTAAAGTTTAATTAGGGAGCTATCATGGCAAAAACTGGCCGCGACAAAATCAAGCTGGAATCGACCGCAGGTACGGGTCACTTCTACACCACCGACAAGAACAAGCGCACCATGCCTGCCAAGATGGAGATCATGAAGTTCGATCCCAAGGCACGCAAGCACGTTATGTACAAAGAAACGAAGATCAAGTAATCCCGATCACGTCTCTGTCGTTATAAAAAAGCCGCCACGCAAGTGTGCGGCTTTTTTATTGCGAAATACTTATTGCGGTTGCAGGCGGATGATGCTCTCGGTGGCACTCTCGACCGCCTTGCGCGAATACAGTAGCGGAAAATAGCTGCCCGCTGCCCAGCTGGCCGCCAGATCGCGGTAATGGGGATTGTCCGGATCGCCCGACTGCCCCGGCGTGTTGATGGCGCGCGAATTGTCCCAGTTGCCCACATCGACGACGACGCGAAACGACGGCCCGTTGATTTTCAAAAAATCGGCCGGCCGGTAACTCGACTGGCTCACCGTATTGGCGCCGCCCTGGGCCGGAAACGGCCCCACATTGAGCTTGCTGCGCAGGCTGCCATCGCCCATGGTGCTCATCGGGTGCGCATAATAACTGTAGTGCAGCTTGCCCCATTGCCAGGCGGCAGGATCAGGCCCGCCCAGGCGTTCCATGTCTACCCATGCCGTCGCCAGGCTGCTCAACAGCAACTGGTCGCGCTTGAGGCGGCCCTGGCGGCCGAAGCGGGCACCCGGCTTTTCCAGCGCCGCCATCATCGGCGTCGGATCGACCGAGTTGATGGCCGCCACGGATGCCGGATCGAGCACGGCGCGTGCGTAGGCACGGTTGAGGTGGCGCGACCACCAGATTTCGAACAGCGCCGCCTGCGCCGACTGCGCGTTTTCGCTGGCGTTCCAGCCGCGCAGCAGCGCCAGCGCAGCAGCCGCTTTCGGCTCGCTGGTGGACAGCGGCTTGAGCAGGGCCAGCATGCGCCGCGCCGGGATCGATACCAGGTCGTTTTGCAGCCGCATCGAGTCTTCGATCGACAGCTTGGGTTTACTGTCGAGCACTTCGCCGATGCGCACGCGGCGCGCATCGTTCGGCCATTCAAAGCCCAGCTTGTATTGCTTGTATGGGTAGCCGGCCGGGAAATTCATTTCATTGGCCGACGCCAGCCAGCCCTGCTGCGGGTTCACGCTGGAAGGCAATTTGTCGCCGCTTAAAAAGCCTGCCCATTCATAGCGGCCATCGCCCGGTACCGGCAACAGGCCATCCCAGTTGGGGCGCACCGGCGTCAAGCCGCCCACCACCCAGCCGATATTGCCGGCGACATCGGCATAGACCTGGTTGACGGTGGGCGCCCCCCAGCCCTTCATCGACTGCTTGAACTGCGTAAAATTTTTCGCCAGCATGTAGTCGACGCTGCCAAAGTAGGGCGCCATGCCCGGCTCGAGCCAGCCGGAACGCACGGCAAAAGCGCGCTGCTTGGCCGGCTCCATAAAAATCACCGGACCATGACGACTAAATACCATCTCGACCGGCACCGCCGCCGCACCCTTGACGGCAATGCTGTCTTTCATGACGCGGAAGGCTTCCCACTGGCCCTTGTATTTGTACTGCCCCGGATTGGCCGGGTTCAGTTCATACACATATAAATCTTCCTGATCGATGCTAAAAATGGTCAGGCCGAAAGCGATGGTGCCGTTGTGACCGATCGAAATGCCAGGCAGGGCTGGTTCGCCCGCGCCGATCACATCCATGCCAGGCGCGCTCAGGTGGGCGATGTAGCGCAGCGACGGCGCCGAATAGGCGCGGTGCGGATCGTTGGCGAGGATGGGCCGTCCGGTGCGCGATTTCGACGCACTCAGTACCCAGTTGTTACTGCCTTCCAGGCGCGCCGCTTCAAGGTCGGCGCCAGCGAGCCGCACGGGAGCATCGGCCGCGTCCTGCTGCGAGATCGACGGGTCGTTACCAAAAAACACGTTGTCGGTCGCCAGTTTAAAAACGTCCAGCAAGCCCGACGGTAAACAGGGATCGAGCCCCACCGGCACTGTGCTGGTCCATGGCGGCTGCGGCGTGCTGCGTACCAGGTCGGCTTCCAGGCTGGCGGCGCAGACGACGCCGGCGCGCGTGACTTCCTGGGTCAGATTGCGCGTCAAGCCATGGCTGCGGATACGCACGACGTCATCGGTTTTCCAGCGCGCCGGCGCATAGCCCGCCTGGCGGAATTCGAATGGCAGTGCCGCCGGGTTTTGTGAAACGTAATCGACATAGGCATTGATGCCGGCGACGAAGCGCTCACTGACCCGCTCGGCGCCCTGGCCGTAGGATTGCCATTCTTTTTGCATATCCCCGCGAAACAGAAACAGGCGGGTGGCGCGGTCCTGGGCGACGAAGGCAGGACCGAACACGGCCGACAGTTGGCCCAGACCGCGGCGGCGCCACAGGTCGATCTGGAACAGGCGGTCGCGGGCCGCATTGAAACCCTGGGCGAAAAACGCATCATCCTTGCTCTGCGCATAAATATGGGGCACACCCCACTGGTCGACCAGGATTTCGGCGCCTTGCGCCAGGCCAGCGACCTTGATGGTCTGGGTGGACGGCGCCGCTTGCGCAAGCGCCGACAGCAGCAGCGCCAGCACGGGCAACGATGTGAGCAAACCAGGGCGCAGCTGCAACATAAGATCCTCGAAGCACATGTAATGGCCCAGTATAGTGATATTTACATGCCAAGCAAGCAAGTTCAGGCATCCGTCACAGCATCCTGCGCCGCCATTTCAACACTTCGTCGCATTTTGCTCCACGACCCAGTTGGCAGGAATACCATGAGACCATCACAACTTATCAAGGATGGGAGCCGCAATGCACACCCTGACCGATTTTCCCGACAGTCCCCCTGCCCGCCTGGCGCCCGTGCCGGCCGGCCAGCGCATCGAAGCGCTCGACGTCGTGCGCGGCTTCGCCCTGCTCGGCATTTGCGTGATGAACATCGAGTTTTTCAATCGCGCCATGGCCACCCTGGGGCGCGGCATGCCGGTCGGCCTGACGGGCCTTGACTGGGCCGCCTCTTACTTTGTCGCTTACTTTGTGGCCGGCAAATTCTGGACCATTTTCTCTTTGCTGTTCGGCATGGGCTTTGCCGTCATGCTCACCCGCGCCGAGCGCGCCGAACGCAGCTTCCTCAAACCGTATATGCGCCGCATTGCCGCGCTGGCCGTATTTGGTGCGGCCCATCACATCTTCCTGTTTGCCGGCGACATCCTGTTCAGCTATGCGGTCGCCGCCACCTACCTGCTGGTGGTGCTGTATGCCAAAACCCGCTGGCTGATCCTGGCCATCGTGGTCGCCGCAGTGCTTGCCTGCATTCCTGGCGTCAATGAGGCGGGCGGCACGGCGGTTTTCGCGCTGGCTTTCTCCGGCCTGGTCGCCGTCTACCTGCGCAGCGACAAGCGCATCCTGGGCCTGTCGGCCAGCGCCTTCGGCATTGCCATGATGGCGCTGCTGGCCGGTATTGCCGTACTGGTGTTCTGGCTGGTGCCGGGTATGCCGGTGCAGCCGCGCGGCCCGCTCACTGCTGCCACCTTCCTGTTCGCCATCCTGGCGGTGCTGGCGCAAAAATTCCGCGACCCCGTCGCCGCCCGGCCATGGCGCGCGGGCGTGGCGATTTTCATGCTGTTCGCCACCATGCAACTGGCCGGCGGTCTGTACTTCTATTTCAAGCCAGCAGAAGCGGCCGTGCCAGCCACAGTGGCGGCAGCCCCGACGACACCGGCAGCGACCGCAAAGGTGCCTGCCGGCGCCAAAGCCGAGCTCAAAGCCAAGACAGAAGCCGAGAAAAAAGCCGAAGCCGCCAAAGAAAAGGCCGAACGTCTGAAAAAACAGGCAGACCAAGTCGTGCTTGAGCAAAAGTTGATGAGCAGTGGCAGCTACCTGGAACTGGTGCAATACCGTGCCCGGCATTTCGCCGAACACGCGCCGGGCGAATCGGGCTTTGCCACCTTGTTGATTGGCATGTTTTTGCTCGGCACCTGGTTCATCCGTTCGGGGGTGATGGAAAACACCGCAGCCCACCTGCCCCTGTTCCGCAAATTTGCCTATCTACTACTGCCGCTGGGTATCGGCATGGGAATTGCCGGCAGCCTGATCGCCACCAGCCACGTGCCGGGTGTCGACAACGACGGCTTCATGCTGGCCGACGCCCTGCACGTACTGGGCAACCTGCCCGCCTGCCTGGGTTATGTCGGCATGGTGGTGCTGATGCTGCACAGCCGCTCGCCACTGGCCAACATCAAAGTACTGGCGCCGTTCGGCCGCATGGCGCTGAGCAACTACCTGATGCAGTCACTGGTCATGTCGCTGGTCTTCCTCGGCCATGGCATGGCGCTGTACGGCATGGGCCGCGCTGCGCAACTGGGCTTTGCCGCCGGCCTGCTGACGGCGCAAATCGTGTTCAGTCATCTGTGGCTGGCCAACTTCCGCTACGGTCCAGCCGAGTGGCTGTGGCGCGCCATCACCTACATGACGTGGCCAGCCATGCGTATCGAGCGCAAGGGCGTGGCGATGGCGACGGCCTGAAGCAAACTGGCGTAACAACGACAAAGGCTCCCGCGGGAGCCTTTGTCGTTGCCTGCGCTAGATAAGAATCAGGCGTAGCTGCGCAGGCGCAAGGAGAACTCTTGCAGCGACTTGATGCCCGACGCTTCGGCGCGCGCGCACCAGTCTTGCAACTGATGGAGCAGCTGGTCGCGGGTGAAATGCGAGCGTTCCCAGATGGCGCCCAATTCGACGCGCATGGTGTGCATGGTTTCCAGCGCCTTGCTGTGCTCGAACAATGCGCTCAATTGCAGCTTGTGCGACGCCTCCAGCTTGGCCGGTTCGCGTTGCAGCAGCTTGCGTGACGACTTCAAAAAGCGTTTTTCCAGAACCGCCTTGTTGCGCAGGTGGTCGATTTCTTCATGCCAGGCATGCTTGAACGATTTGGCGTACTTGGCCATCACGTCGTAGCGGTTGGCGATGACCGATTGCAGGGTGTCAAAATCGGCCACCAGCTTGCCTTGCGCGAACTTCGGCGCTGGCGCGACCTTGCGCACCTTGGCCAGACCAAACGTTTCCAGCGTGCGAATGTACAGCCAGCCGATGTCGAACTCGTACCACTTGCTTGACAGCTTGGCCGAGGTGGCATAGGTGTGGTGATTGTTATGCAACTCTTCGCCGCCAATCAAGATGCCCCAAGGGATGATGTTGGTGGCAGCGTCGGCGCAATCGTAGTTGCGGTAGCCCCACCAGTGGCCGATGCCATTGATCACACCGGCAGCCATGATGGGAATCCACAGCATCTGCACCGCCCAGATCGACAGGCCAATGATGCCGAACATTGCGATATTGAGCACCAGCAAAATGGCGACGCCCTGCATGCTAAAACGCGTGTACAGATTACGTTCAATCCAGTCGGTGGGCGTGCCGTGACCGTATTTATCGAGCGTTTCCTGGTTCTTCGACTCGGCGCGATACAGCTCGGCGCCTTCAAAAAACACTTTTTTGATACCGCGCGTGACCGGGCTGTGCGGGTCTTCCTCGGTGTCGCACTTGGCGTGGTGCTTGCGGTGAATGGCGGCCCATTCCTTGGTGACCTGGCCGGTGGTCAGCCACAGCCAGAAACGGAAAAAGTGGCTGGGCAAAGCGTGCAGCTCCAGCGCCCGGTGAGCCTGGTGGCGGTGCAAGTAAATTGTTACAGCGGCGATGGTGATATGGGTCACGATCAGGGTGTACACCACCACTTGCCAGGCCGACAGTTTAAAAATGCCACCGTCGAGAAATCCGAGTACCGCATGCATCATGCTGCTTAACAAATCCATTACCTCTCCAATTGGGTGTGAGAACATCGCGCCGACTTCTGTGAGCCAGTCTGCACATGCTTATTTTACGCCCTTCCTCCAGAGGAAATGACGTTTCACGTGATCAATTGGTGACAGTTTGTGAGTTATTTATAAGAGCAGATGCTATTTGTCTGTTCATCTGGTCAATAGTCAGGGCCGGTTGTGCCAATTTGATATCGCCGGAAGCCACGAGTTTGTAAATTCTTTTATTTATTTCTGAGACTACACCACCGCGCCCGCTTTCCGGATCGACCATCCAGAAGCCCAACTCGAGCTCAAAACCTTCCGGCTTGAAACTATTGATCGACACACCAGGCGCCGGGGTTTCCAGCACGCGCGGCACGTCCGCCGCCAGCGCAGTCAATAGCGGGAAGATGACGTCAAGATCGCTGCCGTAAGCAACCGTCAGCGTGGTGGTACCGCGAATATTGCGCGACGACAGCGACTGGTTCTGCACCACCGACGAGATTAGCATTTCATTTGGCAACACGGTATCGACGCCATCGAGACCCTTCAGCACGGTGTAGCGGCTGTTGATCTGGCTGACCACGCCCGAGTATTTATCGACGGTGATCATGTCGCCGATCGACAAACTGCGTTCGAGCAAGATCACGAAACCGGACACATAGTTGCTGGCGACTTTTTGCAAGCCCAGGCCCAGTCCGACGCCGAGGGCGCCGCCGAACACCGACAGCACGGTCAGGTCGATGCCTACCAGCGACAGGCTCACCAGCACTGCCACCACGATCAGCAGCGAGCGGCTCACCCGGGCCAGTACCACCCGCAGCGACATATTCAGTCCCTGCACGCCCATCAGCCGTTCTTCGAGGGCAGCGCCGGCCCACAGCGCCAGCATCAGCAGCACCACCACCGACGCGACCGCTTGCAACATGTCGGACAGCGCCACCTTGTTGCGGCCGATCGGCAAGGTGGTGTGATCGAGATAACGGAGGATGTCCGGCCATACACCGGTGATGTACAGCGCGACCGCCAGCCAGACCAGCAGGGCGAAGGTTTTTTCGAAGGTGTGGAAGGTGGCGCCCAGTTGCACGCTGCCGCGGGCGAACACGCGGCGCAGCAGGTAAAAGGCGGCCCGGATCAGCACGAACGATGCCGCCAGCGGCACGGCGACGTTGAGTATATTGCCGCGCTGGTGATACGACACCAGCACATAGCGCGCCAGCGCCAGCAGACCGAGAATCAACAGCGGCCCCAGCACACGGGTAAAGCTGTGCACGGCGCCGTCGGGGCCCTCGTCGCGCGCGATGGCGCTGCGCTGGCGCACCTGGTTGCGGATCAGGCGGGCCAGCGTCCAGCCCACCACCACGCTGGCGAAGATAGCGGCGACCTGCCAGAGCACACCGGGCTCTTGCAGGTCGTCGAGCAGGTCGGACAGCAGTTGCGGCAGGCGCATGGGCAGACTACCTTAGGTGGCGTTGTCGCCGAGGTCGGCGTTGACTGCAGCCTCGGACGCAGTTTCAGCTTCGTCGTCATCCTTCGGCTTCGGCGGCCGCGGTGGCAACGGCTTACGCTCGAGCACGGCAGCAAAGAAACCATCCGTATGGTGCTTGTGCGGCAGCATTTTGAGGTAGTCGCCCATGTCCATGTCGATCTTTTGCTCGGCCAGCACCTGGCTCATGGGCACCAAGGTAAATTCCTCATGCTGCTTGAGAAACTGTTCGACGATCCAGTCATTTTCTTCGTCGAGCAGGCTGCAGGTGGCATAGATCAGGCGACCGCCGCCCTTGAGCAGGCGGGCAGCGCCGTCGAGAATGGCGGCTTGTTTTTCCTGCATCTCGGCGATCGCCGTTTCCTTCTGGCGCCATTTGACGTCAGGGTTACGGCGCAAGGTGCCCAGCCCCGAGCACGGTGCATCGACCAGCACGCGGTCGATCTTGCCGGCCAGGCGCTTGACCTTGGCGTCGCGCTCGTGCGCGATCTGCACCGGATGGACGTTCGACAAGCCGCTGCGGGCCAGCCGCGGTTTCAGTTTGGCCAGGCGTTTTTCCGACACATCGAAGGCGTACAGGCGGCCGGTATTGCGCATCATCGCGCCCAGCGCCAGCGTCTTGCCACCGGCGCCGGCACAGAAGTCGACCACCATTTCGCCGCGCTTGGCGCCGACGATTTGCGCCAGCACCTGGCTGCCTTCGTCCTGCACCTCGATGGCACCTTCTTTGAACAGCGGCAGATTTTGCAGCGAGGGCTTTTTCAGCACGCGCAGTCCAAGCGGTGCATACGGCGTCGGCTCGGCGGCAATCGGCGCCTCGAGCAGGCGCGCCACCACTTCATCGCGGGTGGCCTTGATCGAATTGACGCGCAGGTCGAGCGGCGCCGGCTGGTTCAGCGCGTGCGCCAGTGCCAGGGTGTCGGCTTCGCCATACTGGGCCACGAATTTGTCGAACAGCCATTTCGGCAGGTTCGATTGCATTTGCGCCGGCATCAGGGTGCGGTCGATTTGCGCGATGCGCTGCAGGAACTCAGTTTCTTCTTCGGTCAGTCCGCCCAGCGAATCGACGCCCACCGCTTCGGCCAGGCCGAGGATGGTCAGGCGGCGCATGGTCGGGCTCTGGCCCGCTTCGGCAAAATCAGTAAAAAAGCTTTTGTTGCGCAAGATGGCGTAGATGCCTTCAGCGACAGCGCCCCGTTCGCGCGAACCGAGGCGCGGGTGATCCTTGAAATAACGCGACAAGGTGGTGTCGGCGGGCGACGTAAAACGTAAGATCTCGCGCAATACCTCTTCGGTATTGGCGAGGATCGCTGGAGGCAATCTCATGGTGTTCCTTAATTGACGGCTAATGTAGGGGATAACTGCGCAGCTAGGCTGCTGCGGCGGCGTTGCGCTCGATCTGGGCGCGGATCACGCGCGGATAGAGCTGGTGTTCCTCGGCCAGCAGACGCGCGGCCAGGCTGCTTTCCGTGTCGCCCGGCAACACATCGATTTCCACCTGGCCCAGCATCGGCCCGTGGTCGAGTTCGGCGGTGACGATGTGCACGGTGGCGCCATGCTTGGCATCGCCGGCGGCGAGCACCTGGCGGTGGGTGTGCAGGCCAGGATATTTCGGCAACAGCGACGGGTGAATATTGAGCATGCGGCCCGCATAGTGCGAAACAAACGGTGCCGTCAAGATGCGCATGAAGCCGGCCAGTACCACCAGGTCAGGGGCAAAGCGGTCGATGGCCTCGCGCAGGGCCGCATCGAACAACGCGCGGCTGGCATATTGTTTATTCGGTACCACCACGGTGGCGATGCCGTGCTCCGCCGCGAATTTCAAACCACCCGCATCCGGGTTATTGCTGATGACAGCCGCAATCCGCGCCGGCCATTGCTGGGCACTGGCGGCACGCACGATGGCAGCCATATTGCTGCCGCCGCCGGAAATGAGGATCACGATGTTTTGCATAGCGCGCATTGTAACCCGGCCAGGGGAGCTGACCAAGCCGGGACGTGTCGCATGTTGCAACGCAACACGGGCCGGGGGCCCGCTTGTGATCGGCTCGCTACCGCCAGTAACTGCTGCTGGCGCCCTGCACAGGACCGCCAGCGCCGCTATTCGAACGAGTAAAAGACCCGAAACGGCACTTTCTTTTCGGCCCAGAAATCGGCCGCATCGCGAAACACATCGAGCAAGGTTTCGCGTGCTTCCTTGTCAAATTTCTGTGTATTTGGCAATTGCTCGAGTACCACCAGGAAACCGGGCTGGGGGCCGGCGTTGTGGATGGTGTTGGTCAGGCATTCGCGCAAGGCATCGAAATTCTTGCTGCACGGCTTGGGAAAATGAAAATTTTCACCGATACGGGCGCATACCTGCTGCTTGGTGAGCGCATCGGCGCAGTGGGCGTACAGAAAATGATGACCCAGGCGCGCAGCCTCCTCCTGCAGTTCGATAACGCGGAAGGCGCGAATGGACTGCACAAGATGTGGCGGCACTGTTAGCAACAAACTCATTTTTCCCTCAGTTCGACCCGGTGTCCCGGTGATGTGACGTAACGTTCTCATGCGTAGCCGTTACGGACTAACGCGGTTCTCCCAATGTCGTTGCATAGCGCCAACGCGCCTGATGCTCCTGCAAGGGTAACGTTTTGTGGTTACTGAATCAACCCGAATGTGATCCTCGTCGAAATATTTGTAAAAAAACAGAAGCTTACGCATGCTTTTACTGATGATTGTCTTGACGCCTTGTTACATTTTGTTGCCAGGAAGGACTGATAAGCCCGGGCGAACGCGCTAGTATACGACCATGGCCTGTTTGGCTAACCTGATCGATGATTCCACCCCACGAGGCTGATATGAAGATGCATGCAAAACTGATGATGACTGTTTTGGGCCTGTCCGCCCTTCCCTTGGCGCACGCTGTCGAGTTCGAAGACTACGGCCGTGTCGTGCGTGTTTCGCCCCGCATCGAACAGATTCGCCAGCCGCGCCAGGAATGCCGCACCGATTACGTCCAGCAGCCAGTGCAGCAACAACAGCAGCGTAGCGCCGGTGGCGCCATCATCGGCGGTATCGCCGGCGCCCTGCTGGGCAACCAGGTCGGTGGCGGCTCCGGCCGCGCCGCCGCCACTGCGGCCGGCGCCATCGGCGGCGCCCTGGTCGGTGACCGCGTCGACAACGACGGCCGTCCACAGGGCCAGACCGTGATGCAGGAACAGGCCGTGCGCCAGTGCCGCAATGTCGACGCATACGAGTCGCGCACGGTGGGCTATGACGTCACCTACGACTACCAGGGCCGCAACTACACCAGCGTGATGCAACGCGATCCAGGCCAGCGTGTGCGCCTGCGCATCAATGTCGAGCCGCAAAACTAATGTTCTGCACGCTGGCGCTGGCGGGGTTTCTGCTTGCACTAGAGTAACCCTGCATTGATAATAGGGCGATCGAATCAGGTCGCCCTATGCTTATCAGAAGAAAATCCATCGAACAAGCCGAATCCTCGCGCCGCCCCGCGCGCAAGCCCAAATTTGCCGCGGTCACCCTGTCCGAACAGGATGGCGTGCGTTATTTGCACTTCGGCACAGAATGGGTGCAAGGCGCCATGCGCATCCGCAAGCCGGACTGGCCCGAGCTCGAATACGCCCAGCAAATGATGGCCTGGATGCTGTTCATCGAGTCCCCCGCCGCCATCGCCCAGCTGGGCTTGGGGACCGGCGCGCTGACCAAATTTTGCTATAAGACGTTTACCGACGCGCAAGTGACCGCGGTCGAGCTCAACGCATCGGTGATCGCCGTCTGCGATTCGATGTTCAAGATGCCGCCCGCCAGCGATCGCCTGCACATCCTGGAAATGGATGCCCTCGATTTCGTCAACGATCCAGCCAATGCGGGCCGCTTCGACGTCCTGCAGTGCGACCTGTACGACGCCACCGCCAAGGGCCCGGTGCTCGACACCGCCGAGTTTTACCAGTCGTGCTGCGCCTGCCTGACGCCCGCTGGCGTGATGACGGTCAACCTGTTTGGCGACCACCCCAGCTACAACAAGAATTTGAAGGCGATGAAGTTTGCCTTCGCCCATGTGATGTGCCTGCCAGAAGTTCACGATGGCAACGTCGTTGCCCTGTGCTTTGCCAGCAAGCCGCTGATCGATGCGACTGCCCTGGCGGCGCGCGCGGCGGCCATCACTGCCGCCACCAAATTGCCCGCCAAATCCTGGGTCAAGGGTTTGCTGGCCGCCACCTAGCGTGATCGTTTCCTGCGCCGCAGATCGGAGTTCGCCTTGCATACCGCCGCCACCGCATCGACCAGTCCCCGCGCCAGCCGCCCCGCCGCCCTCGATCTGCACGCGATTTTTTCCTGGCTGATCGCCGACGGCATTGTCGAGAAGGCTGGCAGCAAGGCCCACTATGCGGAAGCACAAGGGATCCTTAAAAATGGCGCGGCCGGCATGCACCCGCTGGTGGCGGTAGCCCAGTGTAAATTGCAGTCGGCCAGGCCGCCGCAGCGGCTGATGACCCTGGACGCCCTGTGCGAGTGGGCAGCGGGCCGGGTGGCCTTGCCGTTTTGCCGCATCGATCCCCTTAAAATCGATTTTACCCAGGTGGCCGACGTCATGTCGGCCAGCTATGCGGCGCGCTTTAATATCTTGCCGCTGGAATTGACGCCGACCACCCTGACGGTGGCCACGGCCGAACCGTTCCGCCTCGAATGGGAAGCGGAAATCGCCAAGCTGTCGCGCCGCAAGATCGAACTGGTATTTGCCAGCCCGCTCGACATTGCCCAGTACATCGCCCAGTTTTTTGCGCTGGCCAAGTCGATCAAGAGCGCCAACAAATCGAGCGGCCAGGATGTCGCCCTGCGCAACAATTTTGAACAGCTGGTCGAGCTGGGCAGAATGAACAAGCAGCTCGACGCCAATGACCAGCACGTCGTCAATATCGTCGACTGGCTGTGGCAATACGCCTTCGAGCAGCGCGCCTCCGACATCCACCTGGAACCGAAGCGCGACGTTGCCGCGATCCGGTTCCGCATCGATGGCGTGCTGCACCAGGTATACCAGGTGCCGGCGGTGGTGATGATCGCCATGACCGCGCGCATCAAGCTGCTGGGGCGCATGGATGTTATTGAAAAGCGCCGCCCGCAGGACGGCCGCATCAAGACGCGCACCAACGCTGGCCAGGAAGTCGAGTTGCGCCTGTCGACCTTGCCGACGGCGTTTGGCGAAAAACTGGTGATGCGCATTTTCGATCCGGAAGTGGTGGTCAAGACCTTGCCAGAGCTGGGCTTTCCGGTCAACGATGCCCGCCGCTGGGACGATTTGACCAAGCGCGCGCACGGCATCATTCTGGTCACCGGCCCCACCGGCTCCGGCAAGACCACCACGCTCTACACCACCTTAAAAGCGCTGGCCACCAGCGAAGTCAATGTGTGCACGGTGGAAGACCCGATCGAGATGGTGGAAGCGTCGTTCAACCAGATGCAGGTGCAGCCGGGCATCGACATGTCGTTCGCCGATGGCGTCAAGGCGCTGATGCGGCAAGATCCCGACATCATCATGGTGGGCGAGATCCGCGACCTTGGCACTGCCGAGATGGCCATCCAGGCGGCGCTGACCGGGCACCTGGTGCTCTCCACCCTGCACACCAACGACGCCCCGGCGGCCATCATGCGCCTGCTGGAACTGGGCGTGCCGCATTACCTGCTGGAAGCGACGGTGATCGGCGTACTGGCCCAGCGCCTGGTGCGTACCCTGTGCCCGCACTGCAAGAAGCCGGGTGGCGAGATCACCGATGAGATCTGGCACAGCATCGGTGGCGCCTGGCAGATTGCCAAGCCACAGGTCATCTACCGGCCGGTTGGTTGTCCCGAATGTCGCCAGACCGGCTTTAGAGGCCGCACCGGCATCTACGAGCTGCTGACCATCACCGAACCGTTCAGCAAACTGATTGGCAAGAACACCGACTTGCTGGCCCTGCGCCGCCAGGGCATCAGTGACGGCATGAAGCCGCTGCGCATTGCGGGCGCCATGAAAATCATCGAAGGGGTGACGACGGCCGACGAGGTGCTCAAGGTAACGGCGGCGCTGTCGTAAGGCCGATCGGCAAACGATTTTGCACATTTCGCTTTCCTGCCCTAGCGTAATTCAAATCCTTCGGCTATAATTTTGCCTCCCTTGGGTCGTTAGCTCAGCTGGTAGAGCAGCGGACTTTTAATCCGTTGGTCGCAGGTTCGAATCCCGCACGGCCTACCAAGAACAAGCAGCAGAGTATAAAAGCCCCCGAATTTGCGTTCGGGGGCTTTTTGCTTTGTGCCGAGAAACTCTCCCGGCGTGCCAAGGCGCGTGGCCAATCACGACGTTTTTTTATTTGTTGGCAGCTGGCAGCTGGCCCGCTCGATGGCGCGCCGCACCCGCTGGTAGGTACCGCAGCGGCACAGGTTAGCGATGGCGGCATCGATCTGCTGCGGGGTAGGTTGCGGGACCTGACGCAACAGCGCGGCGGCGGCCATCAGCATCCCGGACTGGCAATAGCCGCACTGGGGTACCTGCTCGACGATCCAGGCCCGCTGCAAGGGGTGGGAGCGGTCGCGGGACAAACCTTCAATGGTCGTGATGGACTTGCCACTGGCGAGGGCGGCGGGAAACGCGCAGGAACGAACCGCATTGCCGTCGCCGTGGAGGGTACAGGCACCGCATACGGCGATGCCGCAACCAAATTTTGTACCGGTCAGGCCCAGCTGTTCGCGCACCAGCCACAGCAGCGGCATGTCATCCTCGGCATCAACCTGGTGGCGTGTGCCATTGACTGTCACTTCCATCGCAGTCTCCTTTTCATGCGAAATGTAATCCGTGCCGTGACAAGGGCATGGAGCGAAGGCGCCTACCCGTGGCGGCGTGAATGGCATTGGCCAGCGCCGGCGGCACGGTCACCGGACCGACTTCAGCGATGCCGCCAAGCTTGCCGCCGCCATCGATGAAGCTGACCTCGATCCTGGGCGTCTCGGCCAGCGTGACGTCAATGCCAAACTGCGCGCTGCCGTCGACCTTCGATGGAATGTCGACCTTGGCAAGTGCCTTGCCGATCAGCTTCAATTCGCGCTCAGCTTTCAGGGCGGGTGTGCGCGGCACGGGGAGCCTGGCGGCGTCGGTACACAGCTCGCCGAAAGTCCATTGCCTGCCGCTCGGGGTATGCCGGATGCGCGAGGCCGCGGCCACGCATTCGGCCGCCGCAACGTTCCAGCGCGCGGCCGCCGCCTGGATCAGCATCGCGCGCGCGGCGGCGCCGGTGGTGCGCATCAATGCATAAAAGGCTTGCGTGCTTTCGCTATTGCCAGTGAACATCAACGGTCGTTCGGGATTGCGGTAGGCGGGCGCAAATGGCGCCGGCTCAATGCGCACCGGGTCCCAGTCGGCGCCGAGTTCGTCGGCCAGGATGGCGGGCAGCGTGGTGCTGATGCTCTGACCGATTTCCGCCTGCGAGACCGTGATGGTCACTTCACTGGACCGATTAATGAGCACCCAGGCGGTCAGTTCGGCCGCCCGCATTTGGCCGGCATCGGCATCGGTATCAGCACTGGCTGCCGATGCTGCCATGGCAGGCCAGTGCAGGCTGAGCATCAAGCCACCGGCATCGAGCAGCGACGCTGTCAAAAACCGGCGCCGGCGAAGGTCAGGGCTGCTGTCTGCGCACAGGCTGGCGGGAATGGCGGTCGGGTCGGTACGCATGGCATATGCTCCTGAGGCGGTGGCGGGTTGGCGGTGGGCAGCAGGAATGCGGTCGGGCAGGCGATCGGCATTAATCGGCATCAATCGGCATCAATCGGCATCAGCAAGGCATCAGCAAGGCCGCGCCCGCCCTTGCAGGTGGAAACATCGCATCGGCCGTTTCCACAGTTCAGCCGGCCGTGTGAACCAGCGTTGGCGCGTAGTGCCGCATTTCATCGATACGGTCGATATACGGCCGGATTGCCGCCAGAAAGCGCGCGAAGTCCGGGCTCTTTCGGAAGCCATCGAGATGCGCCTCGATCGAGGGCCATTCAATGCGCAGGATAAAGTTGCGGTCGTCCTCGACGCAGCGGGCCAGCTCAAAGTCCAGGCAAAATGAGGACGCCCGCAGGACGTCCGCTGCCGTTGCATAGGCGGCGAGAAATGCGGGCGCGTCCTCGGGCGCGATGGCATAGCGGATGTATTCAACCATCACGGCTGCTCTCCCTTGGGCGTGGTGGCTAAGGTCAATGCAATATTGTTGCGGCGCGCATGTTGCACACCCCACACGTGCAGCACTTGCAGAACCATGGTCAACGCGCGCGCGGCGTCGGTCAATCCATACTCCACGCCTTTCGGCACTTCCTGGTCGAGAACGACGCGCCTGACCAGGCCGTCATCGGCCAGTTGGCGCAGCTGCTCCCCAAGCACCTTTTTTGACGCACGTGGGATCAAACGGGTCAGCTCGGTGAAGCGCAACGGCCCGGCCTTCAGCTGAAACAGGATGGTCGGCTTCCATTTTCCCGCGATGCAGTCAACGGCCACTTCAATGCTGCAGAAGTATTCTTTGGTCAGCCGCCGTGGGCCGCTTGGGGAGATATTGTCCGTGGCGCGCATAGGATTTTTTCATCAGATGACCGTCCAAATCACAGTAACGACGATGCACGAAAAAAGCAATAAGGTACAAATTTGTCACCTGTGAACGCATCGCCAGCGGTATGAAAACGCCGAGGCAGGCGAACTCCATTCGAGCAAAGAAATTTTCTCGAATGAGGCAAGTCGGCGGACTCGGCCAAAGTATGTCCAACCCATCCTATTGAGCAACAAAGTCCTCCACCAAGCGGATGGTCAACTCCGGCACTTCCTCCATCAGCCAGTGCCCCGCCCCCGGCACCACCACCTCGCGCACGTCGCTGGCGACATTGCGCATCATCGCCGCCACCGTCGCGCCCATCGATTTTTCGCCACCAACGGCCAGCACTGGCATGGTCAGCCGGGTCGCGCCCGGCGCGCGGTTGTCAGCGACGTCGAGCGCGACGATGCTGTTGAACTGGGCGAACGCCGCGCGCATGGCGCCGGGCCGGCTGTAAAGTCGGGCATAGTGCGCGCGCGTCGCTTCGCTGATGCGGGCCGGGTCGCCGGCAAACTCGTTCCAGAAACGGTCCAGATAAATGCGCTCGCGACCGGCGACCAGGCGCTCGGCATCCTTGCCGCCAAAATTGAAATGCCAGAACTGCGGACGCACAATCAACGCGTCCCACGGGGCAATGCCAGGCAGTGGCGCGTCCATCACCACCAGGCGGCTGACGCTGGCCGGATAGCGCGCGGCATAGGCGTAAGCGACCATGGTGCCGATGTCGTGACCGACCACGGCGGCACGGTCCTGGCCCAGGCTGGTGAGGATGGTGCGAATGTCTTGCGCCTGCGAGCGCTTGTCGTAGCCACCCGGCGGCTTCGACGACAGCCCCATGCCGCGCAGGTCGGGCACAATGACCGTGTGCGAGCGGGCCAGCCGCGCGGCCAGCGGCGCCCACATGTCGCCAGTGTCGCCAAAGCCATGGATGAGCACCACCGCCGGGCCGCCGCCGCCGGTGCGCACATACAACTGGGCGCCATCAGCGGTGGTTACCGTCGATGCCTTGAAACCGGCTGGCAGCGCAGCTTCATTTTCAGCAGCAGCAGCAGCAGCAGCAGCAGGCAGGATGCTAACGATGGTCACGATGCCGGCAACTACGCCGGCCAACAGCAGTTTGAGTCGCATGCCTGAGTCCTTTGAATGCGTTGTCCGTTTGGAAAAATTCGAGCTAAGTACTCGCCGGAAAATTATTGTGGATTTATAGCGAACAGAAACGGATGCGATGCAAGGCGCTCACCGCTAGCAACGCGGGCATTGCTAGCGGTGAGCAACGCAGCAGCGCGCCGTTTATGGCAGCTGGAAATCACAATAATTTACTGGCGAGTACTTAGCCACGGCTGATAGACGGCGACGCGCGCGCAAAGTTCGCAGCACCTGATGTGCACGGCGATGTGCATCAAACGCCCCCACTGCGGGCGCTGCCACTGGCAATCGCGCTGGCGCGCAAATACATGTAAATACGGCAATAATGCTCAGGCATCCCGTATAATTGCGGGTCCCCCGAATACGCCTGAGCCCGCCCCCTTATGCCGAATCACGCCGATTTGCCGCCGCGCCCTGTCGCGCCGCTGCGCCTGCCCGCCCTGGTCGAACAGTTCGACTGGGCTGCCACCACCCTCGGACCGATGGCGTCGTGGCCGGCCAGCCAGCGCGCGGTGGTGACCATGCTGCTGCATGCACCGATCGCCATGGCGTCCATGTGGGGAGCGGATGGCGTGATGATCTACAACGACGCCTACGCCATCATCGCCGGCGACAAGCACCCGCGCACGCTGGGGATGAAAGTGGCCGAGGCGTGGCCGGAAGTGGCCGATTTCAATATGGCGATCCTGGCACGCGTGCTGGCTGGCGAAACCGTGTCCTACACGGATCAGGAACTGGTCTTGCAGCGCCACGGCAGCGCCCAGACCAGCTGGTTCAATCTCGATTACTCCCCCACCTACGGCGACGACGGCACCCCGATCGGCGAAATCGCCGTGGTGGTCGAGACCACCGCCAGGGTGCGCGCCGAGCGCTACCTGCGGGGCGAATCGGCCCGCCTGAAAGCCATGTTCGATCAGGCGCCCGGCTTCATGTGCATGCTCACCGGCGCCGACCACGTCATCACGCTGGCCAATGATGCCTACCACCGGCTGGTGGGCCAGCGCGACATTCTCGGCAAGAGCGTCGCCGCCGCCCTGCCGGAAGCGGCCGAGCAAGGTTTTATTGCCCTGCTCGACCGCCTGTATGCGAGCGGTGAACCATTTTCTGGCCACGCCGTCCCCTTCCGCAGCGCAGCGACCGCGCTGGCGCCGGCACGCGAGCAGTTCCTCGATTTTATCTATCAGCCGATGAAAAACGACGACCAGCAGGTCTTCGGCATTTTCGTGCAAGGCTCCGACGTCACCGCCCGCGTGCTGGCGGAAAACGCCGCCCGTGAAAGCGGCCGTATTTTTAACGCACTGGCGCAGGCGCTGCCCAACCAGGTCTGGGCGGCAGCGGCCGACGGTGTGCTCAACTGGTTTAACGATCACATCTACGAATACACCGGCGTCGCCCCGGGTGCGCTCGATGGCGGCAACTGGGGCGCGATGGTGCACCCGGACGACCTGCCCGGCACCGTCGCCGGCTGGGCTGCGGCCTGCGCCAGCGGCCAGGCCTACGAGCGCGAGCTGCGCCTGCGCCGCGCCGATGGCCTCTACCGCTGGCACATCTCGCGCGCGCTGCCAGTGACCAGCGAGGACGGCGTGGTGCAGCGCTGGGTCGGCACCAACACCGACATCGAGGACCAAAAGCTGGCCGCGCTGCTGCTGGCGAACATGAACGAGATGCTGTCGACCGAAATCCGCCGCCGCACGGCCGAGCGCGACCGCATGTGGGTGCTGTCGACCGACTTGATGCTGGTGGCCGATTTCGACGCCACCATCGAGGCGGTCAATCCCGCCTTCACTTCGCTGCTGGGCTGGCGCGAGTCGGAAATCGTCGGCAGTTCGCTGATGCAGCTGGTGCACCCTGACGACGCCGCCGCCACCAGCGCTGGCGTCGCCGCCCTGTCGAGCGGCAAGACCACCTTCAAGTTCGAAAACCGCTGCCGCCATCACGATGGCAGCTACCGCATCATCGCCTGGGCGGCGTCGCCCGATGTCGAACACCTGCACGCAGTCGGCCGCGACGTCACCGCCGACCGCGAGGCGCAGGCCGCCATGCGGCGCACCGAACAGGCGCTGCAGCAGTCGCAAAAGATGGAAACCATCGGCAAGCTGACGGGCGGCGTGGCGCACGATTTCAACAACCTGCTGCAAGTGATCTCCGGCAATCTGCAACTGCTGCTGTCGGACGTCGGCGCCAATCCGCGCGCCCTCAAACGGCTGGAAAACGCCATCGGCGGCGTCGCCCGCGGCGCCAAGCTGGCCAGCCAGCTGCTCGCCTTTGGCCGCCGCCAGGCACTCGAGCCCAAAGTGGTCAAAATCAGCCGTTACGTGGCCGCCATGGACGACATGCTGCACCGGACCATCGGCGAAGAAATCGAACTGGAAACCGTGATTTCAGCGGGCCTGTGGAATGTGCTGGTCGACACCGCGCAGGTGGAAAACGCCCTGCTCAATTTATGCATCAATGCGCGCGACGCCATGAACGGCGTCGGCCGGCTGACCATCGAAGTGGGTAACGCCACCCTCGACGAAGCCTACGCCAGCCTGCACGACGACGTCAGCGCCGGCGCCTACGTGATGATCGCAGTGAGCGACACCGGTGCCGGCATGTCAGCGGAAGTATTGCAGCAGGCCTTCGAGCCATTTTTTTCCACCAAGCCGGAAGGAAAAGGTACGGGTCTGGGGCTGTCGATGGTGTATGGCTTCGTCAAGCAGTCGGGCGGCCATATCAAGATTTACAGCGAAGTGGGCAACGGCACCTGCGTGAAAATTTATCTGCCACGCTCGACCGAAATGGAAGACGTCGCTGCCACCGCGCCAGTGGTGCCAATCACCGGCGGCACCGAGACCATCCTGGTGGCGGAAGACGATGAAGATGTGCGCAACACCGTCGTCGAACTGCTCGGCGAACTCGGTTACCGCGTGCTCAAGGCGGGCGACGCCACCAGCGCGCTGGCGATCGTCGCCAGCGGCATGCCGATAGATTTACTGTTCACCGATGTCGTCATGCCCGGTCCCCTGCGCAGTCCTGAACTGGCACGCAAGGCGCGCGAACTGCAGCCGCAGATGGCGGTGCTGTTCACCTCCGGTTACACGGAAAACGCCATCGTCCACGGCGGCCGCCTCGATGCTGGCGTCGACCTGCTCGGCAAACCCTACACGCGCGCCGCGCTGGCCCAGAAAATCCGCCAGGTGCTGACCCAGCAAAAACACAAGCTGGCGCTGGCCGCCGGCGACCTCGGCGCCAGTGGCGCGCCCCTGCGTATCATGCTGGTCGAAGACGATGAGCCCCTGCGCTCGATGACCACCGAGCTGCTCGAACATTTCGGCTACCAGGTGGCGCAGGCAGGTGACGCCGAAAGCGCCCTCGAACTGCTGGCCGGCGACGGGCAGGTCGGCGCCGATGTGCTGATCACCGATCTGGAGCTGCCCGGCATCTCGGGTGAAATGCTGGCCGCGCGCGCGCGCCAGCTCAAACCAGGCCTGGCGGTGATCTTCGCCTCCGGGCGTGGCAGCGACAGCGAATTTCGCGACGCCGTCCACCTGCTCAAACCGTACGACCTGGCGGCCCTCAATGGGGCCGTGCAAAAGGCGCTGCGGCGCGGCTAAGCCTTGCCAAGCAAGCTACACCAGCAGCACCGCACTCATCACGCGGTGCTGCTCGCGTGCTTCGGCCAGAATGTCGTCGAGGGTGGCACGGTCGAGCAGCAGGTCGAGGACGCTGTGTTCGTGCGCCAGCGCCGGCGTCGGCCGCGCCGCGCTATCGAGTGGCGAGGCGACCGGCGCCAGGCGGTTGGCCAGCAACAGGGTGTCGAGCAGGCTGGCGGGCGGCATGCCCATCAGGCCATGGCGCATGCCGCCGATGGCGTCAAAGACGGGCGCCGGAATGGCCAGCTTTTTGAGCACTTCGGCGCTGACCACTTCTTCGCACAGGGCGATCCAGTTTTCCGGATCGGCGTCCAGCAGGCCGGGAAATTCGTCGGCACGCGAGAGCAGATAAAAGCCACCAACTTCGTGGACGATGGCGGCAAAGACGGCGGTATCGGCGTCGACACCAGTCAAGCGCAGCGCCAGCACGCGCGCCAGCGCCGCCACGTGGGCAGTGTGTTGCCACAACTGTTCGGCCTTGGCGCGCAATTCACGGTTGACGATGCGGCTGCCGAACTGGCGCACCACCAGGCTCGAGACCAGCAATTGCAGATTGCGCATGCCGATCCGTCCCAGCGCCACCCGCACATTGGTGACCGCAAGGCCGCCGCCACCGCCGGTGGCGCCATACGCCACCGAATTGGCCATGGCCACCGTGCGCGCCGCCAGTTGCGGCTCGCCCAAGACGAGCTTGATGGCTTCTTCGCTATGGCAATCGGGATCCTCGAGCGCGCGCTGCAGGCGCAGCACGGCGTTGACGCTGGTAGGAAAGCTGATTTCCCCGCGTTCGGCTTGCGCGGCAATGAGGCCGAAAGTCTCTAGTTTGTTCACGATAAAATTATACGCCAGCACCGCACCGGCGAAACAATGCCTGCGCCGCTGGCAGCAGGGGGGACTGCTACCACAAGGCACCTGTCCCATATTTCCAACACCCCAGCGCCGGCGTCACCTTCAGGCGACTGCGCCGACGACCATGCTGCCGGCGTCGATCACTTCACCTTGATCGCACTTTTCACACTGCTCACACCGTCGATCGACTTGGCCAGTGCAACCGCCTCGTCGGCAGCGTCCTTGCTATCGACAAAGCCACTGAGCATGACGACCCCTTTTTCGGTTTCGACGTGGATGGCCATCGATTTGAGTGCAGGCTCCTTGAAAAGATCGGCCTTGACCTTGGTGGTGATGACCGAATCGGCCACCACAACGCCAGTCTTGCGGGCGGCGACATCGGATGTGGCTTCGGCTTTTTCGGCCGCCACTTCGGTCTTGCCGGCGACGGTGGCAACCGCGCTGCGGGTCTTGTCGGCAACGCGGGAGGCCACTTCGCGGTTTTTTTCGGCCATGGTGGCAGCGGCTGCGCGGGTGTTGTCGGCGACCTGATCGACGGCGGTGATCGACTGGTTGGCCATCCGCGACGGCGACATCGGCGAGTTGGTGGTGGTGGCGGTGGTGGCGGTGCCGGTGGTAACGGCGCCGCTGCGGTTATCGATCAGGCAGCCAGTCCTGGCGCCGCCTGCCTGTGCGCATTTTTCCAGCGCTGCCGCCCTGGCAGCCTGGTCGCCATCGACGCCGGTGGTGACCGGATTGGCCCCGGCGACGGCGCGGTCAGCCTTCACGTCAGCAACGGCGGCCGTGTGAACAGCGCTGGCATTGGCCATACAGCTGTCTTTTTCGGCGCCGCTGGCGTCCTGGCAGCGCGCGCGGGCGACGGCGAAATCGGCGTCGGCGACGGCGTTGCGCGCGCGGGCGCGGCCGGCGACGCTGTTGTTGTACTGGGCCACGGCGTCCGCTTCAGTGTGGGCACGTGCTGCCTTGGCTTCTTCCATGCAGACGGTCTTGGCGTTGCCGCCCATGTCTTTGCAGGCGCTGGTGGCCATCTTGTAATCGGCGGCGGCTTTTTGGGTGACGTTGCGGTACGTCGCAGGATCGTGATTGAGGGCGGCAGTCGGGGCGGCGGCAGAGCTGGCGCCCATGGCGCCGGCCAGCACAGCGGCCAGTAGCGTGGTCTTGAGTGTGGTCGTCATGGTAGTCCCTTCGCACGTGGTAAGTAGTCCTTCGTGCGCCCATTAGACGCCCGCTGGCGAGGTTAATCTGTGCGTCACCGTACACTTGCTGAATAAACCACGTTAGCGCATTTGTCGAAGCAGATTGATAAATCGGGATAGATCATTCCCCTGTCAATGGTCCCGCGCGCCACAGCAAGGCGACCGCTTCGAACGGGCTGGCCACTGCCGTCAGGCTGGCCGGATCGGCGGCCAGATCGAGCCAGGCGACGGTGTCATGGCCACCGCTGGCCAGCGGCGGCTGGCCGCGCACGCTGCGCAGCCAGGCCAGCACGGCCGGGTAGCGTGCGCTCTGGCGGCGCGCCGTCCACGCCAGCGCCAGCAGGTCGGAAAACGCTTCTTCGCGGCGCATCAGCATGATCTCGCGCCGTACGGCGGCCATGGGCGCAGCATCGGCCAGAACGGCGGCGGCGTCTTCACCAGCTGGCGGCCGCGCGGCGGCGCGCTGCGCAAACGCGGCCGGCAGCGCATGCCAGACACCCTGCACGTAGCGCCAGCAGTGCCCCACTTCGTGGGCCGCCATCGCTTCGATCATCCAGCTGCGCTGTTCAAGGACCACGCCAGCGAAAATGGCGTCGGCGTCGTCGCTGCGACCGCGCATCGATAGCACCAGCTTGCAGCGCCGGCCATCAAAGCCCATCGCCATCGGCACGTCGTCGGGGCCAGCCTGCGGCTGCACCACGATATCGATGGGCAGCTGGCCTTGCTGCGCCCAGGCGAGGACCGGGGCGGCCGCCTGCAGCCAGCGGATTTCCTGCGCCGTCAGCTCGGCCGCAGGGGCAGCCAGGCAAGCAGTGGCCGCCAGCAGCGCGGCACTGGCAAACAAGATCGACTTGAACATGGCGTGCTCCTCGAGAGTCCATGTAATGACTATCGGCAAGTCTTGAGCCGGCTACAGTGATTCGCCAGGATTAGTTTTGTGACTGACGAGAACGACAACTTGCATGTAAAAAGGGCAGCCTGAGGCAGGCTGCCCTTGTATCGAACCGTGCTGGCGCGGTCAGCGCGGCAGCGGCGCCGCTTGCGGGCCCTGGGCGATGGTCGCCAGCGGTGCCTGCTGCTGCCAGCCAGCGCCCAGCGAACGCGCCACTGCCACCGCGGCCAGCAGGCGCTGGGTGGCAATCTGGGCGGCGGCGCGGTCGGCCGTCAGCGAACTGCGCTGGGCGTCGGTGACGTCGAGGTAGTTCGACACCCCGCGATCGAAGCGCGCCTGCGCCACCAGCACGGCGCGGGCAGCGGCGCTGCCGGCGGCGGACTGCGACTGCGCCTGCAACTGGCGCTGCTCGACGTCCGACAGGGCGTCTTCCACTTCGCGCAGGGCGGTCAACAGGCGCGACTGGTGATTCGCCACCGCTTCGTCATAGCGCGCACGCGCCACTGCCAGATTGGCGCGGTTGCGGCCACCGTCGAAAATCGGCAGCGCGATCGACAGCGGGCCAGCGGAAAACTGACGGGCCGGGCCAGTGGCCAGATTGCGCAGGTTTTCCGAAGCATAGCCAAAATTGCCGGTCAGGCTCAGGGAAGGATAAAACGCCCCTTCGGCCACGCCCACCTGGGCATTGGCGGCGCGCAGATTGGCCACGCTGGCGGCCAGGTCGGGACGCTGGGCCAGCAGGCTCGCTGGCAGGCCGACCGGAATGGCCGGCGGCGGCGGCAGTGTGGCGCTGCCGATGGCAGGCACCAGCGGTGTCGAGGCAGAGACGCCGGCCAGCGTTGCCAGCGCATGCTCGAGGGCGTTGCGCTGGCGCTGCAGTTCATGCATATCGGCTTGCGCATTGGCCCGTTCGACCCGTGCGCGCGACAGATCGAGTTCGTTCGACAGGCCGCCATTAAAGCGCGCCTCGATCAACTGTTCGGACTCGAGCCGGGTGGCCAGCGCGCGCTGGACGATGGCCATTTCGGCGTCGAGCCCGCGCAGCTGCCAGTAGGTGCCGGCCAGCTGGCTCGAGAGCATCAGCACGACGCCGTCGCGGTCGTCCTGCGCTGCCAGTGCCTGGGCATCGGCCGCCTCAACCACGCGGCGCACGCGGCCCCACAGGTCGAGTTCATACGACAGCTGGGCGCCGACCTGGTAGTTATTGCCCTCGATGGTGCGGCGGCCCAGCGCAATACCCTGCGAGGTTTCGGTGGAGCTGTGCGAGTTGGCGATCGAAGCGCCCACCGACAGCGTCGGCGCCTGCGCCGCGCGGTACACGCCCAGCTGCGCCTGCGCCTGCAGCAGGCGCTGGGCGCTGGCCAGCACGCTCGGGTTGTCGCGCACGGCGCGCTGCTCGAGGGCGTCGAGAGTGGGATCATTAAACACCGTCCACCAGGCAGCGGGCAGGCGCGCGCTGTCGGCGCTGGCGGCGTGACGATAGGCGGCCGCAGCGGCCGTCACCGGCTCCTGAAAATTGCTGCCGACGGTGGCGCAGCCGCACAGGGCAAGGGCCGCGGCCAGCAGGGCGCTGCGGGCCAGCAGGGGCGTAATCGATGAGGTCATGGTCGGCTCAATGGTAGGTAAAAGTGACGGGCGAAGGTTGAACGGGCGGCGCATCAATGACCACCAGCGCTGGCGCCACCGGGCGACTTGACTTTGCTGGCAAACCACAGCACGACGATGCAGCCGATCAGCACCGCGCCCATGATGACGAAACCGTCGTTATAGGCCATCACGAACGACTCGCGCCGCACAATACGGTCGATGGCGGCAATGGCCTGGTTGGCGGCGGCAGTCGCTTCAACGCCATTGGCCATGAAGGCGCCGGTCAGCTGGTCGAGGCGCTGCTGGGTGGCGGCGCCGTACATCGAAATCGATTCGCCCAGCCGCGCCGAGTGAAAATGTTCGCGGTTGGTCAGCGCTGTCGCCAGCATGGCGATACCGACCGAGCCACCGAGGTTACGGGTCATGTTAAACAGGCTCGAGGCCGAGGCCATGTCTTTTGGCGCGATGCCCTGCATGGCGAAGTTCGACAGCGTCAGCATGATGAAAGGCTGGCCCAGCGCCCGCACGATCTGTGACCACAACAGCTGGTCATAGCCGTAGCTGGCGTCCATGTACGCGTTCATCAGGCAGGAGCCGCCGAACATGGCCAGGCCGATCGAGCACAGGATGCGGTTGTCGATTTTTGACGACAGGGCGGCGGCGAACGGCATGATGAACAGCTGCGGCAGGCCGGCCCACATGATCACTTCACCGATCTGCATCGGCGTGTAATTGGCGATCTGGCCAAGGTACAGCGGCAGCAGGAAGGAGGCGCCGTACAGGCCCATGCCGACGCAGGCCGACAAGGCGGTGGCGACCATGAAATTGCGCTCGCCGTACAGGCGCAGGTTGACGAAGGGGTCGGCGCGCGTCAGGCTGGTGGCGACCCAGCCGACAATGCCGACCAGCGCCAGGCCGGCGAAGGTAATGATGAAGCTCGAATCGAACCAGTCCTTCGAATTGCCCTCTTCCAGAAAAATGGTCAGGCTGGCCAGCCCGGTGGCCATGAAGGCGATGCCCAGCCAGTCAGCGCCGGCGAGCAGTTCGAGGTGGATTTTTTCCTTGTCGAGACCCCACCAGATGCCCAGGATGAGCAGCAGGCCCGGCACCCAGTTGATATAAAAGATCGACGGCCAGCCATAAATCTCCGACAGGTAGCCGCCCAGGGTCGGGCCCATGGTCGGCGCCAGCGTCGCCGTCAAACCGAAAATGGCCATGCCGATGGCGCGCTTCGATGGTGGCAGCTTGGCCATCACCAGCGTCATCGCCATCGGGATCAGGGCGCCGCCCGTGAACCCCTGCAACATGCGGAAAATGATCATCGACTGCAGGCTCCAGGCGCTGCCGCACAGGGTCGAAAACAGCAGGAAGGCAGCGGTGGTGCCGATCATGTAGCCGCGCATGCTAAACACGCGCACCAGCAGCGCCGCCAGTGGAATGACGACGATCTCGGCGCACAGGTAGGCGGTGGAAATCCACGAGCCCTCTTCCTGGGTGGCCGACAGCGTACCGAGGATGTCCTTGAGCGAGGAATTGGTGATCTGGATGTCGAGGACCGCCATGAAGGCGCCCAGCATGCCGGCGGCGACGGCGATCCAGGTGCGCATGTCGACTTTTTGCCCGGCCGCTGCGGGCATCATGACGCCGCGTGGCGTGTTGGTGGTGCTGGCCATGGGGAGCGCTCGCGGGGCCGCTTAGCGGGCTGCAGCCGCGGGGGCTGCCGGGGCTGCCTGCGGTTGCGGATCCTGGCCCAGCTTGATTTCGACAAACGCCGACATGCCAGGCGCCAGCCGGCCATTGAGGGCCTTGACGTCTTCCGGGCGCAGGGTGATTTTCACCGACACGCGCTGGACGATCTTGGTGAAATTGCCGGTGGCGTTATCGGCCGGCAGCAGGGCGAACTGGTTGCCCGAGGCTGGCGAAAAGCTGTCCAGACGACCGCTCAGCGGGTGCTTGGGCAAGGCATCAATTTTCAGATCGACCTGCTGGCCCGGCACCAGTTCGGCGAGCTGGGTTTCCTTGAAATTGGCAGTCACCCACAGGTCGTGCTGGACGATGGCGACGAGCTGCTGGCCCGGCTGCACGCGTGCGCCCACTTCGACGCTGCGCTTGCCGATGCGGCCGGCGACCGGCGCGAGCACCTTGTTGTAGCCGAGCGTCTGGCGGGCATCCTTCAACTGCGTCTGCAGCACCTTGACCTGCGCCTTGAGCACTTCGCGGGCCGACTGCGCGGCCGTGATCTGCGCCTGCGCGGCGAGCACGTTTTCGCGGCGCGCCGCCACATCGGCGGTGGCGCCGGCGCGGGCGGCATTGGCGGCGTCGAGCTCGGCTTTCGAGACGGCCTTCATCTGGGTGTTGTACAACTGGCCGTAACGCTCGGCGTCCTGGCGCGTGCGCAGCAGCGACGCCTGCGACTGCGTCACCTGGGCTTGGGCGGCGCTGGCCTGGGCGCGGGTCTGGGCAATGGTGGCATCGGCTTGCAGCACCTGTTGCTCGGCGCTGGCGATCTGCGCCTGGATCTGCTCGACTTTCAGGCCCTGGTCGGCGGAATCGAGTTCGGCAATGACGGCGCCGGCGGCAACCACCTGGTTGTCTTCCACCAGCACCTTGGTGACCACCCCCGCCACCCGCGACGACACCGGGGTGACGTGGCCGGAGACGAAGGCATTTTCCGTCTCTACATAGTAATGGCTGCGGTACCACATGCGGCCACCGACAGCGAGCGCCACCAGGGCAATCACGGCGACGATGCCGATCACGCGCTTGTTGGGCGGCGCCTTGGCCGGGGTAGCGGCAGTCTCAGCAGGCCCGGCGGCAACGGCGCTCAGCGGCTGGGAATCGGCTTTGTTGGGGTTGGCAGACATGGAAACTCCGGGGTGGATAGGGTGGTGGATGACGCATTATTGGTGAGAATTTGGGCGAAGTCAAGAAATGAAACGATTGCATTTCATTTTATTTTGGACTACAGTCTGGCCATGACCAATGACTCTCACACCACCAGCGACAGCAGTGCCGACAGCGCCGCCAGCATAAAAATTGCTGCCGGTCGGCCACGTTCGTGCGAGCGTGCCGCGCGCCAGCAAGAGCTGGTGCACACCGCAGGCATGCTGTTTATCAAGCATGGTTACCGCAACGTCAGCCTGGAAATGCTGGCGCGCGAAGCGCACGTTGCCGTGCGCACTATTTACGTCAAGTTTGGCGGCAAGGCCGGCTTGCTCAAGGCAGTACTGGAAGCGAATCGCGAAAAATTCTTCCGGCCCCAGGAAATTCTCAACGACACCCGCCCGCTGAAGGAAAACGTGCGCGACTTCGCCCTCCACTTCCTCGACCTGATCAGCCGGCCGGAAGCGCTGGCCATGCACCGCATGGTGGTGGCCGACGCCCCCACCAATACCGAGCTGGCGCAAGCGTTTTTCGAGGGTGGCCCGCAGCAGACGCGCATCATGCTGCTGGAATTTTTTTCGCGCGCCGACGTCCGCAGCCAGCTGCGCGATGGGCTCGAGCTGGCGCTGCTACCGGTGTTCCTGCTCAACTGCATCATCGGCGACCCGTATGAACGGATGCTGTTCGAGCCGGTGCCGCTGACGGCGGCGGCGATCGAGCAGGCGCTCGACCAGCGCCTCGACCTGTTTTATCGCAGCGTGCTCAAGACCGTCAATTAATCAGCGGCAGCGCCTGCGCCAGCTGCCTGCCAAACACCGTCGCCGACCACGCGCTGCGGTCACCGATCACATACAGGCGGCGGCAGGCGCGGGTGACGGCGACATTGATCAGATTGGGCCGGCTGCCAGCCCAGCTGCGCGCGCCAGCACTGGCGCCGCCCATCACAAAACACACCGTTTCGCTTTGCTTGCCCTGGAAGGTGTGGACGGTGCCGACATGCTGTTGCAGCCAGCTGGCAATGGCCTCGTCGCTGGCGCCATCAGCCCATTCGGCCTGGCGCCGGCGCAAGGCGCTCTGCAGGCTGTCAGCGACCGACTTGAAGGGCGAAACAAGGAACAGCTCGGGCAAGCCATCGTCCTTGCCGACCCATTCATTGGCGGCATACGCCAGCACCAGCGCCACCGCCAGCTGGCCTTCGGCGGCGCTGGAATGGCCATCGAAGTGACCGCTCACCACATCATGCCAGCCCGATGGCCCCAGCAAGGGCCGCGCCGCGCTGGCCGCCACTTCATCCTCCACTGCCGGCCCAAACACCATCTGCTCGTTGTAAGCGATCTGGTTCGACAGTGAAAACATCGGCTCGACGCAGCGCTGGTGCACGCGCAGCGGTGCGCCCACCCACAGTTCGCTGCCGTCGTACTGGACGACGATGGCGCCGTGGCGGTTGCCGCGGTCAGCCAGCTGCTGCGCCGAGCAGGCCGTCAGCTGGTGCGCGGCCGGCGCACCGTGAAAGCTCAGCATCGCCAGGTCGAGTTGGCGATCGAGCTTGATCACCGGTTCGACCTGCAGCGGGTCGCCAACGATCAGGGCGCGGCGCGCGCGCCAGATGGCGCCCAGCGCATGCGAGGGCACCGCCTGCCCCGCTTCATCGACCAGCAGCAAGCCAATCTGCCCTTCACCGAGATCGCGAAAGCAGCGCGCCACCGAGGCAAAGGTGCTCGACACCACCGGCACCGCCAGAAAGAAGCTGGCCCACAGGTGCGGCGCCATCTGCGGCAGGTGCGGCGCCAGAAAGGCTTGCTGCTCGAGCATGGCCAGCGCCAGCTGAAAATTGGTGCGGAAGGCTTTACCGGCGTTTTTCATGAACGCTTTGTGCAGGTGCATGGCAGCGACGAACACGTGCGCGCGCGCCGCCTGGTAGGCCGGATTACTGCGCGGCAGAGTTTTGTGCTGCTGCTCGGGCGGCAGCATGGCAAACGCCTGCGCATCGAAGGCGGCCGGACCGAGCGCCGCTGCCAGCGCGCGCTGCTGCGCCGCGTGCAGATGGACCGTGCGCTTGGCCGCTGCCAGCGTCGCCTCGGCCCCCTGCAGCGCAGCCCCCGCCGCCTCCAGCTCGGCCAGCGCTTCGAGGCGCGCACGGCGCACGCTGGCGCGGCCGGCGCTCAGGCGGTCGTCATCGCCATCGAGCTGCTGGCGGCGCAGCGCACATCGGGCAAACACGGTCGGGCGCAGCAGGCGGGCGAACAGCTGGCGCCACCACGGCCACTGGCGCGCCAGCAGCTCGCGCTCGGCCAGATTGGTCGCCAGTGCGGCCTCGCCGTCAGCAATCGCGCCAGCGATCGCTTGCAGCGCCGTGCTGGCCGCCCGCTGGCGCTGGCCACAGGTCAGCACCAGCGCGCCGGCGTCGACGACGGCAGCGCGGCTTGCCTGCAGCTGCGCCAGCACCACATCGTGGCGGCCGATGTCGGCGGCGATCGCCTGCACCCGCGCCAGTGCCGCCTGGTAGGCGCTGCGGGCGGCATCCCAGTCGAGCGCCGGGTGGGGAATCTTGTCGAGCTCCTGGAACAGGCCGGCGTCGCCAAAGCGACCGAGGCGGGCGGCCACCCGGTTGCGGTTCTTGCGGTTGCCCAGCGGGACCGAGATCAAGCCCCAGCATTGCAGGCTGGCGCGGGCGTCCTCGCCGGCGTCGTCGTTGAGGATCGACTCGGCGCTCGCGGCAAAATAATCGAACGACGCCATGCCGCGCTGCAGCGGCTGCGGTGATACCTTCTTCAAACTGGGCAGATCGAGGGTAATGTTTTCGACCGCCTTGTTGTTGGCGCTGGCGACGACAATAGCGCAATCGAGCAGGCGCGCATCGACCGTGTGTATGGCGCCGCGCAAGGCTTTGCCGGCGCCATTGGCGGGATATTCGACCGCCTCGGGCGCCCGTTCGAACGCTTGCTGGGGGTCGTCGAACGTGGCCAGGATGGTCGCCCGTTCGACCAGCCGGGCGGCGATGACGTCCATCAGCAAGGTGGTCTTGCCGGTGCCCGGCGGGCCGTTGACGGCAAAGATACCGCCGTCGCGCAGGGTCTCGAGCGCCAGGTTGACCGCCACCTGCTGCATCAGAAACAGGGGGAAATCACTGGGCCAGCGTCCGGCTGGACAGCGCTGCGGCGCCAGTGCGGCATCGATGGCGGCGATGCTGGTGATATCGACCCGTTCACCGGCCTGCGCCTCGCCATCCAGATAGCGCGCCACCTGGACCGCGCCGCTGCCCTCTTGCGCGGCGACGCGGATGCGCTCGAGGTCTTCCAGGTAAAACGAATTGACGGGATCGAGTTCGGGTGGATTGGCCAGCCGCTTGCCTTTCCAGTCGAGCAGCGCAACCTTCTGTATGCACAGCTGTTCGCGCGCCAGCAAGCTGCCTGGTTGCCATGCCAGCCGGGCGAACAGGCAGGCGCACACCTGTTCGAACCAGGCGCCGTCGGCGACGCTGCTGCTGCTCATCGAGGTCAGCGCCCCGACCTGCTCCTGCAGCGCGGCGGCGATGGCGCCGTAGGCGCGTGGCAGGCCATCGTGGCGCTCGGCGAAGGCGACGCCAAACGCGGCCAGCTGCAAGGTGCTGGTCAGCGGCGTGCCGTCAGCGGCGACCTCGATGGCGCACAAAAAAGTCTTGCCGCGGGTGGCCCGCTGATAGTTCCCACTGTACGATTCAGGCGCGCCGCTGACCTTGAACAGCGCCGCCAGCTCGGCTTCCAGCGCATGCTTTTCCACCAGCCCGAAGTAGACGAAATATTTGTGGTCGTCGGCTGCAGCGGCACCAGACCACGGCAGGCGATCGCTGTAACGCAACAGCAACTGGGGGCGTTGGCCGGCCTTCGGCAAGTCGGGATACATCAGCGCTTCCGCATCCCACCAGTAACGCAGTGTGTTGAGATAGGCCGCCGGCATAATCATTCCTGAATCGAGGTAAGCGCGGCCGCCGGCGGCAATGCCGGCGGCGGCCAAAACGGGGCCGAAGCTTACACCAATTCGACGCCAACATCGTTGGCAAACGCTATAATTTTTAACAAAAAAAGGACCGGCAGCGCGCGGGCGCCGGCCGGTCCCTGGTCACAGCGAGCGCCGGGGCGCTCTCATGATTAACGCTTGCGCGGTGGTGGCAGGTCGGTGCACACCCCTTCATATACTTCGGCGGCCATGCCGATCGATTCGCCCAGCGTCGGGTGCGGGTGGATGGTCTTGCCGATATCGACGCCATCGGCGCCCATCTCGATGGCCAGGGCGATCTCGCCGATCATGTCGCCCGCATGGGTGCCGACGATGCCGCCGCCGACGATGCGATGGGTGTCGGCATCGAACAGCAGCTTGGTAAAGCCTTCATCGCGGCCGTTGGCGACGGCGCGGCCGGATGCGGCCCACGGGAAGTGGCCCTTTTCCAGCTTGATGCCCTTGGCCTTCGCTTCGTCTTCGGTGATGCCGACCCATGCCACTTCGGGATCGGTATACGCCACCGACGGGATCACCTTCACATCAAAAAAGGCTTTCTCGCCATGCGCCGCTTCCGCTGCCACATGCGCTTCGTGCACCGCCTTGTGCGCCAGCATGGGCTGCCCCACCAGGTCGCCGATGGCAAAGATGTGCGGCACGTTGGTGCGCATCTGCTTGTCGACGGCGATGAAACCGCGCTCGCTGACGGTCACGCCAGCCTTGTCGGCCGCCACCTTGGCGCCGTTCGGGCTGCGGCCGACCGCCACCAGCACCATGTCGTAGAGCTGCGGCTCGGGCGCAACGCCGCCTGCTTCGGCAGCGGCGAAGGTGACACGGATCCCTTCGGGCAGCGCTTCCACGCCCACCGTTTTGGTCTTCGTCATGATCTTGTCGAAGCGCGCCTCGTTGTACTTTTGCCAGACCTTGACCATGTCGCGGTCAGCGCCCTGCATCAAGCCATCGAGCATCTCGACGACATCGATGCGCGCACCGAGCGTCGAATACACGGTGGCCATTTCGAGGCCGATGATGCCGCCGCCGATGACCAGCATTTTTTTCGGGATCGCCCGCAGTTCCAGCGCCCCCGTCGAATCGACGATGCGTGGATCTTTCGGCACGAACGGCAGATTGACCACCGAGGAGCCGGCGGCGATCACCGCCTTTTTAAAAGCGATCACCTGTTTGCTGCCGTCGCCGGCAGTCACTTCGATGTGGTGCGGGCCGATGAACTGGCCGACACCCTGGATCACCCTGACTTTACGGGCCTTGGCCATGCCGGCCAGGCCGCCAGTCATCTTGCTGACGACTTTTTCTTTCCAGCCGCGCAGCTGGTCGATGTCGATGGCGGGCGCGGCAAAGCTGATGCCGTGCTTGGACATGGTGGCCGTCTCGTCAATCACCGCCGCCACGTGCAGCAGCGCTTTCGACGGGATGCAGCCGACGTTCAGGCAGACGCCACCGAGGGCGGCGTAGCGCTCGATGAGCACCGTGTCCATGCCCAGATCGGCGGCGCGGAAAGCGGCCGAATAGCCGCCGGGACCGGCGCCCAGCACCATCATCTCGCAGTCGATGTCGGCCGTGCCGGCGAAACTGCCGGGGCTTGGAGCAACGGCGGGGGCAACGGCAGCGGCGACGACGGACGCGGCGACCGCTGTCGGTGCCGCGGCCGCGGCCGGGGCACCGACAGCAGCGGCGGGAGCCACTTCAGCGGCAGCGCCCTGCTCCAGCAACAGCAGCAGCGAACCCTCGGCCACCTTGTCGCCGACCTTGATTTTCAGCTCCTTGATGACGCCGCCACTGGATGACGGAATCTCCATGCTGGCCTTGTCCGATTCCACCGTGATCAAGGACTGGTCAGCCTTGATGGTATCGCCCACCTTGACCATGATTTCAATGATCTCGACTTCTTTAAAGTCGCCGATATTCGGCACTTTGATTTCAATTGTTTTCATCGGTGCTCCAACTCACAGCAGGGTTTTGCGCAGGTCGGCCAGGATATCGGCCAGGTAGGCAGTAAAACGCGCGCCCATGGCGCCGTCGATGACGCGGTGGTCGTACGACAGCGACAGCGGCAGCATCAGGCGCGGCTGGAATTGCTCGCCGTCCCACAGGGGTTCCATCGCCGTTTTCGACAGGCCGAGAATGGCCACTTCGGGCGCATTGATGATCGGCGTGAAGTAGGTACCGCCAATCCCGCCCAGCGACGAAATGGTGAACGACGCCCCTTGCATGTCGGTCGGCTTGAGCTTGCCGTCGCGCGCCTGTGCCGACAGTTCGCCCATCTCGACGGCGATCTGCGAGACGGTTTTTTTGTCCGCGTCTTTCAGCACCGGCACCACCAGGCCTTGCGGCGTGTCGGCGGCAAAGCCGATGTTGTAGTACTGCTTGAGAATCAAGCTGGCACCATCGGCCGACAGCGAAGAATTAAACGCCGGGTATTTTTTCAGGGCGGTGACACAGGCCTTGATGACAAACGCCAGCATGGTCAGTTTGACGGTCGACTTGGCCTTGGCCAGCGCCGCATTCGACTCGACGCGGAACTGTTCGAGGTCGGTCACATCCGACTTGTCGTACTGCGTCACGTGGGGAATCATCACCCAGTTGCGGTGCAAATTCGGGCCACTGATTTTTTTGATGCGCGACAGTGGCAGCTCTTCGGTCGGACCGAATTTGCTGAAGTCGAGCGACGGCCATGGCAGCAGCGTCAAACCAGCACCACCCGTCGCCGGCGCTGCGGCCGCCTTGGCCGGACCTTCAGCGAGCACGCCCTTGACAAAATTCTGCACGTCGAGCTGGGTGATGCGGCCTTTCGGACCACTGCCACCGACGCGCCCCAGATCGACGCCCAGTTCGCGGGCGAACTTGCGGATCGATGGCGACGCGTGCGCCTTGGAGGCGTCAGTCTGCACTGCAGCGGGAGCTGCGGCGGCGGCGGGAGCGGCAGCGGCGACAGGGGCAGCCGCCGCAGGAGCAGCAGCAGGAGCAGCAGCGGGGGCAGCGCCAGTCGCTGCGGGGGCAGCAACGGCGGCAGCAACGACGGCACCAGCGCTGGTTTCAACGAGCAGCACCAGCGAGCCTTCGCCCACCTTGTCGCCCACCTTGACCTTGATTTCCTTGACGACGCCCGCGGTCGAGGCGGGAATCTCCATGCTCGCCTTGTCCGATTCGACCGTCAGCAGCGACTGGTCGACCTTGATGGTGTCACCGACCTTGACCATCACTTCGATGACTTCGACTTCTTTAAAGTCGCCGATGTCGGGGACCTTGACTTCAACCACGCCGCCGCCGGCGGCAGCTGGCGCAGCAGCCGGGGCGGCGGCGGCAGGGGCTGCAGCTGCAGCAGGAGCAGCTGCAGCAGGAGCAGCCGCAGCGGCTGGCGCAGCAGCGGCAGCATCCGCCACCTCCACCATCAGCACCAGCGAACCTTCAGCGACCTTGTCGCCCACCTTGACCTTGATTTCCTTGACCACGCCCGCGCTCGACGACGGGATTTCCATACTGGCCTTGTCCGACTCCACCGTCAGCAGCGACTGGTCGACCTTGATGGTGTCGCCCACTTTGACCATCAATTCAATGACTTCGACTTCCTTGAAATCGCCGATATCCGGGACCTTCACTTCCACAATGCTCATGGCATGACTCCGTTTTTATTCGTTGTAGACGCAGCCCGGCGGACGGTTCACTGAACCGGCCCGCGCGGACCACAAGCATTACTGGGTAACCGGATTCGGTTTATTTGGATTGAGACCGTACTTGACTACCGCTTCAGCGACCGTCGACAGTGGCAGCACGCCTTCGTCGGCGAGCGCCTTGAGGGCGGCGACGGTCACATAGTAACGGTTCACTTCAAAGAATTCGCGCAGCTTGACGCGCGAATCGGAGCGGCCGAAACCGTCGGTGCCGAGCGCCGTGAAATGGCGGCCCGTTGGCACGTACGGGCGGATCTGGTCGGAGAACAGGCGCACGTAGTCGGTGGTGGAGATGATCGGGCCGCTGGTATCCTTGAGCAGTTCGGTGGCATACGGCACGCGCTGTTCGGCGGTCGGGTTGACCATGTTCCAGCGCTCGCAATCGGCGCCGTCGCGGGCCACCATGGTCAGCGACGGCGCCGACCAGACGTCAGCGGCAATGCCCCAGTCGTTCATCAACAGCTCGGCAGCGAACACCGATTCGCGCAGGATGGTGCCCGAGCCAATCAGCTGGACGCGCGCCTTGGCTTCGGCGGGGCCCTGCTGCAGCAAATACATGCCTTTGAGGATCTGCGCCTCGGTGCCCTGGCGCAGGCCTGGCATCGGGTAGTTTTCATTCATCAGGGTGATGTAATAAAACACGTCTTCCTGCTCGTCGACCATGCGGCGCAGGCCGTCCTGGACGATCACCGCCACTTCGTGGGCGAAGGTCGGATCGTAGGGCAGGCAGTTCGGCACGGTGGCGGCAAAGATGTGGCTATGGCCGTCTTCGTGCTGCAAGCCTTCGCCGTTGAGCGTGGTGCGGCCAGCCGTACCACCCATCAGGAAGCCGCGTGCGCGCATGTCGCCAGCGGCCCACACCAGGTCACCGATGCGCTGCATGCCGAACATCGAGTAGAAGGTGTAGAACGGGATCATCACGCGGTTATTCGTCGAGTACGACGTCGCCGCGGCGATCCACGAACTCATGCCGCCCGCTTCGTTGATGCCTTCCTGCAGAATCTGGCCAGCCTTGTCTTCGCGGTAGTACATCACCTGGTCCTTGTCGACCGGCTCGTACAACTGGCCCTGCTGGTTGAAAATACCGATCTGGCGGAACAGCCCTTCCATACCGAAGGTGCGCGATTCGTCGACCAGGATCGGCACGATGCGCTGGCCCAGGCTCGGGTCGCGCAGCAGCGTCGAAATGATGCGCACAAAACTCTGCGTGGTCGAAATCTCGCGGCCTTCAGCGGTGGCGTCGAGCACATTCTGGAACGCCGACAGATCGGGAATGGCCAGCTTTTCATCGGCTTTCGGGCGGCGCTGCGGCAGGTAACCACCGAGGGCCTTGCGGCGCTCGTGCAGATACACCATTTCGGGGGCGTCGTCGGCGGGCTTGAAGAAGGGGATCTCGGCCAGCTTGTCGTCGGGAATAGGGATGGCGAAGCGGTCGCGCATTTCGCGGATGGCGTCGTCGTCGAGCTTTTTGGTCTGGTGCGCGGTATTTCTCGCTTCACCCGACTTGCCCATGCCGAAGCCTTTGACGGTTTTCACCAGCAGGACCGTCGGCGTGCCCTTGTTCTCTTGCGCGACCTTGAAGGCGGCGTAGATTTTATGGGGATCGTGACCGCCGCGGGTCAGGCGCCAGATGTCGTCGTCGGTCATGTTGGCGACCATCTTGAGCAGCTCCGGGTGCTTGCCGAAGAAGTGCTTGCGCACGTAGGCGCCATCTTTCGCCTTGTAGTTCTGGTATTCGCCGTCGACGGTTTCCATCATCACCCGTTGCAGGATGCCGTCCTTGTCCTTGGCCAGCAGCGCGTCCCAGCCCGGGCCCCACACCACCTTGACGACGTTCCAGCCGGCGCCGCGGAAGTCCGCTTCGAGTTCCTGGATGATCTTGCCGTTACCGCGCACCGGGCCGTCGAGGCGCTGCAGGTTGCAGTTGACGACCATGACCAGATTGTCGAGACGCTCGCGCGCGGCCATACCGATCGCGCCCATCGATTCCGGCTCGTCCATCTCGCCGTCGCCGCAGAACACCCATACCTTGCGGTTGCCGGTGTCGGCGATGCCGCGGGCGTGCAGGTATTTGAGAAAGCGCGCCTGGTAGATCGCCATCAGCGGGCCCAGGCCCATCGACACGGTGGGGAACTGCCAGAACGTCGGCATCAGTTTCGGGTGCGGGTAGGACGACAGGCCCTTGCCATCGACTTCACGGCGGAAGTTGAGCAGCTGGTCTTCCGACAGCCGGCCTTCGAGGAAGGCGCGCGCGTAAATGCCGGGCGACGAGTGACCCTGGATGTACAGCAGGTCGCCGCCATGGGTGTCGGTGGGCGCGTGCCAGAAGTGGTTAAAGCCAATGCCCAGCATGTTCGCCAGCGAGGCAAACGACGAAATGTGGCCACCGAGGTCGCCATCGGCGCGGTTGGCCTTGACCACCATCGCCATGGCATTCCAGCGCATCCACGAGCGCAGGCGCTCTTCGTACTCCAGATTGCCGGGGCAATGCACTTCGAGGTGGGTGGGGATGGTGTTGACGTAGGCGGTATTGCTGGAAAACGGAATATGGGCGCCGCGACGACGGGCCAGGTCAACCAGGCGCTCCATCAGGTAGTGGGCGCGTTCCGGGCCCTCGTTATCAATGACCGCTTCGAGCGCTTCGAGCCATTCTTTTGTTTCGAGGGTATCCGGGTCGTTGGCGGCCTGGGCCGTCAACTGATCGAGTTGAGCTGACATTGTTGCGTCTCCTTGGGGTGGGCGCCCTGCCAGGCTGGCGAATCAATTGGTATAGCGCGGCGGACGGTTTTCTGGTCTGTTTTAAAGGACAAACTCAGTGCATTTGATTACTAGACTATCTTAGTATGAAGATTCTACCAGCACTTCTGCAATATCTCAAATGGCGATATATGATTTCATATGGTGAAATGTTAGCGCCTGGCAGGCGTGCAGGCGGGGCGGCGGATTTGCCGCTGGCGCTTTATAATCGAGCCTTCTGCCAGCTGCTTTTTACTAACCCTTTTTATTGATACCCATGTCCGCACAACTGATCGATGGCGTCGCCCACTCCCAACAACTGCGCAGCGAGATCGCCACCCGCGCCGCCGCCCTCACCGCCGCCGGCCGCCAGCCCGGACTGGCCGTGATCCTGGTGGGCGCCGATCCGGCCAGTCAGGTGTATGTGCGCAACAAGGTGAAAGCCTGCGCCGACGTCGGCTTTCATTCGGTGCTGGAAAAATACGAGTCCGATCTGACCGAGGCGGCCCTGCTCGATCGCATCGCCGCCCTCAACGCCGATCCCGCCATCCACGGCATCCTCGTGCAAATGCCACTGCCACGCCACATCAATCCGCACAAGGTGATCGAAGCGATTGCCACCAGCAAGGATGTCGATGGTTACTCGGTGCTGTCGGCCGGCGAACTGCTGACCGGGCTGCCCGGCTTTCGTCCGTGCACCCCGTATGGCTGCATGCAACTGATCGAAAGCACCGGCGTCGACTTGCGTGGCAAACACGCGGTGGTGATCGGCCGCAGCAACACGGTGGGCAAACCAATGGCGCTGCTGCTCTTGCAAGCGAACGCTACCGTCACCATCTGTCATAGTGCGACCGCCGATCTGGCGCTGTACACGCGCCAGGCCGATATCGTCGTTGCCGCCGTTGGCCGCCGTAATACCCTGACCGCCGACATGGTCAAGCCGGGCGCCATCGTCATCGACGTCGGCATGAACCGCGACGACGCCGGCAAGCTGTGCGGCGACGTCGACACCGCTGCCGTGCGCGAAGTGGCGTCCCACATCACGCCGGTACCGGGTGGGGTTGGACCGATGACGATTACCATGCTGTTGATGAATACCGTGGAAGCGGCCGAGCGCAACTGAGCGCAACTGAGCGTAACTGAGCGTAACTGAGCGTAACTGAGCGTAACTGAGCGGCCGGCAATATAAGTGAAGACAAGACGTGAAGCGATCCTAGTGTGGTGAATCAGAAATTTGTTGAATAAAGATGCCGAGAATCGCAGCGATACTGCGTCTCAAATGCTCGCCAGGCCTCGGCCTGTCTGTGCTTTGCTCCTTGTCTTGCAGCGATTTCGACACATTTATTCATCAACGAATTTCTGATTCACCACAGTAGTCGACCGTAACGCACACCAGACGCCGGCAGAAGCACTGCGCGGCGGCCCGCACCTGACATTGGAGAATAGCGATCATGACTACCGCACTGAGCAACCCCCTGCTGGACTTTTCCGGTCTGCCCCGTTTTGACGCCATCACCCCCGAGCACGTGCAGCCGGCGGTCGACCAGCTCATCGCCGACGCCAGCGCCGTGGTGGCACGCCTCGAGCAGCCCTCGGCTGACGTCACCTGGGACAATTTCGTCACTCCGCTGGAAATGGCCACCGAACACCTGGGCCGTGCCTGGGGCATCGTCAACCATCTCAACAGCGTGATGGACACCCCGGCCCTGCGCGCCGTCTACAACGACAATCAGCCCAAGGTCACCGAATTCTGGACCGCGCTGTCGCAAAACGAAGCGCTGTTCGCCAAGTACAAGCAGCTCAAGGCCAACCCCGATTACGTCAACCTGAGCACGGCGCGCAAAAAAATCATCGACAACGCCCTGCGCGACTTCCGCCTGGGCGGCGCCGAACTGCCCGAATCGAAAAAGGCGCGCTTTGCCGACATCCAGGAGCAGCATGCGGCCGTCAGCACGCGTTTTTCCGAAAACGTGCTCGACGCCACCAATGACTACCAGCTGGTGGTGCTTGACGCTGCTGACCTCGATGGCGTGCCACAAGACGCCCAGCACGCCGCGCGTGCCGCTGCCGAAGCGGCTGGCAAGCCAGGCTACCTGTTCACCCTGCACTTCCCCAGCTATTTTCCATTGCTGCAGTTTGCCCACAAGCGCAGCCTGCGTGAAACCATTTACCGCGCCAGCGCCACCAAGGCATCGGAAATGGGCACCGTGTTTTCCGAGCTGGAAAAGTGGGATAACACCAGCAACATCGCCACGCTGCTCAAACTGCGCGACGAAGAAGCCAAACTGCTCGATTACCGCAATTTTGCCGAAGTCTCGCTGGTGCCGAAAATGGCCCAGAGCCCCGAGCACGTGATCGAATTTCTCGAAGACCTGGCGCGCCGTGCGCGGCCGTACGCCGAGAAGGACCTGGCCGAGCTGCGCGCCTTCGCCAAGGAACAACTGGGCATCGAGCAGCTCGAAGCGTGGGACATTGCCTATGCCTCGGAAAAACTGCAGGAACAGCGCTACGCGTTTTCGGCCCAGGAAGTCAAAGAATATTTTCCTGAACCGACAGTGGTGTCGGGCCTGTTCAAGCTGGTCGAATCCCTGTTTGGCGTCGCCATCGCGGCCGATACGGCGGCGGTCTGGCACCCCGATGTGCGCTTTTTCCGCATCGAACGCCACGGCCAGCTGATCGGCCAGTTTTACCTGGACCTGTATGCGCGCGCCGGCAAGGGTGGTGGCGCCTGGATGGACGATGCGCGCGGTCGCCGTCTCGACATCGGCGGCGCCGTGCAAACGCCGATTGCTTATCTGACCTGCAATTTCACGCCACCGGCCAATGTCGATGGCCAGCTGCAACCGTCGCTGTTCACCCATGACGAGGTGACCACCCTGTTCCACGAATTCGGCCACGGCTTGCACCACATGCTCACCCAGGTCGATGAAATCGGTGTCTCCGGTATTTCCGGCGTCGAATGGGATGCGGTCGAGTTGCCGTCCCAGTTCATGGAAAACTTTTGCTGGGAATGGGACGTGCTGCAACAGCTGACCGCCCACGTGCGCGCCGGCGAGCCATTGCCGCGTGCCCTCTACGACAAGATGCTGGCCGCCAAAAATTTCCAATCTGGCATGCAAACCTTGCGCCAGGTGGAATTTTCCTTGGTCGACATGCACCTGCACTACGACTTCGACCCTGCCAGCGAGCAAAGCGTGCAACAGTTGATCGACGACGTACGCCAGAAATTTTCGGTAATGATGCCGCCTGCATTTAACCGTTTCCAACACTCCTTCGGCCATATTTTTGCCGGCGGCTACGCGGCCGGGTACTATAGTTATAAGTGGGCAGAAGTATTGTCTGCCGATGCCTATGCTGCCTTCGAAGAAGCGGTAGCGGCTGGCGGCGGTGCCCTTTCCGAAGAAACTGGCAAGCGCTTTCAGCAAGAGATCCTGGCCGTCGGCGGTTCCCGTCCGGCGCTCGAATCCTTCAAGGCGTTCCGCGGCAGGGAGCCGAGCATCGACGCCCTGTTGCGCCACAGTGGCATGGGCTCCTGAACGGCCCTGCCACCATCCAGGAGTTGCTATGAAGGTCGTCGAACAAGGCAGGCAGGAACGGCACGTGATGCCGACGCTGTTGAAGGCAGCGCTGGGCGTGCTGCTGGTGGTCAGCGCTGCTGGCAGCAGTGCACAGATGTATAGCTGGAAAGATGCCAAGGGTGTCAGCCACTTCAGTGACCAGCCGCCGCCCGACCAGCCGCCAGCGCGCGACCAGGGCGCCGCTGTCAGCAACCCGGCGCCGAGCGCCAGCCAGCCCAGCCTGCCCTACGCCCTCAACGAAGCAGTGCGGCGCCATCCGGTCGTGCTCTACACCACCTCGGGCTGTGGCCCGTGCGAGCAGGGCCGGGCGCTGTTGCAACAGCGCGGCATCCCGTTCACCGAAAAAACCGTGCAATCGAATGAAGACCAGCAGCGCCTGCAGGCAGCGGGCAGCGATGCCCGCCTGCCCCTGCTGCTGGTGGGCTCAAACAAGCAGATCGGCTTTGAAGCGATCGCCTGGCAAGAGGCCTTGACGGCCGCTGCCTACCCCTTGCAATCGCGCCTGCCAGCCGGCTGGCGGCCGGGGCCGGCACTGGCGGCGGCGCCGGTGCCCGTCGCCAAGGCCGAGGCTGTCGTAAGCCCCACGGTGACACCGCAAAAGCCGCCGCCAGCAAACGCCCCGCCGGGTTTTCAGTTCTAACTGTTGCACAGAGCGCCCTCACGTAAAGGTTTGCATGACCCGTATCGATTTTCATACCAATATCGCCGACAAGCTCGCCTATGCCTGCCGCTTGAGCCGCAAGGCCTATGCTGCCGGTGGCCAGCTGGTATTGCTCACCGAAGACGCCACCCAGGCCGCGCAGCTCGATGCGGCCTTGTGGAGCGTGTCCGATATCGATTTTTTGCCGCATGTGCTGGCCACCGACGCCCTGGCAGCGCACACCCCCATCATCGTCACCGTCGATGAGGCCGGCGAACTGCCCCACCACGACATGCTGATCAACCTGACCCGCCGCACGCCGGCCGGCGTCGAACGTTTCAAGCGCGTCTTTGAAATCATTTCCCTCGACGAGGCCGATGCCGCCGAAGGGAGAAAACGCTATGTCGCCTACAAAAAACAGTCTTTCCCATTAACCCACTTCGTCGCAGGCCAGTCATGAGCAGCTTTCCTTCCTTCGATGCTGGCATTCCCGTCCTCACTGAAGTATTCCAGGAGCTGCCGGCAGCGGCGGCACCGGCAGCGGTCGACTGGGACGCCCTCGAGCGGCGCCTGTTCGCCCGCGTGATGGACACCATCGATACCCGGATCGAGGCCGCCATCGCCAATGCCATGCAGCAAGCTGTCGGCGACATCCGCGAGGGCGTGCGCGCCGCCCTGCAGGAAGTCATCGCCAACGCCATCAAGGAAGTTGAAGGAGCGGGCGTTCGCAGCCTTACTTAGTACTTTGCGAAGCGCACAATTTGTTGTACCTTTTGCCCTTACGTAAATTCTGTCTATCAACCTTTGGAGAATGTCCATGCAGTTCACCACCAAGCTGATTCCTCTCGCCATCGCCCTGGCCTTCGCCGGTAGCGCCAGCGCGCAAGAGGTGGTCAAGATCGGTCACGTTGCACCCATCTCGGGCCCCAGCGCCCACTTGGGCAAGGACAACGAGAACGGCGCCCGGATGGCCATTGAAGAGCTCAATGCCAAGGGTTTCATGATCAACGGCAAAAAAGTGACGCTGCAACTACTGGCGGAAGACGATGGCGGTGATCCGAAGCAAGGCACGGCAGTGGCGCAAAAGCTGGTCGACGCCAAGGTCAACGGCGTGGTTGGTCACCTCAATTCGGGCACCACGGTGCCTGCTTCGCGCATCTACAACGATGCCGGCATCCCGCAAATTTCGCCATCGGCCACCATCCCTGTCTACACCAAGCAAGGTTTTAAAGGTGCCTTCCGCGTGGTCGCCAACGACAACAAGCTCGGCGGCACCCTCGGCCGCTACGCCGTCGACAAACTCGGCGCCAAGAGCATCGCCGTGATCGACGACCGCACCGCCTATGGCCAGGGTGTGGCTGACGAATTCATCAAGGGTGCCAAGGCAAAATTCCCTGGCGTCAAAATGGTGGGTAAAGAATTCACCAACGACAAGGCGACTGACTTCACCGCCATCCTGACCTCCATCAAGGCCAAGAAGCCTGACCTGATCTTCTTTGGCGGCATGGATTCAGTGGGCGGCCCCATGCTCAAACAAATGAAGGCACTGGGCATCACCGCCAAATTCATGGGCGGCGACGGCGTTTGCACGGAAGCGGTTTCGCGCCTGGCTGGCGACGGTATTGGCGAAGGCACCATGGTCTGCGCTGAAGCAGGCGGGGTGGAAGGCGCGCAAGAAAAAGTCATGGCAGACTTCGTCACCCGCTACAAGAAAAAATACAATGCCGACGTCCAGATCTACGCGCCGTATGTCTACGACGCCGTGATGACCATGGCCACCGCCATGCAGAATGCCAAATCGGCCGATCCTGCCAAATACTTGCCAGAACTGAAAAAGATCAAATACCAGGGCGTCACCGGTCTGATCCAGTTCGACAACTTTGGCGACATCAAGGATGGCGCACTGACCTTGTTCACCTACAAGGGCGGCAAAAAAACCAAGATCGAGGTGGTGCGCTAAACGCGTGCTTGATTGCCAGCGCGGATGGACGGGCCCTGCGCTGTCCTCCACCCGCCAAGCAAGATTTGGACGCAAAAAAACGCGCACACTGCGCGTTTTTTTATGCAACGTCAGTGCTTACTTCTGCGACAGAACCCACTTAACCAGGGTGTGCGCTTCGGCTTCACTTACTTGCGGATTGGCTGGCATGGGCACTGCGCCCCACGCGCCGCTGCCGCCTTTTTGCACCTTGGCGGAGAGCTTGTCTTCGGCATCCTTCTGACCGGCATACTTGGCGGCGACATCCTTGAAGGCCGGGCCAACCAGCTTGTTGGCGACGGCGTGGCACGCCATGCAATTTTTTGTTCTCGCCAGGTCGGCATTGGCCATGGCACTGGTCGATGCCAAGCCAGATAACAAGGTGCACAACAGGGTGCGCAACAACATCGAATGTTTCATGGTGATTTTCTCCAAAGGTGACGACCAGATGCGCTATTTTAGCAATTTTGCTCAATTGTTTTGTCAGCGTTACATTCGATAACGCCAACGCCGTGCAGCAGGTTGACCACAGCTTGGCAGCGCATTGCGATTATTTGCCACACGGCACTAAAACCTTTGTAAGATGGGAGCTGAAAAAGGAGTTCCCATGCCATTTATTATCCTGATCGCTGCCCTGGTGCCACTTCGCTACTTCGAAGTGTGGAAGTTTGCCGACATGTCCTGGTGGTGGATCGTCGGCGCCATGGGGGCGGCGTTTATCTGGTTTGAATTCGTTGAACAGCTCTTCGGTCTCGATAAAAAACGTGCCCATAACGTCGATGAAGCGCGCCGCAAGGCACGCATCGCGGCGACGTTTGACAAGAAGCGCAAATAAGTCTGTCGCCGGCCCATGCCGGTTGGCGCCCTGCCCGGCGCCCCTTCGCGCTATCATGCCGCTTCCAGCAAATCCATTGCTGGGCCATCGAAACCACCTATGAATATCGAATTGCGCCAGCTGCGCTATTTTGTCGCTGTGGCCGACGAACTGCATTTCGGCCGCGCCGCCATTCACCTGCACATGACGCAGCCGCCGCTGTCGCAAGCGATTGCGGGCCTCGAAACCCTGCTCGACGCCGCGCTGTTTGTGCGCAACCGCCGCAGCGTGGCGCTCACCGCCGCCGGCGCCGCCCTGTTGCCGCAGGCACGCCGCCTGCTGGCCGGGGCCGCCGAACTGCCCGAGCTGGTGCGCGCCGCCGCTGCCGGCGCCAGCGGACGGCTGGCGCTGGCCTTTGTATCGTCGGCCGATTACAGTGTGCTGCCACCCTTCCTGCGCCATTACCGCAGCGCCTACCCGCACGTGCAACTGCTGCTGCAGGAAGCCACCTCCGACGTCCAGGTCGACGACTTGCTGCACAGCCGTATCGACGTCGGCCTGTTGATCCCGCCGCTGCCGGAAAAGGCCAGGGCCGAACTCGACTACCTGAAACTGCTGGAAGAGCCGCTGATCCTGGCGGCACCAGCCGGCCTGCTGGCGCCCGGCCCACTGGCGCTGCGCGACGCCCCGGCGCTGCCGCTGATCATCTTCCCGCGCGCCATCGCGCCCGGCTTGCACGACGCCATCCTCGGCTGCTTTGGCGCTGCCGGCCTGACGCCCGAGATCGGCCAGCAGGCGATCCAGATGCAAACCATTGTCAGCCTGGTATCGGCGGGCATGGGCGTGGCACTTGTGCCACAATCCGTGTCGAACTTGATGCGACCTGGCGTCGATTACCGCCCGCTGCTGGACCGCACGCCGCTGGTCGAGACTGGCTGCGCCTGGCGCCGCGATAACGTCTCGCCCGTACTGCACGGATTTTTGCAACTTTTAAGGAAGACACACTAATGCTCACTCACCCGATGCCCGACCCCGTGGCATTTTCGCTGGGCCCCGTGCATGTGCACTGGTATGGCTTGATGTATGTGCTGGCCTTTGGCCTGTTCCTGGCGTTGGGTCGGGTGCGCATCCGCCAGCCGCACATCGCCCGCCAGGGCTGGAAAAAAGAAGACCTCGACGACATGCTGTTTTACGGCATGCTCGGGGTGATCATTGGCGGGCGCCTCGGTGAAGTGTTTTTTTATACGCCCAGGCTGTTCCTGGCGGACCCGCTGGAAATTTTTAAGGTCTGGCACGGCGGCATGTCTTTCCACGGCGGCTTTATCGGCGTGCTGGTGGCGATGGCACTGTGGTCGCGCAAGGCGGGCCGCAATGTGCTCGATGTGCTCGACTTTATCGCCCCGCTGGTACCGCTCGGCTACGCCGCTGGCCGCCTCGGCAATTTCATTAACGCCGAACTGCCGGGCCGCGTGGCCGACGCCAGCCTGCCGTGGGCGATGCGCTGGCCCGACCTGCGCTTTCCCCTCCATCCCGCGCCCGTGTTCCTCGAAGGCCTGCGCCATCCATCGCCGCTTTACCAGCTGCTCGTCGATGGCTTGCTGGTGTTCGTCATCGTCTGGCTGTATGCGCGTTCGGCGCGGCCACGGCTGGCAGTGGGCGCCCTGTTCACCACCCTGTATGGCTGCGCGCGCTTTTTTACCGAGTATTTCCGCGTGCCTGACTGGCAAATCACGGTGGCCGGCCTGCCGGTGACGTCGGGGCAAATGCTGTCGCTGCCGATGATCATAGGCGGCCTGTTGATGCTGGCATGGGCGTATCGCCATCCCCACTTTGCGGGACAGTCGGCCCAGTCAAAGCCTGCCTAAGCGCGGTACAGCACCACGCCCTTCCACAACATGTACAGCGCCAGCGCGTACAGGATATAGGCAAACGAGCGGCGCAGGCGGCGCACCGGCCAGCGGTGCGCGGTGCGCGCCCCCAGTGGCGCCATCAGTACGCTGGCGGTCGAGATGATGGCCAGCGCCGGCAGATAGATAAACCCCAGCGAGTGCGACGGCAGGCCCGCTTCGCCCAGGCCGAACCAGATATTGGCCAGCGTGCCCGCCAGCGCAATGGGGAAGCCGAGCGCCGCGCTGGTGGCCACGGCATTGTGGATGCGTACGCTGTACCAGGTCATGAAGGGAATCGAGACGAAACCGCCGCCGGCGCCAACCAGGCCGGCGAGGATGCCGATGCCGCCACCGGCGGCGAACATGCCCGGTCTGCCCGGCAGCGCGTGGGCGGCGGCCGGCTTGGTATCGATGAGCATCTGGGTGGCGGCAACGGCGACGAAGGCGCCGAAAAACAGCGCCATCACCATCGGGTTCATCTGCTTGCCGATCCACGGGCCAATCCACGAACCGGCCAGGATGCCCGGCGTAAACAGCCATACGATGTCCCAGCGCACCGCCCCTTTCAGGTGATGCGCGCGCACCGAAGAAATCGATGTAAACAAAATAGTGGCAAGGCAGGTGGCGATCGCCATGTGGACGATCAGCGGCGGCGGAAAATCGAGCGAGGTGAAAATCATGGTCATGAACGGCACCAGGATCATGCCGCCGCCGATGCCCAGCAGACCGGCGGCAAAGCCGCCGAACACGCCCATGGCGCACAGGGCCGCTATCAAGGGCCAGCTCATCGCTTAGTCATCGCTTAGTCATCGCTTAGTCATCGCTTAGTGAACGCATACTCATTACAAGATCGGCCGTCGAATCGGGCCTGGCCCGGGTGCGAGCATTTTACGCCGGCCGCGACCTGGCAAGGGAAAACCGTTTCAGCTGCTTTGCTAGAACTGCTCCCAGTCATCGCTAACGGCCGCCACCGCCAGCCGGCGCGGCGCCGCTGGCGCCGTTTTTTGCGGGGTGCGCGAAGTGTGCGAAGTGTGCGAGCCTGGCGGGGCGGCAGTCTCAACGCGCACCTGCGGCACTGCCGCTTGCAGCTCGGCCACCGGCGCGGCCGCGTACGCGGCCGTCAGTTTGAACACGCTGACGGCATCGGTGAGCTGCACTGCCTGCTCCTGTAGCGACGCGGCAGCAGCGGCCGCCTGTTCGACCAGCGCTGCATTCTGCTGGGTCGTCACATCCATGTCGGTGATGGCCAGATTGATCTGGGCGATGCCCGCTTCCTGCTCGTGATTGGCCGAGCTGATCTCGGCCATGATATCGGTCACCCGCTGCACGCTCGAGACCAGTTCAGTCATGGTGCTGCCGGCCCGTTGCACCAGGCCCTGGCCGATATCGACCTGCGCCACCGAGGCATCGATCAAGCCCTTGATTTCCTTGGCAGCAGTGGCCGAACGCTGCGCCAGGTTGCGCACTTCGGAGGCCACCACCGCAAAGCCGCGCCCCTGTTCACCGGCGCGCGCCGCCTCCACCGCGGCATTCAAGGCCAGGATGTTGGTCTGGAAAGCGATGCCGTCGATGACGGCGATGATGTCGACGATCTTACGGGAGGCGCTATTGATCGAGCCCATGGTGCCCACCACCTGCGCCACCACATCGCCGCCGCGCACGGCGATGGCCGAAGCGGCATTGGCCAGCTGATTGGCCTGGCGCGCATTGTCGGCGTTTTGCTTGACGGTGGCGGCCATCTCTTCCATCGACGATGCCGTCTCTTCAAGTGACGCCGCCTGCTGCTCGGTGCGCGCCGACAGATCGAGGTTGCCGCTGGCGATTTGCGCCGACGCCGTGGCGATGGTGTCGGTGCTGCCACGGACGTCGCCGACGATCCGCCGCAGGCTGCCGTTCATGTCGGCCAGCGCTTGCAGCAGCCGGCCCGTTTCGTCGCCGCGGCTGACCACGATGGTGCTGGTCAGGTCGCCATCGGCAACCCGCCGCGCCACCCGTACCGCTTCTTCGATGGGCCGGGTGATGCTGCGCTGGACCAGCACGGCGACGACAGCGCCAATGACGGCGGCGACGGCGGCCAGCACCAGCAGCGTCAAGCTGGTGGCAGCGGCCGTCGCCTCGGCTTCCTCACCCGACTGCAGCATCAGCTTGGCCTGGTAACTGGCCAATTTGTCGAGCGCACCAAAATACGACTGATAGGCCGGCTGCACCGTGCTGGCCAGTTGCTTCATCGCCTCGTCCTTGCGCCAGCCCTGCGCCAGTTCGACCAGGGCATCGCGTTCCTTGCTGAAGGCGGCGCGCTGTTTGCTGATATCGGCCAACATGGCGCGCCCTTCCGGCGCGCTGATGGTTTTGTCGAGCTTGTCGAGCGTGGCAGTGATCACGCGCGTACTTTTTTCCATGTCGGCGTATTGCTTGTTGAGCGTCGACACGTCCGACAGCAACAGGATATTGCGCATATTGCGCGAAGTTTCATTGACCTCGTCCTTGATCTGGTTGACCAGCAAGGTCTTGGGAAAACGGTCGGCGTTGGTCAGGTGGATGGCGCGGGTGACCTGGCCCAGCCGCAGATAGGCCACACCTGCCATCACCAGCATGACGATGATGACAGCGGCAAAGCCAAGGCCCAGCCGGCGCCCAATGGTGAAATTTTTCATGAGCATTTTTTCCTGCAAAGCGACAACAGCGGCGGGGTTCAGGCCACGTATGGGCAACGATAATGTTGCTGGTGGCGCAGGTGAAAAAATAGGCGGGTGGCGACGCTGTTGCATCGCCAGCGATACGGCTCCATCGCTTGATCATAGGCCCCATGTTTTTCAGGAGCAATAGCCCGATGGGTTTATCTGCGCTTGCTGTTGTCAATACGCCCGCCGCCGCGCTGGCGGCGGGAAAGTTAGAACTCTTCCCAGTTGTCGGCCTCAGCGCCGGGACGGCGCGCGGTTGGCGGGGCGGCCGCGGCCGCCACGACGCGTGCCGAGCGGCGCGGCTTGCTCGTGGCCGTGGCGCCGGTGGCGCTGGTGGCGCTGGAACCGCTGGCGCGGGTGGCGCGGGTGGCGCGGGTGGCGCTGGAACCGCTGGCGCTGGAACCGCTGGCGCTGGCGGCAGCGGCGGGCAGCGGTTTGATGGCCGCTGCTGGCTGGTTCATGCGCACCGGCGCGCTGGCCGGCGTGGTCGGCGCCGGTGGCGTCTCAGCGCGCATCTTGAACACGCTGACCACGGCAGAGAGTTGGGTCGCCTGCTGCTGCAGCGAGGTCGCCGCCGCCGAGGCTTGTTCGACCAGCGCGGCATTTTGCGCGGTCATGCCATCCATCTCCGTCACCGCCAGGTTGATCTGGGCAATGCCCGCTTCCTGTTCATGGTTGGCCGAGCTGATCTCGGCCATGATGTCGGTGACCCGCTGCACGCTCGCCACCAGGTCGGTCATGGTACTGCCGGCCTCCTGCACCAGCTCCTGGCCGATGTCGACCTGGGCCACTGAAGCATCGATCAAGCCCTTGATTTCCTTGGCCGCCGAGGCCGAGCGTTGCGCCAGGCTGCGCACTTCCGATGCGACCACCGCAAAGCCGCGCCCCTGTTCGCCGGCGCGCGCCGCTTCTACCGCGGCATTCAAAGCCAGGATATTGGTCTGGAAGGCGATGCTATCGATGACGGCGATGATGTCGACGATCTTGCGCGAAGCCTCATTGATCGAGCCCATGGTTCCGACCACGTTGGCGACCACGTCACCGCCCTTGACGGCAATCCGCGATGCGGTGATGGCCAGCTGATTGGCCTGGCGCGCGTTGTCGGCATTTTGCTTGACGGTGGCCGCCATTTCTTCCATCGATGAAGCGGTCTCTTCCAGGGAAGCGGCCTGCTGCTCGGTGCGCGCCGACAGGTCGAGGTTGCCGGCGGCAATTTGCGACGATGCCGTGGCGATGGTGTCGGTGCTGCTGCGCACTTCGCCGACGATAGTTACCAGGCTGCCATTCATGTCCGACAAGGCTTGCAGCAACTGCCCCGTTTCATCGCGGCGGCCGACCACCACGGCGCCGCTGAGGTCGCCACTGGCCACGCGCCGCGCCATCGCCACCGCCTGGCCGATCGGCGCCGTGATGCTGCGCGTGACCAGCCAGGCCGCCAGCACGGCCGCCAGTGCCGCCGCCAGCGCCAGGCCGATCAGCAAGATCAGGGTTGCCTGCGCCGACGCGCTGGCGGCGCTGCCTGCTGCATTCATCAGGCCGGCCTGGAAGGCCACCATCTTGTCGAGCGCATCGAAGTATTTCAGGCTAAGCGGGCGCAACTTGTCGCTCAGATGGACGATGGCATCGTCCCTGCGCTGCGCCCCGGTCAGATCGAGGAACACTTTTTGTTCCGCGAGAAACCGCGTGCGCTGGGCCTGGATGTCGTCGTAAAGGGCGCGCCCCTGCGGCGAGGTGATCGTTTTGTCGAGCTTGTTAAGGGCCTGTTCGATATCGCGCGCGCTCTGCTCAATATTGGCATTTTCGGATTTGAGCACCTCAGGGTCGCTCAGCAACAATAAATTGCGCATATTGCGCGCCGTTTCATTGAGCTCATCCTTGACCGTGTGAATCAGTTCGGTCTGCGGAAAGCGTACATCGCTGGCCAGCCGGACTTCGGTCTTCAGGGCATCGACGCGCAGGCAAGCGAGCGTACCCATCAGCAGCAGCAGGGCGATCACCACGGCAAAACCGAGGGCAAGGCGCTGCCCGATCAAGAGACTTCTGGTAAACATGGGGCTCCTAGTTAGCGCATCGGCCAGTTCCTTCCGCAACAGCGAAAAGCGGGCAAGATCGCGGTACTAAGCCCCATGTTTTTCTTGGGCAATAGCCAGATCGGCGTACTGTTGCACTGCGCCAGATGGACACAGAAAAAAACTCTTGGTTAGCAAGCGCACAGCAAGGAGGCAGCAAGCCGCACCTGTCAGCGCAGTCTTAAAACGCTTCCCAGTCATCGGTGACGGCGGCCAGGCGTGGCGTGGCCGGGTTGGCGCGCGGCGCCGCCTTGTGCACGGGCGCCGGCGCGCTCGCTGCCATCCGCCGCAGCGGCGCCTGCTGGCCACCGGCCAGTTTAAACACGCTGACGGCGACCGACAGATGCCTCGACTGCTCCTGCAGCGAGGCGGCAGCGGCAGCGGCTTCTTCGACCAGGGCGGCATTTTGCTGGGTCACCACGTCCATGTCGGTAATGGCCAGGTTGATCTGGGCGATGCCTGCTTCCTGTTCATGGTTGGCCGAACTGATCTCGGCCATGATGTCGGTGACCCGCTGCACGCGGGCGACCAGGTCGCTCATGGTGCTGCCGGCCTCCTGCACCAGGCCCTGGCCGATGTCGACCTGTGCCACCGAAGCGTCGATCAAGCCCTTGATTTCCTTGGCGGCGGTGGCCGAACGCTGGGCCAGGTTGCGTACTTCCGATGCCACCACGGCAAAGCCGCGGCCCTGCTCGCCGGCGCGTGCCGCTTCCACCGCGGCATTCAGGGCGAGGATATTGGTCTGGAAAGCGATGCCGTCGATGACGGCAATGATGTCGACAATCTTGCGCGAGGCTTCATTGATCGAACCCATGGTGCCGACCACCTGCGCCACCACGTTGCCGCCTTTGACGGCGGTGTGCGAGGCGCTGATGGCCAGCTGGTTGGCCTGGCGCGCGTTGTCGGCATTTTGCTTGACGGTGGCGGCCATTTCTTCCATCGATGAGGCGGTCTCCTCCAGGGAAGCGGCCTGCTGCTCGGTGCGCGCCGACAGGTCGAGGTTGCCGGCGGCAATTTGCGACGACGCCGTGGCGATGGTGTCGGTACCCGTGCGCACCTCGCCGACGATGGTGTGCAGGTTGCTGTTCATGTCGGACAGCGCTTGCAGCAGCTGCCCGGTTTCATCGTTACGCTGTACCACGACGGTGTTCGACAGGTCGCCGTCGGCCACCCGGCGCGCCACCACCACCGCTTCGGCAATGGGTCGCACGATGCTGCGCGTGGCCAGCCAGGCCACCAGCACGCTGACCAGCGCCGCCACCGCCGGCAGCACCAGCAAGGTGATCTTGCCAGTCTGGGCCGCGCTGGCAGAGGCGATGCCCGCCGTACGCATCAACTTGACCTGGTAGTCCAGCAATTTGTCGAGGCGGTCGAAGTAGACCAGGTTGACGGGACGGACTCTTTCGACAAGCAGCTTGAGTCCCTCTTCCTTGTTCTGCGCTTTCATCAGCTCGACAAAGCTAGTGCGCTCTTTGGCGAACAGCGCCCGCTGATCGGTGACGTCCTTGTAGAGCGCGCGCCCCTGCGGCGTGGTGATCGCCTTGTCGAGCTTGTCGAGCGCGGCCGACACCACGCGCGAACTCTCTTCCATGTTGGCGTATTCGCCCTTGATGATTTCGGGGTCGCTCAGCAACAGCAAATTGCGCATATTGCGCGCCGTTTCATTGAGTTCATCCTTGATCTGATGGACCAGTTCGGTCTTCGGAAAGCGGTCTTCGTTCATCAACTGTATATCGTCATTCAATTCACCCACCAGGCGGTAGGCCAGTCCCCCCATCAGCAAGGACAGCGCGATCACGACGGCAAAGCTAAGGCCAAGGCGCTGGCCTATCTTGAGATTTTTTGACAACATGAGGATTCCAGGCAGGATGAACGAGTGATCACGGAGTGCCGAAGCGCCATGCGCCGGCACAAAAAGCCGCAGATTCTCGATAGTAGGCGGGAAGTTTTCTTGGAGCAATAGTTAAATCGATGTATTGATTAAACTGTGGTAAGCACACCATCAACGGCACCCTCGCCCCCCACGGCGGCAACGATGGCGTGCCATTCCAAAGCAGTGACCGGCGAAATCGACAGGCGACTGCCTTTTTGCAACAGCACCATGTCGTCGAGCGAGGCCATGGTGCGCAATGCGCTTAAAGACACAAAATTACCCTTGTGCAACGCCTTGACATCGACCGATACCCAGCGCGGTGCGGCCGGCGTGGCTTTCGCATCATGGTAGGGGCTGGCAAGGTCAAACTGGGAGGCGTCGGGGTAAGCGCCACTGGCGACGGCAGCAATGCCGGCAACGCCCGGTACGGCGCAACTCGAGTGATAAAACAGCACGCCATCGCCGACGCACATCTGATCGCGCATGAAATTGCGCGCCTGATAATTGCGCACCCCAAACCACGCCACGGTGCAATCGGGCGCCTTCAGCAGATCATCGAAACTGATTTCATCGGGTTCGGATTTGATCAACCAATAGGCCATACGGGAAATCGAAGTAAAAAAAGGAAGGAAAAAGAAGAACCGAAGGGAAAAGAAATTAACAGCGCAGCGGAAAACGAGACGAAGCGGAAAGCGAAGACGAAGCAGAAAATAAACAACGAAGCGAATAAAAACCGCAGTCAACGCGAGACAGCAGCAATTGTGCTTCGCCGACGCGACCTCCGATCCGAATCGGTTTGACGTCCTCCGTAAAAATCATCTGGCTCCGCCAGTGATTTTTACCTGCCCCGCCGTGCGCCTGTAAGCCGCTGTTCCCTTCGCTGCTCACTGCATCCCAAATAAAAGTAGGTTTTCACTTTTGTTTGATTGTATGTACCCCGCCTGTGCCGTCCTTGCCGGCATCCCGAACCAAACGGTTCAAGGTGGCCGCAGTTAGTTCAATTTCGGGTTCGTCGGACTAGCGACGCTCACTCCCATCGAACATATCCCGCAACCGGTGCACATAAATGGTTCAAGGAATATATGGCAATCGCGAACACCGCAGGGTGGGACGAAGTTTACTCCGATGCCCCGACAAGTCAATTGAATTTGGCCGTCAGAACAGATTTTCCTGTGGCGTGAGGGCACTATCGAGCACCGTGTTCATGGCATCGATTTTCTGCTTGACTTCCATCAGTGACAGCCCCGAAAACGGCCCTTCGCCCGACTTGGTCGACAACAATTCGGCGGCCACCGACAGCGCCGCCATCACGGCGATGCGGTCGTTGCCCTTGACTTTGCCGGAATCGCGCAGGGCCGTCATCTTGCCATCGAGATAATTCACGGCTTCCTTCAGCGCGCGCTCCTCGCCTTCGCGGCAAGCGAGGCGATACGGATGGCCCATGATGCTGACATCGAGCTGGATCATGGTGCCACCTCGGCGCTGGCATCGGCGTTGACATGGCTGGGCGCAGCAGCGGCAGCGGGCATTTGCGCCAGCAGGGCGCCAATGCGCTGGCGCGCTTCGGCCAGCCGCTGGCGGTGATTGGCATTTTCGGCAAGCAGCTCGACGTTGGTCTGGCGTAAGGCGGCGTTTTCACGCCGCAACGCCGCCGTCAGTTCGGCAAGCTGGTCGATCTTGAGGGACAGGTCTTGGAATTCAGAAATCATTCGTCACTATAGAACCCGGGATGAACCGCAGTCAATCGAATCAGTCGCCGTCAAGCGGCCCGGCGAAAAAATTAGCTAAAAGACGGACCTTGAAATAGCAGGATATCGTCCCTATAATTAGCACTCGTTAGGTGAGAGTGCTAACAGTACCTGAGGAAATGCCAGCCGCGCCGCTACGGAGCGGTCATTCGAACTACCCGTCAGGCGCCGGCATGATCCGGGAACGCCAGTCAACCCATTGAATTTTAAGGAGTCTTACATGAACCTTCGCCCTTTGCACGATCGCGTCATCGTCAAGCGTCTCGACCAGGAAACCAAAACCGCCTCCGGCCTGATCATTCCGGATGCAGCTGCTGAAAAACCGGATCAAGGCGAAGTGCTCGCCATCGGCAACGGCAAAGTCCAGGACGACGGTAAAGTGCGCGCCCTCGAAGTGAAGGTCGGCGACCGCGTTCTGTTCGGCAAATACTCGGGCCAGGCTGTCAAGGTCGATGGCGAAGAGCTGCTGGTCATGCGCGAAGAAGACATCATGGCCGTGCTGGTCAAGTAATTCCGACCGTCCGCCCCCCTATTATTCCTTATCGGAGAATCACACATGGCATCTAAAGACGTAGTATTTGGCGACAGCGCCCGTTCGAAAATGGTTGAAGGCGTCAACATTCTGGCCAACGCCGTAAAAGTCACGCTGGGCCCAAAAGGCCGTAACGTCGTCATCGAGCGCTCGTTCGGCGCGCCAACCATCACCAAGGATGGTGTATCGGTTGCGAAAGAAATCGAACTCAAAGACAAGCTCATGAACATGGGCGCGCAGATGGTCAAGGAAGTTGCTTCGCGCACCAGCGACAACGCCGGCGACGGCACCACCACCGCCACCGTGCTGGCCCAGGCCATCGTCCGTGAAGGCATGAAGTTCGTTGCCGCCGGCATGAACCCGATGGACCTCAAGCGCGGCATCGACAAGGCAGTTGCTGCCACCGTCGAGCAGCTGGCGATCATCTCCAAGCCCTGCACCACCACCAAGGAAATCGCCCAGGTCGGCTCGATTTCGGCCAACTCGGACGCTTCGATTGGCGAGCGCATCGCTGAAGCGATGGAAAAAGTCGGCAAGGAAGGCGTCATCACCGTTGAAGACGGCAAGTCCCTGAATGACGAACTCGACATCGTCGAAGGCATGCAGTTCGACCGCGGCTACCTGTCGCCGTACTTCATCAACAATCCAGAAAAACAGGTCTCCATCCAGGACAACCCGTTTGTTCTGCTGTGCGACAAGAAAATCTCGAACATCCGCGATCTGCTGCCGATCCTGGAACAGGTCGCCAAAGCTGGCCGTCCTCTGCTGATCATCGCCGAAGACATCGAAGGCGAAGCGCTGGCCACCCTGGTGGTCAACAACATCCGCGGCATCCTGAAAACCTGCGCCGTCAAGGCACCAGGCTTTGGCGACCGTCGTAAAGCCATGCTGGAAGACATCGCTGTCTTGACCGGCGGCCAGGTGATCGCCGAAGAAGTCGGCCTGACGCTGGAAAAAGTCACGCTGGCTGAACTGGGCCAGGCCAAACGTATCGAAGTGAGCAAGGAAAACACCATCATCATCGACGGTGCCGGCCAGGCTGAAGCGATCGAAGCGCGCGTCAAGCAAGTGCGCGTGCAAATCGAAGAAGCGACCTCGGACTACGACCGTGAAAAACTGCAAGAGCGCGTGGCCAAGCTGGCCGGCGGTGTTGCCGTGATCAAGGTTGGTGCTGCCACCGAAGTCGAAATGAAAGAAAAGAAAGCCCGCGTCGAAGATGCACTGCACGCCACCCGCGCTGCCGTTGAAGAAGGCATCGTGCCAGGCGGCGGCGTTGCCCTGCTGCGCGCCCGCGCCAACATCAACGTCAAGGGCGACAACCCTGACCAGGAAGCCGGCATCAAGATCGTCCTGCGCGCCATGGAAGAGCCACTGCGCATGATCGTGCAAAACGCTGGCGAAGAGCCATCGGTGGTCGTTGCTGCAGTGCTGGCCGGCACCGGCAACTACGGCTACAACGCCGCCAACGGCACCTACGGCGACATGGTCGAAATGGGCGTGCTCGATCCTGCCAAAGTGACCCGTTCGGCGCTGCAAAACGCTGCTTCGATCGCTGGCCTGATGCTCACCACCGATGCCATGGTCTGCGAACTGGCTGACGACAAGTCGGCTGGCGGCGGCATGGGCGGCGGTATGGGCGGTATGGGCGGCATGGGCGGTATGGACGGCATGATGTAATTGCCAGCCCGGGCGCCCCGGCGCCTTCGCTAAAAAAATGGCTGCCTGCGGGTGGCCATTTTTTCGTCTGAATGGTTTATCCGGTTTAGTAACCAACAATGTTACAACGCCGCCCTGCAAAAACGCCGGACACACCCTGGCCAGCGCGCACCGGTGCGGCAGAACGGTCGTCCTTCATAGCAGAGCGTTTCTTAAGCGCAACAGTTGGCGCGCAGAATTTTGCTCGTGTGCTACTTTTGGTTTAAACTCCGATGAAACAATCGTGGACCCCATCATGCAAAACTATGAATTTCACCGCAGCCGCAGCGCGCTCGTGCTGGCGCTGACCCTGGCCGTGTCGTCCAGCTTGATCGGCTGCAAGAACAACACGCCGCCCGCTGCTGCGGCTGCGGCGGCGGCACCGGCAGCGCCGGCCGAAGTGGCACACACCCGCGAGCAAGCCATTGCCGTACTGATGGCGCTGCCCGAGCTCAAAGCGTGGACCGCCTACATCGAAAAAGCCTCGGCTGGCAAAACCCACGGCGCCGTGCTCGAATATGGCGCCGAGCCACAACAGATCGATGGCAAGACGTATTTCCGCCTCAGCTATGTCGAAAATGGCCAGGAACAAGTGCTGCGCTGGGAAGATTTCCTGGTCGAACAGGACGTCGGCACCATCCGCGTCGAAGACGACGAAACCGACCGCCTGATGACCCTGGAACAGTGGCGCCTGGCCAAACGGCCGATGGAGCGCGTCAAGTAATCGCCACCACAACGGCGCTGACGCCGTCAGCGCCGCTGCCATCGGTAAACTAAACATTGCCAGTTCACTAGCTTCGTTTTAGTATGCCCCTCGTCAATACGGGGGGATGTCATGTCGCAGGCAACAACGATCGAGGCGCAAGCGCCAGCCACGGCCGAGGGTAGTGGCAAGATGCCGCGCCAGATACCGTACATCATCGCCAACGAAGGCTGTGAGCGCTTCAGCTTTTATGGCATGCGCAACATTCTCACGCCTTTCCTGATCAGCACCCTGCTGCTGTTCCTGCCGGAGGCTGAGCGCGCCGGCGAAGCCAAGCACGTCTTTCACACTTTCGTCATCGGCGTGTATTTTTTCCCGCTGCTGGGCGGCTGGCTGGCCGACCGCTATTTCGGCAAGTACAACACGGTATTCTGGCTCAGCCTGGTCTACTGCGCCGGCCATGCCTGCCTGGCCGCCTTTGAAAACAATCTCAACGGTTTTTACGTCGGCCTGTTCCTGATCGCGCTGGGATCGGGCGGCATCAAGCCGCTGGTATCGACCTTCGTCGGTGACCAGTTTGACCAGAGCAACAAGCACAAGGCCAAGCTGGTCTACGACGCCTTTTACTGGATCATCAATTTCGGCTCCTTCTTCGCCTCGCTGCTGATGCCGATTTTCCTGCGCCAGTACGGCGCCGCCGTCGCCTTCGGCATTCCCGGCATCCTGATGTTCATCGCCACCATGGTGTTCTGGTCGGGCCGCAAACAATACGTGCACGTGGCGCCGGCGCCGGCCGATCCGCATTCCTTCCTGCGCGTGTGCCGCTGCGCCCTGCTGGCGCGCGGCGATGGCGGCCGCCCCGGCCTGCTCATTGCCAGCCTCGGCGCGCCCGGCGCGCTGGCCGCGCTGGCCATGGCGGGGCAATGGGGTTTCGTGATTGCCGCCTGCCTGGCGCTGGTGCTATTGCTCGCCTTCGGCGGCATCGGTGTGGCGCTGCAGCTGGAACGGGCGCGCGCGCAGCACCCGGGCGAGGCGGTCGACGGCGTGCGCGCGGTGCTGCGCATCCTCATCGTGTTCGCCCTGGTGACGCCGTTCTGGTCGCTGTTCGACCAGAAGGCCTCGACCTGGATCGTCCAGGCCAATGCGATGACGCAGCCGACCTTTTACCTGTTCGGTAGCGCGTTCACCTTCCAGCCGGCGCAGATGCAAGCCTTAAATCCCCTGTTGGTGATGATCCTCATCCCGCTCAATAACATCGCCCTGTTCCCGCTGCTGCGCGCCATCGGTATCGCGCCGACCGCGCTGCGCCGCATGACCGCCGGCATCGCGCTGACGGCGCTGGCCTGGGTGGTGATCGGCGCCATCCAGATGCACATGGACAGCGGCAGGCCCACCTCGATGGCCTGGCAGATTCTGCCGTATGCCATCATGACGCTCGGTGAAGTGCTGGTGTCGGCGACCGGCCTGGAGTTTGCCTACAGCCAGGCGCCGAAGGCCATGAAAGGCATCATCATGGCGTTCTGGAGCCTGGCAGTGACGGTGGGCAGTCTATGGGTGCTGATCGTCAATGCCAGCGTCAAGAACGACGCCGTCATCGGCTGGATCAAGACCACCGGGCTGGGGGTGATCGCCGCGCAAATGGTGTTCTTTGCCGCCTTCGCCTTCGTCGCCGCGCTGCTGTTCGGCTGGTATGCCAGCCACTACCGGATGACTGACAATTACCGCAGCTAAGCTGACGCGGGCGGGCCGACCTCAGGTCACCACGGTCGGGCCGCTGCGCCCGCTACGCGCCCGCAAGCCCGACAGCTGTTCGGCAATCGCCGCCAGCGGCGCCAGCACCTGCTGCACGTCGAGGTCATGGCGGGCCGCATCGGCTTCGTATTTTTCCAGGTACAGGCGCACGGTGGCCCCCTCGGTGCCGGTACCGGACAGGCGCAGCACGATGCGCGAGCCGTCGGTCATGACGATGCGGATACCCTGGCCGCTGGCCACCGACTGGTCGACCGGATCGGTATAAGAAAAGTCGTCGGCCAGCGCCACCGTAAAATCACCGAGGCGGGCGCCGGCCAGCGCGGCGACGCCCGCGCGCAGCTCGGCCATCATCGCTGCGGCCGGCGCGCTGGCCACCGCTTCGTAGTCGTGGCGCGAATAATAGTGGCGGCCAAAGCGGGCCCAGTGTTCGCGCACGATGGTGTCGACTGGCTTGCCCGTCACCGCCAGCAGGTTCAGCCAGAACAGCACCGCCCACACGCCATCCTTTTCGCGAATGTGCGTCGAGCCGGTGCCGTAACTCTCCTCGCCGCACAGGGTGGCCATGCCGGCGTCGAGCAGGTTGCCGAAATACTTCCAGCCGGTGGGCGTCTCGAAACAGGGAACGCCGAGCGCGCTGGCGACCAGGTCGGCCGCCTGCGAAGTGGGCATCGAGCGGGCAATGCCGCGCAGGCCGGCGCGGTAGCCCGGTACCAGGGTGGCGTTGGCGGCGAGGATGGCCAGGCTGTCGGACGGCGTCACCGCCAGCGCGCGGCCGACGATCATGTTGCGGTCAGCATCACCATCGGAGGCGGCGCCAACATCGGGCGCATCGGCGGCGAACATGATGGCCATCAGTTCGGCCGCGCAGACTGGATTCGGGTCGGGGTGGCCGCCGCCAAAATCTTCCAGCGGCGTGCCGTGGATGACGGTACCGGCGCTCGCCCCCAGCAAGCCTTCGAAAATGGCGTGGGCGTACGGTCCCGACACCGCGTGCATGCCGTCAAAGCGCATCCGAAAGCCGCTGGCGAACAGCGCGCGGATGGCGTCAAAGTCGAACAGCTCCCCCATCAGCGCGGCGTAGTCGGCCACCGAATCAATGATCTCGACCTGCATGCCATCGCAGGCGAAGCTGCCGAGGGTGGCAAGCGCCGGCGCGCTGTCATCGCTGATGCGGTAGTGCGCCAGCGTGGCAGTGGCGTGGTAGACGGCGTCGGTGAATGTTTCCGGCGCCGGGCCGCCATTGTCGCCGTTGTACTTGATGCCGAAATCGCCGTCCGGGCCGCCCGGATTGTGGCTGGCCGAGAGGATCAGGCCGCCGCAGGCGCCACGCTGGCGGATCACGCAGCTGACCGCGGGCGTCGACAGGATGCCGTGCTGGCCCACCAGCACCCGCGCGAAACCATGGGCGGCGGCCATGCGCACGATGATGCCAATGGCGGGACGATTGAAATAGCGGCCATCGCCGCCCACCACCAGGGTCTTGCCGTGCACGGCGCCGAGCGTATCAAAAATCGCCTGGACAAAGTTTTCCAGGTAGCCCGGCTGCATGAATTCGCTGACTTTTTTGCGCAGGCCGGACGTGCCAGGGCGCTGGCCGGCAAAAGGCGTGGTTGCCACGGTGTCGATGGACATGGGAGACTCGCGATCGTAAAGGGTGAAATATTATAAGTTCGATACGCTACCATAGGACGTCGCGCTGGCACGTTCACACTGTCACGCGGCCATGCTCCCGCCATCCGCGACCGCCTCTGACAATTCCTCTTCCGCCTACCGGAATGCCGGCCCGCTTATTCCCACGCTGCCGCCCATATAAAATTGTCAGGTATATAGCATTACAGCCGACGGTTTATTATTCGTCACATACGCTGCCTGTATTTTACCATTGCATATTATTTAATACGCAGTGACATAGTCGGTAACACAGCTCAACAAAATATTTTTTAAATATAAACACCTGACTGAAAAATCATACTTGGCAGTATCACACAAGTTAACATTTCAGCGTGTCGATCCGCCACCAATTCCACCATCCGGGCGTTCTGGTCCGGCCACGTCAAGCCTTCCGCAACGATGCCAAATGCCTATGCCAGCGGGCCACACCTGCTCACTGGCGCTCCACAGATCGGCTGAATCAATCATTAATTATAATAAAATAAATAATAAATAATAAAAATACAAATTAAAATAAACTTATTGTTTTCATCCTTCCAGCCTTAACACAATCTTATGCTGCACAAAAACAACCGTAACGACAAAATGTTTGACTGACAAAAAGTTTCCATAGAGAATCTTACTTTCAGTAATAAATTACAACATACCAGATCCGGCAAATTGATTATCGCGCGCCTCGCTATTTGGAACTAATCAATATTTTTCCGTCGAATTCTTGCCAACGTCATCAAGGAAGCATTATGAATCAACCCTCGCATCTGCCGCTCAAACCGCTATTCACCGCGATCACCGTGCTCGCCCTTTCCTTGCCGGCCGCCGCCGCCGATGTGCGCCTGAGCGCCACCGCCTACGGTTTTCTGAACGGCGAACTCGAATCAGTGTCTGCCACTGGCGGCGCCACCCCGTATGCGGCGCGCGGGCGCGTCTCCGACGGCAACTCGCGGCTGGGTTTCCGCGGCGTCATCGGCGTCGATGACGACCTTAGCGGCGTGTGGCAGATCGAAGGCGCCATGAACAGTTTCGAGCAGGGTGGCTTGAATGGCCAGGGCCGCTCGGCGACCTTGTCGTCGCGTAATACCTTCGTCGGCATCCAGAGCCAGCGCTTCGGCACTGTGATCGTCGGCAACAATGATTCGGTCTACCGCAGCTTGGTGGGTTCGGGGGGCGAACTCGGCGGCAACGTCGGCCTGACCGTGCACGGTCTCGACGTCTTGAACAATACCTCGGCCCAAATGAGCGGCAACAGCGACAGCGTGTTTGGCCGCGGCGAGGCGCGCTACAAGAATTCGGTCCACTATCTCAGTCCGCAGTGGAATGGTCTGCAGGCGGGGGGATCGTACGGCTTCGATGAAGCGCAGAGCGGCAATGCCAATCACAGCCGCTATAGCGTGGCCGTCAAGTACAGCGCCGGCGCGCTGTCGATCGGTGCCGGTGCTGAACACCAGGGCAACACCGGCGTCGACACCGACGCGCTGGTGCAGGGCTACGGCTTTCATACGGCCGATGTCAACCGCGTCAACACCACCTTTTACAAGCTGCTGGCGGTCTACCGGTTGCCTACCCGCACCACCGTGGGTGCCGGCTTCGAGCAGGCACGTTATGGCTTCGAGGATGTCGCCGTGCCCACCGCCGGCAACTTTTATACGGGCAGCCGGCTGGGCCACATGAAACAAAACGCCCTGATGGTGTCGCTGACGCAGGAATTCGGTGCCGCCAGCGTGATGCTGGCCTACGGCAAGCTGGGCAAGCTGGACAATACGAGCTTCGCCAGCGCCGGCGATTTCGAAGCCAGCCAGGTCACGCTGGGCGCGACCTACAAGCTTAACGAATTTTTCACCCCCTACGTCTATTTCACCAAGATCCGCAACCATGCCCAGCAAAGCGTGAACCTGGGACAGGCGCCCCTGTACAGCAACCACCTGAACCAGTCCGATGCCTTCCTGGCGCCCGGCGACAGCCCGCGTGCGTTCGGCATCGGCCTGATCGCCCGTTTCTGACGCTGCGCCCGGCGATCCACTCCGCCACACCCGCGCTTGACAAACTCTTATCTGAAAGACGCATCACATGAATATCACTTCCATCACGTTGTCGGCCGCACCTGGCCGCGCTCGTCTGCTGCTACCCCTGACCGCCATCGCGCTGGTGCTGGCGGGCTGTGGCGGCAGCGGCAGCGGCTCGCCGCAGTCCAACGTTACCTATAGCAACGGCAGCGTCTTCCAGGTCGGCACCAGCGCCTTCGATCCGGATCTGCCGCCCGAACCGACCCTGCCCAGCGACAGTCAGGTCTGCAGCACGCTGGAGGCTACCAACAACCTGGTGCGCCGTCCGGATGGCTCGCTGCCACCGGAAGCCGATCCGTCGAAGGCCGGCGTCGGCGTCGCCGTCACCACCGCCACCGCCAACCCCGACCAGGCCCGCATCCAGGCTGCGCTGGACGCCTGCGGCGCTGCCGTCGACGCCGAAGTGGGCGCCAAAATTGCCGCTGCCGATGCCAGCGCCACTGCCGCCCAGGTGGCCGCGGCGGCAGCGAACATCAATATCGCCGGGGTCTCCGGCGAAGAGCTGGCCAAGCCAGCCTACAAGGCCAGCAAGTTCGCCGTGCGCCTGGTGGTCAACAGCAGCGGTCCGGGCAACGGTTTCATTTCCGGCCCGCTGAGCCTGCCATCGGGTGTCACCCTGTGGATCGACAAGGGGGTCACCCTGTACGCCTCGCGCGACGTCATGGCCTATTCGCCCAATCCGGCCGGTAGCTACTGCGGCAACACGGCGGTGTCGGCCACCAAGGCAGGCAGCTCGAGCAATTGCCTGCCCCTGATCGGCGGCAGCAACCTGGTCAACTCGGCGGTGATGGGCGACGGCAGCATCGATAGCCGCGGCTACGCCGAGATCGTCACCACCAACAAACTGTATCCACTGATGAAGGTCGACATGACCTGCTCGAACACGTACGCGCTGTACGCCACTGGCAAACAGGCCGCCGATGGCGTCGCCTGCGATAACGGCGGCACCGTGGTCGATTCGAAATCGGCGGCGCGCAACATGACCTGGTGGGACCTCGCTTACCTGGCCAACATGGTACAAAACGGCACTACCGGGGTCGGCTCGCAATCGAACTTCCGCATGATGGTGTTCAACTATGCGAAGAACCTGACGCTGTACCGTGTTTCACTCAACAACAGCACCAACTTCCACGTCGTGCCCTCAGGCATCGATGGCTTGACGGTGTGGGGCGTGAAAGTGCAGACGCCATCACTGGCCGCGTTTGCCAATCCGGCAGGCAATGGCAATCCCCTCTACACGGGCGCCACCTTCAATGAAGACAATGTCAAGAACACCGATGCCTTCGATCCCGGCTCGGCTGCCAAGGCCATCAGCGACAACCTCGCCATCGGCAGCACCGGAAAGTCGGCCGCCAAGATGTCATTCGACGGTTACCTCAAGAACTTCGTGTTCGTCTACAACTACGTGTCGACTGGCGATGACGACATGGCCTTCAAGGGTAATGCCAATCCTTCGCCGGCCGGCTCGGGCCTGTTCGCCATCGACGGCAAACGCGATGTGCGTGCCGACCGCAAATACGGCATGGTGGTCGCCCACAACCATATTTACTGGGGTCACGGCATTTCGGTCGGTTCCGAGACCAACGGCGGCGTCACCAATGTCGAGGTGTACGACAACACCTTCCTGCACTCGGAAGAAGGACTGCGCATCAAATCGGACTATGCACGGGGCGGTGAAGTGAGCAATATCCACTACAAAAACATCTGCATCAAGGATGCCCAGAATGCGCTCTTGTTCACGCCTTACTACAGCACCAAGGCCTTGCCCGCCGCCGGTCCGCTGTTCCCCAACTTCCATGACATTACCGTGGAAAACGTCAGGATCATGGGCAAGTCGGCGGTCAAACTGCAGGGTTTCCAGGCCAATACGGGCGGCTTTAACAATCCACAGTATCCACTCAAGATGAGCCTGACCAACGTCGTCGCCGACAGCCCCGATGCCATCACGGTGACCTCGTCCGATGCCAACCTCACCATCCAGGGCGTCAACCTGCCGTTGATGGCCACGGCCGACAACCGCAACGTGTTGACGGGTGTGCCGACCCAGGCCGTCGATGGCAGCCGGGTACTCGATTGCAGCCGCGCCTTTGTCGACTTTCCGGCCATTGGCAGTTCCAACCTGTTCGGCTCAACCTGGGCTGCCCAGAATTAAGCAGGGCAATCGGCGCCGCAACAGCCGCCCGGGCGCCGCCGCAGCATGGAAAAATCGCGGCGCCACGCCGCGATTTTTGATTCGTACGTTTTTCATAGCAGAAAGATTTCGATGAAAGTTTCCACACGTCTTGCAGGGCTTGTCGGTGCGGCGCTCGTTGCGCTCATCGTCATGGGAGGTCTCAACTTGCGCACCTTGCACAGCGCCATGATCGCCGACCGCGAAGCACAGATCAGCAACATGCTGATCATGGGTGAGCACCTGGTGGCGCACTATTACGAGCAGCAACAGAAAGGGGTGCTGACGCAGGCGCAGGCGCAAGCCGCTGCCAAGGAGGCGCTCACGCAACTGAACAACAATGGCAAAAGCTACTACTGGGTGCGCACTCCAGCCGGGCTCAACCTGGTGCACCCGAATCCGAAAAATCTCGGCAGCATCGCCCAGGGGCAGACCATGGATGGCCGCCCTGACGCCGACGCTTACCGCGAAGGCCTGGCCAAACAGACCGTCGCCATCGACTACTTCAAAACGACCCACCCGAAAACCAATGCGCTGGCGGCCAAGATGAATGGCGTGATCGCCTTCAATGCATGGGACTGGTGGATCGGCACCGGCTTTTTCAACGACGACATCGATACGGTGTACTGGGACACCGCGCGCAGCGTCATGCTGGTGCTGGCGCTGGCCATTGCCGTCACCGCCACGCTGGGCTGGCGCCTGGTCAATAGCATCGGCGCAGCACTGGGCGGCGACCCCGCCGATGCAGCCGCGGTGACCCATCGCATCGCCAGCAAGGACCTGTCAGTGCCGGTGTCGATGGACAAGGTTGCCACTGGCAGTCTGCTGTCGTCGATCTCGCAGATGCAAACGGAGCTGTCGAGCACAGTGACACGCATCCGCAGTTATTCGAGTGCAATTGCGACCGCCTCGCAAGAGATCGCTGCGGGCAACCACGATCTGTCAGCCCGTACCGAAGACCAGGCCAGCTCCCTGCAACAGACAGCGGCAGCGATGGAAGAGCTGACCTCTACCGTGCGGCAGAATGCCGAGCACGCCGGACACGCCAACGCGCTGGCGAAAAACGCACACACGGCCGCCAGCAGCGGCGGCGCGCTGATGGACAAGGTGATCAAGAGCATGGGTGCCATCGAGCACAGTTCGAAAAGCATCCGCGACATCATTGGGGTGATTGACAGCATCGCTTTCCAGACCAACATCCTCGCCCTGAATGCGGCGGTGGAAGCGGCGCGCGCGGGCGAGCAGGGCCGCGGCTTTGCGGTGGTGGCGTCGGAGGTGCGCACACTGGCGCAGCGCTCGGCCACCGCCGCCAGCGAAATCAAGGGCTTGATCGGCGCCTCGGTGGCCGAAGTGGGAGTCGGCAGCGCGCTCGTGCAGCAGGCAGGGGCGGCGATGGCAGGCATCGTCACCAGCATTGGCCAGGTCAGCACCATCATCAACGAAATCAATATCGCTGGCGCCGAACAGAGCCAGGGTATCGATCAGGTCAACCAGGCCGTGATCGGCATGGACAACGTGACCCAGCAAAATGCCGCGCTGGTGGAGCAGGCTGCGGCGGGCGCGCAGTCGCTGCAGGAAATGGCGGGCGATCTGGCGCAGCTGGTGAGCCAGTTCAGGCTGGCAGAAGGGGGGAGCCGGGCGGCGCTGGCATTGGCAGCTTGAGCGAGGGGGTGCCGGTTTTTAAAAACAGCATGGCGGCATGAATGGCGTTGGGGCGGGGGGGCGATGGGACAGTGCCACTGCTCTGTCAACGCGCCGCCTCAGCCGCGCGCCAAAAACTGCCCGACTTCCCCGCGCGTCGGCGGCGCACAGCCTTCGCGCATCACATTGATGGTGGCGCTGGCGATCGCATAGCGCAGCGCCTGCGTCAGCGTGGCCTGGTCGGGCGCGGCCAGCGCCGCCGTCGACAGCGCGCCGGTGTGCTGCAGGCTGGCCACCAGCCCCGCCAGAAAACAGTCGCCCGCCCCCACCGTGTCGACCACCGTCACTGCGGGCGGCGCCGGCAGTGCCACGCTGGCAGTGCGCGTGAGCAGGACGGCGCCGTGCTCGCCCAGGGTCAGGGCAATCAGCGCGCTGGCGCTGCCGTCGAACAGGTGGCGGGCGGCAGCGACAGGATCGCCATCGAGCCCCAGATAACGCAAGTCTTCTGCGCTGACCTTGACCAGCTGCGCCTTCGCCAGCATGCGCCGCACGCCGGCCGCGTAGGTGGGCAGATCGGCCACTGCCAGCGGGCGCATGTTGGCGTCGACCGACAGCAGCGCACCGCTGCGCTGCGCGGCGGCCGCCACTGCCAGCGCGCTGGCCAGATCGGCCGGCACCAGCGCCAGCCCGCCCGTGTGCAACAGCGTCAGCGCGGACGGCAGCGCCGCGCAGGCGGCGTCGGCCGAGATGTCGCGGTCGGCCACGCCGGCGCGGTGAAACGCATACGACGGCAGCTTGTTAGCATCGAGGGTGACCAGCGCCAGCGCAGTTGGCAAGGTGCTGCGCTGCGGCGTTGCCAGCTGCACCCCGGCCGCCTGCAGCTGGCCGGCAAAGCGCGCGCCAAAGCTGTCCGCCGACAGCGGGTTCAAATACGTCACCGGCAGTTGCTGGCGCGCCAGCGCCACCGTGACATTGCACACCGAGCCGCCGAGGACGGCGGCAAAGCGGCCATCGTCCTGTTCGATCAGGTCGACCAGTGCTTCGCCAAATGTCGCGATCATGTTCTCCTCCCGTGCCTGGATTTACGCACCGAAGCGGCCCGATGCCTGCTGGCGGAATTGTTTGGGCGTCATGCCCTTAAACGCCAGAAAACGGCGGTTGAAATTGGCCACATTATTAAAGCCGGCGTCGTAGCAGATGTTGGTGACATAGCGCTCGGTTTCCATCAGCAGCTGGCACGCCTTGTTGATACGCAGGCGGTTGACGAAATCGGTGAAGCTGTTGCCGGTGGCACCGCGAAAAAACCGTGTGAACATGCGCTCGGACATGCCCAGCTGCTGCGCCAGGTCTTTCATCGACAGCGGGCGGCTGACGTTTTGCACGATGAAGTTGACGACGGCGTTGATGCGCACCAGCGCCTCGTCATCGTCGCACGACTGCATCGGCACGGTCGACAGCAGCTGGTAGTGGCTGCTGGCAGCGAGCTCGCCGAGCAAGGTCAGAAATTCGATGAAGCGGGTCAGCCCGCTGCCCTCGCGGATGCGCATAAAGCGCTGGCGGGCGCGCTCGCTGACATCGAAAAACTCGATGCCATAACTGGCCCGCTGCAGCAGTGGCATCAGGGCCTTCACTTCAGGGATGGCGGCCGCCATCTGCTCGAGCGGCGCATGGCTGAACTGGATCACCATGTCGCGCAGCTTGACGCCGTCGGCCGGGGGGTCGAGCGAAACCCAGTTGTGCGGCACGTTCGGCCCGGTCAGCACCAGGTGGCCGGGACCGAAGGTGCCGATATAGTCGCCGACGAACACCTTGCCGCTGGTAGCGCAGATCAGGTGCAGTTCGTACTCGTCGTGGTAATGCCAGCGTACCAGCGCGCTGGGGATGCCATGCTCGAGATAGCGCAGAAAACCATAGCGGCCATCGGGCTCGAAACCGAGGCGCGGATCGCGCACGCAGTGGTGCTCCATTTGCAGTCTGGGCCGGGGTCCATTCGGTGGCATCGGGGCACTCCTCTTGTTGGCAGGCGCTGCGAGTCGACGCCATACGGCACCAACTAATAGCAAAGCACTGCCGCCGCGTCAAACAATGTCAATCTTCTAAAACAGCTGCTGCAATTGTTGATACAACGCGCCAAAGCGCGCATGGCGAGCCAGCAGCAGCTCGCGCCACTGGGGATCGGGCGCAATGCGCTGCAGTAGCGGCGGCGCCACGCACACCTGCGCTAGCGTCAAGCCCGGTTCGGCTGCGAGGATCGCCAGCCGCGCCGCCCCCAGCGCCGCCGCCAGTGGCGCCCCCGCGTGCAGGGTCAATGGCACATCGAGCGCGCTGGCCAGCAGTTGCGCCCAATACCGGCTGCGACTGCCGCCGCCCACCAGCGCTGCGCTGTGCAGGCTGCCGCCGGCCGCCTGCAGCGCCAGCAGGCAGTCGCGCAAGCCAAATGCGACCCCTTCGAGCACGGCGTAGGCCAGCGCTGCACGATTGCTGTCGTGGCGCAGGCCGAACCAGACGCCGCTGGCGCGCGGATCGTTGTGTGGCGTGCGTTCGCCCGACAGGTACGGCAAAAACAGCGGCGCCGCCATGCGCACGGCAGCGCCGGCGCGCTCGACCTCGGCGAGCAGCGCTGCCTCATCGGCGGCGCCAGTCAAGCCAGTGACCCAGCGCAGGCAACTGGCGGCCGACAGCATCACCCCCATCTGCGTCCACTGGCCGGGCAGCGCGTGGCAAAAGGCGTGCAATCCCAACGCCGGCTGCGCCTGATAGGTGGCGCTGGCGGCAAACAGCACCCCCGAGGTACCCAGCGAGATCAATCCCTCGCCCGGCGCCACGCCCATGCCGACCGCGCTGGCGGCATTGTCGCCGGCACCGCCGGCCACCACCACCGCAGCGCTGATACCCCACTGGCGCGCCAGTGCCGGTAGCAGCATGCCGGCAGGCGCGCTGCCTTCGACCAGCCGCGGCACCTGCGCGCGCGTGAGGCCGCAGGCGTCGAGCATGGCATCGGACCAGTCGCGCGCGCCGACCTCGAGCCACAGGGTGCCGGAGGCGTCCGACAGATCGGCGATGGCCTCTCCGGTGAGCCGGTAGCGCAGATAATCCTTCGGCAACAGCACGATGGCGGTGCGCGCGAACAGGTCGGGCTGGTGGCGTGCCACCCACAGCAGCTTGGGCGCCGAAAAGCCGGCCATCGCCTGGTTGCCGGTGATCTGGCGCAGGGACGGCACGCGGCGTTCCAGCTCGGCGCATTCGGCATCGGCGCGGCCATCGTTCCACAGCATGGCCGGGCGCAACACCTGGCCGGCGCCGTCGAGCAGCACCACCCCGTGCATCTGGCCGGACAGGCCGATACCGCGCAGCGCCGCCAGCGCCTGCGGCTGTTCGCCGGCAATCGCGCCGATGCAGGCGCAGGTGGCTTGCCACCAGTGTTCGGGATGCTGCTCCGACCAGCCGGGTTGCGGCCGCTGCAGCGCCAGCGGCGCCTGCGCGCTGGCCAGCACCTGCTGCGCCTCGTCCAGCAGCAGCACCTTGACTTCCGAGCTGCCCAGATCGATGCCGAGATACACGCTAGCCTGCTTGCAATACGTGCTGCAGGGCTGCGCGGGCGCCATCGCCGTACAGCCGCGCCAGCGCCGCGCTGACCTGCGCCACGAAACGCGGCTGCGCCGCCAGATCGCCGAACAGGTGCTGCAGCGACAGCAGCGCGCCGGCGTCGGCACCGCCGCGCAGCGCAGCCGCGCGCAGCTGCTGCGCGTAGGGGTCGCTGAGCGGCAGCTCGGCGCCCTGGTCGGAGTGGCCCTCCAGATAACGGCACCAGCACGCCACCGTAAAGCACAGGCGCTCGATCGGACCGCCGCGCGCGAGCTGCTCGCGGATCGATGGCAGCACGAACTTGGGGATGCGCGCCGAGCCTTCGGTACCGATGCGCGCCAGCTGGTCGCCGATGGCGGCATTGGCGCAGCGCTCGACCAGCGTGCGCTTGTACGCCGCCAGATCGATGCCGGCCACCGGTGAGAGCAGCGGCGTCACTTCGATGTCCATCATGTCGACGAACAGCCGCGCAATGGCAACGTCGGCCATCGCCTCGTGGGCATACTGGTAACCGAGCAGCATGCCCAGATAGCACAGCGCCTGGTGGCCGCCGTTGAGCAGCCGCAGTTTCATTTTTTCGTAGGGCGCCACATCGGCCGTCATCTGCGCGCCGACCAGTTCCCAGGCCGGCCGCCCGCCCGGAAAATGGTCTTCGATGACCCACTGGCTAAACGACTCGGTGACCACCGGCCACGCATCATTGAGGCCAAAGCGCTGGCGCAGCAGCGCGCGGTGGGCATCGGTGGTGGCCGGCGTGATGCGGTCGACCATGCTGTTGGGGAAGGCGCCATGCTGCGCCAGCCAGTCCGCCAGCGCGCCATCGCGCAACTGCGCAAACGCCAGCAGCATGGCGCGCGCGAGGTCGCCGTTGTGCTGCAGGTTGTCGCACGAGAGCACGGTAAATGGCGCCAGCCCCCGTTTGCGGCGCCGCTGCAGCGCTTCGATCAGGTAACCGAACGAGCAGCGCGGCGTCTGCGGGTGCGCCAGGTCGTGCACGATGTCGGGGTGGCTGGCGTCGAACTGGCCGTTGCCCTGGTTGACGTAGTAGCCGCCCTCGGTGATGGTCAGCGAGACGATGCGGGTGCCGCCATCGGCCAGCTTTTCCAGCACCGCTTCGGGATCGGCCGGTGCGTGCATGACGTCGAGCAGCGCACCGACCACGCGGGCGACATCGCCCTGCGCGCTGCGTTCGATCACCGTGTAGAGGCAATCCTGCGCTGCCATGGCGGCGACCATGGCGGCGTCCTGCGGCAGCAGGCCGATGCCGCAGTAACCCCATGGTTCGTTGCCGGGCAGGTGCAGCAGGCGGTCCAGATAGAGCGCCTGGTGGGCGCGAAAAAAACCGCCGACGCCGATATGGACGATGCTGTGCGCCACCCGCGCGCGCCGGTAGCGGGGACCGGCGACGGCCAGCGGCAGCTGCGCCAGCGTGGCCTGGTTCAAATTGACTGCGGCCGCCATCAGTAGGCTCCCTGCAGGGTTGGCGCGGGCGTGATACGGCGGCCGGCGCGATCAAAATGGTGGATGGCGCTGGCATCAAAGCTCAGCCAGGTGCGCTCGCCGGCACGCAGGCTGCTCCTGTCGCTGCCGCGCGCGACGATCTGCACATCGTTGTCGAGGCGCGCATAGACCAGCGTTTCGACGCCCAGCGATTCGACCAGGTCGACCGTCGCCGCAACGCCAGGCAGCGCTGTCGCCGCCGGCGGCGCGTGAACAAAAACATGCTCGGGGCGGATGCCGACAAAGCCGTCGCCGCCATCGCCACCATGGCCACCATGGCCACCAGCTTCGGCCAGCAGCGCCAGCGCCGTCACCGGCACCACATTCATGCTGGGGGTGCCGGTGAACTGGGCGACGAAGCGGTTGGCCGGACGGTCGTACAGCTCGAGCGGGGCGCCGTGCTGTTCGATCTGGCCGTCGCGCAGCACCACCACGCGGTCGGCCAGGGTCATCGCCTCGACCTGGTCGTGGGTGACGTAGATGGTGGTGGCGCCCAGTGCGCGGTGCAGGCGGGCGATCTCGATGCGGGTCTGCACGCGCAGCGCGGCGTCGAGGTTCGACAGCGGCTCGTCAAACAAGAATACCTTGGGGGCGCGCACGATGGCGCGGCCGATCGCCACCCGCTGGCGCTGGCCGCCCGACAGTTCCTTGGGGCGCCGCTGAAGATATTTTTCCAGGTCGAGGATGGCGGCGGCCTGGTCGACGCGGGTGCGGATGTCGGCGCGCTCGCGGCCGGCGATGCGCAGGGCGAACGACATGTTTTCGAACACCGTCATGTGCGGGTACAGCGCATACGACTGGAACACCATCGCCAGGTCGCGCTGCGACGGCGCCAGCGCCGTGATGTCGCGGCCATCGAGCAGCAGGCTGCCGCGATCGATGGTTTCCAGCCCGGCGATCAGGCGCAGCAGGGTCGATTTGCCGCAGCCGGAGGGGCCGACGAAGACGACGAATTCGCCCTGTTCGATGGCCAGGTCAATGCCCTTGATGGCATGCTGGGCACCGAAGAATTTTTCGATGTGTCGCAGTTCGAGGTAAGCCATGATGGATCTCGGTTGATGGGTTGTAGTGTGCAGGATTTACTTGACGGCGCCGAAGGTCATGCCCTGCACCAGCTGCTTCTGGCAAAACCAGCCCAGCGCCATGATGGGAGCGATCGCCATCAGCGAGGCGGCCGACAGCTTGGCCCAGAACAGGCCTTCGGGACTCGAGTACGAAGCGATCAGCCAGGCCAGCGTGCCGGCGTTGGCGGCGCCCAGGTTGAGCGACCAGAACGACTCGTTCCACGCCCACACCATGCACACCAGCGCCGTCGAGGCGATGCCGCCCGCCGTCAGCGGCAGCACGATGAAGCGCAATTCGTGCAGCACGCTGGCGCCGTCCATGCGCGCCGCTTCCAGTATTTCGCGCGGCAGTTCGCGCAGGCTGGTGTAGAGCAGCCAGACCATGATGGGCAAATTCATCAGCATGAACATCACGGTCAGGCCGAAGCGGCTGTCGAGCAGACCGGCGTACTGGAAGCAGATATAGATGGGCATCAGCGCGCCCACCCCCGGCATGTAGCGCGAGCTGAGGATGAACTTGAGCAGGCCGATGGTGCCGCGGGCGGGGAAGAACACCATCGAGTAAGCGGCCGGAATGGCAATCGCCAGTCCGGCCGCCGTCGACAGCACGCTGGTGAGCAGCGAATTGATGGCGTAGCCGCTGTAGTTATCGCGCGCCATGACGTCGCGAAAGCTTTGCAGGGTCGGTGAAAACAGCAGCAGCGGCGGCGTCGAAATGGCCTGCGCCTCGGTTTTAAAGGCCATCAGTCCGAGCCACAAAATCGGAAAGAACAGCAGCAGTGCCAGCAGCCAGGCGCTGGCGGCACGCAGGTACAGCACGGTGGAGCGGGACATGGGACTCCTTACTTTGCCAGGTTATTGCCGATCACGCGCATCAGGAAAAACGCCGCGATATTTGCCAGCAGCACGGCAAACAGCGCGCCGGCCGAGGCGGCGCCGATGTCGTAGGCTTGCAGGGCCTGCTGGTAAATCATGAAGGTGATGGTGGTGGTGTCGAAACCGGGAGCGCCGCCGGTGGTGGTGAAAATCTCGGCGAAGATCGACAGCAAAAAGATCATCTCGATCATCAGCACCACCGACACCGCCCGCGCCAGGTGCGGGACGGTCAGATAGCGCAAGGTTTGCAGATAGCTGGCGCCGTCGATCCTGGCCGCCTCGAGCTGCTCGCGGTCCATCGATTGCAACGCCGTCATGAAGATCAGGCAGGCAAACGGCAGCCACTGCCATGACACCATCATGATGATCGACAGCAGCGGGTAGGACGACAGCCAGTCGATCGGCGTTACGCCAAACAGGCCGCTGACCTGGGCGAACAAGCCGTAGATGGGATTGAGCAGCATGTTTTTCCACATCAGCGCATTGACCGCCGGCATCACCAGGAAGGGCGAAATAAGCAGCACGCGCACCACCGTGCGACCGGGAAAGGCGTCATCGATGAGCAGCGCCAGCGCGGCGCCGCCCAGCACCGTGATGCACATCACCGCAAAGAGCAGCACGAAGGTGTTGCGCAGCGCCGGCAGAAAGGCGCCATCGCTGAAAAAGAAGTGAAAATTGTCCAGCGCATGAAAACCCTGCTCGGCCGGATTGAGCAGGCTGAAACGGATGAAGGCGTAATACACGGTGATCAGCAACGGCACTATCGACACGATGGCAATGGCCAGCACGGCCGGTGTCAACAGGGTGCGCGGAAGGAGTCGGCTCATGGGTCGCTCGCGGAGCGTTCAGGGATGGGGACGTGTTCGGTCCCGCCAGCCCCGCTGATGGGGCTGACGGGACCGACGTGTTGAAGTTAGCGGGGCTTATTTGTAGTAGCCGGCCTTGCGCATCTCACGCTCGGCCGCCTGCTGCGACAGCGCCAGCGCCTGATCGACGCTGGCCTTGCCCAGCAGCGCTGCGGTCATCTGCTGGCCGGCGGCCATGCCGATGGTCTGAAATTCCGGAATCGCCGCGTACTGCACGCCCACGTAAGGCGATGGCAGCAGGGTGTTCTGGCGCGGGTTGCCGGTCGAGATGGCCAGCCCTTCAGCGGTGGCGAAGCGGGCCACTTTCATGAATTCCGGATTGGCGTAGGTCGACTTGCGGGTGCCGGTCGGCACATTCGCCCAGCCCGCCTCCCTGGCGACCAGCTTGACGTAGTCCTTCGAGGTCGACCAGTTAACGAATTTCTGCGCCGCTTCCGCGTGTTTCGAACTTTTCGGGATCGCCAGCGACCACGCCCACAGCCAGTTGGCGCCCCGCTCGGTGACGGCGATCGGCGCCTGCGCAAACGCGACCTTGTCGGCCACCTTGCTCTGCTTGGGGTCGCTGATGAAGGAAGCGGCGATGGTGGCGTCGATCCAGATCCCGCATTTGCCTTCGTTGAACATGGCCAGCACTTCATTGAAACTGTTCGACGACGAGCCTGGCGGACCGTATTTTTTCAGCAGGTCGACGTACATGGTCACCGCATTTTTCCACGGTTTGCTGGTGAACTGGGGCTGCCAGTTCATGTCGAACAGCTGGCCACCGTACGAGTTGGCGATGGTGGTGATCAGGGCCATGTTGTCGCCCCAGCCCGGTTTGCCGCGCAGGCAGATGCCATACACGCCATTGGCCGGATCGTGGATCTTGGCGGCGACATCGCGCAGGTGGTCCCAGCTGGGGCGGTCGTTGAGCGACATGCCGGCTTTTTTGACCAGGTCGCTGCGGTACATGATCATCGAGCTCTCGCCGTAGAACGGCGCGGCGTACAGGGCGCCGTTGTAGGACAGACCATCGCGGATGGTGGGCAGCAGATCGTCGATATCGTAGTCAGCGTCCGGCTTGAGCGGCAGCAGCCAGCCGCGCTTGGCCCAGATCGGCGCCTCGTAGATGCCGATCGTCATCAGGTCGAATTGGCCACCTTGGGTAGCGATATCGGTCGTCATGCGCTGGCGCAGCACGCCCTCTTCCAGCGTGACCCACTTGAGCTTGATGTCGGGATTGGCCTGCTCGAAAAATTTGCCCAGCTTTTGCATCTCGATCATGTGGCCGTTGTTAACGGTGGCAATGACGAGGTCGGTGGCGGCAAGGGCGGCGCTGCCGGCGCAGGCAAGTGCCGCACAGACTGCGCTGATGAGCAAACGTTTCATGATGGTGTCTCCAGATTTTATGAATTATTTTTCGTCGGTGGTGTCAATCCGCACCACACCTGAAATGTATCACTAGCCGGCGAGGCTTTCTGATACTGAAAATCACAGTCTCTGTACTTTTTGCTACTGTTGCGCGACGCTGCTGCTTACTTCAGCAGCCGCGCCAATTCACCGCTGGCAATGAGGGTATTCAATTCCGCCGCCCCGCCCACCAGCGTGCCCTTGACGAACACCATCGGAAAGGTGGGCCAGCCGGTCCACATTTTGAGGGCCCCGCGCGCACGCCAGCCGCCCAGGTAACTGCCGTATTCGAGGTAGTGATAGGGGGCGTTGATGGCGTCGAGCGCCTTGCGCGCCTTCTTCGGATAGGGGTTATATGCCATGCCGACAATGACGACGTCGTGGGCGGCAATGGCTTGCCTGACGTCGGCAACGATGGCCGCTTCATGGGTATCGATGGTGGCGCGCGCCAGCGGGTGGATCTGGTCGTTGTCGAGGATGGAACGGCTCATGAATGGTCCTGATTGGTAAAACGGTTTAAAAAAATGGGGAATGGTCGAACGACCATTCCCCACTTGATTATGCACTGCTTGCAGGGCAGTTGCTGCCCCGCTGCAATTACTCGGCTTTTTTGCTATAGGTTTTCTTGGCGCCCTTAAAACCAGGCTTTTCCGAAAAGCGCCGCTCGCCCGCTTTTTTCGGTGCCGCCGCGCTCTTGCCCATCGGCGTTTCGCCATCGCGCGTGATGTTGAGCTGCTGGCCCGCCACCCACACTTTTTTCAGGTGTTCCATGATGTCCGGTGGCATATCCGACGGCAAGTCGAGGGTGCTGAAATCGTCGTAGATTTCGATGCGGCCAATGTATTTCGATTCGATGCCCGCTTCATTGGCAATGGCGCCGACGATATTGCCCGGCTTGACGCCATGCGAGTGGCCCACTTCGATACGGAAGGTGCCCATGCCATCTTCGGCAGGACGCTGGACACGCTCTTTCTTGAAGGCCGGTGCATCGCCACGGTCGGGACGCTCGCTGCGCTCGGCACGCTCACCGCGCGCTGGTGCCGATGATGCCGATGGTGCCGAAGGCGAATACGGTGCGCTCGACGCCGGACGGGCCGGACGCTCTTCCCAGGTCGCCGCTTTCGGCGCCCGGTCCTGCTTTTCCAGCAGCAGGGGGACGTCGCCACGGGCCAGCTTGGCCAGCGCAGCGGCAATGTCGACTGCCGGCACGTTCAGTTCGCGCTCGTATTCCTCGATCAGGCTGCGGAACACATCCAGCCCCCCTTTTTCCAGGGTGGCGGTGATTTCTTCCTTGAACTTGGCGATGCGCACATCATTGATGGTCTTGACGGTTGGCAGCGTCAAGGGTGCGACCGGCTGGCGGGTGGCCCGTTCGATTGCCTTGAGCAAGCCCTGCTCGCGCGGGGTGATGAACAGAATCGCTTCGCCGCTGCGGCCAGCGCGGCCGGTGCGGCCAATGCGGTGGGTATAGCTTTCCGGGTCCGACGGCACGTCGTAATTGACCACGTGGCTGATGCGCTCGACATCGAGACCGCGGGCGGCCACGTCGGTGGCGACCAGGATGTCGATCTTGCCATCCTTGAGTTGCTGGATGGTGCGCTCGCGCTGGGCCTGCTGCATGTCGCCATTGATGGCGGTGGCGGCAAAACCGCGCGCATTGAGCTTGCCGGCCAGCTCTTCCGTACCCAGCTTGGTGCGGGCGAAGATGATCATGCCGTCAAACGGTTCGGCTTCCAGGATGCGGGTCAGGGCATCGAGCTTTTGCATGCCGCTGACCATCCAGTAGCGCTGGCGGATATTGTCGGCGGTACCGGTCTTGGCGGCGACCGTCACTTCGGACGGATCGCGCAGATAGGTCTTGGCGATGCGCTTGATGGCCGATGGCATGGTGGCCGAGAACAGCGCGGTCTGGCGCGTGGCCGGGGTCTTTTGCAGGATCTGCTCGACGTCGTCGATAAAGCCCATGCGCAGCATTTCATCGGCTTCGTCGAGCACCAGGGTTTTCAGCTTCGACAGGTCGAGCGAGCCCTTCTCGAGGTGATCGATGACACGGCCCGGGGTGCCGACGACGACGTGGACGCCACGGCGCAAGGCCGACAGCTGCGGACCGTAGCTCTGGCCGCCATAAATGGGCAGCACATGGAAATCCTTGATGTGGGCGGCATACGTCTGGAACGCCTCGGCCACCTGGATCGCCAGCTCGCGGGTCGGCGCCAGCACCAGCGCCTGCGGCGTCTGCTGCTTGATGTCGATGCGCGAGAGGATAGGCAGGGCGAAGGCGGCGGTTTTACCGGTGCCGGTCTGGGCCTGTCCCAGCACGTCGCGGTTCTCCAGCAGCAGCGGAATGGTGGCGGCCTGGATCGGCGACGGCGTTTCGTAACCAATCTCTTTGATCACTTTGAGCAGTGCCGGCGAGAGATTGAGATCGGAAAACAGTGGGAGAGGTGTATCAGACATGGAATTGCTCACTTAAATTGTTTGCTTGCGCTAAAAGTGACAGTTTACTCTGTTGAGGGGGCAGATGGCGGGATTTCACCTTGCGCACCACCGCAGGATGCCGCCGCGCCCCTACTGAGGGGGCGCGAGCGCGATGGCAAACAGCTGCACCGGCGCCTCTTCGGCGCTAAGCTGCAGCATGCACTCAAAGTGCATGCCGGCGCGCCGCAGGACGGCATCGGAGCCGTCGTTGCCGGGCGTGGTGATGGCCACCACGCGCGGCAAACCGCGTGCGCGGGCATGCTCGAGCACCGCGCAAGCCGCTTCGGTGGCATAGCCGTGGCCGGCAAATTCGGGCAGATAGGCGTAGCCGAGGTCGACGTCGGCCAGGCTGGCCCGCTTGATCAGGCCGCACATGCCGATGGCGGCGCCGTCGCTGCTGCGCTCGACCAGGTACAGCGAAAAGCCGCGCATCGCCTGCATGGTCAGCGGGCCCTGCGCCAGCGCTTCGCGCGCCTGCGCTTCGGTGCGGATCTGGCGGTCACCTATCCAGCGCAGAAATTGCGGCGTGTTGACCACGGCCAGGTAGAAACCAGCGTCAGCGAGCGTGAGCGTACGCAGGCGCAGGCGGGCGGTGGCAGCGACCTGCATGCGCGCCTAGCGCCCGAGGCGGAAGTCGACAGTGGCCGGCCGCCCCGGCAGGCTCAGGCGGGCGGCGGCGGCCGGCGCCTCACTGACGATGCGGCCGCGCCGCAGCACCAGCCGGCGCGCCGCGCGCAGGCGGATCGCCTCGACCGGGCTGGCAGCGTCGAGCAGCACCAGGTCGGCATAACAGCCGGCGGCCACCCCGTAGCCTTCGAGCCCGAGAATGCGGGCCGGCGCCGCCGTGATGGCGTCAAAACAGCGCAACATGGCCGCCTGCCCCGTCATCTGCGCCACGTGCAGCCCCATGTGCGCCACTTCCAGCATGTCGCCCGACCCCAGGCTGTACCACGGGTCCATCACGCAATCGTGGCCAAACGCCACTTCGACGCCAGCGTCCATCAATTCCGGCACGCGCGTCATGCCGCGCCGTTTCGGGTAGCTGTCGTGGCGGCCCTGCAGGGTGATGTTAATGAGTGGATTGGCGATTGCCGCCACCCCCGCCTCGGCGATCAGGGGCAGCAATTTGCTCACATAGTAATTGTCCATCGAATGCATCGAGGTCAGGTGCGAGCCGGCCACCCTGCCCTGCAACCCCAGCCGCTCGGTTTCATACGCCAGCGTTTCGATGTGGCGCGACAGCGGGTCGTCGCTTTCATCGCAGTGCATGTCGACCCGCAATCCCCGTGCTGCGGCAAATTCGCACAGCAGTGTGATGGAGGCGGCGCCCTCGGCCATGGTGCGCTCGAAGTGGGGAATGCCGCCGACCACGTCGACCCCCATGGCGATCGCCCTTTGCAGATTTTCAAAAGCGCTGGCGCTGCGCAGCAGGCCGTCCTGGGGAAACGCCACCAGCTGCAGGTCGATGTAGGGCGCCACCCGGCGCCGCACGTCGAGCAGCGCTTCGACCGCCAGCAGGCGATCGTCGCAAATGTCGACATGGCTGCGGATGGCCAGCAAGCCGCGTGCGACCGCCCAGTCGCAGTATTGCAGCGCCCGTTCAATGAGGGCGTCCTGCGCCAGCTGCGGTTTCAGTTCGCCCCACAAGGCAATGCCCTCGAGCAAGGTGCCAGACGCGTTCACCCGCGGCACACCGTAGCTCAGGGTGGCGTCCATGTGAAAGTGGGCGTCGACAAACGGCGCCGTCAGCAGGTCGCCACCAGCGTCGATCTCGCTGGCGGCGGTGACGGCCAGCTGCACGCCGACGGCGGCGATGCGCGCGCCATCGATGGCGACGTCGACATGCTGGCGGCCATCGGCCAGGCTGGCATTGCGAATGACGAGATCCATGCGGCCTCCGGTATCAGATGGCCAGATTGTAGAGCAAGCTTCCTGGCAAGTCGCGTTGCGCACAAGGAACGACTGCTGCACTGCAAGATTATGTCCACTAGATGACACCAAATAAACCTTTGCAAGCGCTTCGAAGGCCGATAAACTTCCACATATTGCAGCGCATCATAAATAACCACGAGGAACTTAGATGAACCTATTCCCTGACCAGGTTTCCGCTCTGGGCGCCGCTGGTGTGCGCCAGCTTGACGTGCAGTTACAGCTGCAAATGCAACTGTTTGGCAATGCCGCCAGCCGTGCCTTCGATGGCGCCGAGCAGTTTGCCGCACTGCAGTTCGCCACCACCCGCAGCGCGCTCGACACCTCGGCCGACCTGCTGCGCCAGATCGTCGTCGCGCGTGACCCGCGCGATCTGTTCGCGCTGACCAAGCAGGCCCGGGTCAGTTTCGACAATATGCTCGATTACCAGCGGCGCCTGTTCGGCATCGTCAGCGCCGCCGCCATGTCGGGCGCGGTTGGCAGCATGCCGCATGCGGTCACGCCAACGGCCAGCGCCGCGCTGCAAAAACTGGCGGCGCTGCCGGCAGTGTCTGACATGAACCATCTGGCCGATGTGGTGGACTTTGTCGAGGTGGCCGCGGTGGCCGCGGACATCGCGGCCGTGGCTGCACCTGCACCCGAGCCCGAGCCCGAGTTGGCCCCACCTGCGCTCAACGCCGTCGCTGCCGCCACCGACCACCACGATGCGCGCCCCACGGCGGCGCCGCTGACGCAGGGCGAGGCCGAGGCCGACCCAGCGCCACCAGCTACCAGCGGCAAGAGTGGCGGGCGCCAGCGCAAGAAATAACGCGCCAGCACGATCGACGCAGGCGCCATAAAACGTGTAAATTAACGGGCTTCGGGGCTGGTGCGTACGGCTGCGGCATGGGACAGGCACCGGCGGTGCCAGTCTCACGTGCGCGTGACCGCACAACATCAAGCCAGCAGCGCTGTTGCAAGCGCGCGCTCCGCTCTCCCGTTCTCTTTTACACAGCAAGGAAGTCGCATGAGTTTATCCCGTCTGATTGGCGGCTTTGTCAGCCGCCATCGGGGTTCGTACGTCGCCTCGGCGGCCATGCTGGCCGGCGTCGCCAGCTGCACCGTCTGGGTGCCCCGCAAGATCGGCGCCATGATCGATGGCCTGGCCGCGCACCGCCTCGGTCAGCACGACTTGCTGATCGAACTGGCGCAGTTGCTGGCGCTGGGGCTGGTGATCTACGCCTTGCGGGTCGGCTGGCGCCTGCGCCTGTTCGCCGCCGCCTACCAGCTCGGTGTCGAACTGCGCACGCGCTTTTATGCGCGGCTGTCGGCCCAGGGTCCGGCGTTTTATCAGCAGCAGCGCACCGGCGACCTGATGGCGCTGGCCACCAACGACATCGACGCCATCGAAATGGCCGCCGGCGAAGCCATGCTGGCCGGCTTCGACGGCAGCCTGACGCTGATCATGGTGGTGGCGATCATGACGCTGGGGGTCGACTGGCGCCTGGCCCTGGTCGCGCTGCTGCCGTTTCCCCTGATGGCATGGGCGTTCTGGCACATCTCCAGCCATATCCACGCGGCGTCGACCGATTCGCTCGAACGCTTCGCCGCCCTCAACGACCATGTGCAAGAGTCGCTCGCCGGCGTGCGCACCTTGCGCGCACTGGGCCTCGAACAGCGCAGCGCAGCGCGCTTTGGCGAGCTGGCGCAGCAGGCGGCCGATGCCAGCCTCACCGCCCAGCAATGGGAGGCCGCCTACGAGCCGGCGGTCGGCCTGACCTTAAGCAGCGCCGGTTTTTTGACGCTGGGGCTGGGTGCCTGGCTGATCTGGCAAGGCCAGCTCAGTATCGGCGCGCTGACCAGCTTTACCATGTACCTGGGCCAGCTGATCTGGCCGATGTTCGCCGCCGGCTGGGTACTGGCGCTGATCGAACGGGGCCGCGCCGCCTGGGCCCGCCTGCAGCCGCTGCTGGAGGCGCCGTTATCGGTCGATGACCACGGCACCCTGACCAGCGTCACGCCGGGCCCGCTGGTGCTCGATGGAGTGAGCTTTCACTACCCGGGCCAGGCCCAGCCGGCGCTCGACCAGGTCTGCCTGATGCTGCCGGCCGGCCATACTCTGGGCCTGGTCGGCCCCACCGGCGCCGGCAAATCGACCCTGCTGCGGGTGCTGCTGCGCCAGATCACGCCGCAGGCGGGCACGGTGCGCTGGAACGGTCACCGGCTGGCGGACTACACCCTGGCGACCCTGCGCGCGGCGATCAGCTGGGTGCCGCAGGAATCGTTCCTGTTTTCCGCCACCATCGCCGAGAATATCGCGCTGGGCCGCCCGCACGCCACCCGCGCCGAGATCGAACATGCCGCCGACATGGCCGCCATCGACGACGACATCGGCCGCTTCGCCGCCGGCTACGACACCAGCGTCGGTGAAAAAGGCATTACCCTGTCGGGCGGCCAGCGCCAGCGGGTGGCGATCGCCCGCGCCCTGCTGGGAGCGAGCGAGCTGCTGCTGCTCGACGACGCCCTGTCGGCGGTCGATACCGGCACCGAAACGCGCATCCTCGAACACCTCGAAGCGCTGCGCCGCGTGCGCGCAGCGAGCAGTGCAAACGCAAGCACAGGCACAAGCACAGGCAACGCCAACTTCAGCGCCATCATCGCCAGCCACCGGCTGTCGGCGGTGGCCAACGCCGACCTGATCGTGGTGCTGCGCGATGGCCGCATCAGCGAGCAAGGCAGCCATGCCGCCCTGCTGGCGGCCGACGGCTGGTATGCCAGCCAGTGGAAATACCAGCAACTGGAGGCCAGCCTCGATGCAGCCTGACACCGATGTAAAACCAAACGCCGCCGGCGCCGCCACTGCCATGCGCCAGCAAGCCGCGCGCGCCATCGGCCTGTTGCGGCGCGCCGCCCAGCCCGACCGCGCTGAACTGGGCTGGGCCACCCTGTGGCTGATCGTCGCGGCCGCCTTCGAAGTGGCGGGGCCGATTTTCGGCAAGGCGCTGATCGACCAGTACCTGCTGCCGCACCGGCTCGACTGGACCGTCATGGGCGCCCTGCTGCTGGGCGTGCTGGCCACCGGCGTGATCGCTTCGCTGCTGCGCTACCGCCAGCTGATGCGCCTGTCCGGGCTGGCCATGCGCGCCGTCCAGCGCCTGCGCGAATGGGTGTATGGCCACGTGCTGCACCTGCCGATGGCGTTTTTCGACAAGGCCATCACCGGCCAGCTGGTCAGCCGCGTCACCAACGACACCGAGGCGGTCAAGACGCTGTATATCCAGGTACTGTTCGTCATCCTCGACAGCACCATCGTGCTGATCGGGACGATGGCGGCCATGGCCTGGCTCGACTGGCGCCTGATGCTCATCGTGCTGGCGCTGGTGCCGGCGGTGGTGCTGATCATCTGGCTGTACCAGCGCATGTCGGCGCCGGCGGTGCACACCGCGCGCACGCTGCGCAGCGACATCAACGGCCAGATGGCCGAATCGATCGGCGGCATGGCGGTGCTGCAGGCGCATAACGCCGGCGCCCGCTTCGGCCAGCGTTTTGCCACCACCAACGGCGCCCATTACACGGCGCGCATGGCCGAACTGCGCGCCAACGCCTTTTTGCTGCGCCCCGCCCTCGACCTGCTCAACGTGGTCTTGCTGGCCGTGGTGATTTTCAGTTTTGGCCAGCGCAGCATGAACGCCATCGAAGTCGGCGTGCTGTATGCCTTCATCAGCTACATCGCCAGGGTGGTCGAGCCGCTGATCCAGATCACCATGCAATTTAGCGGCTTGCAGCAGGCCGTGGTGGCCAGCGCCCGCGTGGCCGCGCTGCTCGACGAAACCAGCGCCGCCGAGCACCACAGCGGCAAGGCGCACGGCAGCCATCTGCCGGCAGTGCCAGCATCGGTGCCGGCCATCGCCGTGCGCGCCGTCAACTTCGGTTATGCGCCAGGGGCCGCCAACCGCGTGCTGCACGATCTCGATCTGCAAGTGGCCCAGGGCGATTTTCTGGGTATCGTCGGCCATACCGGCAGCGGCAAGTCGACCCTGCTGTCGCTGCTGCTGCGCTATTACCCGCTCGACACCCTTGACGACGCAGCAGCGGGCAGCATCAGCCTGCTGGGCCAGCCGCTGGCAGCCATTGATAACGCCACCTTCCGCGCCGAAGTGGGGCTGGTGCCGCAAGACCCGTTCCTGCTGGCCGCCTCGGCGCGCGAGAATATCGATATGGGGCGCGGCCTGGCGCCCGAGCGCATCGAGGCGGCGGCGCGCGCCGCGCATGCCCATGATTTCATCAACGCCCTCGAGCACGGCTACGATACGGCGCTCGGCGAAGGCGGCTCGCGCCTGTCGACCGGGCAGAAGCAGCTGATCGCCATCGCCCGCGCGCTGGCCGGCCAGCCGCGCATCCTGCTGCTCGATGAGGCGACCTCGAACATCGATAGTCAAACCGAGCAGATCGTCCAGCGCGCCCTCGACCAGCTGCGCGGGCGCGTCACCATCGTTGCCATCGCCCACCGCCTGTCGACCATCCGCGACGCCGACCGCATCGTCGTCCTCAACCACGGCCGCATTGCCGAGTCGGGCACGCACGAGGCACTGATGCAGATTGAAAATGGTTTATACCAGCGCCTCTACCTGCTCCAGCAACTGGCGCTGTGACGAAAAAAAGCTGCATGGGCGGCACCGCGTTGGGTGTTGTAATAATGCTTAAGGGCACTAAATTATTGCATCCAGCAACTTAAAATTAACTTTTCCCCACTTCATGCGCCTATAATTGTTGCAGCGTCATTACACGGGCGCAGGTGTCAGATCCCTGGGGAACATCATGTCGGTTGGCTTGCCTTGCCCGCCGCAACGCCGCCTGCTGGCGGCGCTGCTGCTGTGTTTGTCGCTGTGCGCCGCCCCGGTGCAGGCGCAGTCACAGCTGCCCGCCGCCGCCGCCGCCAAAGCCGACCCGGTGGCCGACTTCGACCTCCAGCGCCAGCTGGCCGATATCCGCGAACTCAATCGTTATCAGCCATCGACGGCGCTGGCCATGCTGGGCAAAATCGCGGTGCCGGCACGGGCAGCGAGCATCGCCGTCAAGGCCGAGTTCCTCGACCAGCTATGCCTGTCCTACCGCATGCTGGGCGAGCGTGCCACCGCTCTCAAGGTGGCCGAAGAGCTGATCGCTTTCGGCCGCGCCAGCGGCGACAAGGTGGCACTGGCCAAGGGTTTATTGGCCAAGGGCTTTGTGCTCTACACCATGGACCAGCTGGCGCCTTCGCATGCGCTGGCCTGGGAAGGGGCCGCGCTGGCCGAGACCACCGACGACATGGCGCTGCGCATCTCGGCCAATATCGTCGCCGGCCAGGCCTATTCCGAAGACGGCAACTTCCCCGAGGCCCTCAAGAAGATGCAGGCGGCGGTGACGCTGGCGCGCAGCTACGACCGGCCGATTCACAGCGTGATGGCGCTCAATGCCCTGGCCACCCTGTATGGGGAGATGAAGGAATACGAGCGCGGTTTTCAAGTCCTCGCCGAAGCCTATGAGGCAGCCGCCAAGGCCCATTCACCGGTGCGCGTGGCGGCCCTCAAAAAGACCGAATACGCGCTGTCGATCGATACCAATCAGCCCAAGCGGGCGCGCGCAGCGCTGCTGGCGGGCCTGGAGATCCAGCGCCGCATTGGTGCCACCACCATGATTCCCGTCTCGCTGGTGAACATCTCCGACAGTTATCTGCAGGAGCGCGATTACCGCCAGACCCTGGAGTACGCCCATCTGGCGATCGAAGCGGCGCTGCCGCTCAAGGATACCGGTACCGAGGCGATCGCCCGCATCAATATCGGCCAGGCTTACCTGGGCATGGGCCGGCTGGCCGAAGGCAAGCGCAGCTTTGAAGCGGGGCTGGCGGTGGTCGAACGCACCGGCGCCAAGCCCGCCTTGCAGGAGGTCCTGCTCGAATACGGCGGCGCCCTCGAACGGGCCGGTGACTTCGCCGGTGCCGTCCAGGCCTACCACCGCGAGCGCGCACTGTCGATCGAACTGTTCGAAGGGCGCCGCCAAAAGGCCTTGCTGGAGCTGCAGGGCAAATACGAAGCCGACAAGAAGGAGCGGCAGATTGAACTGCTGCGCCGCGACAACCAGATCAAGGGCGCAGAACTGAGCAACCGCCGCCTGCAGCAGCGCATCTGGTGGCTGCTGGCCGTGGTGGGCGCGCTGGTGGTGCTGATCGTCGGCTTTTTATATCGCAAGGTGCGCAGCGCCAACGCCCTGCTCGAAGTACGCAACCACGAACTGAAGCAGCAAAGCTCGCGCGACCCCCTCACGGCGCTCTACAACCGCCGCCACTTCCAGGAATTCATGCGCGCGCGTGCCAGCGCCGAGGCGCTCATCGAGCAGCGCGGCGAGCAGCGCGCCGCCAGCGCCGTCAACACCGGCGAGGATACCGTGGCCGCCCTGTTCCTGCTCGACGTCGACCATTTCAAGCATGTCAATGACAGCTACGGCCACGCCACCGGCGACGCCGTGCTGACCATGATTTCAAATAACTTGCGGGTGATCCTGCGCGAAACCGACATGATCGTGCGCTGGGGCGGTGAAGAGTTCCTGGCCTTTTTGCCGGCAGTGCCGCGCGACGGTCTCGATGACATCGCCAGCCGCCTGCTGGCGGGCATCTCGGCGCACGCCATTTCCTGCAATGGCCGCAGCCTCAACGTCAATGTGTCGATCGGCTACGCACCGTTCCCGCTGTCGCCTGGCGAACAGCAGCTGCCGTGGGAACGGGCGGTCAACCTGGTCGACATGGCGCTGTACATGGCCAAGAGCCATGGCCGCAACCGCGCCTACGGCGTGCGCGGCTTCGCCGCCGGTGGCAGCACCACCATCGAACAGGTCGAGCACGATCTGGAAGCGGCCTGGCGCGCCGGCGTGGTCGATCTGTCGGTGGTGCTCGGCGGCGACGCCGCCAACGTCACCAGCGACGCCGAACTGCTCAGCGCCTGAAGTGACGACGACGAAGTAGCCCGCTACTTTTTGGTCGACTGCTGGATCTGTTCGCCCGCCTGCTCGACCTTCTTGCCGACTTTTTCAGTGGCGACATCGAGTCCCTTGCTGGCGTCGGCGGCGGCGGCATCGGTGGCGGCGGCGATCCGCTCGCGCGTCTGCTGGGCCGAATCGGCCACCTGTTTGGCCGCCGCGTTGGCCTTGTCGACCTTGCTCTGCAACTCGCGCGCCACCTGATCACCGGCATTGTCGACCGCCTGCCCCGCCTTTTGCGCCGGGCCCATGCCATCGTCGCGCTTGCTGCAGCCGGCCACACCAGCGGTCAGCACCAGCGCCACGCTCAGCGCCGTCAGCGTTGTCTTCATCGTCATCGTCATCGTCACTCTCCTTGAAACAGGTAATTTGTTGCAAGCGAGCATACACCGGCGGCGCCGCTTTCGGTTGACAGTCGGGTAACAAAAAATGACAATAGAACGACCGTTTTATTTTTTCACCGGTGGGTTTTTCCATCCGCCGGTTGTCCCAACGATGTATTCTGCCCCCACCCTTGCCGGAGTCGCCATGACCGAAACCACCACTGTGCGCCGCATCTGCCCGTTCTGCGAAGCCTGCTGCGGCCTCAAGGTCGACCTGCATCGTGACGCCAGCAGCGGCGTGCAGAAAGTCATCAAGGTATATGGCGACGATGACGACGTGTTTTCCAAGGGCTATCTGTGCCCGAAAGCGGTCGGCCTGAAAGAACTGCACGACGATCCCGACCGCCTGCGCACCCCCTTGATCAAGCGCGACGGCGTGTTCGTCGAAGCCAGCTGGGAAGACGCTTACGGCGAAATCGCCCGCCGCCTGCCGCCCGTCATCGCCGCCGGCGGCGCCAATGCGGTGGCCACCGTGCTGGGCAATCCGGTGGCGCACAAGATGGGCTTGATGCTATATTTCCCGCGGCTGGCGCGCATGCTGGGCACGCGCAACATGTTTTCCGCCTCCAGCGTCGACCAGATCCCGAAAATGCTGTCGACCGGACTGATGTTTGGCAGCTGGCTGGGCATCGCGGTGCCCGACATCGAGCGCAGCGATTTTTTATTGATCATCGGCGCCAATCCGATGGTGTCGAACGGCAGCCTGTGGACCCTGCCCGACTACCGTGGCAAGGCCAGGGCGCTGCGCCAGCGCGGCGGCAAGATCGTGGTGGTCGATCCGCGCCGCACCGAGACGGCCGCCGCCGCCGATGCGCACCATTTCATTCGCCCCGGCGCCGACGTCTTTTTCCTGCTGGGGATCGCCCACACCCTGTTCGACGAACAGCTGGTCAAACTGGACCGCCTGGCCGCGCACGTCAACGGCCTCGAGCAGCTGCGCACTGCCTTTGCCGACTACGCACCAGAGCGGCTGGCGGCGCGCTGCGGCATCGACGCCAGCGTCATGCGCGCACTGGCGCGCACGCTGGCGGCCACCAAGCGAGCGGCGGTGTACGGCCGCATCGGCACCTGTACGCAGGAATTCGGCACCCTGTCGTCGTGGCTGATCGACGTCATCAATGTGCTCAGCGGCCACCTCGACAGCGAGGGTGGCGCCATGTTCCCGTGCGCCCCCGCCTTCGCCGCCAACACCCGCGGCAAGCCGGGCAGCGGCCGCGGCGTGGTCAGCGGCCGCTATGCGTCGCGGGTGGCAGGCGCCCCCGAGATCAGTGGCGAGTTGCCGCTGACCTGCCTGGCCGAAGAAATTGACACGCCAGGCCGCGGCCAGATCCGCGCCTTGATCGCGATTGCCGCCAACCCGGTGCTGTCGAGCCCGAATGGCGCACGGCTGGCCGCCGCACTCGAGCAGCTCGACTTCATGGTCAGCATGGACATTTATTTGAACGAGACGTCGCGCCACGCCGACGTCATCCTGCCCGGCCCATCGCCGCTGGAAGACTCCCATTACGATGTCTCCTTCACCCAGTTCTCGCACCGTAACCACGCCCGCTACAGCGCGCAGGCGCTGGCCCGCAACAGCGCCCAGCCGCACGAGTGGCAATCGCTGCTGCGCATCGGCGCCATCGCCCAGGGGCTGGGCGCCGATGTCGATGTCGAGGCTCTCGATGACGATGGCCTGCGCGGGGAACTCGAACGCACGCTGGGACAGCAGGCCGCCAGCGTGCTGGCGGCGCTCGACGGGCGCCGCGGGCCCGAACGCCTGCTCGACCTGGGCCTGCGCAGCGGCCCGTTCGGCGACCAGTTCGGCGCGCGCGCCGGCGGCTTGACGCTGGCGGCCATCGAAGCGGCGCCCGCCGGCATCGACCTCGGTGCCATGCAGGCGCGCCTGCCCGCTGCCCTGCGCACGCCGTCCGGCAAGATCGAACTGGCGCCGCCGATGCTGCTGGCGGACCTGGCGCGGGTGACGGCTGCGCTGGCGGCAGCGCAGCCCGAGATGGTCATCATCGGTCGCCGCCAGCTGCGCTCGAATAACAGCTGGATGCACAATCTGCCGGCGCTGGCCAAGGGCGCGTTTCGCTGCACGGCACTGATCCACCCCGGCGATTGCCAGCGCCTCGGTCTCACCGATGGCGCCATGGCGCGCATCGGCAACGGCACCAAAACGATCGACGTGCAGGTCGAAGTGAGTACCGACATGATGCCGGGCGTGGTCAGCGTGCCGCACGGCTGGGGCCACGACCTGCCCGGCACCCAACTGGCGCTGGCGGCGCAGCGGCCCGGCGCCAACCTCAATGCACTGCTCGATGAACAGCTGCGCGATCCGCTCTCTGGCAATGCGGTGCTGTCGGGGATCGCGGTGACGGTGACGCCGGCGCCGCTCTAGCGCGCTCGTTTCGTTCTTTTAGAGCGCTCTTATAGCTGGTCTCTCACACTACTGGCAGCGCGCGCCGACCCACTCGCCGCCATCGGCCAGGCAGCGCTGCAACTGGCCATCGAGCCGTTCGGCGCGCGCTTTTAATTCGCTGCAGTCGCGCGTGCTGGCGTCGACCATGGCGATACACACTTCCATCTTGTCGGCAGCGCCGCGGTAATCGCCCCGCGCGAGGGCGGCGCGGGCGTCGCCGATCAGGTTGCGCACCGATTGCGCCTGCGCGCCGGCGGCGCGGGCCGTACTCCTCGCTGACGGGCGCGCCGGGCGCCGGCACGCCAGATCGGCGGCGTCGAGCGCCGTTTGCAGGCGTGAGAGCTGGGCCGCGCTGGCCGCGGTTTTTTTCAGGGCGATCAATTCGGCCTGGGCCTCGTTGGCCTTGCAGGCCTGCGCCAGTGCCACCGCCTTGTCCACACGCGCGTCGAATTTGGCCGGGCTTGGCCGCTGGCTGAACCAGAGCAGCACCAGCGCGCCCAGGGCCAGCAGCCACCAGCGCAGACGCACCGGCTGGCGGCGCGGCGGCGCCGACGGTGTCGGCGGCAGCGCTTTGATAGGGGGCGGCGGAGATGGCGCAGAAGACGGCGGCGCTGGCGCAGACGAGGGCGGCGCCACCGCAGACGAGGGCGGCGCTGGCGCCTCAGCTGCAACAGCAACGCTGGCAGTGTGCGGGCGCGCCACTGGTGCAGCGCCGGCCGACTGTGACGGCGACAGCGACGGCCGTGGCAGCGCCGTACTCTGGTCGATGCCACAGTAGGGACAATAATTGACCCGCCGCGGCAGCGCACGCGCGCACGCCATGTTCACGCAGCGGTAAATGACTTCGTCACGCACGTCGACTGGCCTCATGTATACGTCGGTAAAGCATACGTCGAAGAAGTTCGGCAGCGGCAATGGTCATCGAGGATCGGGAATGCCATCGGCGCCCTGGCCCTGCGGGCGCTCAGGGTCGACCGGATCGGCGATGGCGTCGGCGAACAAGTCTGCCAGTTCGGTCACTTGCGCCGCCGCTTCCCACTTGCCCAGCTTTGCCGACTGTTTCATGTTCCACACCGGGGTATCTGCTTTGACCTCGCCGCGGCCGATCCGTTCCTTCAGCTGTTCAAGCAAAAACGGCCCCTGCTGGGCAGCGGCGATAAACAGCTTGAAGCGCAAAGGCGGCGCGACGGCCACGCCATCGCCTGCGCGCAAAGCGTCGGCCGCACTGGCCTCGTCGGCCAGCAGCGCCGCGCGCAGCACGCGCTTGTCGACGGCGTGCTCGACTTCCCAGTGATAGGCATCAAACGCCGAATCGGGCACCACTTCGCTCGCGCCCGGCAGGCTGGCGACGGCGGCCTCGAAGCGGCCCGCCGCCGCGCCATCGATGCTGAGCGCGCGCGCGCTCCACTGCTCGACCAGGCGGCGCGCGGTGATGGTCGGCAGCGATGGCGACGGCATCTGCGCTCCGGTCTCATCGACTTCCAGCCTTGGCGCGTAGACGCGCTGCTGATAATGGCGCATCAGTGCGGTCAGCAGCGCCAGCTGGTTCGGTCCCATCGCCGCCAGTTTGCGCTGCGCCGCCGCGATCACCTGCTCGCGGTAATACGGCGGCAAACCATTCGAGCGGATCGCATATTCATTACCGATCTGCAGCCATTCGCCGGAGCCCGGCTCGACTTCGAACAGGTACTGGCCGCGCGGCTGAAAGGCCGCTTCGAGGTCGCCCAGGTCAGCCTTGCGGCGCAGCAGCCCCAGCGCGACTGCCTGCAAATACCACTCGTAATCGTCGGCCAGCCGGCCCAGTTCCTCCATCGACGGCGCCACCGGATGGCGAAAGCGGGTCGAATCGAAGTGCAGGTGGGTAGGAATTTTCGGGTTTTCGATCTGGTAAGAACTGCGCCAGGTGGGCAGGCCGCGCAGCACCGTCATCGGAAAGCCGGACAGCTCGATGTAGCACACCGCCTTGCCATGGATGCCGGTGTTGACGATATTGAGCTGGTCGCCGTGGAAGGAGCCGCTCGGCACGGCGGCGCGGATGTCCGCTTCCAGGCGACGCCAGGCAGTGACGTCGCCGACCCCGATAAAACACTTGAACTGGTCGGCGCGCGGGGTAAATTCGGCGGAAAAGCGCGCATTTATCCACGGCATGGCGTTGTTGATCCATTCATTCAAAAGCTGCGTGCGCGCCGCCGGTGCCATTGCCGTCAGGCGCTCGAGCAGCGGGTCCGCTGCCTCGCCGCCGGCGGCCGGCTCACCATGCTGCTGCACGCTGAGCTGAAACTGCGCGCGGCGGAACAGTTTGAGCAGCAGGCTGGCGCGCAGGCGCTCTTCACCCAGCTGCGGAAACAGGCGCGCCGAACCGCCAAATTCGAGCAGTACTTCTTCGCTCCAGGCACTCACATCGCCGGTCAGCCGCACCGGCGCCGGTTCGCTGTCGGCCGCCAGCACGATGCTGGTGGCGTGTTGATGGCGGGCGTCGGCGCGCAGCTGGCCGATGCGCTGGTCGACCGCGCCCAGCATGGCGTGCACGCTGCGCCGGCCCTGCTGAAATTCACCAGCCATCCCGCTCCACAAGGGCTGGCCCTGATCATCGAGCGACTGCGGCTCGCCCAGCCAGCTCGAGATCGCCCGCATCACCTCGACCGCTTGACCGGCCGCCACCGCCAGCAGGTGAAAGCGCAGGTAGTCGGCGATGTCGCGTTTGACATGGTTCATCACTTCGCGCGCCTGCGCCTCCTTGCCAAACAGGCGGGCGGCGGCCTGCGACAAGTGGTTGAGCGACTCTTCGACCTGGCGCGTGCGCAGGGCGTCGCGGATGTCGCGGTAGCGCCTGCCATTGCGCTCGGCGACGCCGAGGTCGCGCTGCTGCAGGCGCGCCTTGACCTGGTCGAGCAGCGACAGCACGAATTCGAGACCGCCCTGCTTGCGGTCGTCGAGCAGTGCATACAGCTGGCTGCGGGCGCCGCCGCGCAGGCGAGCGAGCTGCTCGCCGGTGTGGCGCTTGATGCGGTCTTCGCTCGTTTCGGCGGTGGCGCCGGCTTCGCGGATGGCATCGCGTTCGAGCTGCGGCAGCAGTTCCGCCACTTTTTCGCGCCACAGTTTGAGGTCGTAGGCGCCCATGATGCGGTCCACTTCGAGCTGCACCTTGCTCTCGATCCGTTCGAGCAGCGAGCGGCCATCCTTGTCCATCAATAGCTGGTCGGTCAGCGCGTATTCCGGAAAGGGGGTGAGGTCGACCGTGCCCTTTTTGAAATCGGGGAAGGTATCGAAGGGCCGCTCGCCCAGCGCCAGAAAATCGCGCATGAAGCTGTCGCGTTCCTGGTCGCCGGCGCGACGGGCGGCGCCACCATCGACGCTGGCCAGGCCAAAAAAGGCTTTGACCATCAGCGCCGCCAGTTCGTAGGCGCGGATGTCGTCGTGCAGGCTTTGGTGGGTGTCGAGCACCGACTGGCCGAACGCCGAATACACCTTCGAATACGACAGGCGCATGTCGCCAAAACGCTGTTCCGGCACACGCGGGTTGTAGGGCCCCAGCTTGTGCTGCTGCTGGTTGACGGCGATCGAGCGCTTGCGGTTGGCAAAATCGGCGGAAGCGAAATCTTCGAACAGGGTGTCGGCCACCATCTGGTAGACGTCCTTGATGTCGGCGGTGGCCTTGCCGGCCAGGTTGGCGGTGTCGACAAAATACACATCGTCGAACGGCGCACCCTTGCCGATCACACTGTCCGGTTCCATCCACTGCACGCGCGCGTTCATGTCGCGCATGCTGGTCTCCAGTTCCATCAGCGTGGCGTAGGCATTTGCCTCGGTGCGCTCCTTGTTGGCGCGGGCAAAACCCGATGGCATGAACAGTACCAGGTCGACCTGGTTGTCGGCCACTTCCTGGCGGGCGATGGCCTTGGCGATCCAGCCCAGGTCAAGGGCGCTGCCGGCGCCGGTGCCACCGGCGCACGAAGCGATGACGACGATGCGAAATTTCGAGGTGTCGACCTGCAGGCCCAGGCGCTGGTAATTTTCTTTTCTCTCGTTGCCGGCATTACTGCTCAAGAAATTCAAGGCGCCCTTGATACGCCCGCGCAGCTTCGGGTATTTGTCGAACAGGTACAGGCGCGCCAGCGCGCGGATCTGGCCGGCGCCCTTCGACGGATCGATGCCCAGCGAGCGCAGTTTTTTCGGCCGCAGTGGCATCCACGATTCGATCAGGGGAAAGCGCGCCAGGCTGTCGTCGGACTCGTGGTACTGGGTCAGATCGAGCGGCTCGACCAGGCGCTCGACATCCTGCAGCTTGACCAGTTCGTACCAGGGATCGGTGCGCAGCGATTTGCCGTCGTCGATGATGGCGTGGTTGTCCAGATCGAAGTGCAGGAAGCGGGCAACGGGAAAGTCACCGATCGATTCGACCCGGGTCGGCTGCTGGCGGTTCCACACCGCCGACAGGATGCGGCGGCGGATGCGCATCATCACTTCCATGCCGGTGCCGCCGGCGCCGATGAACAGGGTCGGCCGCAGGTCGACCTTGAGTTCGGCCTTCAGTTCGGCCTTGACTGCGCCCAGCGCTTCGGCGCTGGCGCCTTGGGAGAATTCTGCCATGTCAGTCTTTCAGTGGTATGGGTTGCATCAGCGGCGGCCAACGAACAGCGTGGCCACCAGCGCGATCAGGCCGACCGCCAGCAGCGGGCCGGTGATGGCAAAGGTCAAAAATTTGCCGGCGTTGACCAGCGCCAGCACGGCGGCGGCGCTGATAAAACAGAAGCCGACAAACATCATCCAGCCGGCGCTGCCGGCTGTCGATGGCGCCACCCGCCGCACCACCAGGTGGTGGACGTAAGCGTTCCGGACGAAAAAGAAGATCACCAATAACATCACGAAGGCGCTGGCGCCAATGGCCAGATCGCGGTTCGAGGTGTCGGCCGCGATGGCAGCTGGCACCCCGGCGACTTCGAGGCCAGGCGTGGCCGCTGACGCTGCCGCGGTCTTGGCCGGCGCAGTGCCCGCCTCGCCACCGGGCAATTTAAAACCGGGATCGCCCGCGGGCGCGGTGGCTGGCGTCTGCTGATTTTGCATGGTGCTCTTTCGGGGTGGGTGCAAGGTGATGGGAAGCGGCGAAAAAAACCGGCGGGCGTGGTCAGCGGCCCAGTCTGACCCTGGCGCCATCGGCCAGGTCGATCAGCTGGTGGCCGAACAGGGTGGTTTTCAGCTGTCCCACCTTGTGGCCGGCCTGGTCGAAAATCGGTTGGGTCAGGCCGGCGCGGGTGCGCATGCTGCGCGCCTGACCATCGACGCTGACCACAGTGTGACGCGCGCGCCCGTACGCCAGCAGCGCTGCCGCCAGTGCGCCGGCCGCCAGCACAGCGGCGGCAATGAGCGAGAGCAGCGGCGCCACGCCGTAATGGACCCGCACTTCCAGCGGCAGCAGCGCGGTCGACGCATTGATGCGCTCGGGCGGCGTAAAAATATCGGGCAGCGGATCGCCCGGGAACAGCGTTGCCATGCGCTGCCGAAAAGCCTGCGACAGCACCAGCTGTTGCCCGCTCAGTTGCAGCTGGATATGCCCCGGCAGTACGTAGGCCGAGCCGGCCGCTTTCAGCGCCGCCAGCGACCAGGTCGACGGCAAGTCATTGCCCGGTAACTGCATCACCGACGCCAGCGGCACCGTGCGGCCGGGGGGCAGATCGTCGACATGGTCACGCGCCAGCATGATCGGGCGCTGCTGGCCGGCCAGCAGCGAACTGGCCACCAGGTGCGCGCTGGCGATGGTGTAGGGGTACATGGTGTTTTCCAGGTTCCAGACGATTTTCGCCGTCGGCGCCAGCGCATCATCGATGTCGGCGCGCAGCACGCCGCCGGCGGCCAGCGAAAACGCCACGCCGTCGACGCTGTCGACGCGGCGCGGCAGCAGCCGCACGGTATCGCGGTCGAGCGGTTTGAGACGCGCCGGCCGCTCGGTGATGACGCTGGCAATGCGGCCGCTGGCCAGCAGCGCATCGAGCTGGCGGGCGCCGTCCTCGCCGATGGCAAACACATACACCATCAAGCCGTTGGCGCGGTAAGTGGCGCCCTTCACCGGCATGTGCAGGGGGAAGGCAAAGGCCCGGGTGATGGCGCCGCCGTGGTGGATGCGCTCGTAAAATTCGCGGTTGCGACGGGCCGTGGCCTGGTCGTTATTCGGGCTGTTACGGTTGTTGGTAAACAGCCAGACCAGGCCGGGCTTGCCAGCCAGGGCGCCGTCGATGGCCGCGCCGAGCGCTTCGCCCAGGTCGGTGTCGGCCAGCACCGCGCTACCAGGCTTGCGCGCCGGCTGCAGGCTGGCCAGGGCGGCGCCGACCGCCGCGCCGGTATCGGCAGCGACACGCGCCGACAGCAGCGCCTTCGGTGACGGCGCCTGCGGCAGGCTCTGGTTGAACGCAGCGAGCACGAAGGGCGAACCGGGGGCGCTGGCCGCCAGCAGCAGCGCCTTGACCAGCGCCTTGTATTGCGAGGTGGGATCGCTGTAAAACGGTTCCATCCAGCCCGAGTTTTGCACCAGGAAGACCTGGGCGCCGGCCGGTGCGGGGGCGTTGGCAGCGGCGTTGGCAGCGGCGTTGGCAGCGGCATGCGCGCCCGCCAGCGCCAGCACAGACACCAGGCAAGCCGTCAACAGTGCCTTCATGGCGCGGCATCCAGGCGATAGCCGCGCATCTGCGGCCAGTCGGGGTGGTGCAGCCACAAGGTGTCGTCGTACACCACCACGCTGCACTCGAGGGGCCGCGACAGGCGCACGATCTGGTCGAGGATGACGTTGTGGCGGCCGATCCATTCGAGCGTGGTGCGACCGAGCGTGCGCCCCTTCACACTATTGAGCGCATCTTCGGCGCGCCCCGTGTACTTGTGAAAGCGCAGCACCAGGCCGCTGGCGACGCTGCGCTTGGTATGAAAGGCGCGCAGCAGGGGCAGCACCAGCGAATCGTCGTCCTGCAGATCTTCGACGGTTTCCAGGTCCCACGGTTCGCCCGTCACTTCGTGGCCGCGGCGGAACATGAAATTGGCAAAGCCGAGCCGCGCGCCGCTGATCGGCTGCAGCTCGGCCGCCGCACCGGCGCCGTCGATGGGGCCCAGCTCGATGAACGCATAGCCCTCGCCCGTATGGCCAACCTGCCACAGGCGGCCATCGCGGCTCTGCGTCGGACCACCGAGTTCCAGCCGTGGCGTGAACGGTGCCGGCCAGCGCTGCCAGCGGGGGGCGCCGCCCGGCTGCCAGGTTAACTGGCCATCGGCGTGCAACCACAACAGGCGGCCGTCGTAGGCCAGCGGCCGGCCCCAGCCGGCGGCCGGCGCGCCGGGGCAATCGGCCAGCAGCGCCGCGCTGCCATCGGCGTGCGCGCTCCACAGGCGGGTGGCGCCATTTTCGCTGAACAGGCAGGCCAGATGGCGGCGCACGGCGCCGGGCGCGCTGACCAGGCGGGCGGCAAATTCGAGGTCGGCACGATAGCTCTCGCCGAGCGGATTGATCCACAGGCGGCACAGGCCGCCGTTGGTGGGCACCAGCGCCACTTCGCCGCGGCGCGGATTGGCCACCGGCAGCCAGCCATAAGCCGCGCCGGTAAAGGTAAGGTCGGCGCTGCCATCTTCGGCGCTCATCAGGTGCCACTGGCGAGCCAGCGGGTCCCAGTACTGCAAGACGTTGCGGCTGCCCGCCAGCGCCAGCAGCCGTGGCGCCGGAAAGCCGTAGTGGGCGGCGGCAAACACGCATTGCGCGTTGGGCGGCGCCGGCATGCTGGCATCGGCACGGCCGACCACCGGCGCGGCCGGCCGCTGCTCGAGGACGTCGTCGAGCGCCAGCGAGGTCACTGGCAAGCCGTGCGGCAGGTGGCGCGGCAGGAAGGCGTCGTTGTACGGGCCCCACCAGTCAGGCTGCGAGTGGACCGCGCCGGCCAGCCGTTCGAGCGCTGCGCCGCAAGCGGGACAAAACGCAAACCCTTCCGGATAGATGGGGCAACAGCGACAACTGGCCGGCAGCGACGCCCCCAGCAGGTGGGCGACATCGGGCAGGCGCTGACTGGCCGGCCCCGGCCAGTCGATGGCCGACAGGCCGGCGCTGGCGCCGAGCGCGAACTGGCCACTGCTGGCGTTCTCCAGCCAGACGCTGGTTGCTGTTTCCCATCGATAATCCATATGCCCTTCCACCGTCGCCGTTGAGCTTGCAATATGCATGTGAAGCACGGCGCCGTCACGCCGTGGCCGCCCCTGCCGCCCCTGAGCCAGCCGATAAATCATAGCGTAACTGGCCCATTGCCGACGTTTCATTGCCCGGTATCGCCTGACGCTCTGACAAGGTGCGGCTGGCAGCATCTGCATGCCGGAGAAACTGCGGTGATGCGCTGCCGCAGCAATGCCCACGCGCTCGTTTGTGCTGGCGCAGACGACAATGCGGGCGCGAGCGGCGAGTTCCACAAAAGCAAGAATCGACCATCAAACCCCGTACTCCAGCGCAAGCTCCGTATAATTGCGCCATGAATTTGACCAATCCCGACACCTTGCCCGGCACCATCGCCGCCACTGACGACGACCTCAGCGCTGCCGACATCGCCCTTGCCAGCACCCACCTCACTGCCATTCTCGGCACCGTGTTCGAGCACGGCCCGGGCACAGCGCAGGCGGCGCTGGTGGTGGCCGACCACGCCACCGCGCTGGCGCGCGCGCTGGCCACCGCTTACCGCCGCAATCTGCCGGCAGCGCGTTTCATTGATTTCGACAGCACGGCGGCGGCCGATGTGCTGGCGGCCTTCGCTGCGCTGGCGCCGGGCGACCTGGTGGTGCTGATCCAGTCGACCAATTTCAGGCTGGACGGTTTTCGCCTGCGCGTCGAACTGTTCAAGCTGGGTCTGAAAGTGATCGAACACCTGCATCTGGACCGCATGCCGGGCATCCAGGGCAGCTATTACATCGCCGGTCTGGCTTACGACGCGGCCTATTACCGCACGGTCGGCCCGGCCCTCAAGGCGCGCATCGACGCGGCGGCGTCGGCGCGGGTCGACAGCGGCGGCGCGCTGCTCACCTTCGCCTCGCCGCTCGAACCGGCCAAGCTCAATATCGGCGACTACAGCACCATGCACAACGTCGGCGGCCAGTTCCCCATCGGTGAAGTGTTCACCGAGGCGCAGGACCTCGAAGCGGTCAATGGCCGCGTGCGCATCCACGTGTTCGGTGATACCGCCTTCATGGTCAACTGCCCGCCGCTGCCGATCACCCTGGTGGTCGAACGCGGTCGCGTGGTGGCGCTGGAGAACAGCACCGCTCAATTTGACGACGTCATCGCCCGCATCCGCGCCGATGAAGGTGAAGTGTGGCTGCGCGAACTGGGCTTCGGCATGAACCGCGCCTTCACGCGCGAGCGCCGGGTTGACGACATCGGCACCTACGAACGGATGTGCGGCATCCACCTGTCGCTCGGCGCCAAGCACGGCGTCTACCCAAAGCCGGGCTTCAAGCGCAAGGATGCGCGCTACCATGTCGACGTCTTCGCGGTCACCGAAGCGGTCTATCTCGACGACCAGCAGGTCTACCGTGACGGCGCCTGGCAGGTTTGACAGCGCGCCGGATTTTCTCCATCGAACAGGAATGAACATGCTCAGCACAGAACAACTGGCGCGTTATCACGCTGACGGCTACCTGGTGATCCCCGCCTTCAAGGACGCCGCCGCCATCGCTGCCCTGCGCCAGCGCGCGCTGGCCATCGTCGACGCCTTCAACCCCGCCGAAGGCAGCGCCATCTTCACCACCCAGAACCAGGCCGCCGCCAGCGATGACTGGTTCCTCGGTTCCGATACCACGGTGCGCTGCTTTTTCGAAGAAGCGGCGTTCGCCGCCGACGGCAGCTTGAAGCAGGCCAAGGCGCTATCGATCAACAAGATCGGCCACGCCATGCACGACCTCGACCCGGTGTTCGAACAGTTTTCGCGCGACCCACGGCTGGCCGCCATCGCCGCCGACATCGGCCTGGCCGACGCCAGGGTGTGGCAGTCGCAGTATATTTTCAAGCAGCCCGGTATCGGCGGCGAAGTGCGCTGGCACCAGGACGCCACGTTTTTCGATACCACGCCAGTGAGCGTGACCACCTTCTGGTTCGCGCTGGAAGCGGCCAGCGTCGACAATGGCTGCCTGTGGGTCGAGCCGGGCGGCCACCGCGGGCCCCTGCGCGAGCGCTTCGTGCGCGACGGCCAGCGCGTCTTCATGGAGCCGCTCGACGCCATGGCGTGGCCGGACAACAGCGTTGCCATACCGCTCGCAGCGCAGGCCGGCGACCTGGTGCTGTTCCACGGCCTGCTGCCCCACTACAGCGCGCCGAATACTTCGCCCGTATCGCGCCACGCGTATACCCTGCATGCCACCGCTGGCACCAGCAGCTATTCGAAGGGCAACTGGATTCAGCGCGGCGCCGGTTTGCCGGTGCGCGGGTTCGCTTGAGGTAGCGCGCTGGCAGTCCCCGCTGCGGGATCTTTTGCAGGGGGCTTCAATTCGGACAGGCACCCTTTGGTGCCAGTCCCCCTGCGAAACACGCCGCAGGTGGCAAGCGTGAGCAGATACACGATGTGCGGCTGGTCGAGCCGGCGGCGCTGTGGCGCTGATCAGGCCAGCGCCCGGTCCGGGCTTTGCGCTACCGTCGGCGCCACCGTCGGCAAGGTCAGCACCACGCGCGTGCCCTGCCCCGGCGCCGATTCGACATGGATGGTCCCACCGAGCATGCCGGTGACGACGTTGTAGACGATATGCATGCCCAGGCCCGAACCACCCTGTCCCAGCTTGGTGCTAAAGAAAGGGTCGAAGATCTGGTGCAGGGTGTTGTCGTTCATGCCGACGCCATCGTCGCTAAAGTGCAGCAGCACGTCGCTGCCATCGATGGCGCTGGCGTTGATGACGATGTGCGAAGGAGCGGCGCCGGCGACGACGGCGCCGAAGGCGTGCAGCAGGGCGTTGTTGATCAGGTTCGACAGCACCTGTCCCAGCCCGCCCGGATAAGAGTCGAGCATCAAGCCGGCAGCGATAGCGACCGTGACCTGGCAGTTGGCGCGGCGCAGCTGGGCGGCGTAGGTGGCGACGGTGTCGCGCACCACCTCGGCCAGGTCGAAACGGCGGCGCTGGTCGCTGGTCTGGTCGACCGACACCTGCTTGAACGAAGTAATCAGCTCGGCCGCCCGGCTCAACGAGCTGGCGATGATGGTGCAGGCCAGGCGGGTGTCGGCCAGGTGCGCCTCCAGCGCCGAGCGGCGCAGGCCGCCGCTGGTGTACTGCTTCTCGAACGACACCACCATGTCGGCCAGCGCGGTCGCCGTCAACAGGCTGTTGCCGATTGGCGTATTGAGTTCGTGGGCGATGCCGGCCACCAGCGCGCCCAGCGCAGCGAGTTTTTCCGAGGTAATCAGGTTGGCCTGGGCCAGTTCGACGTGCTTTTTTTGCTGCTCCAGCTCGACCAGGCTGGCCTGCTTTTCATCGAGGCTGGCGCGCAGGCGCTGCTCGAGCCGCGCGCCCCGTTGCGAGGCCAGCAGCAGTGCGGCGATCAGGGCGCTGATCACCAGCCCGCCCAGGCCGACCAGCAGCGGTGGCGCGATGGCGCGGCCATAGCGGCTGCCGGCCAGCGCGCTGTAGCGCAGCTGCCAGCGGCGCTGCGCCACATCGACATGGTTTTCCAGCACGCGAGTGGCGGCCACGCGCGCGCCGCCGCCGCTGTCGAACAGCAGACCGGCACCATCATCGTTGCGCAGCGCCGCCTGACCGACGGCGCCACTGTCGAGCACCTGCAGCGTCAGGTGACGCAGCAGCTGCGGATCGACCACTTCGGCCAGCAAATCGTCGACGCGGAACACGATGGCGACCACGCCGATAAAGGCAGCGCGGCGCTGTTCGATGGTGGCGGTCGGCATGTGCTGGCGGTACACCGGGGCGCGGGCGACGAAGCCGGGATGGGCGGCGCTGTCCTGGACCAGCATGGTGCGGCCGGTGGCGACGATGCGCCCGCTGTCGCGCGCTTCGAGTACGGCCGCCAGTTGCGCCGGCAGTGCCGCCAGATCGAGGCCGAAGGCGTTCTCGTTGCCCAGCATCGGCTCGTTGAAGTCGATGATGTAGTGGTCGGCGCGGTCGTTGCGCAAGCCGGCGGGCGGCGGCGGGTGGACGATAAACGGCGGCGCCAGGTCAGAACTCTGGCGGCGCACCGCTGCGCTGAAGGCGGCCACGCCGTCAGCCGGCACATAACGGACGAACTGCAGCGCCCGAAAACCGGGATAGCGCCCCGCCAGGCGCAGCTCGCGCACGAATTGGCCGAACTCGGCGCGATCGACCTCGCCTTTGACGGCAAACAGCGCCTGCAGGCTGAGCAGGGTATCGAAATAGGTGCGCAGGCGCGCCGACGTATCGGCGGCCACTTTGTCGGTGTCGCGCACGAAGCTGGCGCGAATCTGTGCGTCCTGCGCGCCGACCACCAGCATGCAGGTCCACGCCGTCAGGCAGATACCGATGGCGAAGGCCAGATAGCCATTGATGCGCAGCGGCTCGCCGGTCATGGCCGCGCCTAGGACAGCGCGAGCCGAGGGAGCGGCAGGTCAGCCAGTTCGGCAGCGATGTCGCGAAAGCGCTCTTCGATCGCCAGCACGGCATCGACGACGTCGGGATCGAAATGCGCGCCACTGCCCTGGCGGATCAACTCGATCGCCGTTTCATGGGTGAACGCCGGCCGGTACGAACGGGCGCTGACCAGGGCGTCGTAGACGTCGGCGGCCGCCATCAGGCGGGCAGCGACAGGAATGGCCTCTCCCGCCAGAGCTTGCGGATAGCCCGAGCCGTCCCATTTTTCCTGGTGCGAAAACGCGATCTCGGCAGCGCAGCGCAGGAAGGGCGTGCTGCCGCCCAGGGCATCGGCAACCGCCTCGATGGCATCGCGGCCGCAGCTGGTGTGGGTGCGCATGACGGCAAACTGTTCCACCGTCAGCCGCCCCGGCGCGGTCAGTAGCGCCACCTCGAGCCGGCTCTTGCCGATGTCGTGCAGCGGTGCCGCCTTGACCAGCAGGGCGATCAACGACGGCGTCAGCATGGCGCGGAAGCGCTCGTGGAAGCGCAGTTCGGCGGCCAGTGCCGCCACCAGGCGCTGGGTCCGCAGCAGGTGCCTGCCGATGTGCGGATCGTGTGCCTCGGCCAGCGCCGCCATCGCCAGGATGGCAGCGTCGTCGTCCGTGCCATTCTGGCCGGGGGCACTTGCGATGGTTGCCGTCTGATTAAGATCCATGCGCCGCTTTCCCACTTTCCCCTGTCCCGGACCATCATACCGCCTGGGTCGTGTAATGTTTCAACTTTTTTACAAAGGCACCAAGCACCGGATGCAAGACTGGCATTAGAATTGTTGTTCCACAATTCTTATAACTATTAGGGTAACCATGATACGTTTGCCGATCGGATTGGCTGCTTTATGCCTCGCCGGGGCCGCATTTGCGGCAGAACCATTTGACGACAAGTTCCGCCAGCTCGAAGAGCTGCTGCCGACGCCGGGGTCGGTGCGCACCGCCTCGGGCGCACCGGGCGCGGCTTACTGGCAGCAGCGCGCCGACTATTCGATCCGCGCCACGCTCGATGAAGCCAAGCGCGTGCTGACCGGCGCCGAGAAGGTCACGTACCACAATAATTCACCCGATGCGCTGTCCTACCTGTGGCTGCAGCTCGACCAGAACCTGTTCAAGCCTGGTTCCGACAACCGCAGCACCGCCATCCTGCCGTCGCGCGAAGCATGGGCCAAGGGCCACAACGCGATGGATGGCCTCAGTTTTAATGCCATGCGCGGACTGATGGAGTCGCGCAGTTTCGAAGGTGGCTTCAACATCAAGTCGGTCAAGGGACCCAATGGCGAGCCGCTCAAGTTCGTCATCAACAAGACCATGATGCGCATCGATATGCCGCAGACGCTCAAGGCGGGTGGCAAATTCGTCTTTTCGATCGAGTGGAATTACCAGATCAACGACGCCAAGATTCTCGGCGGCCGCTCTGGCTACGAGCCGTTTGACGGCGATGCCGACACCCCCGGCGACAAGAACGACATCTTCGAAATCGCCCAGTGGTTCCCGCGCATGGCCGCTTACTACGATGTCTACGGCTGGCAGCACAAGCAGTTCTTGGGCGCCGGCGAATTCACCCTCGAATTTGGCGACTACGATATCGAGCTGACGGTACCGGCCGACCATATCGTCGCCTCCACGGGCGAACTGCAAAACCCCGACACGGTGCTCACCGCCACCCAGCGCGAGCGCCTGCGCCAGGCCAAGACCAGCAGCAAGCCAGTGATCATCGTCACCCAGGCGGAAGCTGAAGCGGCCGAAAAATCGCGCAGCACGGCGACCAAGACCTGGCACTTCAAGGCCAAAAATGTGCGCGACTTTGCATGGGCCTCGAGCCGCAAGTTCATCTGGGACGCGCAGGGTTACAAGAAGGACAGCACCAACACCATGGCGATGTCCTACTACCCGAAGGAAGGCAACCCGCTGTGGGAAAAGTATTCGACCCAGGCGATCATCCATACCATCGAGCAGTACAACAAGTACGCGCTCGACTACCCGTATCCGGCGGCAATCTCGGTTAATGGCCCGGTCGGCGGCATGGAATACCCGATGATTTCGTTTAACGGCCCGCGTCCCACCAAGGACAAAAAGACCGGCGAACTGACCTACTCGAAGCAGACCAAATATGGCCTGATCGGCGTGATCATCCACGAAGTGGGCCACAACTACTACCCGATGATCATCAACTCGGACGAGCGCCAGTGGACCTGGATGGACGAGGGTCTGAACAGTTTTGTACAGTACCTAGCCGAACAGGCATGGGAAGAAGGCTATCCGCAGTCGCGCGGTGAGCCACGCGCCATCGTCGACTACATGCGCTCGAAAAACCAGGTGCCGATCATGACCAACTCGGAATCGGTACTGCAGTTCGGCTATAACGCCTACGCCAAGCCCACCACCGCCCTGATCGTGCTGCGCGAGACGGTGCTCGGTCGCGAACTGTTCGACTTCGCCTTCCGCGAATACGCCCAGCGCTGGAAATTCAAGCGGCCCACGCCTGCCGACTTTTTCCGCACCATGGAAGACGCCTCCGGCACCGACCTTGACTGGTTCTGGCGCGGCTGGTTTTACACCACCGACGCGGTCGACGTCAGCATCGACGGCATCACCGAATATGGCGTCAACAGCAAAAATCCGGAAATCGAAAAAGCCTGGAAAAAAGCGCAGAAGGATGCCGAGCCGGTCTCCATCACCGACCAGCGCAACAAGGGCACACTGGCACGCCGCCTCGACGCCCATCCCGAGCTGAAGGATTTTTATAACGAGCACGATGACTTCACCGTCACCAACAAGGACCGCAACAGCTTTAACGAATCGGTCGACAAGCTCGAGCCGTGGGAAAAAGCGCTGCTGGCACAGGGCAAGCACCTGTACCTGGTCGATTTTTCCAACCTGGGCGGACTGGTGACGCCACTGGTGCTGGAGATTGAACTGGCCAGCGGCAAGAAATATATCGAACGGATTCCCGCCGAAGTGTGGCGCTATTCGTCGAAAAAGATCACCAAGCTGATCGTTACCGACGAGCCGATGGTGGCACTGACCCAGGACCCGTACTGGGAAACGGCCGATACCGATGTGTCGAACAACGCGTGGCCGCGCAAGATCCAGCCGTCGCGCGTCGAACTGTTCAAGCAGGAACGGGGCGGCAATGACTTGATGAAGGACTTTAGTACCAAGCTGAAGGTCAAGGGCGAGAAGGATGCCGATGACAAGAAGGATGACAGCAAAGCCGAATAAGTACGGCGACGCTGCCCGTCATCCTTAAGCTGTAAGCCCGCCGGCGGCGGCGCGACCATCATCGCGCCGCCGCCGGTGCGCATTTGCGTACGCATTTGCGTCCCCCTTTGCGTCCACGTTGTAAAGTCCGAACCATGAAACCGATCCGTCTTACCAGCCATCTCGCCGTCATCGCCACCCTGTGCATCAGCCTGGGCGCCAGCGGCCAGCAATTCGACGACAAATTCCGCCAGCTTGATGAGCTGCTGCCCACGCCCGGTAGCGTGCGCACCGCTTCCGGCGCCCCCGGCCACGCCTACTGGCAGCAGCGCGCCGACTACAAGCTGCGCGCCAGCCTCGATGAAGCGGCGCGCAGCATCACTGGCGCCGGCGCCATCACTTACCACAACCAGTCGCCCGACACCCTCTCTTACCTGTGGGTGCAGCTGGACCAGAACATGTTCCGCGCCGACTCCGACAACCGCAGCACCGCCACCGTGCCGTCGCGCGAGGCCTGGGCCAAGGCGAAGACCGAAGCGGACGGCCTGAAATTTGAGCAGCTGCGCTTCACCATGGCCAGCCGCAGCTTCGACGGCGGCTTCAAGATTGACGCCGTCAGCGGCGCCGGCGGCCGCCCCTTAAAATACGTCATCAACAAGACCATGATGCGCATCGACCTGCCACAGCCGATGCAGCCGAACACCAGCTTCACCTTCAATCTGGCCTGGCACTTCAATATCCCCGAAGTCAATGTGCTGGGACGGCGCAGCGGTTACGAAGCGTTCGGCGAAGAGAGCAGCAAGGCCACCGACAAACATGACCTGTTCGAAGTGGCGCAGTGGTTCCCCCGCATGGCGGCCTACTACGACGCCACCGGCTGGCAAAACAAGCAGTACCTGGGCGACGGCGAATTCACCCTCGAATTTGGCGACTACGACGTCGAGCTGACGGTGCCGGCCGATCACATCGTCGCCTCCACCGGCGTGCTGCAAAACCCCGACGCGGTGCTCACTGCCACCCAGCGCGAACGGCTGCGCCAGGCCAGGACCAGCAGCACGCCGGTGCTCATCGTCACCCAGCTTGAAGCGGAAGCGGCCGAACAGTCGCGCAGCAGCGCCACCCGCACCTGGCACTTTAAAGCGGCCAACGTGCGCGATTTTGCGTGGGCCTCGAGCCGCAAATTTATCTGGGACGCGCAAGGCTACAAGAAAGACAGCACCGACGTCATGGCGATGTCTTACTATCCGAAGGAAGCCAATCCCCTGTGGGGCAAGTACTCGACCCAGGCGGTCATCCACACCATCGACCAGTACAACAAATATGCCTTCGACTATCCGTATCCGGTGGCCATTTCGGTCAATGGCCCGGTCGGCGGCATGGAATACCCGATGCTGTCGTTTAACGGCCAGCGCCCCACCAAGGACAAGAAGACCGGTGAACTGACCTATTCGAAGCGCGCCAAATATGGCCTGATCGGCGTGATCATCCACGAGGTGGGCCACAACTACTACCCGATGATCATCAATTCCGACGAGCGCCAGTGGACCTGGATGGACGAGGGTCTGAACAGTTTTGTACAGTACCTGGCCGAGCAGGCGTGGGAAGACGGCTACCCGGTCGTGCGCGGCGAACCGCGCAATATCGTCGACTACATGCGCTCGAAAAACCAGGTGCCCGTCATGACCAATTCGGAATCGGTGACCCAGCGTGGCAGCAATGCCTATGCCAAGCCGGCCACCGCGCTCAACATCCTGCGCGAGACGGTGCTGGGCCGCGAACTGTTCGATTTCGCCTTCCGCGAATACGCCCGCCGCTGGAAATTCAAGCGGCCCACGCCTGCCGACTTTTTCCGCACCATGGAAGACGCCTCCGGCACCGACCTTGACTGGTTCTGGCGCGGCTGGTTTTACGCCACCGACGCGGTCGACGTCAGCATCGACGGCATCACCGAATATGGCGTCAACAGCAAAAATCCGGAAATCGAAAAAGCCTGGAAAAAAGCGCAGAAGGATGCCGAGCCGGTCTCCATCACCGACCAGCGCAACAAGGGCACACTGGCACGCCGCCTCGATGCCCATCCCGAGCTGAAGGATTTTTATAACGAGCACGATGACTTCACCGTCACCAACAAGGACCGCAACAGCTTTAACGAGTCGGTCGACAAGCTCGAACCGTGGGAAAAAGCGCTGCTGGACCAATGGCAAGGACGGGGCAAACACCTGTACCTGGTCGATTTTTCCAACCTGGGCGGACTGGTGACGCCACTGGTGCTGGAGATTGAACTGGCCAGCGGCAAAAAGTATATCGAACGGATTCCCGCCGAAGTGTGGCGCTATTCGTCGAAAAAAATCACCAAGCTGATCGTCACCGACGAACCGATGGTGGGACTGGTCCAGGACCCGTTCTGGGAAACGGCCGACACCGATGTGTCGAACAATGCGTGGCCACGCAAGATCGCGCGCTCGCGCGTCGAACTGTTCAAGGAGGAGCGCGGCGGCAATGACCTGATGCGCGACTTCAATACCAGGTTGAAGGCGAAAGACGCCAAGCCGGCAGCAACGGAGGCGCCATGAGTACCCTGAGTACCCGCAAGACCCTCAGCGCAGTGCGGGCACTGTGCACAGCGCTGCTGCTGGCAGCAGGCGCGCTGGCCCATGCGCACCAGTTCCATGTCGGCTTTACCGACCTGTCTTTCAACGCCAAGACGGGCAGCCTGGAAGTGGTGCACACCTATCACACCGACGACATCGACGCCCTGCTGGCCAACCTGTACCAGCGCCAGTTCGACCTCACCCAGCCAGAAGATGAGGCGGTGCTGCGCAAATACATCGAAAAGCAGTTCTGGATCGCCGGTGCGGCGGGCCGGCGCCTGCCGCTGCACTGGGTGGGATTGACGGTGGGACCGGAGACGGTGGTGGTGTACCAGGAAATCGACAACACGCCGCTGGGGCAGGCGCTGGCCATCCACCATGACATCCTCAGCGATTTTCTGGCCGACCAGGCCAACACCGTCAACATCACCGAGAACGGCGTGGTGCGCAGCCTCAGTTTCAGCCGCCAGGCGCGCGACCAGCTGCTGCGTTGACGGCGGCGCCGGCGGCGCCAATTTGCCCCGCTCACTGTACGGGCAAGCGTCAACAATGCTACGCTAGCGCCGATGACGATTCCCACCACGCCCACTCCCTACACCGATCCGGCCACGCTGGCCATCGATTTGCAAACCGCCGGTTATGCGCTGCTGCGCCCGGCCGACGTGGCGGCGCTGGCCGGCTGCTCTCTGGCCGCGCTCGACGCGCTGGCGCCCAGCTGGGACGCCCTCGAACTGGACAACTACCTCAAGGACGGCGGCCATTACCGGCGCCGCCGCCACTCCTGCTTTATCGACGACGGCACCAGCCTCACGCCCACGCCGCACCGCGCCCACTGGCAGCCAATCGAATACAACGCCCTGCACGGCGGCATGCACCGCCTGTTCGAGCCGATTGCCGCGACCACCGTCGCCCAGCCCGGCTGGGGCGCGCTACTGCATGCGCTCGGCCAGGCCTGTTCGCAGGCGCGCGGCGTCCAGCCGTGGTTCGTCGAGGCGCACCAGTTTCGCATCGATACGCTGGGCGGCATCGGCCGGCCGACGCCAGAAGGGGCGCACCGCGACGGCGTCGATTTTGTCGCCGTGCTGCTGGTGGCGCGTCACCACGTCAAGGGGGGAGAAACGCGCGTGTTCGAAGCGGCCGGCCCGGGCGGCAAGCGCTTCACCATGTTGGAGCCGTGGACCCTGTTGATGCTCGACGACGCTGCCGTCATCCACGAATCGACGCCGATCCAGCCGACGGGAGACAACGGCCACCGCGACACCCTGGTGCTGACCTGGCGCGCCGGCGCGTTTCAGGGTGAAGACACGGCAGCGGCCGACGCCTAGTCCACCGCGCACACAAAAAAACGCCCGGGGCCTTCGAAAAGGGCCCGGGCGGTAATCCAATTTGCGGGAAATTGGAGGAGACAGGTCAAATATAAGCCGATTTATTGTGCAGTGCAATAGAGGTAAAACTCTAAGCGCGAATTAATTGAAAAGCCGCGCCCCGCTGTGGCATATTTGGGAAAATCTTGCGCAACTGGGGGTCGCCCAGCCGCATGTGGCGCTCGGCAATTTGCGCCAGCACCAGCCGGAAATCGGTGGTCACCGGCAAATCGCGGCCCTCGTTGAGGGCGCTGTCGCCCACCCCCTGCCAGTCGCCATACACCTTGCCGCCGTTGACGGCGCCGCCGATGACCCACATCACATTGCCATGCCCGTGGTCGGTGCCGCCATTGCCGTTTTCGCGCGCGGTGCGGCCGAACTCGGACATGACGACGATGGTGGTGTCATCGAACAGCGGACCCAAGCGGGTGGCCAGCGTGGCCAGGCCCTGGCCCAGCGGCTGCAGGCGATTGGCCAGCTGGCCGCGGCCGGCGCCCTGGCCGGCATGGGTATCCCAGCCACCGAGGTCGACAAACGCCACCTGGATATTCGGGTCATTGCGCATCAACAGCGCCAGCCGCGCGGCGTCGTCGGGAAAGCCGTTCGGCAGCGGCGCGCCGCGGTCGGCCGGGTTGCTTTTATCGGCTTCGGCCGCCATCGCCGCTGCCGCCATCACTTCCTGGTGCGCCGTCTTGCCATCCTGGTAGGCGCGGCCAAAGCGCTCGTTGCTGCCATAGAGCTGGTCGAAAGCGGCGCCGATGTCCTTCTTGTCGAGAATAGTGGCACGGGTGGCGGCGGCGCCATTGGGCAGGTTGATCGCCGCCGCTGGTCCCGACAGGATGCGCGGCATGACCGGACCGATCGACAGCGCCCGGCTCGACGTCGCCGCCCCCGGCAGCGTCGCCACCAGCCGGTTCATCCAGCCATCCTGGGTGCTCTTGCGCCCCGGCGTGCCAGATTCCATGTAGTCCTGGGCGTCGAAGTGCGAACGGGTGCTGTCGGGCGAGCCGCTGGCGTGGACGAATGCCAGCTTGTTTTCCGCCCACAGCGGCTGCAGCGCGGCCAGCGCCGGGTGCAGGCCAAAGTAACCGTCGAGATCGAGCGCGCCGTTCTCCATGCCCGGCAGCGCCAGGCCGATGGTGGGACGCAGGCGCAGGTAATTGGCGTCGGCCACTGGCGCCACCACGTTAAGGCCATCGACGGCGCCGCGCAGCATGACGACGATGAGTTTTTTCTGCGTCGGCGCAGTACCAGTGGCAGCCCAGGCACTGCGGCCGACGGGGATCAGGACACTGGCGCCCAGCGCCAGCGCGTGCATGAATTGGCGTCGTTGCATGACGGTTCCTTAACGTTGCATGAAGTCGGGACTGCCCAGCAGCATGGCTGCGCGCAGCGGTTCGGCAGTGGCGGCGACGGCGCTGCGGGTGCGTGGCGAGATCGCTGCGCCCAGCGTCGCTTGCAGGCGCACCGCATCAAGCGCCAGGATCGCCTGGGGCGGCGCTGAAGCTGGTACTGGTACCGGTACTGCCACTGGCGGCGCTGCCATCATCTCGCCCATGGCCGGCGCGCTGGTGGCGGCTGTGGCAAGCGGAGCGCTCGCCAGCGGCAGCTTGCCGGCCGCCAGCGCGCTGGCAAAGCTGATGCGGCGTGACAGCGCGTCCGGATTGAGCCAGGCCTGCTCGGTGTTTTTATAACCATCCGGGGTCTGGCAGCCGTACAGCGGCATGCCCAGCTGCGCCATGGTCGCCAGCAGCGGCGCCACGTTGCGCACCGGGGTGGCGCTGGCGCGCGCGGCCGAGACGACGAACTGGTACGGCGTCTTGAACTTGGCGCCGGCGCTGGCCGGCGCCATGAACTCGCCGCTGGCAAACAGCACCCGCAGCACCGAGCCGATGTCGCCATCGGCATCGAGATACACGCGCGCCATTAATGCCACCAGCGCGGCACTCGGTTCATCCTGCACAAAATACTGCGCCAGTTTGTAGCTGATGTGACGGGCGGTGGCCGGGTGGCTGGCCAGCACGTCGAGCGCCATGTCGCCCTCGGCGACGCCGGCGGCGGCGACATCGCGCCCCAGCCAGTGCTTGACGCCAGTGTCATGGCGTGCAGCGTCGAAGCGGAAGGTCTGGTTCGAGCGGATCAGCGCACGCTGGTCGTAGGTCCAGCCGGTGAGCATGCGCGCCAGTTCCGTCACATCCTTCTGACTGTAGCCGCCATCGACGCCGAGCGTGTGCAGCTCCATCAGTTCGCGCGCATAGTTTTCGTTGAGGCCGCTGGCCTTGCCCTTGGCGCTGGCGTTCTTGCCACCGGCGCGGTAACCCTCGGCAGTCGACTGAAAATTGTCGAGGTAGTACAACATGGCCGGATGGTGGGCGGTGGCCTTGAGCAAATCGTGAAAATTACCCAGCGCATTCGGGCGAATGGCATCGCGCTCGTAGCTGGCCACCAGCGCGCGGTCGATGCCCTTGCCGGCAAAGACATTGAAATGGTTGTACCAGAAGTCGACCATCACTTCTTCGAGCTGGCGCGGGCTGTCGATGGCGCGTGCCAGCCGCGCTTCGGCCGTCTCCACCGTGATCGCATTGACGGCGGCGCGGCGGCGCTGGCGCGCGCCCTCGTCTTCTTCACGCACCTGCTTTTGCAGCTCGACGAAGTCGCCGACGACGTCGCCAGCCTTGCGGTTGGGCGTGCGCAAGGCGGCCAGGCGCTCGCTCAACGCGGCGGGATAGGGCAGGCTGGCAGGGCGCAACTGCTGATCGAGATAGTTTTGCACGCCCATCTTGCTGACCCGCTCGATGTCACCGGGCCGGGGACCGAAGGCCACCCGGTTGAGCACATGCACCGCCTGCTGTTCCGGCGTCATCAAAAGCGCCGGCGCGCCCATGGCGGCGCCGCTCCACGCCAGCACGCCAGCGAGGGCCAGCGATATGCGCATCAGATGCATGGTCATTCTCCTTGTTGGACAGACGCTCTTGCGTCTCGGTGACACATGTTATACGCGCGATGTGTCGGTTTAATAAGTGCAATACGGTATCGCTTGTAATAAAATGTAAATCTAAATCAAACGCTCGTTTGACTTACATCATTCGTTTGATTTATGTGGAATAATCCGTCCATGCATAAGCCAGACCACCTCACCGAACACGATCATACCGAAGAGCAACGCCGCACCCGCACCGATGGTACCCAGTCGCGCCAGCGGCTACTGCATGCCGCCATGCGGCTGTTCGCCGCCCAGGGGTTCGCCACCACCTCGACGCGCGAGATCGCCATTGCTGCCGGCACCAATATTGCCGCCATCAGCTATTATTTTGGCGACAAGGCGGGGCTGTACCGCGCCACCTTCCGCAGCATGTCGCCGTGCACGCCGGAAGCGGTCGAGTGCTTCACCGATGCGGCGCTGCCGCTGCGCGCCATGCTCAGCGCGTTTTACGCCATGCTGCTCGGCCAGCTCAAACAGGGCGAAGACGCGCGCGTCGGCATGCGCCTGTGGTTTCGCGAGATGCTCGAGCCGACCGGCCTGTGGCAACAGGAAATCGACCATGGCGTGCGCCACGCCCACGAAGCGCTGATACGCACGCTGGGCCGCCACCTGGGCCTCGACCCGGCCGCTGACGGCGACCGGCTGGCGCGGCTGGCCTATAGCGTGGCCGGTCTGGCCCTGCACATGATGGTCTCACGCGAAGTGATCGACGTCCTCTCGCCGCAGCTGATGAAAGACGACGCCGCCATCGATCGCTGGATCGGGCGGCTGGTCGATTATGCCGAAGCGCTGGTCCAGCTCGAACACGCCGCCCCCACCCTGCCATGAAAGAATCAAGCATGAAGCATTTGCGTTCCCTGCTGCGCGTCGCCGCGCTCGCCGTGCCCCTGCTGCTTGGCGCATGCGCGCTGACGGCGCCGCCGACCCGGGTTCAAGCCCAGGCGCCGCCCGCCTGGCAGGCGCCTGCGCCGCACAATGCCAGCCTGACCGACCTGGCCAACTGGTGGCGCCAAGGGGGCGACCCGCTGCTGGCCGAATTGATCATCGCCGCGCAAAATGCCAGCCCGACGCTGTCGGCGGCGCGCGCGCGCATCGCCCAGGCGCGCGCGCAAAGCGTCAGCGCCAGCGCCGCCCTGCTGCCCGGCGTCGATGCTGCCGCCAACATCTCGCGCGCCAGCGAGCAAAGCACCCTGCCGCTGGGGACCATGGCGCAGGCCGGCTTTCAGACGGCGTGGGAAATCGACCTGTTCGGCGCCCGCCGCGCCGACCGCAACGCCGCCACTGAGCGGCTGGCCGGCGCCACCGCCGGCTGGCATGAAGCGCGCGTGTCGGTGGCCGCCGAAACGGCCAACCAGTACTACGCCGTGCGCAGCTGCGATGCCCTGCTGGCGGTGGCCACGCAAGATGCTGCCTCGCGCACCGACACGGCGCGCCTGACCGAATTGACCACCAGGGCCGGCTTTCAGTCGCCGGCCAACGCCGCACTGGCGCGCGCCAGCGCCGCCGAGGGCAACAACCGCCTCGACCAGCAGCAGGCGCAGTGCGATGTCGCCATCAAGGCGCTGGTGGCGCTGACCGCACTCGACGAAGCGACGCTGCGCATGCGACTGCGCAGCAGCACTGCGGTGGCAGCCCAGCCGATTGCGATCAGCGCCCTGCCAGCGCAGGTACTGGCGCAGCGTCCCGATGTGTTTAATGCCGAGCGGCTGGTGGCCGCTGCCAGCGACGACGTCGGCAGCGCCCAGGCCGAGCGCTATCCGCGCCTGACCCTGCAGGGCAACGTCGGCGTCGGTAACTTCCGCAGCGGCGGCGAAAACACCCGCTTTGACGCCTGGACCATCGGCCCGCTGGCGCTGGCGCTGCCAGTGTTCGACGCTGGCCGTCGCCGCGCCAACGTCGACGCCGCCCGCGCCCGTTACGACGATGCCGTGGTCAGCTACCGGGCCGTTGCCCGCCAGGCGGTGCGCGAAGTGGAAGAGGCGCTGGTCAATCTGCAAAGCGCCGATCGCCGCAGCGTTGACGCGCAAACCGCGCTCGATGGCTACCGTTATGCGTTCCGCGCCACCGAAGCGCTGTACAAGAACGGCCTGGCCAGCCTGCTGCAACTGGAAGACGCCCGCCGCACACGGCTGAACGCGGAAAATGCCGTGGTCAGCCTCGAACGCGAGCGCAACGCCGCCTGGACCGCCCTGTACCGCGCCGCTGGCGGCGGTTTTACGGCGGCCCAGGCACAGGTTCAGGTTCCAGTTCAGGGTCAGTCGCAGTAAGAACAGCGCCCATCGCCCACCGCCCCCGATTCTCTAAAAAAACCCGCCATGACCATCAAACATCTGCTTACCAATCCTGCCGCCGCCATCGTCTTTGGCGTGCTCGCCGCCGGTGGCGCGGTCGCCCTGATCGCCGCTCCCGCCTCGAACGCCGCCACCGACAAGAAGGCGGCGCCGGCGCGACCGGCGCTGACCGTCACCAGTGCGCGGCCGGCGCCGGCCAGCCTGCCCATCGAGCTGGCCGCCAACGGCAACGTCGCCGCCTGGCAGGAAGCGGTGATCGGCAGCGAAACGGGCGGCTACCGCCTCAATGAAGTACGCGTCAACGTCGGCGACGTTGTCAAAAAGGGCCAGGTGCTGGCGGTGTTTTCAGGCGATAGCGTCAACGCCGATCTGGCCCAGGCCAGGGCGGCGCTGCTGGAAACGCGTGCCAACGCCGCCGAAGCGAGCGCCAACGCGGCGCGCGCGCGCACGCTGGAAAGCTCGGGCGCGCTGTCGGCCCAGCAGATCAGCCAGTACCTGACGGCCGAGCAGACCGCCAACGCCCGCATCGCCGCCTCCAGCGCGACGCTGGCGGCGCAGCAGCTGCGCCTCAAATACACCCAGGTGGTGGCGCCCGACAGCGGCATCATTTCGGCGCGCAACGCCACCGTCGGCTCGGTGGTGGGGGTGGGCACCGAACTGTTTCGCATGATCCGCCAGGGCCGCCTTGAATGGCGCGCCGAAGTGGTGGCAGCCGACCTGGCGCGCCTGCGTCCGGGCACGCGCGCCGTCGTCACTGCCGCCAGCGGTGAAAAACTGAGCGGCACGGTGCGCATGATCGCTCCCACCATCGACCCGCAAACGCGCTCGGCGCTGGTGTACGTCGACCTGCCGACCTCGAACGCCGCCAATGCGCCCTTCAAGGCGGGCATGTTCGCCAGCGGCCAGTTCACGCTGGGCACATCGACTGCGCTGACCGTGCCGCAGCAGGCGGTGGTGGTGCGCGACGGTTTTAGTTATGTGTTCCGTTTAAATAACGACGGGCGCGTCAGCCAGCTCAAGGTGAGCACCGGACGGCGCCTGGCCGAGCGCATCGAAGTAACTGCCGGGGTCACTGGCAGCGACTTGCTGGTCATCGACGGCGCCGGCTTTCTGAACGATGGCGACCTGGTTCGCAACGTCGCCGCGCCTGCCGCCGCCAAAAAATAAGGGAAGCGTCATGAATTTTTCCGCTCTATCGATTAAAAACCCGGTGCCGGCGATCATGCTGTTTGTCCTGCTGACGCTGGCCGGGCTGCTGGCCTTCAAGGCCAACAAGGTGCAGGATTTTCCGGACATCGAGCTGCCCATCGTCGTCGTCAACGCCACCCTCGACGGCGCCGCGCCGGCCCAGCTGGAAACTGAAGTGGCGCGCAAGATCGAAGACTCGGTCGCCAGCCTGCAGGGCGTCAAAAACATCTACACCAAGGTGCTCGACGGCGTTGCCACCGTCACCGTCGAATTCATTCTCGAAAAAGACATTGCCGAAGGCGTCAACGATGTGCGCGACGCCGTCGCCCGCGTCAAGGCCGACCTGCCCGCCGAAATGCGCGACCCGACCGTGACGAAGGCGGCCACCGCCGGCCGCGTGGTGCTGACCTATGTGGCTGCGCCGGTGGCAGCCAATCACGGTGTGCCGCTCGACAGCCAGGAAGTATCGTGGTTCGTCGACAACGATGTCTCCAAGCGGCTGCTGGCGGTGCCCGGCGTCGGCTCGGTCAAGCGGGTCGGCGGCGTGCTGCGCGAAGTGCGCATCGAACTCGATGATGCCAAGATGGCGGCGCTGCGGGTGGCTGCCGTCGACGTCTCGCGCCAGCTGCGCAACGTCCAGCGCGAAGCGCCCGGCGGGCGCGGCGACGTCAGCGGCGCCGAACAATCGGTGCGCACCATCGCCACCGTGCAGACGGCGGCGCAGCTGGCCACGCTCGACATCCCGCTGACCGATGGCCGCCGCGTGCGGCTCGACCAGATCGCCCGCGTCACCGACACGGTGGCCGAACCCCGTTCGATCGCCGAACACAATGGCAAACCGGTGGTGGGGTTTGAAGTGTTCCGCACCAAGGGCGCCAGCGAAATCGACGTCGCCGACGGCGTGCGCGCCGCCATCAAGGCCCTGCAGGGAGAACATGCGAATATCGCCCTGACCGAAGTGATCGACAATGCCGCCCCGGTGCTGGAAAATTTTGAGGGTTCGATGGAGCTGCTCTATGAGGGCGCCATCCTGGCCGTGCTGGTGGTGTTCTGGTTCCTGCGCGACTGGCGCGCCACCGTGGTGGCGGCGGCCGCCCTGCCGCTGTCGGTGATGCCGGCCTTCCTCGGCCAGTACCTGTTCGGCTACACCCTCAACACCGTCACCCTGCTGTCGCTGGCGCTGGTGGTGGGGGTGCTGGTGGACGACGCCATCGTCGAAATCGAAAATATTTCGCGCCACCTGCGCATGGGTAAAACGCCGATGCAGGCGGCGCTCGAAGCGGCTGACGAAATCGGCATGGCCGTCATCGCCACCACCTTCGCACTGGTGGCGGTGTTCCTGCCGACCGCCTTCATGGGTGGCATTCCCGGCAAATTTTTCAAGCAGTTCGGCTGGACTGCGGTGCTGGCGATCCTGGCGTCGCTGCTGGTGGCGCGCCTGCTCACGCCAATGATGGCGGCGTACATCATGAAAGCGACGCCGCACCGTGAACAGCCCGACGGCGCGCTGATGCGGCGCTACATGGCCGCCATGCAGTGGTGCCTGAACCACCGCTGGATCACGGCCGGCGCCTCGCTGGCGTTCTTTGTCAGCTCGATCATGCTGGCCGGCCTGCTGCCGACCGGTTTTGTGCCGCCATCGGACCGCGCGCAAACGCAGATCAACCTGGAGCTGCCGCCCGGCTCGACCCTGCAAGAGACCCGCGTGGTGGCTGAGCAGACGCGCGTGGCCGCCATGCAGGTGGCCGGCGTCACCGGTGTATTTAGTTCGATCGGCGGCGGCTCCAGTGGCGACGCCTTTGCCCCCGGTGCTTCGGCCGAAGCGCGCCGCGCCGTGCTCACGCTGACCACGGTCCACCGCAGCAAGCGCAGCACCTCGCTCAACGCCATCGAGAACGCCATCCGCGCGCGCCTCGACCAGATTGCCGGCGCCCGCTTCACGGTGGGACCGCCCGACACCGGCGTCAAGATGCAGCTGGTGCTGCGCTCGGAAGACGCGGTGGCGCTCAACGCCGCCGCCCGCCAGGTCGAGCGCGAACTGCGCACCTTGCGCGGCATTGGCAACGTCAGCTCGAGCGCTTCGCTGGTGCGGCCGGAAATCATCGTGCGGCCCGATTTTGCCAAGGCCGCCGATCTGGGCGTGACGGCGCAGGCGATCGGCGAGACGGTGCGGGTGGCCACCGCCGGCGACTACGATGTCGCCCTCACCAAGCTCAATCTGTCCGAGCGCCAGGTGCCGATCCGCGTCAAGCTGCCCGACGCCGTGCGCGCCGACCTGGCGGCGATCGGCCGCTTGACGGTGCCGGGCAAGAATGGCCCGGTGATGCTGGCCAATGTGGCCACCATCACCATGGAAAGCGGTCCGGCGCAGATCGACCGCCTCAACCGCAGCCGCAACGTCACCCTCGACGTCGAACTGTCCGGCCGCTCGCTCGGTGAAGTCAATAGCGAAGCGCGCGCATTGCCAGCCATGCAGAACTTGCCGGCGTCCGTCAAAATCGCTGAACTGGGCGATGCGCAGGAAATGCAGGCGCTGTTTGCCAGCTTTGGCATCGCCATGGCGATCGGCGTGCTGTGCATCTACGGCGTGCTGGTATTGCTGTTCAAGGATTTCATGCAACCGATGACGATCCTGGTGGCGCTGCCGCTGTCGATGGGTGGCGCGTTCGTCGCCCTCCTGGTGACGGGACGGGCGCTGTCGATGCCGTCGATGATCGGCTTGATCATGCTGATGGGGATCGTCACCAAGAACTCCATCCTGCTGGTCGACTACGCCATCCTGGCGCGCGAAGCCGGCATGAACCGCTTCGATGCGCTGGTCGATGCCTGCCACAAGCGGAGCCGGCCGATCGTCATGACCACCATCGCCATGGGCGCTGGCATGATGCCGCTGGCGCTGGGCCTGGGCGCCGACCCCAGCTTCCGCTCGCCGATGGCGATTGCGGTGATCGGTGGCCTGATCACTTCCACGTTGCTCAGCCTGCTTGTGGTGCCGGCGGCGTTCACGCTGGTCGATGACCTCGAGCGTTTGCTCAAACGGCTGGTGCGGCGCGTGCGCGGCAAGCCGGTGGTGGCGGTGGCGCCTGCGCCGGTGCTGATGAAGTAGGGGGCCATCGGCGTTCGCTTGATGCGTGCATGGGCCAGGCGAGTTGGCGCCAGTTCCCCCTTCGGCTGATAGCGCAGGGGGGCTAACAGCGCAGCTGCCTGTCCCAATTTTCCCAAACCTGAACGGCATTTCCCCTGCCCGCTAACGCTACAATGCAGCCATCATAAACACCGGAGACGGCGATGGCATGGATTGACAAGCACACCAGCAAGCTGGCACTGACCCTGCTGCTAACGGCACTGGCCTGCGGCGCGCCTGCCTACGGCGCCAAACATGGCGGCGAGCGCAGTGAAGGCGAGCCGGGGCGCTTCGATTACTATGCGGTGGCGCTGTCATGGTCACCCGCTTTTTGCGCCACCCATGACGATCCGCGCCAGTGCGCGCCGGGACGCCAGGCCGGCTTCGTGCTGCATGGTTTGTGGCCGCAATACCAGCGCGGCTATCCGCAAAGCTGTTCGAACGAACCCCTCAGCGACGCCGATGCCGCCCGCTACAGCGCGCTGTACCCATCGCCCACATTGATCGAGCACGAGTGGCGCAAGCATGGCACTTGCTCGGGCCTGCCGCCGCCGGCGTATTTCGCGCTGTCGGCCAGGCTGGTCGAACAGCTGCGCATTCCAGCGGCGTACATGCGACCGGCGCAAGCGCTGCGCAGCAGTTACGGCGACTTCATCGGCGCCTTCCGCGCGGCCAATCCGCGCCTGCCCGACAATGCGGTGCTGCCGTTTTGCGCCGCCGGCGGGCGCTTTTTGAGCGAAATCCACGCCTGCTACGACAAGGCCGGCACGCCGCTGACCTGCGGCGCAGCAGAAGTCCGCCGCTCGCAAAACACCTGTCGCCAGGACAGCTTTTTGATCCAGAGCGTGCGCTAGGGAGGCACTGATGTATTCTGGCGGATGGAATCGGTCCCGAAAAAGGTGCTCGGCAAGGCGCAATACCGCAGACATGCCGGGGCATGGTGAGGATTTGCAACGCAGCTGGGCGCTTTTTTCGTGTGCCGAGGCGGCCGTCATGAATTAATCCGACTGCAACCTCCGTTGACTTTTTATGCTGCTAAAGCTTGCAATCCAAGGGACGTCCATATAAGTGTCCCTAGTGCTTCAGCCGCAGCCGCGCCGCAGGGTCGCGGTGCGGCGCCACTGCAGGCGAACTGAGCTTGAAGGCGCTGACCACCAGCGCCAGGCTGGCCGCCTGGTCCTGCATCGATTCGGCGGCTGCTGTGGCCTGCTCGACCAGCGCGGCGTTCTGCTGGGTCACCTGGTCCATCTGGGTGATGGCTTGATTGATCTGGTTGATGCCGGCGGTCTGTTCCTGGCTGGCCGCGGTGATGGCGGCCATGATGTCGGTCACATGGCGCACGCTGTTGACGATCTCATGCATGGTCTTGCCCGCCTCGTTGACCAGCATGCTGCCAGCATCGGCGCGCTCAACCGAGTCACCGATCAGTGATTTGATTTCTTTGGCCGCCGCCGCCGAGCGCTGCGCCAGGTTGCGAACCTCGCTGGCGACAACGGCAAAGCCACGGCCCTGCTCGCCTGCCCTGGCCGCTTCGACCGCCGCGTTGAGCGCCAGAATATTGGTTTGAAAAGCGATCCCATCGATGACGCTGATGATGTCGACGATCTTGCGCGAGGACGTATTGATCTCTGCCATCGTCTGCACCACCTGGCCGATCACTTCGCCCCCTTTCGAGGCCACCGACGCCGCTGTCACCGCCAGCACATTGGCCTGTCTCGCATTGTCGGCATTCTGCCGCACGGTCGAGGTCAGTTCTTCCATCGATGCGGCCGTCTCTTCGAGCGAACTGGCCTGCTGTTCAGTGCGGCTCGACAAATCCTGGTTACCGGCGGCGATCTGGCCTGACGCGGTGGCGATCAACTCGGTGCCGCTGCGTACCTGGCCGACGATATCGACCAGGCCGCCATTCATTTTTTGCAAGGCGATCAGCAACTGGCCGATCTCGTCGTGCGAGGCGATGTCGATGCGCGTGGTGAGGTCGCCAGCGGCCACGCTGTTGGCCACCTGCAAAGCCTGACTAAGCGAGCGGCCGATGCCGCCAATCAGCCAGGCGCCGACGGTGATGCCAAACACCACGCACAGCGCCACCAGCACGATCGCCAGCGTGCGCGCGCGCTGGTAGCGCACCACGGCGGCGTCGTATTCCAGCTTCGCCACATCGACCTGCAGCTTGACCAGCGCGCGCATATTTTCGCGCACCGGCTTGAAGGTGTTCACCAGTGGCCCCTGGACGATGGCCAGCGCCGCCGCCTGGTCGCCGCTGCGCAGCGCCGCCAGGATGGGCTTGAGGCCTTCCGCCACGAAGCGGCCGCGGCTGTCGGCAAAGCGCTTGGCCAGTACTTTTTCTTCCTCGGTCAAATAGGTGGCCATGTAACTGTCCCACAGCGCCGAAATTTCAGCGATGCGCTTGCTGACCTGTTCGATGGCCACTGGCATGCCCGCCGCCGGCCCGCTGGCGGCAATCGCCAGGGCGCTCTGGTTTTCCTGGATTTTGGTAAGCACCTCACCGAGTTCGGCCATGGCGACCAGGCGGTCGTCGTAGACCGTCTTGAGGGCAGCGTTGGTCACGGCAAGGCTGTACAGGCCGAACCCGCCCACCAGCACGGACGCGGCCGCCAGCACGCCGATGGCAAAAATTAAACGCGTTTTGATGGTCAGATGATTGAGCATGGGGACAATGGCAAAAAGCGCGGTCAGACCGGCGGTTGGACATGCCGGCGTGAGCCGGCCGCGAGAAACGGCAGTCCTGGTGGCAAAGGCACTCTGCGCAGCAATGCATTGCTGCGCAGGAATTCCTGCACCGCCTGGCAACCGCCACGAAGGCTGATGAATTGTGACAGGGCAACTTTATAATGACACAAATGCCGAGGCAGTTGCGGTTCAAACATAAAAAATGACCCCGATCGGGGTCATTGTTGTCAACACACACGCTACCCTGGCGGATCGAGGGCGGCGGCAATGCCAGCTTAGCGGCGGCTGCCCAGCAACTTCGACAGCAGGTAGCCGGCACCGAGTGCCACCAGCACCGAGGTGGCTGGACTGGTACGCACATAGCCGCGACCGCTGTCAGCGAAGGCACGGGCGGCCTGGGTCAGCTGGCGGCCCTTGGCGTCGAGGCCATCGGTGGCGCCGGCGATCGCGCCAGACAATTTGTCGACGCCGGCGTGGGCGCTGCTGGCCATGCGCTCGACGATGGGCTTGGCAGCATCGACCGCCTGATCAATTTTATTGTGTATGTCGGTAGCGCCCGTTTGCACGGCACCGGACGCATCACGCGCCAGTTCCTTTGCCTTGTCGGCGGCATAGCCGGCGGCGCTGCTGATGTCACGGCCGAGGTCCTTGCCGGTATCGCGCGCCTTGTCAATGGCGCTGTCGGCGGCGTTGCTCAAATCCTTTCCCATGCTGCTGCCTGCGCCTTCACGACCGGCATTGCCCTGATTACCGTTGTTCGATTTTTGCTGATCCATGATGACATCCTTATCAAATAATGTGGTGAAAGGCCGCCCATGCAGCCCCGCTACTGTTGCTCGATTGCGTATTAAAAGACGATCTAAACTTTTAACTGCATCGCATCGATGTGCATGTGTTTAAAATAAAGGATCGACAAGCTTGTCACTGTGCGTTGACTAACAGAGCGGAACTTGTCGCCAATATCGGCGTTCTCGCAGGATTCCCGCTGCCATAGTGATAATTATTTTTATGTGGATATCTTTATTTCCATGTGGACATAATTTAAGTGAGTGGCTACACTGCCACTGCGGCGTGCACGGCACGCGGTTTTATTTTGAGATTGGTTGAACTCTTGGCCGACGTCACCGTCAGACTTGAGCAAATCGATGATTTCAACGTTCAGCAAGCGTCCGGCACACATGAGCTACCAGTATTCCCGACTGCACTCCGACATCCACCGTGATGTGGCGCACTGGCGCGGCGCCAAGGGAGGCGTGCGTGTACTGAGTTTGCCAAGCTGCGCCGCCTGGCTGCAACGGCACGCCAACGATGCATCCTACGATTTCTGGTCTGACATGGCCATCGTCGCCCCCTTGCCCGCGCGCACAGGCACGGCGGCACCGGCCGAGGCGACGCAGGCGTCCGAAGTGTTCATTTTGCACAAAGAAGCCGATGGCTCCTGGCTCAGTCATCCATGGCACGCCGAACCGGCTGCCAATGGCACCCCGCCCGAAGCTGCCCAACTTGCAGAACCGTCAGACGGCGCGACTGAATCCATCCGGTTTATTATTGAAATCAGCGGGCGGCGCGGTTAGGGCTTGCAGGTCAGATTTTCGCTGAGGGCTTGCAGTTAGAACGCTCACTGAGCTCGCGCGCTTGGCACCCTCGCTGCGCACTTGCACTGCAAGCCCGCACTTCAAACGCGCCATCAGCACTGGCAGCTGGCGCTGACCATTTGTACGGCCAGCGATCAACCTTTGCTGCCGCGCCCGTCGCTGCCTTGCTGCGCCTGCTCGCGGCGCTCGCCCGGGTCCTTGTCGGCCGGGGTTTCCTTGCCGCCTTCATCACGCCAGCCACCGCCGAGTGCCTTGAACAGCGACACGGTCGCCTGCAAGCGTTTTAATTTGAGCATGCCCAGTTCGTTCTGCACGTCGGACATGGCGCGCTGGGTGTCGAGCACGGTCATCAAGTCTTCGGCACCCACCTTGTAACGGATCTGCGCCAGGTCGTTGGCGATGCGCGCCTGTTCCATTTCAGTCGACTTCAGGCGGCGCTGCTCATCGATGGTGCGAATCTGGCCCAGCACATTGTCCACCTCCGACAGCGCCGACACCACCGTGGCGCGGTACACCTGCACCAGTTCCTGCTTGCGGGCGATGGCCAGATCGCGCTCGCTTTTCAGGCGGCCGCCATCGAAAATCGGCGCCACCAGCGAGGCGCCCACGCTGGCGAGCAGATTCGGGCCATTGAACAGGGCCAGCAAGGCATTGCTCTGGACGCCGGCGGCGCCGGTCAGGCGGATGCGGGGGAACAGGGCGGCGCGCGCGGCAACCACGTCGGCATTGGCGGACTCGAGCACCGCTTCGGCGCGCAAAATATCAGGCCGGCGCGACAGCAGCTCGGACGGCAGACCGGGCGTGACGTCCGGCAACACCACGCTGTCGAGGCCATGATTTTCGATGGTAAACGTCTGCGGCTGGCGGCCCAGCAGGATCGCCAGCGCCGACAGCGCCTCGCGCGCCTGCTGCTGCAAATCGGGAATGGCCGCCTTCAGACCGGCGACGGCCGAGCGCTGGCGCGCCAGGTCGAGCGTGGAGGCGGAGCCGGCTTCGCGCTGGGCCCCGATCAGCGCCAGCACTTTTTCCGCATTCTCAACGTGTTCGTCTGCAATATCGAGGCGGTCGTTGAGCGACAGCACCTGCAGGTAGACGGCGACGATGGCGCTGGTGGTGGTCAGGGCCACCGTCTGGCGATCATAGCGGTTGGCCTTGAGGGACGCATCGACCGCCTTGACGCTGGCCTCGTTCTTGCCCCAGAAATCGACCTCGTAGGCGGTCGAGATCCAGCTGTTGGCCGAGGTGCTGGCCGAGCCATTGCCGATCGGTACATCGCGGCTGGCGCCGCTGGAGAAATCGACGGTCGGCAGCAGCTGCACACCGGCAATCCGCGCTTGCGCCTCGGCCTGGCGCACGCGGGCACGGGCCGCGCTCAAATCGAGGTTGCCACCCTGTCCGGCCGCGACCAGGGTGGTCAGCTCGGCGTTGCCGAAGCGCTTCCACCAATCGGCATCGATGCGGTCGGCCAGACCGCGACGGGCGCTATTGCTCCAGCTGACCGGAACGTCCACCGATGGCGGCAGCTCGGGCAGCGTGACCTTGTTGGCGCAGCCGGCCAGCGCGGTCAACGATGCCAGCGCGATCAGTGATACCACCGAAAACCGCGCAGGGCGGCGCGACGCCTTCATAAGGCTGACGCCGCGCCAGCGCCGACCGCCGCCACCGCGGCTGGCCGGGCGACACCGGGCGCGGGCATGGGCATGGGCATGGGCGGCAGCTTGCCCACCAGGACTTGCTCACCGACGGCCAGGCCCGCCAGCACCTGTACCTGTTCGCGGTTGCGCAGCCCGGTGCGCACGCGGTGCCCACTGAACTGGCCGTTGGCATCGCGCACCTGGACGCTGTAGACGCCATCGGCATCGGGCACACCGAGCGCGCGCGCAGCGAGTACGACGGTGTCTTCGGCCTGGCCGACGGCAAAGCGCACCTGCGCGCTCATGCCGCTCATTAACTGCTGATCGGGGTTGGCGACGTCGAAGACGACGTTATAAAACGTCTCCTTGCCCTGCTCGCCGGTGCCGTCAGCGGGAATCGGCATCACCTGGCGCAACTTGCCCGACCAGCGCTGGCCCGGATAACCAGGCGTGCTAAAGCTCGCCGTCATGCCCTTGCGCAAGCGGGTGACGTCGATTTCGGCGACCCGCGCCTGCACCGTCATTTTGCTCTGATCGGCAATGCGCAGCAGCGCCAGCTGGTTGCTGCCTGGCCCGACTGGCTGGCCCGGATGGACATTGATGGCCACCACCGTGCCATCCATCGAGGCCAGCACCTGCGCGTGCTGGCGGCTGTCTTCGTCGATTTTCTGGTTGGCCTCGAGCTGGCGGATCTGCGCATTGATCGAATCGACGCGGGCGCTGGCCGACGTGACGCCCATGCGGCTGGACTCGAAGGCATCCTCGCGGGTGGCGTTCTGCGCTTTGAGCTGGGTCTGGCGTTTCAGTTGCAGTTCGGCGTAGTCGAGCTGGGCGCGCTGGTCGGCCAGTTCCGCCTGCAGCCTGGCCATCTGGGCGCGCTGGCTTTCCACCTTGGTCGGCTGCACGGTGGGCACGATGTCCACCAGCAGGGTGCCGGCCTTGACGTTATCGCCCACTGCCACCAGCACGTCCTTGACCTGGCCGGCGATCTGCGCACTGACATCGACAAATTTATAAAGTTGCAACTTGCCAGCAGCATCGACGCTCGCTTGCAGCGTGCCGCGCTGAACGGCCACCAGATCGGCCTTGACCGGCGCCGGGGCCGCCACCGCTGCCGCCACCGGCGTGGCGCGCGCGGGCAGCGCCGGCGTCGCTGGCTGCTGCATCACCTGCGCCAGTACCACGCCGGCGCTAAGCGCGATGACGATCGCCACGCCCAGCAGCGGGCCACGGCGGCGCCACGGATGCCGTGCGGCCTGGCGCGCGGCCGTCTCGCCAGCGGGCGCAGTGGAGGGAGTAACGGTGGGCAGAACTAAACTCATGGCAGCATTGAATGTCGTGCAGAAGTGCGGAAGCCTCAAAACCAAGCCGTATACTAGTCGATCCTTGGCCGATCCGGGCGCCGCTGTGACCACTAACCATTTTCTGCCGGCAATTGTCGGCAAGGCTGGCCCGGCGCGCCACGCCCGTGCTGCCACAGCGGCCGCGGTCACCTTAAAAACAACAGTTATCCTGGCCAGCGCCGATTGATTGGTATGGCGCCATAAAACGTTTCATATCCAGCCATGACTTGTGACGATTTGTGGCATGCTTCCCCATGAACACACCGGCCAGCGCGCGGCAACGCCTGTTTGCCGTCATTACAAAGGTACAGGCAAGATGGGCTTTCGATACGCCAGGGTAGGCGCTGGCAGCGGCGATGGGCGCAAGGGTTTGCTGCCGCTCGACGGCGGCTGGCTGATCGGCGCCAGTGCGCGCGGCATGCCCTATCGCCAGGCGTGGATTCGCAATGGCGCCACTGCCAGCGACCTGTGGCATGAACTGGCATCGCTGGCGCCGTCGCCGGCGCTGCGGCGCTGGATCACGCCGCCGCAAGACCAGCAGGCGTATATCCTGCAACAAGACCCGGACGGCCGCTGGCAACTCGATCAGTGGGGTGCCAGCGCCGGCACCGTGCGCGCGCAGGCCAGGGCGCCGGCGAAGAGCACGCTTCAGGCCGAACCGGGCTGCTTCATCATCGAACTGCGGCACAGCCGCTCGTAGTACAAAAAACGGCGCGGCCAGCCCCCCTACCAGGCCAGCACGCGCGGTCCGATCAAGGCACCCAGCGCGGTTGGAATGAGCATGCCGGCGACGTACCAGAAGCCGACAAACACGGCGCTCATTTCCGGACAATGGAGGCAATACAGCGCGGCGGCAGCGGCCCCCGCTGCCAGTCCGGCGGCAGCGCCGGCCAGCCGCAGGCGGGTCGGCGCCAGGCCGCGCATGAGGTGCAGCGCGGCGGCGAACATCGGCAGCGATATCAGCGCGATCAGCGTGGGACAGACGCGCCAGGTGCTGCCCCAGAACAAGCTGGCGCGCGACTCGGGCGCGGCGCCCAGCAGCGTTGCCGCTGCCACACACCAGAGCAGCAACAGCGGCGTGCCGATCCACAGCGGCAGCGTGTTGATGCGCGCGCCGGGCGCGGCCAGCCGCCGCGCCGCCAGCCAGCTGACAGCGGCCAGCGCCACCGAAAACAGCAGCTTGAGCCAAAATGCTTGCTGACGCTCCGCCTGCGCCAGGTCGGGGCGCAGGCCCAGCATGGCCAGCATGATGGCCATGCTCGCTGCCAAGCCCGCCAGCAGCGGCCACAGCGTGCGCCGCCACGGCGGCGCTGCAACGGCCACATCGGGCCCGCTGGCCAGCATGGCGATCAATTCATCCGTTTTCATGCAGTGCCTCTTAATGTGATCGCCAGGGTCTTCAGGCCGCGGTGCACCGACACCTTCAGCGCCGCCTCCGACATGTGCAGCGCAGCGGCGGCCTCGCGTACCGACAAGCCGTTGAGCTTGGTAAAAATAATGGCGTCGCGCTGCTTGGCGGGCAGTGCGTCGAGCAAGGTGGCAAGGTCGCGGCGCGCATCGCCGGCCTCGTGATCGGCGCTGGCACACAGCGCGCTATCGTCGTCGAGCGGTTCGTGCAAGCCTTCGCTGCGCGCATGGCGGCGCACCCAATCGATCAGCTTGTACCTGGCGATCGCGTGCATCCACGCCGTCAGCGGCACCGCGGTGTCATAGCTGAGGCGCTGATTGTGTATCGCCAACAACGATTCCTGCACCAAGTCCTCCACCTGATCGGGCCAGCGCACCAGCCGCCGCCGCAAATAGGCGCGCAAATGGGTCGCCGTCGCCTGCAAAAACAGCCGGTACGCCTGCGCATCGCCGTCGCGCCCTTGCAGGAACAGCGCATGCAGGCGCAGTTCGGTATGGCGCAGTGCCGTCACCCCTGCATTGACCTCAACATTGCCCTGGTTAGTACGTTGCATCGGCGCCTTTGGTAACAGCGGAGGAAAAAAATAAATTATAAAAAAAATTTGGACGGCGCTGTAACCAATCGAGCGACCGTGGCGAATTACCTTGCACCGTCAACCAAGGCGATCATCCATGCACACCGTAGCCACGCCCGCCCTCCTGCTCGTTCTTGCCGCCGCCTTTTGCTGCGCCCCGGCCGCGTCTGCGGGCGCGGTGTGCGAAGCGACCAGCGGCCGCGCCACCGCCGCGCTGGTTGAACTGTACATCAGCGAAGGCTGCTCGAGTTGCCCGCCGGCGGACTTGCAACTGCGCACCCTGCGCCGCCAGCTGGACGCCAATGCCGTGCTGGTGCCGCTGGCGCTGCACGTCAGTTACTGGGACCAGATCGGCTGGAAGGACGTGTTTGCGCAAGCGCGTTTCGATGCACGCCAGCACGCGCTGCTGACCATGGGCCGCAGGCAGGTCGCCTACACGCCACAGTTTTTCGTCAATGGCAAAGAAGTGCGCGAGTGGCGCGCCGCGCTCCCGGCCGAAATCCGGCGCACCAATGCGCGCCCGGCGCCATTGACGATACAACTGCAGACCAGCACGGCTGCCGCCACCCTGCTGCTCGACGCCACGGTCCGCGCCACGGTCAGCACCACTGCCGCGCCCGCCGCCGGCGCGCTGTATCTGGCCGTAAGCGAAAGTGGCCTGCTCTCGCCAGTGCGACGCGGCGAAAACAGCGGCGTCACGCTGCAGCATGACGATACCGTGCGCCTGTGGCTGGGGCCGTTCGCGCTCGAGCAGGGTCACCTTCGCGTGCACCAGCAAGTGCCGCTGCCGGCCGCATGGCGGCGCGATCGCCTGCAGGCGGTGGCCTTCGTGCAGGGCGCCGACGGGCGCATCGTGCAAGCGGTGAGCACGGCGCAATGTCTGGCGCCCTCGGCGGGGATGCTGTGATGGGCCGCGACTGCGGCAGCACCGCCACCATCCACCCGCGCTGGCTGCGCTTGACGCACTGGCTCAACGCATTGGCCGTCGTCCTGCTCATCGGTAGCGGCTGGCGTATCTACAATGCGACGCGCTTTCTGGGTATCGATATTCCAGCGACCATCACCCTTGGCGGCTGGCTGGGCGGCGCCTTGCAATGGCACTTCGCCGCCATGTGGCTGCTGATGGCCAACGGCGTGCTGTACCTGGCCATCAACCTGTTTTCAGGCCGCCTGCGCCGGCAGTTTTTTCCCATCACGCCACGCCAGCTGTTGGGCGAACTGGGGGCGGCGCTCAAGGGCCGCCTGGCGCACGCCGACCTGCGCCATTACAACAGCGTGCAGCGGCTGGCCTATCTGTTTGTCATGCTCGACAGCGTGGTGCTGGTGCTCAGCGGCCTGGTGTTGTGGAAGTCGGTGCAATTTCCCCTGTTGCGCGATCTGCTGGGTGGCTATGAAGTGGCCCGTTATATCCATTTTTTTGCGATGAGCGGCCTGTGCGCCTTCATCGTCATCCACCTCGTCATGGTGGCCCTGGTGCCGCGCACCCTGCTGGCCATGCTGCGCGGTCGCTAGTTGGTTGAAGGAAAAATTAAATCATGCAACTATTTAAAAAACGCCAGATTGTCATCCCCGTCGACGGCGCCGCCATGCTGGCCGACGGCATCGCCAGAATTGCGCAGCCATCGCGGCGCGCCTTCCTGCAGCGCAGCCTGAGCCTGGGCGGCCTGACCCTGCTGACCGGCTGCTCGATCAGCGACCAGGACAGCATCGATGCGGCGCTGACCGGTATCTCGCGCCTGAACGACCGCGCGCAGGCGCTGCTGTTCGATCCCACCCGGCTGGCGCCGACCTATCCTGACAGCATGATCACGCGGCCCTTCCCCTTTAATGCGTACTACGGCGAAGACGAGGTTCGCAGCGTCAACGGCGACGACTGGCGCCTCGAACTGAGTGGCCTGGTGGCCAGGCGCAACAGCTGGACGCTGGCGCAATTGCGCGCCATGCCGCAGCAAGCACAAGTGACACGCCATATCTGCGTCGAAGGCTGGAGCGCCATCGGCAAATGGGGCGGAGTGCCGTTCGCCCATTTTTTACGGGTGGTGGGCGCTGACCTGAGCGCGAAATACGTGGGCTTCCAATGCGCCGACGACTATTTCACCAGCATCGACATGGCCACCGCGCTGCATCCGCAAACGCTGATGGCGCTGACCTATGACGGCGCTGCCTTGCCGCCGCGCTACGGCTTTCCCATGAAGCTGCGCATGCCTACCAAGCTCGGCTACAAGAATCCAAAACACATCCAGGCTATTTTTGTCACCAATACCTACCCTGGCGGCTACTGGGAAGACCAGGGGTATAACTGGTTCGGCGGCAGTTGATCGTCCATCGATTGCCTGTCCGGGCCGCCTTCATCGTCGCACCTGCTGTTTAACGTTGTTTCAATTAACTTTCAAGGAACCATCATGAACCGACTCGCCCTTGCACTGCTCTCCGCCTGCCTGACCATGTCCGCCGCCGTCCACGCGCAGGACGCCATGAAGAAAGATGCGATGGAAAAAGATGCGATGAAAAAGCCCGCCATGCATGACGACAAAATGGCCAAGGATGGTATGAAAAAAGATGCCATGGCCAACAATGCCATGAAGAAGGATGGCATGAAAAAAGATGCGATGGGCAAGGACGCGATGTCAAAGGATGCCATGAAAAAAGACGAGATGAAAAAAGATGAAATGAAAAAATAGGCGCTGTCCACGTTCAGTAGTGAACCGTTCGCGGTTGTTGAAATTGGACGGGGAACGTCGCGTCACCGGATTTCGACTGCGCAGAGCGGAAAGCGAACTCTTCAATATCTAACGGTGACAGCGCCAAAAAATAAGCGTCCCGCCCGGCCCTGTGGCCGGGTGTTTGCGCAGGAGATCCACATGAGCATTTCGATCACCACGGGCAGCGCAGCGACGGCCTATGCGGCGGGCGCCAGCACACCCTCGCCGGCCAGTTTGCAGGCGCAGCTGCAACGCTACGAGCATCAATTGTCCGATTGCGTCAACTGCGCCTCGGCCAAGACACCGCAAGGCAAGGCCGATATCGACACCATCAGCGCGCGCATCAGCCAGGTGCAGCAGCGCCTGGCCCAGCTCGATGGCAACAGCGAGGCGCCGGCGGCGCCAACCACGGGAGCATCAGGCGCGGGCGCGCGCCACGGTGGATTCATTGATGTGTTTGCCTGAACGGGCACGCGCGCAGGGCGGCGCGCCGACAAACAATTGGCATGTTGCTATGATCAGCGCCGATTCTGGCCTATGATCGAACTCTTCCATGCTAAAGAGGATCGCCATGTGCAGGTTCACCCATCTTGCCTGCGTTTCGATGATCATGACGGCCCTGCATTGCCAGCAGGCGCTTGCCGAAACCACGGCACCAGCGCAGCGCGAACTGCGTTCGGTCTACCAGGAACTCGTTGAAATCAACACCACCAATTCGGTTGGCAGTTGCACGGTGGCGGCCCAGGCCATGGCGGCCCGGCTCAGGCACAGTGGCTACGCCGACGCCGACATGCAATTGATCGTGCCACCCGGCGGCCCCGCCAAGGGCATGCTGGTGGCGCGCCTGAAGGGCAGCGGCGCCAGGCGGCCCCTGCTGCTTCTGGCGCACCTCGACGTGATCGAAGCCAAGCGCGACGACTGGACCCGCGACCCGTTCAAACTGGTCGAGGAAGACGGCTATTTTTATGCGCGCGGCGCCTTCGACAACAAGGCGCAAGCGGCAATTTTTGTCACCAACATGATGGCCTACAAGCGCGCCGGCTGGCAGCCAGCGCGCGACTTGATCCTGGCCCTGACCTGCGATGAAGAAACCATCCCGTCCGAATTTGATGGTGTCGACTATCTGCTCAAGCACCATCGGCCGCTCATCGATGCTGAACTGGCGTTTGCCGAGGGCGGTTCGCTGTCGCAGTCAGCCGACGGCGAGCTGCTCAGCCACGGCATCCAGGCTGGCGAAAAAATCTTTCAAAGCTACACGCTGGAAGTACGCAACAAGGGCGGCCACAGTTCGCTGCCGGTGCCCGACAATGCGATTTACCACCTGGCCGACGGGCTGGCGCGCCTGGGCAAGTTCAGCTTTCCGTTTCGTCTGACGGCCACCACGCGCAGCTATTTCGAGCGCAGCGCCGCCGCCATCGGCGGCCAGATCGGTGCCGACATGCAAGCGATCCTGACCGCCGTGCCCGACCCGCAAGCGCTGCAGCGGCTGGCACAGGCGAATGCCTTTTATAACGCCAGCGTGCGCACCACCTGCGTGGCCACCATGCTCACCGCGGGCCACGCCACCAATGCCCTGCCACAGCGTGCCCAGGCCACTGTCAATTGCCGCATCCTGCCCGGCGAGCAACCGGCCGACGTGCGCCGCACCCTCGAGACGGTGCTGGCCGATCCACAGATCGAGGTGACCCCTTTGGGTACGGCCGTGGTGGCGCCGGCGCCGCCGCTCAACGCCGAACTGATGAGCACGGTACAAGCACTGAGCCAGATCTACTGGCCCGGCGTGCCGCTGATCCCTACCATGGCAGTGGGCGCCACTGACGGCCGCTACCTGAACGTGGCGGGTATCTGGACCTACGGAATCAGCGGTCTCATCAAGGAAGCCAATGGCAGCGGTATCCACGGCCTCAACGAGCGGCTCAGTGTGCAGTCGCTGTATGAAGGACAGCGCTTTCTGGATGCCTTGACCAGGGCGGTGGCCAAATAAGATGGCGCTGTCGCTGTAATGCCGAAATGAAAAGACGGTTAGCCGCAGGCGTCTACCGCCTTGAATTTTTCGGAGCGGGTCCAGCCGCTTTTGCTGGCGGAATTTCTGACCTGTTTCCACCAAACGAATTTGGCCGCGCCTGCATCGACCCCGGGCATGCCCGCAAGATCAGTGCCGCTTTTATAGACCTTGCCCTGATACCAGAATAGATAGGCGCCCTCCCCCAGCGGCGACACCATGTAGATGACGTCACCAGCGGCCAGCGAAAGTTGGGGCTGCGCGCTGCCGTCGATATAGCCGTCGCGGAGCGCCCGCGAGATAGTGATGGCGCCCGCCTTTTCTGCCACCACCACGCCGGTGACGCCATCGACGACCTCGCCACGGTGCAATCTGAAAACGACAGCGGAGTGTTCGTTGCGATCCTGGTGCACGGGAATGTCAGCATCGGCACGCCACTGGCGATAGGTGCAGCATTCAAACGGACAAATGCCCCAACTTTCGTAATTGGCTGGTGGCGCTGTTTGCGCGCAGGCAAGGCCGTAACTGAAAGCGAGAATGGCGCAGGCAAGCAATCGATCAAGCATGGGGGTGACTCCGTCAAATTGGTGGTTTTAGCGCTACTTCGGGCGCAACGGCAGTTGCCGGTTGCGCCGCTTTCGCCGGTGCCGTCGTTCGGAAGCATGAAGGCGTGGCATCCGATACCGGCCCTTCGGTGCAATAAAACCCTTGTTTATTAAAGCCAAACGCGCAGCCACTGACAGCGACGCTCACTGCCGTCACCAGCAACAGCCGTGGCACTTTCATTTTCTCAAGGAGCTGCATTTTTGCCTTTTTTCCGATCCGATTGCCGTCATGCCCGGGGAAGCACTGCGCTCGTTTGCGCCAGCTTTCGGGCGAACACAGCCAACACGGCAGCACTGCACAGGAAGAATACGGCAAATAGCAGATTGACCACAAGGTCAACGCGCGGATGCGCTCTGATCGCGCTTGCCGCCACCGCAGGGCCGTAGTGGAGATGCGCTTGCGGACAGTCGAGATCCCATACCTGGTTTCTCCTGCCGTACGCGCTAAATACCGACCTGATCTTTGCCGTGGCCACGCAGCCGGTCAGCTGTTCTCTGGCGTCGCTGCTGATCTGCACCATCTCGAGGCCGCCTTTGGGATTGCCGCCCCGCCGATCGGGAAATGACAGCGAGGCGGTCGCGCCATCGCTCAATCGCACTTTGAAATTGGGCGTGCGGCGGGCGACCTCGACGATCGTGAAGGTGACGGTTTTCAGATCGCCAGGCTGCCCCGTGGTGGCGTCGTTAAACACCAGGATGGCGTCGCAACAGGCACTCAGGGACAGCCACAGGACCAGGGCCGCCAACAACCAGAATACGCGCGCGAGCGGTGGCGACAGCGGTAAATACAGGTCGGCGCGGGGGGCCAAATTCGCTGCTGGCACGGTTGTCATCCTTCGGCGTTGAGGTTCTGCTTGATCACAGCGCTCTGGGTGTCGGCAGATCGCTGCTGCAGTGGACAATAAAAAACCCGCGCTCCTGGAAGGAGAACGGGTTTTTGGTTTTCTTGCAACTTATTTTTTTTACTGCCTGCTGCGGTATTCTGGTGCCGATTGCCGGAATCGAACTGGCGACCTTTTCATTACGAATGAACTGCTCTACCAACTGAGCTAAATCGGCGGCGAGCCGTATTCTAGCAAGGATTGCCCTGTTTTTACCAGTGCCAACAGGGCAAACCAGCCACTTTGTCCTATTTATTTACGCTGCATGGTACGCGGTGACGATGTCCACCTCGTTTTTCGAGCCCAAAAACACCGGCACGCGCTGGTGCAGCTTGTGCGGGACGATGTCGAGGATGCGCTGCTGGCCGTCGGTGGCGGCGCCGCCCGCCTGTTCGACGATCATGGCCATCGGGTTCGCTTCGTACATCAGGCGCAGCTTGCCTGGCATCGCGGTGTCACGGGTGTCGGCCGGGTACATGAAGACGCCGCCGCGGCTGAGGATGCGGTGGACGTCGGCCACCATCGAGGCCACCCAGCGCATATTGAAATTCTTGCCACGCACGCCACCATCGCCGGCCAGCAATTCGTCGACGTATTTTTGCACCGGTGGGTGCCAGTGGCGCTGGTTCGACATATTGATGGCAAATTCCTTGGTATCGGCCGGAATCTGCATGTCGCGCTGGGTCAGCACCCACGAACCCATCTCGCGGTCGAGGGTAAAACAGTTCACACCATTTCCGGTGGTCAGCACCAGCATGGTTTGCGGGCCGTAGACGGCGTAACCGGCCGCCACCTGGGCGCTGCCAGGCTGCATGAAATCAGCTTCGGTGGGCGTGCCCATGCCTTCGGGCGCTTTGAGGACGGAAAAAATGGTGCCGATCGAGACGTTGACGTCGATGTTCGACGAACCGTCGAGCGGGTCGAACAGCAGCATGTATTCGCCCATCGGGTAACGATTCGGGATCTGGTGGATCGATTCCATTTCTTCCGAGGCCATCGCGGCCAGGTGACCGCCCCATTCATTCGCTTCGAGCAAAATTTCGTTGGAAATCACGTCGAGTTTCTTTTGCACTTCGCCCTGGATATTTTCCGTGTGCGCACTGCCGAGGATGTCGCCGAGGGCGCCCTTGCCCACCGAGTGGCTGATGGTCTTGCAGGCGCGGGCGACCACTTCGATCAACAGGCGCAACTCGGCCGGAATCGAGTTGTGCTGGCGTTGCTCTTCAACCAGGTACTGCGTGAGACTGACGCGTTTCATGAACATCCTTTTGTTGGTATGGGTGAAAAAATACAGCGTGTAGTGGTGGGGCCTAGTGTGGTGAGTCAGCCAGCGCCTTGCTGATCACTTCGCGCACATCGCTCGACAGCGTGGCCACCGCCGCCACCTGCTGCAGCGACTGCAACATGTGGGCCTGCAAATGCGGGGTGTAACGGCGCCAGCGGTCCATCACCCGCGCCAGCCGGCTGGCCACCTGCGGGTTGAGGGCGTCCAGGGCGATCACCTGCTCGGCCCAGAAGGCGTAGCCGCTGCCGTCGATGGCGTGAAATTGCGCCGCATTGCCGCCGCAAAAATTGAAAATCAGGCTGCGCGCGCGGTTCGGATTCTTGATATTAAACGCCGGGTGGCGCATCAGCGCGCGCACCGCCTCGACATCGTTGTCGGGCGCCGCCGCCTGCATGGCGAACCACTTGTCGACCACCAGCGCTTCGCCGGCAAAATCAGTATAAAAGGCGTGCAGGGCGGCATGGGCACCACTGGCCTGCGCGTGCACCAGCGCCTGCAGGGCAGCGACGCGGTCGGTCATGTTGCCAGCGTCGTTGAACTGCGCTTGCGCCAGCGCCCAGCTGGCAGCGTCGGCCGCCGCATTCAGGTACGACAGGCAGAGGTTTTTCAGGCCGCGCCGGCCGGCCGCGATGGCGTCCGGGCTGTATTCGCCCGGCGTCAGGTTGGCGTGGTACTGCGCCGTCAATTCGGCGCGCAGGGCGTCACCGATGGCGGCGCGCATGAACTGGCGGGCCGTGTGGATCGCTTGCGGATTGACCACCGGCAGACGCTCGGCAATGATGGTTTCTGACGGCAGCAGCATGGCTTGCTCGCGGAAGGCAGCGTCGAGGCTGTCGTCGACCAGCAGCTTGCGCAGCGCGTCGATGAACGTTGCGTCGATGCGGGGGGCAAGCCCGTCTTCGATGGCGGCAGTGAGCGACAGCAGGCGCGCCATCGCCAGGCGCTGGCCGGCTTCCCAGCGGCTGACGGCGTCGCTGTCGTGGCTGAACAGGTGCAGCAATTGCGCATCCGTGTAGTCGACCTCGAGCAGCACGGGGGCGGAAAAGTCGCGCAGCAGCGACGGCGTCGGTGCCTCGTCGATGCCGTCGAAGATAAACGTTGCGCTGGCCGTGGTCAGTTCCAGTACCACCGTGGTGGCGCCGCTGGCGCCGCTTGCGCCATTCACAGAGAGCGGCAAGTCGCCGCCATCGGCGCCGAGCAGGCCGACGGCCAGCGGAATATGGAAAGGCAGCTTGGTCGGCTGGCCCGGCGTGGCGGGGCATGACTGCGTCAAGGTCAGCGCGTAAGTATGGGCGCTGGCATCGTAGCGGCCGCTTGCCTTGACCAGCGGGGTGCCGGCCTGGCTATACCAGCGCTCGAACTGCGACAGGTCGCGGCCGCTGGCGTCGGCCATGGCGGCGCGGAAATCGTCGCAAGTGACGGCCTGGCCGTCGTGACGGGCGAAATACAGATCCATGCCGCGGCGGAAACCATCGCGGCCGATCAGGGTCTGCACCATGCGCACCACTTCGGCGCCTTTTTCGTAAATGGTCACCGTGTAAAAATTATTGATTTCGACGAAGGAATCGGGCCGCACCGGGTGCGCCATCGGACCGGCATCTTCGGGGAACTGGGCCTGGCGCAGGGTGCGCACCTGGTCGATGCGGGTGACGGCGCGCCCACTGGCGGTGCCGATCATGTCGGCGGAAAATTCCTGGTCGCGGAACACCGTCAAGCCTTCCTTGAGCGACAGTTGAAACCAGTCGCGGCAAGTGACCCGGTTGCCGGTCCAGTTGTGAAAATATTCGTGACCGACCACCGCCTCGATGCCGGCAAAATCGGCATCGGTGGCCACGCGTGGATTGGCCAGCACGTACTTGGTGTTAAAAATATTTAAACCCTTGTTTTCCATCGCGCCCATGTTGAAATCGCTGACGGCAACGATCATGAAGCGGTCAAGGTCGAGCTCGAGACCAAAGCGCTGTTCGTCCCAGCGGATGCTGTTCTTGAGCGACTGCATGGCGTAATCAGTCTTGTCGAGATTGCCGTCTTCCACCCACACTTGCAGCAGGGCGTCGCGGCCATCGGCCAGCTGGAAGGTTTCTTCCTGGCAGACCAGGCGCGCCGCCACCAGTGCGAACAGGTAGGAGGGCTTGCGGAACGGGTCTTCCCACTTGGCGTAGTGGCGGCCATCGGCCAGATCGCCCTGCTCCACCAGGTTGCCGTTCGACAGCAGCACCGGATACGCGGCCTTGTCGGCGCGCAGCATGACGGTGAAGATGGCCATGACATCGGGGCGATCAGGAAAATACGTGATGGCGCGGAAACCTTCGGCTTCGCACTGGGTGAAGAAATTGCCGTTCGAGCAGTACAAGCCATTGAGCGTCGTGTTCAGGCCGGGCGCGCAGGTGGTCTCGATTTCCAGCACGACGGCATCGGGCGCGTTGGCGATATGCAGCATATTGCCTTCGATACGGTACTGGCGGCGGCTCAGGGCCACCCCATTCATACGCAGTGCTACCAGTTCAATGTTCTCGCCATACAAATCGATCTGGCGACCGACACCGTCGGGATTGCGGCGCATGGTCAGGCGGTTGGCCACCACCGTGCGCGCCGGATCGAGGTCGAAGCCCAGTTCGACGGTGTCGACCAGGTAGGCGGGCGGCGTGTAATCGCTGCGGTAGATCGTCTGGGAAGTGTCTGTGCGCATGATAAAACCAGTCGTGCAAGTGAGCGAGCGGCTATTTTACCAAGAGCGGCGCCGCACAGTCCCACCGTTGATCGGGTGCGCGCTGTCAAGCGCAGTAACATTCTGTAAATCTTTTGCCTTTCAACAGTGTGGACCGTACACTGGCCTGAGGAACCACAATGCATATGGAGAACGTCATGAAACGTTTGATTACGGCGGCAGCGGCTGTCTGCACCCTGCTGCTGACCGGCTGTGCCACCACCATCCGCAGCGACGTCACCACCTTTCACCAGTGGCCGGCGCAGCAGACCAGCAAAACCTATTCGATCGACGCCCCGGCGCCGGACGACGACACCCTCGAAGTGCGCAGCTACCTCGACCTGGTGCGCGGCCAGCTGACGCGCCTGGGCTTCCAGGAAGCGGGTGCCGATGCGGCTCTGAAAGTCAAAATGCGCTTTCGCACCATTGATGTGCCGGTGCGCGTGGTGCAGGCCGTCGATCCCTTCTTTGGCAGCTCGGCCCGCTACGGCTGGAGCCCGTACCGCCGCCATTTCGGCGCGGCCTACTATGGCGGCTTCTATGATCCGTTCTGGGGTGGTCCGGCCGGCTATCAGGTCGTCGAGCGCCACAGCTACCAGCGCGATGTGCAGGTAGCGATCCGCGCGGCCGCCGATGGCAAGCCGCTGTTCGATGTCACCGTGCACAACACCAGCAACGAGTCGTCAACGCCGGCCATCATGCCGGCGCTGGTGCAAAGCGCTTTCGAAGGCTTTCCGGGACCGAATGGCGCGGCCCGCGTGATCGTGCTGAAGGAACAGAAAAACTGAGCCCGCGGACGGCAAGCCGCCGTCCGCGCTTTTTTTACGGCAGCAGAATCGACGAGCCTGTCGTCTTTCTCGCTTCCAGCTCCGCATGGGCGCGCGCCGCCTCGGCCAGCGGGTAACGCTGGTTGATATCAATTTTTACCTTGCCACTGGCCACCATCGCAAACAGTTCAGCCGCCATCGCTTCCAGATCGGCGCGCTTGGCGGCGTACGAAAACAGCGTGGGCCGGGTGATGAACAGGGAGCCGCGCGAGGCCAGTTCCTGCAGCGAAAACGGCGGCACCGGGCCGGAAGCGCTGCCGAAGCTGACCATCATGCCGAGCGGCTGCAGGCAGTCGAGCGAGCCAATAAAAGTGTCGGCACCGATCGAGTCGTAGACCACCGGCACCTTGGCGCCGTCCGTCAATGCGAGCACGCGCTCGACAAAATTTTCGCGGTTGTAATTGATGACGTGGGCAGCACCGGCCGCCAGCGCCAGTTGGCCTTTCTCGTCCGAGCCCACCGTACCGATCAGTTTGGCGCCGATGGCGCGCGCCCACTGGCAGGCGATCAGGCCGACCCCGCCGGCGGCGGCGTGGAACAGGATGGTGTCACCGGCCTTGACTTTGTAGGTGCGGTTGAGCAGGTATTGCACCGTCAAGCCCTGCAGCATCATCGCCGCGCCCGTTTCAAAATCGATGCTGTCGGGCAGGCGCACTAAAATTGCCGCCGGCATGTTGCGCAGCTGCGCGTAGGCGCCCGTCGGCCGGCCCGCATAGGCCACGCGGTCACCCACCTGCACTTCGGTGACGCCTGCGCCGATGGCCTCGACCACGCCAGCGCCTTCCATGCCGGCACCGGCCGGCAGCGCCTGCGGATAATGGCCGGAACGGAAATACACATCGATGTAATTGATGCCGACGGCGTGCTGGCGCACGCGCGCTTCGCCCGGGTCCGGCTCGCCCACTTCGACGTCCACCAGTTCGAGCACTTCGGGGCCGCCGGTGCGGCTGATGCGGATTGCCTTGCTTGTCTGTGTCATGTCGATCTCCGTCTGTGGTTGTAGGTGCTTACTGCAATGACAGTGCGCACGCCGCCAGCTGCGTGAGCACCAGGTGGGCGCTGGCCAGGTTGGTGGCGCAGGCGATGTTGTGGACGTCGCAGGAACGCACCAGGGCGTTGATATCCGGTTCGTGCGGTTGCGGCGTCATCGGATCGCGCAAAAAAATCACGGCATCGATGCGCCCGCACACCAGCTCGGCGCCGATTTGCAAGTCACCGCCCCACGGGCCCGACAGCTTGCGTTCAACATCGAGGCCCACTTCGTCGATCAGGCGGGCGCCGGTGGTGCCAGTGGCCATCAGCGTGCAGCCACGCAAAAAGGGGGCATATTCGATGGCCAGGGCCACCATATCGTCTTTTTTCATATCGTGGGCAATGAGCGCGATGCGTGGGGGCATGATTTCCTTATCGTTTTTTGGACAGCATATAAATCCCGCCGATCACCAGGGCAGTGCCGGCCAGCTGGATGGCCGTGATCGCTTCGCCCAGCACCAGCGCACCGAGGAACAAGGTCGACACGGGGCCGATCATGCCCGCCTGCGACGCGCTGGCAGCGCCAATCCGCTGCACGGCGAGCATGGTCATGAACACCGGAAAAATGGTGCAAAACACGCCATTGACCAGCGACAGCCAGTACACCGGTGCCGGCTGGATCAACAGCGCCGCCGGGCGCAGGACGAAAAACTGGGCGATGCAGGCGACGCTGGAAACACACATGGCGTACGCCACCAGCCGCAGCGAACCGATGCGCTGCACCATCTCGCCGGTAAACAGTAAATACACGGCATAGCTGATGGCCGAGCCCAGCACCAGCAGCGCACCGAGCACCGTGCTGCCGGCACCGCCAGCGAGATCGTGCACGAATACCAGCACGATGCCGCAATACGACAGCCCCAGCGCAGCCCACTGGGCCCGGCCGATGTGGCGCTTGAACAGCAGGGCGGTGGCCAGCAGCACGAAGGTGGGGGTCAAAAACAGGATCAGCCGCTCGAGTCCGACGGAAATATACTGGAGGCCGAGAAAATCGAGGAAGCTCGACAAATAATAGCCAATCAAGCCCAGCGCCAGCAGGCGCCAGCGATCGCTGTTGCAGAGCGCTGGCCCGACCCGCATCTGCCACAGCGCCACGGCGGCGAACACCGGCAGCGAGAACAGCATGCGAAAGGCAATCAGGGTGACGGCGTCGATATGGTAGCGGTAGAGCAGCTTGGCCACCACGGCCTTGGTGGAAAACAGGATGGCGCCGAGGATGGCAATGGCCAGGCCACCGGCCACCGATGCAGTGGGCACAGCGCCGTTAGCCAAAATAGGTGTTGCAGATTTGCTCATGGAATAATTGTACGGCGAAATCGCCCGGGCCATCAGCCAATCGCCCCGTTCAGGGAGCAGCTGGAGGCACCGAAGGCGCTAACCGGCGCCGCCCCCATGGTAAAATGCGGCCCTCATCCGCATACCGCTGAAGGAAGTTTCGACATGGCTGGACACAGCAAATGGGCCAACATCAAGCACAAGAAGGCCGCCACCGATGCCAAGCGCGGCAAAGTCTGGACGCGCCTGATCAAGGAAATCACCGTTGCTGCCCGCATGGGCGGCGCCGACGTTGACGCCAATCCGCGCCTGCGCCTGGCGGTCGACAAGGCGGCCGATGCCAACATGCCAAAAGAGAATGTCACGCGCGCCGTCCAGCGCGGTTCGGGCAGCCTCGAAGGGGCCAATTACGAAGAAGTGCGCTACGAAGGCTACGGCATCGGCGGCGCCGCCATCATCGTTGACTGCATGACCGACAACCGCGTGCGCACGGTGGCCGAAGTGCGCCACGCATTTAACAAGCACGGCGGCAACATGGGCACCGAAGGCTCGGTCGCTTTCATGTTTCAGCACTGCGGCCAGCTGCTGTTCGCCCCCGGTGTCGATGAAGACCGCTTGATGGAAGCGGCGCTCGAGGCGGGCGCCGACGATGTGATCGCCGACGACGAAGGCGGCTTCGAGGTGCTGTGCGACCCGTTCGCCTTCGCCGCCGTCAAGGATGCACTCGACAAGGCCGGCTTCAAGGCCGAAGTGGCCGAGATCATCATGAAACCGGCCACCGAAACCGTGATTGGCGGCGACGATGGCATCAAGATGCAAAAAATTCTCGATGCCCTCGAAAACCTCGACGACGTCCAGGAAGTCTATACCAACGTTTTGATCGAAGAGTAAATACGCATGAAAATTCTGGTAGTCGGCGCCGGCGGCCGCGAACACGCCCTTGCCTGGAAACTGGCCCAATCGGAACGCATCCAGATGGTCTACGTCGCCCCCGGCAACGGTGGCACGGCGCGCGACAACCGCCTCGTCAACGTCAATCTCAGCGACCCGCACGCGCTGGCCGATTTCGCCCAGGCCGAGCACATCGGCCTGACCGTGGTGGGCCCGGAAGTGCCACTGGCCGCCGGCATCGTCAACCTGTTCCGTGGCCGCGGGCTGAAAATTTTCGGCCCCACCAAGGAAGCGGCGCAACTGGAAAGCTCGAAGGATTTTGCCAAGGCCTTCATGCAGCGCCACGGCATCCCCACCGCCGCCTACCAGACGTTTACCGATGTCGCCCTGGCCCACGCCTACATCGACCAGATGGGCGCGCCGATCGTCATCAAGGCCGATGGTTTAGCGGCCGGCAAGGGCGTGGTGGTGGCAATGACGCTGGCCGAAGCGCACGCCGCGGCTGACGACATGCTGCTCGATAACGCCCACGGCGCCGCTGGCGCCCGCATCGTCGTCGAAGAATTTCTGGCCGGCGAAGAAGCCAGTTTTATTGTTATGTGCGACGGTAAAAACGTGCTGGCACTGGCCACCAGCCAGGACCACAAGCGCTTGAAAGACCACGACGAAGGCCCGAATACGGGTGGCATGGGCGCCTATTCGCCGGCCCCCATCGTCACCCCGGCCATGCACGCGCGGGTGATGCGCGAAGTGATCAACCCCACCATCCATGGCATGGCCAAGGATGGCATCGTGTTTACCGGCTTTCTGTACGCCGGCCTGATGATCGACGCCGCCGGCAATCCAAAAACGCTCGAATTTAACTGCCGCATGGGCGACCCGGAAACCCAGCCCATCATGGCGCGCCTGAAATCGGACCTGGTCACCGTCATGGAACACGCCGTCAACGGCACCTTAGACGCCGTCGAACTCGAATGGGACCGCCGCACCGCCGTCGGTGTCGTCATGGCCGCCGCCGGCTACCCGGACGATCCAAGGAAGGGCGACGTCATCACCGGCATTCCCGCCGAAACGGCCGAATGCGTCACCTTTCACGCCGGCACCACGGCAGTGGGCACTACCCTGCACACCAATGGCGGCCGCGTGCTGTGCGTGGTGGGGCTGGGCGACAGCGTCAAGATGGCGCAAAAGCAGGCCTATGAAAACGTCGACAAGATCCATTTCAATGGCGCCCAGTTCCGCCGCGATATCGGCTGGCGCGGCCTGAAGCACTAAGCGAGCCGGCGGCGTCACTTGTCGTAACACGGGACGCCGCCGCCGCCTTTTCAGGGCCGACCCGGCCCATGCTGTACAATCCGTCCTCTGTTTTTGCCTTTACTTCCTATCCCACATGTCCGCTCCCACGCCCGCAGCCGTCAAGACCTGGCTGCTCGATCTGCAATCGCGCATCGTCGCCGCCCTCGAAGGCGTCGACGGCAAGCCGTTCGCCAGTGACAGCTGGCAGCGGCCGGAGGGCGGCGGCGGCCTCTCGCGCGTGATCGAGCAAGGCAATGTGTTCGAACGGGGCGGCGTCAATTTTTCGCACGTGATGGGCGCGCGCCTGCCGGCCTCCGCCCTGCATGCGCGCCCCGAACTGGCTGGCCGCGCGTGGGTGGCGATGGGGGTGTCGCTGGTGCTGCATCCGCGTAACCCGTATGCGCCCACGGTGCACATGAATGTGCGCTTTTTCGAGGCGGTCAGCGACGACGACAGCGCTGCGCCCGTCTGGTGGTTCGGCGGCGGCATGGACTTGACGCCCTATTACGGTTTTGCAGAAGACGCCCGCCATTTTCACCGGACGTGCCAGCAGGCGCTGGCACCGTTCGGCGACGATCTGCACGGCCGCTTCAAAACCTGGTGCGACGATTACTTTTATTTGAAACACCGGCAGGAAGCGCGCGGCGTCGGCGGCATTTTCTTCGACGACTTCAATGAACTGCCGTTCGCCCGAGCCTTCGCCATGACGCAGAGCGTGGGCGAGAGTTTTGTCGACGCCTACCTGCCGATTCTGCAGCGCCGGCTGGCCACCCCGTACGGCGAGCGCGAGCGCGATTTCCAGTGCTACCGGCGCGGCCGCTACGTGGAATTTAACCTGGTGTGGGACCGTGGCACCCTGTTCGGCCTGCAGTCGGGCGGGCGCACCGAAGCGATCCTGATGTCGATGCCGCCGATGGTCACCTGGCGTTACGACTGGCAACCGCAGGAGGGCAGCGCGGAAGCGGCCCTGTACCGCGATTTCCTGCCGCCGCGCGACTGGCTGGGGTCGGCTTGAGCGGCGCCGTCGGCTGCGTCGCACTGCTGGGCGGCAGCTTCGACCCGGTGCACGCCGGCCACGTCGCGCTGGCACAGTTGTTCACCGATTTGCTGGCGCCAAATCAATTGCGCATCATCCCGGCCGGTAACCCGTACCAGAAGGCGCCCCTGCATGCTGCCGCCGAACACCGCGTCGCCATGCTGACGCTGGCGTTTGACGCTGCGCACCTGCCGATGGTGATCGACCGCCAGGAAATGGCACGGGCCGGCGCCAGCTACACCATCGACACCCTGCGACAGGTGCGCGCCGAACTGGGACCGCAGGTATCACTGGTGTTCCTGATGGGCGCCGACCAGTTGCAGCATCTCGACAGCTGGCGTGACTGGCGCCGGCTGTTCGATTACGCCCACATCGGCGTGGCTGCGCGCCCCGGTTACAGCCTGGCTGCGGCCAGCCTGCCGGCATTGGTGGCACAAGAAATTTCGGTACGCCAGGGGAGCCTGGAACAGCTTCGTACCACCCCGTCGGGCCGGGTATTTCTGGCCCCGGCGCTGGCAGTGGATATCTCCGCCACCCAGATTCGTGCAGCATTGCACGGTGACGATCAGGCCGGGCCACTGGCCGGCTCGCTGATCCCGCCGGTAGTGCTAGACTACATTCAACAACATCACCTCTATAAGAACTAAATGGATATCAAAAAACTGCAAGCCCTGGTCGTCGACGCGCTCGAGGACGTCAAGGGCCAGGACATCAACGTGTACGACACGGTCCACCTGACCAGCCTGTTCGACCGCATCGCCGTCGTCTCCGGCACCTCCAACCGCCAAACCAAGGCGCTGGCCGCTTCGGTGCGTGACAAGGTCAAGGAAGCCGGCGGCGACGTCATCGGCATGGAAGGCGAGGACACCGGTGAGTGGGTACTGGTCGATCTGGGCGACATGATCGTCCACATCATGCAACCGGCAATTCGCTCCTACTACCGGCTGGAAGAAATCTGGGGCGACAAGCCCGTCAAGCTGGGCGCTGCCAAGCGCAAGACCACTGCCGAAGGCCTCGACGCTGCACTGCCAAAAGCGCAGTCGAAGCACCTGACCTCGACCCAGGCCGCACCGGTGGTCAAGCCGATCAAGGAATCGCGCACCAGCAACCCGGCGGCCAAGCCTGCCGCCAAGGCCGCGACCAAGAAAGCCGCACCGAAAAAAGACGCCGCCCTGAAGGGTCCGGCCGTCAAAAAACCGGCTGCCAAAAAGGCCGCCTCGAAAGCCGTTGGCAAGACCGTCAAGGTGGCACCGGCCAAGGCCGAACTGGCCGCGGTCGAAGCGCTCAAGCAGTTGCCGCCAAAACGCGTGCGGGCCAAGGCGGCACCAGCCGACGCCGTGCCGGAGAAAAAGGTCATCAAGCGGACCGTCAAGAAAGCGGTCGACGAATAAGCGGGCAGCGTTATGCAGTTGCTGATCGTTGCGGTGGGCCACAAGATGCCGGCCTGGATCGAGACGGGATTTACCGAGTACAGCAAGCGCATGCCACCCGAGCTGCGCATCGTGCTCAAGGAAATCAAGCCGGTCGAGCGTTCGGGCAGCAAGACGGCGGCCACTGCCATGGCGCTCGAACGCGAGCGCATTGAGGCCGTGTTGCCGAAGAACGTGCGCATCATCGCCCTCGATGAACGGGGGCGCGATCTGACCAGCGTCGGCTTGTCGCAACAATTACAGGCGTGGCAACTCGACGGTGGTGACACGGCGCTGCTGATCGGCGGCGCCGACGGCCTCGATCCGGGCCTGAAGGCCAAGGCGGAAGGCTTGATCCGTATTTCCAGCATGACGCTGCCACATGGCATGGTCCGGGTAATGCTGGCCGAGCAACTGTATCGGGCCTGGTCGATCACCCAACACCACCCTTACCACCGGGTGTAAGGCCGTGGTTTGCCGCTAAACCAATGGTCAAGCGACAGCACAGGCCAAATTCCACCAACACTAACTGTTTCAAAGTGTTTTTTGGTATTGCAAATACCCGTTCTTGATATATTGTGCGGTATTGCTTCTGAGGAATGCCGTAATGAGAATGCTCGACAATAAAATTTATCTGGCCTCCAACAGCCCGCGGCGGCGTGAACTGCTGCGCCAGGTGGGCGTCGACTTCGAGCTGCTGCTGCTGCGCAACGACTGCGTACGCGGCCCCGACGTCACCGAAATCGCCCACGCCGGCGAATCGCCGGCCGTGTACGTGGCGCGGGTGGCTGGCGAAAAGGCGGCGTTCGCCTTCAACAGCGTGCAATTGCGCCGCATGCGTGCCCGTCCCGTGCTGGCGGCCGACACCACCGTCACCATCGATGGCGAGATCCTCGGCAAACCGGCCGATCCTGAGGAGGCGGCGCGCATGCTCACTCGCCTGTCGGGCAACACCCACCAGGTGCTCACCAGTGTCGCCGTCCACTACGACGGCATGGCCGAGCAGTTCACCCAGGTCTCGCAGGTGCGCTTTGCCAAGCTGTCGCCGGCCGTCATCAAGGCCTATTGCGCCACCCCGGAGCCGTATGACAAGGCCGGTGGCTACGGCATCCAGGGTGTCGCCGCGCTGTTCGTCGAACATATCGACGGCAGCCACTCGGGCATCATGGGACTGCCGCTGTTTGAGACGGCCAACTTGCTGCGCAAGGCGGGCATCGTTATCTAAATCGAAAAAAAGTGAACCCCTACTTTTTTTCGGGCTTGTTCAGATAAAAATCCTCGGCGAAGCCGAGGATTTTTTGGTGTACGCAACCGCGATTCTGAGCGACCGTCGCCTCGAGGGGGATTGGCACCTGCGGGGCGACTGGCGCTGGCGCGCCTGCGCCGTGTATCATCTGGGCATGAATGAAGACATACTAATCAATATTACGCCGCAAGAAACCCGGGTTGCCCTGGTGCTGCAAGGCGCGGTGCAGGAACTGCACATCGAACGCACGCTCACGCGCGGACTGGCCGGCAACGTCTACCTGGGCAAGGTGGTGCGGGTGCTGCCGGGGATGCAGTCGGCCTTTATCGATATCGGCCTCGACCGGGCCGCTTTTCTGCACGTTGCCGACATCTGGGAAGCGCGTCCCCACGACGGCCAGAACGTTGCTCCCATCGCCATCGAAAAACTGCTGTTCGACGGCCAGGTGCTCACCGTCCAGGTGATCAAGGACCCGATCGGCACCAAGGGCGCGCGGCTGTCGACGCAGATATCGATTGCCGGGCGCATGCTGGTGTATCTGCCGCAGGACAAGCACATCGGCATCTCGCAAAAGATCGAAAAAGAAGCCGACCGCGACATCCTGCGCAGCCGCCTGCAGTCGCTGTTGCCGGCGGAAGAAAAAGGCGGCTACATCGTGCGCACCATGGCCGAAGAAGCGAGCGACGTCGACCTGCAGGCTGACGTCGATTACCTGCGCAAAACCTGGGGCGCCATCTGCATCGGCGCGCGCACCAAGCCGGCCACCAGCCTGCTCTACCAGGACCTCAACCTGGCCCAGCGCGTGCTGCGCGACTTCGTCCACGACGACACCGCCACCATCCAGGTCGACTCGCGCGAGAACTACCTCAACCTGGTCGAATTCGCCAAAGCCTACACCCCCACCGAACTGCCGCGCCTGCAGCACTACACGGGCGAACGTCCGCTGTTCGACCTGTATGGCGTCGAAGAAGAAATCCTGCGCGCGCTGGGCCGCCGGGTCGACCTCAAATCGGGCGGCTACCTGATCGTCGACCAGACCGAAGCGATGACCACCATCGATGTCAACACAGGTGGTTTTGTGGGCGGGCGCAATTTTGCCGACACCATTTTCAAGACCAACCTGGAAGCGGCGCACGCCATCGCCCGCCAGCTGCGCCTGCGTAATCTGGGCGGCATCATCATCCTCGACTTTATCGACATGGACAACGCCGAGCACCGCAGCGCCGTGCTGGCCGAACTAAAAAAGACCTTGTCGCGCGACCGCACCAAGGTATCGGTGAGCGGCTTTTCGGCGCTGGGCCTGGTCGAAATGACCAGAAAGCGCACGCGCGAATCGCTCGCCCACATCCTGTGCGAACCGTGTCCCGCCTGCGCCGGCAAGGGCCAGGTCAAAACCAGCCGCACCATCTGCTACGAGATCTTGCGCGAACTGCTGCGCGAAGCAAAACAGTTCAATCCGCGCGAATTTCGCATCCTGGCGTCGCAGGAAGTGATCGACCTGTTCCTCGAAGAAGAATCACAGCACCTGGCCATGCTGGGTGACTTCATCGGCAAGCGCATTTCGCTGCAGGTCGAGACCAGCTATCACCAGGAGCAGTACGACGTCATCTTGAATTAGTGAGGGCCGTCAGATGACGGGGCAGCGCACGCTACCCGCTTCGGGGCGAGGGTTGATCGAGCCGCTGCGCTGCTTTATTTGGACGTGAGGTTGAGAAAATCGACGATCGCCGGTACCAGCGGCGGCGCCAGCGACGCGCCTGGTTCGCCGGCCGACGCCGGTTTGAGGAGGTGGTTCATGCCCTCGATCAGCGTCAGTGTGGCAGCGGGCCTGGCGCGCTTGAGTGCCTCGGCCTGCGCGACCAGCACCTGGACGTCACTGGTGCCCTGGACGATCAGGACCGGCACGTCAAGTTTGCTCAGCTCGGTTGTCGGGACGTATTTGAACCACGAGATCAGGTAGGGCTGGACACTGGGCCGGAACAAGGCGCCCAGTGCCGACGGAAACTGCTCGGTCAACTGCCCCTGTTCGAGCTGCGCCAGTGCCGCATTGGCTTGCTTTGCCATGGCAGCGGGCAGCTGCCGGGCCAGCTGGTCGCGCAGGATGTCTGCCGCGCCCTGGCCGGCGCCGGCGATCGACACGAAGGCGCGGGCGCCGGCGCGCCGGGCGGCCAGCATGCCAATGAGCGAACCCTCGCTGTGGCCGATCACGCTGACCGTGGCGAAGCGGGGATCCGCCTTGAGCATGCGGATCCAGCCGGCCGCATCCTCGACATAGGTATCAAACCGCAGATCCGCTTCACGCGGGCCGGCCGCCGCGCTGGCGCCGATGCCCCGCTTGTCGTAACGCACGCTGGCGTAGCCGGCATCGGCCAGCCCTTCAGCGAGCAACTTCAAGTTATCGTTGCGCGCCGCCAGCGGGTTGTTGCCGTCACGGTCAGTCGGGCCGGAGCCGGCAATGATCAACACCACGGCCGCGTGCGCAGTCTTCGAGGGCAGCGTCAGCGTGCCAGCCAGTGTGCCGCTGGCCGTCGCCAGCGTGCTCGCCTGCTCGATCGCAAACGCATTGGTGTGCAGCAGGAAAACAGCGGCCAGCGCCGCCAGCGGTGCGCGCCAGCGGCTGTGAGTGCGGAAGAAATGCATCATTGCCTTTCGAGAAATTGAAGTCGACCGGCAATGATATGATCGAAAGCGCCTTGTATTACTTTTATTGCAAAAATAAATGCGCTTTACCCGTAAAGTCGGGACACCGATTGAACTTCATTCTCGCGCGCGACTTCAAGTTACCCCACCATGAATCAGGAGAGTGACATGGACCGCGCCGCCCTCGACCGGCTGTTACGACGCTTGCGGGCATTGGCCTGCACGAGCGCGAGGAAGTGTGCCTGGCGATGGCCCACTCGATTGACGGCGAGCGCATTGGCACCCTTTTCGATGGCGCCACCGTTTTCTCGACTGGGTGAAATTTGACCGGCCGCGCTGCCTGCAGGGCATCGTCGAAGTCGACCAGACGTTTTTACTGGAATCGCAAAAAGGTGCAAAACACTTGACATGGCCTATGCGCCGGCGCGGCGCTGTCGCCAGCCGGCGTGGCATCTCGGCCGAACAGGTCACTATCGTGGTATCACAGCCGTTTTAAGGGCTGGCTAAGCCATTTGAACGGCGTCGCCAGCCGCTATCTGGCCAACTACCTGGGGTGGCGCTGGGCCATTGATGGCAATCGCGTCGACAGCGCCGATGGCTTGCTCAGGGCGGCGCTGGCGGTTTTCCGGAGTTAGCGGGTAAAGCGCCAAAACAAACCGCTGCTACATGGTCGATGCGGCAATCAGCCCGCTGGCGGCGACCTCGAACACGCTGCCGTGCGCCGACAGCAGCGGCGCCTGCGCCATGACCACCCGGTTGCGCCCGGCCGCCTTGGCGCGGTACAGCGCGTCATCGGCGGCGCGCAGCAAGCCATCAGCGGCGCCATTCGGGGCCAGCCGCGCCATCGCCACGCCGACGCTGATGCTCACCACGCCGGTGGCCGCCGCCGCGTGCTCCAGCCCCAGCGCATCGATGGCGGCGCGCAGGTGTTCGCCCACCAGCGCGGCGTCATTGCCGTCGACATCGGTGAGCACCACGCAAAACTCTTCGCCGCCGTAGCGCGCCACCAGGTCGCCCGGGCGACCCAGCGCGCCCTGCAGCGCCGCCGCCACCCGCGTCAGGCAGGCGTCGCCCGCCTGGTGGCCATAGTGGTCGTTGTATTTTTTAAAGTAGTCGATATCGAGCATGATCACCGCGATGCCGAGGTCGGCGTGCTGGCAGCGCGCCCACTCGCGCCGCAGCACCTCGTCGAAGTGACGGCGGTTGGCCAGCCCGGTCAGCGCGTCCGTCACCGACAGCGTGGCCAGTTTGCGGTTGGCGTCTTCCAGCTGGGCGGTGCGCTCGGCCACGCGCGCTTCCAGGCGGTCATGCATGCGCGCATGCGAGATCGAGGTCATCGCCTGCGCTCCCAGCAGGCGCAAAAACTCCACCCGCTCCTCGGTAAAGCAGCCTTCCACCAGGCGGTTTTCCAGATACAGCAAGCCGTCGAGACGGCCGCCCTGGTGGATCGGCAGGCACATCACCGAGCGGGCGCCGTGCGCGCGCACATGCGGATCGGCGGCGAACAGCGGCGCTTCGGTGATGCGCTCTTCGATGACGGCAGCGCCGCTGCGCAGCACGTAGCGCAGCACCGACAGCGGCAGCGCGGCATCGGCGCCGCCATGCAAATCGACCGGACGTCCCACCAGCAGCTTGACCTGCTCACCATCGATATCGGCTTCCAGGCGCCAGACGGCGTCGTCGCCATCGCCCTCGCGCAGCAGCAGGCGCGCCACCTGGGCGCCCGAGTTTTCGCGGACGATCGCCATCAGGCGTCCCAGCACCGCACCGAGTCCGACTTCATTGCCAAGCGCCTGCGCGGCCTTGAGCAGCGACGCCAGGTCGAGCGCCTCGTTGCCGGCGGCGCGCGCCAGCGTGGCCGGGCCGTGCAGGGTAGCGCCGGCATGCACGGTGGCGGCGCCCGTCAGGGTGGCGCTGTGGCTGGCCAGTTCAGCGGCCGACACCAGCGGCGCCACCCGCCCCAGCCGCGCCAGCGGCGACGCCTGCAAGGCGGTGACCTTGGCATGCGCGCCCCACTGCCGATAGCGGCCAATGGCTTCGCGTAAAAACACCGCCGCCACTTTCGGCTGCCCCTGCTCGACCCAGAACTGCGCGCACAGTTCGTGGGCCAGCGCCTGCACATTGACATAGCCCGCTTCGCCGGCGCTGTCGGCCGCCTGGCCGTAGGCGCGCACGGCGGTGGCGACGTCGCCGGCGTTCCGGGCCTGTTCGGCCAGCACCAGCACATAACGGCAGGCGACGTTGGCGCCGCCATGTTCGGCCCAGCCGGCCAGTTGCGCCACCAGCGCCGCCAGCCGCGCTGCGATGGTGGCACGCTCGTCGTCGTCGCGCTCAGCGCGCAGCGCGCGCAGCCAGATCAGGGCCGCATGGAAGGTGGCGTCGAACACCTTGGCCTGACCGCGCATCATGCGCGTGACCAGTTCCAGGCGGGCAGCGAGCGGCTCGGCATCGGCGCTGTCGAACAGCATGGCGTTACGAATCTGCCCCTGCAGGTAATACGCCTGATACAGCTGCGAGCTGCCGTAGCGGGCGAGGAAATCGGCTTCGCTGAAGTGGCCGTCGGCGTCGTCCGGGTCGGCCACGGTCAAGCCCATCAGCGCCTTGACCGGCTGCACGGCGGCGGCGACGCAGCAGTCGGCCATGGCGTGCTGGCCGTTGGCGCGCATCAGCAGCAGATCGCGCCGCACGCCGTCGAGCAGGTCGGGCAGATAAGCGCCGAGAATGATGCGGTCGGTGGCGCGCACCGCCACCACCACCCCGACCTGGACGAAGTCGCCCAGTTCCAGCGCCCAGCCGAACGCTTCATCGTAGAGGGCGTCGGAGTCGCGCAGGTGCCGCGTCCAGTGGCTGGTGGCGGCACCAAACATCAGTGCCGACAGGGTGCGCGTCTGCAGATTGGCGCGGCTGCGCGCCAGGCGCACCGCCATCGCCCCAAACCGGTACGCAGCGCGCGGATCGAGCCCCTTGACCACCTCGATCATGGCAAATCCGGTGTAGCCGACGGCGGTGAAATCGCTGTTGCCCTGCTTGATCGACAGTCGCGTCATCGACATGATCATCAGCATGCACAAGGGCTGCTGGCCGGCGTAGTAACCGGCCATCCACAGGCCCTGCATCATTTGCATGGCCGCCACCGCGACGGTATCGCGCATATCGGCGGCGCCGACCAGGGCGTCGATGGCGGCGCTGCTGTTCAGGGTGGGACTGGCCAGCACCTCGGCAAACTGGCGCTCGCCCTCTTCATTGAGTTCGTCAATGGTGGCCGGCACCACAAAGCCGAGTAATGCCAGCCCTTCGCGCTGGACGGCGATGGCGTCGAGCAGGCGACCCTGCAGCTGGTACTGGTGCGCCTGCACGGCGATGCAGCGCACGTGTTCGAGGCGGTCGACGCTGCCGGCGCGCACCTGCGGGTAGAACGATTCGGCCATCGCGAAGTCGCCGCACAGGTAGGCCGCTTCGGCCGCGCCCAGCGCCAGCTCGAACCACAGGCCGTGATGGCGGGCGGACGGCTGCCAGCGGGAGCCGGGTAACAGCGACAGGCCGATGTCGTGGTGGGCCAGAGCCGCCGCGAACGCCGCCGAGCGGCGCGCCTTGACGGCGGCCATGTGGTTCAAGCGCGCCAGTTCGAGCCGTTCATCGACGTCATCGATCAGGCTGCGGCCGGCGTTGATCTGCTCGACGATGGCAAACAGCTGATCGTGGCGTTGCGCCGGTGTGGCGTGGACCAGCATCATCCGGCCGATACTGAGATGGCGGGCGGCGCGCGCGCCCGGCGCGGCCAGCAGATAGGCGGCCTGCTGCACGCGGTCGTGCAGGAAGCGGTAGGCGACGCCATGGTGGTCAGCGCTGCCTGGCTGCTGGTTCTGGTTCTGGTCCTGGTCCTGGTCCTGGTCCTGGTCCTGGTCCTGGTCCTGGTCCTGGTCCTGGTCCTGGTCCTGGTCCTGGTCCTGGTCCAGCGCGCGTGGCAGATATTTGTAGCCGCCATCGAGCGGCTGCACCAGCCCCGCTTCGAGGGCCGGCCACAATGCCGCCTGCGCCGCCTGCGGCGTCAGTTCCGCCACCACCGCCAGCGTCGCCAGGTCGAAACGGCTGCCGATCGAGGCGCCCAGCTGCAGCAGCGAACAGGCGGGCGCCGGCAGGCGGCGAATTTGCGCTGCCAGCAGGTCGCCCACATTGTCGGTGGTGTGGCGCGCTTGAATGGCGGCCAGGTCCCACTGCCAGCAGTCGCCAGCGGCGTCGTAGCGCAGCTGGTCCTGTTCGGCGATCGCCTGCAAAAACTGGTTCAGAAAAAACGGGTTGCCGCCGGTTTTACGGTGACACAGCGCGGCCAGCGGCGCGCACAGGGACAGCTCGACCCGCAGGGCGTCGCTCAGCAAGGCCGCCACCTGCGCCGTCGACAGCGGCGCCAGTGCGATGACGGCAACGGCCACCGCGTCGTGTTCGAGGCGCGCGCGCAGGGTATGCAAAGGATGGCTGGGCGGGGTCTCGTTGTCGCGGTAGGCGCCGATCAGCAGCAGATGGCCGCCGCCGTCGGCGCTCGGGCGGCGCGCCAGCACATCGAGCATGCGCAGGGTGGGCCCGTCAGCCCATTGCAGGTCGTCGAGGAACACCACCAGCGGCTGGCCGGGGGCCTTGAAGACATCGATAAAGGCCGGCAGTACGCGCGCCAGCCGTGCCTGTGCCAGCTCAGGTGCCAGCTCAGGCGCCAGCTCAGGTGCCGGCTCAAGCGCCAGCGTTGCCTGCGCGCCCACCACCAGCGCCAGCTCCGGCAGCAGTTCGACCACCACTGCCAGGTCGTCGCCCAGCGCCGCCTGCAGCTGGCGCCGGCGCGCGGCCAGCTGCGCTTCCGGTTCACCGAGCAGCTGCTGCACCAGCGTGCGCAGCGCTTCGAGCAGGCTGGCGTAGGGCACGTCGCGGCGGAACTGATCGAATTTACCGGCCAAAAACACGCCGCGGCGCGCCACGATGGGCTTGTGCACTTCAGCGATCAGGGCCGACTTGCCGATGCCCGAATAACCGCCCACCAGCAGCAGCTCGGTGCTGCCAGCAGCGACGCGCTCGAACGCCGCCATCAAGGTCGCCAGCTCGGCCTGGCGACCGTACAGGCCCTGTGGCATGACGAAGCGCGCGCTGCGGTCAGCCAGGCGCGCCGGCTGCGATTTGCGCCCGTCGCGGCATGCTTCGAGGTCTTCCTTGAGGGCGCGCAGGCTCTGGTACCGGCGCTCGGCGTCTTTCTCCAGCAAGCGCTGGAGGATCGCCAGCAAGCCGTGCGGCAGCACCTGCAGCGCCGGCACATCCCAGTCGGGCGCCCGCGCGATATGGCAGTAAATCAGCTCCATCGCGTCGACGGCGACAAACGGCGGCTGCCCGGCCAGCAGCGCATACAGGGTGGCGCCGATGGCGTACAGGTCGGCGCGGTAATCGAGCAGGCGGTTCATGCGGCCGGTCTGCTCCGGCGCCATGTAGGCCAGCGTGCCTTCGAGCGCATGCGGGTGGACGATGCGCTGGGCCTCCTGCGGCAGCTCGCTGGCGATACCGAAATCGATCAGCTGCAGCTGGCGCGTGTCGGCATTCCACACCAGGTTCGAGGGGTTGATGTCCTTGTGGATCACGCCGCGCGCATGGACGGTGTCGACGGCGTCGCACAGCTGCACGGCGATATCGAAAAATTCGCCAGCCGTCAGGGCGCGCCGGCGCAGCAGTTTGTCGAGGGCGATGCCGCCGATATCGGCCAGCACCATGGTCCAGTGGCCGTTGGCCTGGCTCAGTGACAGCGGCAGCACCACGCCCGGGTGGGCGCAGCGCCGGGCGATCTCGAATTCGCGGCGAAAGCGCGCATGGTCCTGGAACGAGGGGAATTCCTGGTTCGGCTGTTTGACGATCAGCGCAGCGCCGTCGCGACCGCGCGCACGCAGCACGCGCGAACGTGCGCTGGTGTGCAGCTGGTCAAGCAGGTCAAAGGTTGGGGCCGCGCTCATGGTCTGGCTGGCGCAGTGTGGCGCCGCCGCTATTGCAATTTTACAAGTATAGCCGATCCACGTCCCGATGTTGACGCACATCCGTTACAGTTGTACTGGTCCCTGTCCAGCCGGCGCCGCCGGCGCCGGCAGCGCCGCGGTGGGCGCCTGTACTTACTTCGCCGTCGGGAAAAACAGCTGCTGGCCGGCCGGCTTGAACGACGCGATGCGCGCCTGCCCTTCGGTCGAAGTGATCCAGTCGATCAGCAGCCTGGCGCCCTTGTAATTGATGCCGGGATGCTTGGCCGGGTTGACGGCGATGATGCCGTACGGGTTGTACATCGATTTGTCGCCCTCGACCACCACTTCCAGCCCCGTTTTGGCCTTGTAGGCGCCATAGGTGGCGCGGTCGGTCAGGGTGTAGGCTTGCAGTTCGGCTGCCATATTGAGCACTTCGCCCATGCCCAGGCCGGCGGAGATGTAGGTGGCGCCGGCCGGATTGACGCCCGCCGACTTCCAGTACGCCTTTTCCATGATGTCGGTGCCGGAGTTGTCGCCGCGCGAAATGAACTTGGCGCCGCTGTCGTGAATTTTGCGGAACGCCAGCAGCACATCCTTGCTGCCCTTGATGCGGGCCGGGTCGCTGACCGGGCCGGCGACAATGAAATCGTTGTACATGACGTCGCGGCGGTCGATGCCCCAGCCATCGGCGACGAACTTGTCTTCGGCGGCGCGCGCATGCACCAGGGTGACGTCGACGTCGCCGTTCTTGCCCAGTTCGAGCGCCTTGCCGGTGCCGACCGAGATGACATTGACCTTGGTATTGGTCTTTGCTTCAAACGCCGGCAGCAGCCAGCCGAGCAGACCGGAATTGTCGGTGCTGGTGGTGGTCGACATGCGGATCACCATCGGCTCGGCGGCGCTGGCCAGCGGCGAAATAATGGCGGCGGCGATCAACAGGGCGAACAGGCTACGGCGTTTCATGGGTGCTCCTTTGGGTGAATGACTCAAAAATCAAAAGGTAAAACAGTTTAGCGAAATTCGATCTGGCCATCCCGCAGCTTGATACGCTGCACCCCCGGCAGGCCAATCAGGTCAGGGTCGTGACAGGCCATGACAACGCTGCAGCCGGTGGCAATCAGGGTGGGAATCAGGGCGATCACCTGCTCGCGCGCGGCACCGTCGAGGTTCGAAGTCGGTTCGTCGAGCAGCAGCAGGCGTGGCCGCAGCACGCGTGCGCGCGCCAGCGCCACCCGCTGTTTTTCGCCGCCCGACAGGCTCACCGGATCGCTGCCGCGCAAGTGCTCGACGCCAGCCCAGGCCATCGCTTCGTCGACCGCCGATTGTACCTGCTGACGGCCAAGCCCGCGCGCCAGCAGGCCGTAGCCGATGTTGTGGGCGACGCTGGTAGAAAACATGATCGGATGCTGGTGTACATACGCCACCGCGTGGCGCAATGCGGCCGGATAGGGAGACAGCGCCAGCGCCTGGCCGTTGAAGCGCACCACCGCCGCCTGCGCTGGTTCGAGGCCGGCCAGGATGCGCAGCAGCGTGCTCTTGCCGGCGCCATTGACGCCGGTGAGCGCATACGCGCTGGCGGCGGCGATGGTGAAGCGGTCGATATCGAACAGGGTGCGCTCGCCGAAGCGCTTGCGCAGCTGCTCGATCACCAGCAGCGCGCTCACAGGCGCCCCCGGGCGGCGTGGGCGTCGCCCTGCAACAGCATCAGGGCGCCATTCATCAACAGCGCAATGGCCACCAGCACCATACCGAGCGCAATGCCCTGGGCGAATTCGCCCTTGCTGGTCTCGAGCGCGATGGCGGTGGTGATGGTGCGCGTTTCGCCGGCGATGTTACCGCCCACCATGAGGGCGCAGCCCACTTCGGAAATGACGCGGCCAAAGCCGCTGATGATGGCAGCCATCACGCCGAAGCGCACTTCGTGCAGCACCGTGAGCATCACCCGCCACGGCGAGGCGCCATGGGCGATCGCCGTTTCGGCGTAGCGCGGATCGGCCGCCTGCACTGCCGCCAGGGTGAACGCCAGCAGCACCGGCATGGCGATGACGAACTGGCCGGCAATCACGCCAGGCTGCGAAAACAGCCACTGCAGGGAACCGAGCGGACCATGGCGCGACAGCAGCAAATACAGCAGCAAGCCAATTAGCACGGTCGGCAGCGACAGCGCCGCCTGCGCCAGCCAGATCACCACGCGCCGGCCTGGAAAACGGTGGGCGGCAATGGCGTAGCCAGCCACCACCGCCAGCGGCGCTGCCAGCAGCAGGCCGACCAGCGAGGTTTTCAGGGATATCCAGATGATGCGCCAGAGGGCGGCGTCGCCCGCCAAAAACAGGGCAAACGCACCCTTGACCGCATCGAACAGATTCATTAACGGTGGTCAGCCGCGGCCAGCGGGCGCAGCGCCGGATCGAGCAGGCTGCTGTCAAATTCAATGCGCTGCTGCCCCGTCAGCACCAGAAAATGCTTGCCCGAGCAGCGCGACAGCAGCGACATGCCGACCCGTTCAGCCACCATATGACCCATCTGGGTGGTGCCAGAGCGCGACAGCAGGAAGGGAATGCCCATCTGCGCGCCTTTCATCACCATCTCGGACGTCAGGCGGCCGGTGGTATAAAACACCTTGTCGCCGCCATCGATGTCTTCGAGCCACATGCGGCCGGCGATGGCGTCGACGGCGTTGTGGCGGCCCACATCTTCAAAAAAGTGCAGCAGCTCGCCGCTGCTGGAAAACAGCGCGCAGCCGTGCACCGAGCCGGCCTGCTTGTAGATCGAGTTCTGGGTGCGGATGGTATCGACGATGGTGTAGATCACCGCCTGCGACAGGCGCGCCGCCGCCGGCAGCGAGATTTGCTCGATTTCGTCCATCAGGCCGCCAAACACCGAGCCCTGACCGCAACCGGTGGTGACGACTTTTTTGGCGGTGCGCGCCTCGACATCGGCGATGCCGTTGCGGGTGACCACGGCAACCGCATCGACCGACCAGTCGACCTGCACCGATTCGATTTCATCGACGTTGCGCACCAGGCGCTGGTTGCGCAGATAGCCGAGAGTGAGCGCTTCGGGCGCGCCACCGAGCGTCATCAGGGTGACCAGCTCGCGCTTGTCGACGTAGATGGTGAGCGGGCGTTCGGCCGGAATGGCAATGGTGGAGCGGCGCCCGCGCTCATCGATGACCTCGACTTCATGGGTGAGAGCGGCGCTCGCGCACGACAGCGTCGGGCGCAGGGAAGATTTATCAGACATGCCGTGATTGTGCCATAGCCGCCAAATGCAAGGGGCCGGGTGCTGCGCCCCGGCCCCTTCTGACCATCGAAACAACGCTGTGATTCGCGCAAACCTGACCGTGGTCAGGTTCTATCCATCACTGGAACAGCGTCACTGCCTTTTGCAGGGTGGTCCAGATACCAAACGCGAGCGGGATGCCAACCGCGGCCCACGCAAAGGCGACCACCAGCGGCGAGGTGGTGCCGCTGCTGACGGCCACTGCCGCATTGCCCGCATTGCCCGCATTGCCATTGCTGGCGCTGGCGCTGGCCAGGCGCTCGTGAGCGCGCTGCTTTTCACCGGCCAGTTCGGCCTCGCTCATGAAGTGCTTGTCGGCGATCGGACGGACCATCAGGTTGCACAGAAAGCCCAGCGCCACCAGGCCGGCCAGCACATACATGGTGGTGTCGTAGACCTGCGCCTTCGGCACGCCAGCGGCGATCTGGTACTCGCGGAAACCGGTCACCAGGATCGGACCGAACACGCCGGCCACCGACCAGGCGGTCAACAGGCGGCCGTGGATGGCGCCCACCATCTGGGTGCCGAACAGGTCGGCCAGGTAGGCAGGGATGGTGGCAAAGCCGCCGCCATACATCGACAGGATGACGCAGAAAAAGGCGACAAACAGGGCCAGCTGGCCGCTGTGGGCCATGGTCGGGATGGCGGCGTACAGCGCCAGGCCCAGGCCGAGGAACACAAAATAGGTGTTTTTGCGACCGAGGAAGTCCGAGCACGAGGCCCACACAAACCGGCCGCCGATATTAAACAGCGACAGCAGACCGGTAAAACCGGCGGCAATGGCGGCCGTCTGGGCCAGCTGCGCCGGTGTCAGGGTACCAAACGAGGTGCCGGCGGGAAGACCGAGCAGCTGGCCGCCGAACACTTCCTGGATCAGCGGCGAGGACATGCCAAGAATGCCGATGCCGGCGGTGACGTTCAGGCACAGCACCGCCCACAGCAGCCAGAACTGGGGAATCCCCCACACGCGGCTGGCGTGCACATGGCGCTGGGTGATCATGGCGTTACCGGTCTGGCGCACGGGAGGGGTCCAGCCGGCCGGTTTCCAGTTATTCGCCGGCACACGGTAAGCGAGCGCACCGGCCATCATGAAGACAAAATAAATCGCCGCCATGGTCAAAAAGGTCTCGTAGACGCCGACCGAGGTGGGGGTGGCAAAGTAGGTCATCAGCTTGTTGGCCAGCGGTGCGCCAATCACGGCACCGCCGCCGAAGCCCATGATGGCCATACCGGTGGCCATGCCGCGGCGGTCCGGGAACCATTTGATCAGGGTGGAGACGGGCGAAATATAGCCCAGTCCCAGGCCGATACCGCCGATCACGCCGGAACCGAGCCACATCAGCCAGATCTGGTGGGTCTTGATGCCGATGGCCGAGATCAGCATGCCGCCGCACCAGCAGATGGCCGAGACAACGCCAGCCTTGCGCGGGCCGGCGTGTTCGAGCCAGCCGCCGAACAGGGCGGCGGACGAACCGAGGAAGACGAAGAACAGCGTGTACATCCAGCCCAGCATCGAGATTTTCCAGTCGCAGTCGGCCGACATGATCTGCGCCATCAAGGTCAGTTCAGGCGCGCAGGCGATCGACTTGGTAATGCCGATGGCTTTCGACAGGGGCAGCCAGAACACCGAAAAACCATAGGCCATGCCGATGCACAGGTGGATGGCGAGGGCGGCGGGCGGCACCAGCCAGCGCGAAAATCCGGGGCCGGCGATGGTACGATCGCGATCAAGGAAAGACATATTCTTCTCCGTTTTATGGTCGGGCCGCTGGCTTGCCCCCATGGGCAAAACGCGGCCAAATTTTTTGATTTCGAAAGAATACCATGAGGAAACGCAACCACCGCTAGTGAAAAATGCGCTTTGAGTCGTGGAAACAACATTTCCACACAGAATAATTTTGTTCCGCTGTGCGAACTGCCATTTCGAATTTCGGTTGACGCGCCTGCCCGCCCGGTTCACACTGGGGCGCAATGCATTCTAGGCAAGGTCAACAGCATGGCAGCGGAGATCAAAGTACCGGACTACCGCGCCGACAACGGCGCAGGGGGCGAAGGCGGTGAGCAAGGTAACCAGGGTGACCAGGACCACAACAAGGACCGCCAGTTCGTCAACGCACTCGCGCGCGGCCTCGAGGTGCTGCGCTGCTTTCGTCCCGGTGACCAGTTCCTCACCAACGCCGAACTGGCGCGCCGCTGCGGCATTCCCAAGCCGACCATCTCGCGCCTGACGTATACCCTGACCAAACTGGGTTACCTGAATTACTCCGAGCGCCAGGCCAAGTACCGGCTGGGCGCCGGTGTGCTGGCGCTGGGCTACCGCATGCTCTCGAGCCTGGACGTGCGCGCGCTGGCGCGTGCGCCGATGATGGAGCTGGCCGAATACGCCCAGGCCTCGGTGTCGCTGGGCACGCGCGACCGCCTCAACATGGTCTACATCGAAACCTGCCGCAGCAGCGCCAACGTCACCCTGCGGCTCGACATCGGCTCGCGCATCCCGCTGGCCACCACTGCCATGGGCAAGGCGCTGCTGTGCGTGCTGCCGCAGGGCGAGCGCGATTATCTGCTCGATCACGTGCGCCAGCAGGATGGCCAGCGCTGGCCGCGCATCCGCGCCGGCATCGAGCAGGCCTACAAGGATTACCAGGACTTCGGCTTTTGCCTCTCCGCCGGCGAATGGCAGAGCGATGTCCACGCGGTCGGCGTGCCGATCTTCAGCGCCGATGGCGAACAGCTGCTGGCGTTTAACTGCGGCGGCCCGGCCTTTCTGTTCTCGCGCGACAAGCTGGTGGGCGAGCTCGGTCCCCGCCTGGTCGCCCTCGTCAAACAAATTGAAACCAACCTGGGGCGCCGCTAGGCGCTCACACCCACCATGATCCGTGACGAACAAACCCTCTCGATTTTATTGGACAGCATTGCCCGCTTCGTGCGCGAAGTGCTGATTCCGGCCGAACACACGGTCGCCGAAACCGACACCATCCCGCCGGCCATCGTCGCCCAGATGCGCGAACTGGGCCTGTTCGGCCTGTCGATCCCCGAGCAGTACGGCGGCTTCGAGCTGACCATGGAAGAAGAAGTGCGGGTGGCCTTTGAAATCGCCCGCACCTCGCCCGCCTTCCGCTCGCTGATCGGCACCAACAATGGCATCGGCTCGCAGGGCATCGTCATCGATGGCACGCCGGAGCAGAAAGCGTATTACCTGCCGAAGCTGGCAGCCGGCGACATCATCGGCTCGTTCGCCCTCACCGAAGCCGGTTCCGGGTCGGACGCGGCGTCGCTGCGCACCAGCGCCGTGCGCGACGGCGACCACTACATCATCAACGGTTCCAAGCGCTACATCACCAATGCGCCGGAAGCGTCGATTTTCACGGTGATGGCGCGCACCGACCCCACCCTGCGCGGCGCCGGCGCCATCTCGGCCTTCATCGTCGAGAAGGACACCCCCGGCCTGTCGCTCGGTAAAATCGACAAGAAGATGGGCCAGCAGGGCGCGCATACCTGCGACGTCATCTTTGACAACTGCCGGGTGCCAGCGTCGAACATCATTGGCGGTAAGGAGGGCGTCGGCTTCAAGACTGCCATGAAGGTGCTCGACAAGGGCCGCCTGCATATCGCCGCCGTCTGCGTCGGCGCCGCCGAACGCATGCTCGATGACGCCCTGCGCTATGCCCTCGAACGCAAGCAGTTCGGCCAGCCGATCGCCGAATTCCAGCTGATCCAGGCCATGCTGGCCGACTCCAAGGCCGAAATCTATGCCGCCAAATCGATGGTGCAGGATGCCGCCCGCAAGCGTGACAATGGCGACGACGTCTCCACCGAAGCGTCCTGCTGCAAGCTGTTCGCCTCCGAAATGTGCGGCCGCGTGGCCGACCGCTCGGTGCAGATTCACGGTGGCGCCGGTTACATCAGCGAATATGCAGCCGAGCGCTTTTACCGCGATGTGCGCCTGTTCCGCATTTACGAAGGCACCTCGCAAATCCAGCAAATCGTCATCGCCCGCAACATGATCAAGGCGGCGCGCGGTTGATGAACGCCGCTGACGTCATCGACACGGCGGCGCTGCTGGCCAGCCTGCCCGATCGCATCAGCGCCATCGTGCGGGCGCGCGCGGCGGCCAGCCCGTCTGCGCCGGCCCTGCACGATGGCGCGGTCACCACCACTTACCAGCAGCTCGCTGCCGCGGTCGACGCCCACGCCGCCCTGCTGCGCCAGCTGGAAGTGCGCGGCGGCGACCGCGTGATGGTGGTGGGCGAAAACTGCCTGGCCCAGGTGGCACTGATTTTTGCCGCCGCCGAGCTCGACGCCTGGATCGTCAACGTCAACGCCCGGCTGTCGCCCGCCGAAGTGGCCAATATCCGCGCCCACTGCGGTGCGCGGCGCGTGCTCTACACAGTGGCGGCATCGCCGGAAGCGCGCCAGCACGCCGAGCGCGCCGGCGCGCTGGAAGAAGGCGCACTGGCGATCGGTCCGCTCAACCGCGACTGCACGCCCGAGCCGGTGGACGCTTCCAGTGACCAAGTGGCGGCGCTGATCTACACCACCGGCACCACCGGCCACCCGAAAGCGGTGATGCTCAGCCACCGCAACCTGCTGTTCACCGCCGCCGTTTCCAGCACCCTGCGCGGCCTCAGTCCGGCCGACCGCGCCTACGGTGTGCTGCCCATCTCGCACGTCTACGGCCTCGCTTCGGTGATGCTCGGCACCCTGTACGCTGGCGCCTGCCTGTACCTGGCGCCGCGTTTTTCCGCACGCGCCATGCTGCGCGCGATCGTCGACGCACGCCTGACCATTTTGCAGGGGGTACCGGCCATGTACGCGCGCCTGCTCGAATTGAGCGACGCCGCACCGGCGCTGGCGGCCAGCGATCTGCGCTTTTTGTACGCTGGCGGCTCGCCGCTCGACCCGGTGTTAAAGACGCAGGTCGAACAGGTATTTGGCATGCCACTGCATAACGGCTACGGCATGACGGAGTCGTCGCCCACCATCAGCCAGACCCGCCTCGATGCGCCGCGCCGCGACACGTCGGTGGGCGCCGTCATCCCTGGCGTGGCCGTACGCATCGTTGACGCCGGTGGGGTCGACGTCGACGCCGGCGTGGCCGGCGAACTATGGGTGCGCGGGCCGAACGTCATGAAGGGCTATTATCAGGAACCGGCGCTGACGGCGGCCACCATGCGCGACGGCGGCTGGCTCAATACGGGCGACATGGCGCGGCAGGACGCCGATGGCGCCCTGTTCATCGTTGGCCGCACCAAGGAACTGATCATCCGCTCCGGCTTTAATGTCTACCCGCTGGAAGTGGAGACGGCGCTCAATGCCTGCCCGGGCGTGGCGCAATCGGCGGTGGTGGGACGCGCCATCGCTGGCGGCAACGAAGAAGTGGTGGCCTTCGTGGAGGCTGATCCGGCGCATGCACCGTCGGTCGACGCCTTGCGCGCGCATCTGGCGCAGCACCTGTCGCCGTATAAATGCCCCAGCCAGATCATCATCATGGCGGCGCTGCCAGCGGCAGCGACGGGGAAGATTTTGAAAGGCCGGTTGAAAGCACTGGCAGCCGAATTAAGTACAGCACAAATAGACAGCAATCCCTGACAACCACAATCGAGGAGACACGATGAAGCGCACGATGAAGCAGACGTTAAAGCACACGATGCAGCACACGATGCAGCACACGATCAAGCAGGCCGCCCTGGCCGCACTGGTGGCGACAGCCTTCAGTTTCAACGCCGGTGCCGAAGAAATCAAGGTCGGCGCCGAATTGCCGCTGACCGGTTCACTAGCGCGGGTCGGCGCCGGCATGCAGGAAGGGATCATGGTCGCTGCCGAGGTTTTTAATAAAACCAATGGCAAGCACACCATCAAGATCGTCACCATCGATGACGAATCGGCGCCGGCCAAGGCCATCGCTGCCGTCGAAAAGCTCGCCAGCGACGGCGTAGTGGCGATCACCGGCGGCTATGGCAGCAATAACATCTCGCCCGCCTCGGACGCCGCCAACAAGCTGGGGATGGTGTACGTCACCTCGGGCGGCGTCGACGACGCCCTGGTATCAGCCGGGCGCAAGACTTTTTTCCGCATCAATAACTCGGCCGGCTACGAAAAAGCCATGGTCGGCATGCTCACCGAGGTGGCCGCCAAATCGGTGTCGATCATCTACTCGACCAAGGATGCCACTTCGGGTTTGGCCAAGGATGTCGAAAAATCGCTGGCCGCCAAGGGTGTCAAGGTGGCCATGCACAGCTTCGATCCCGCCATCACTGACTTCAAGCCGATTATCAACAAGGTCAAGCTGCAGGACAAATCCGAAGTGATCGCCATGGTCGGCTACGAAAACGATTATGTTGGCATCCTGCGCGCCGCCCGCGTGTTAAAACCGAACGTCAAGGCGATGGTCGGCGTGTGGTCACTGGCGACGCCTAAAATGGCGGCTGATTTTCCTGACCTGATGCCCAATGTGTACGGCACTGCCCTGCTGCCCTTCCCGGCCGAATTCAAGACCGCCGACGGCAAGGCGTTTGCCGATACCTATAAAGCGCTGTACAAGAAAGAGCCCGATTACCTGGGCCAGTTCGGCTACGTCCAATCGATGCTGCTGTTTGAAGCGATCGCCCGCGCTGCCGACAAGGGCACGCTGAAAAAAGGTGGCATCGTCGACGAAATGCGCAAGACCGACCGCGAGACCCTGATCGGCCGCGTGCAGTTCGGCGCCAATGGCGACAATCCCAACTTCATCCACCGTATGGGGCAGCACCAGGACAAGAAAATCGTCATCGTGTGGCCGAAAGAAACGGCCACCGGCAAGATGGCCTATCCGGCCACCCCCTGGTAAGCGCAGCGTATTCATACCAGCTGACGAAAAGAAGACGACATGACTGAACTGATTTTGCAGGCCCTGTATTCAGGCCTGCTGCAGGGTGGCTCTTACGCCCTGATCGCGCTCGGCCTGGCGCTGGTGTTTGGCACCATGAAGGTGATCAACCTGGCGCACGGCGAGCTGGTACTGCTGGCTGCCTACATCGCCTACGCGGTCGAATCGGGCCTCGGTTTGGGGCCCATGTTCGCCATCCCGATTGCGCTGCTGGTGGTGTGCACGGCGGCGGCGCTGGTGTATGCGGTGGTCAGCCGCATCAAGCAGGACCGCGAAATCAATTCGCTGATTCTCACTTACGGCATCGGCGTCATCCTCACTAACCTGATCCTGCTGGTGTGGCACGCCGACGTCCGCTCGACGTCGTCGACCTGGCTGCAGGAAGCCTTCGTCGTCGGTCCCTTCTACAGCATGCGCAGCGAACTGATTTTCTTTGGCGTGGCCATCGTGCTGATGGTGGCGCTGTGGTGGTGGCTCTCGCGCAGCTGGTATGGGCGCGCCGTGCGCGCCGTCTCCAGCAACCGCGACGCCGCCAAATTGATGGGCATCGATCCGGGCAAAACCGAGCTGGTGTCCTTCATCGTCGCCGGCGTGCTGGCAGCGTTTGCCGGCGTCGCCCTGTTTAGCTATGGCGTGATTCAACCGGCTTACGGCGGCGCCCTGACCGTCAAGGCGTTTATCATCACCGTGCTCGCTGGCGTCGGCTCGATTCCCGGCGTGCTGCTGGGCGCCGTGCTGCTCGGCGTGGCCGAAGCGCTCACCGTCACCCTGGCCAGTTCGGCGCTGCAGGAACTCGCTGGCATGGGCTTGTTCCTGCTGGTGCTGTTCGTGATGCCCAATGGCCTGTTTGGCGCAGCCCGGAGGCGCGGATGAAGAACAACATTGCCATCGCCCTGCTGCTGCTGGCCGCCTACGTCGTCGTGCCACTGACACTGGGCGCGAATAACTACATCATGAGCATGATCGTCGCTGCCATCATCATCGGTGGCGTCGCCCTGTCGTGGGCCCTGCTGGGCAACCTCGGTGGCATGGTCAGCTTCGGCCACTCGGCCTTCTTCGGCATCGGTGCGTATGTATCGGCGATCGTCACCGCCAAGCTGGGGGTGCCGGTGCTGCTCGGCGTGCTGCTGGGCGGCGTCGGTGCGGTGCTGGCATCGGTTGTCATGCTGCCCGTGCTGCGCCTGCGCGGGCCGTACTTTGCGCTGGCCATCCTCGCTTACGCCCATATCTTCCGCATCCTCGCCACCGAATGGACCAGCGTGACGGGCGGCGCCGGTGGCGTGGCCGGCATTCCCGGCTTTCCGGTGCTGTTCGGCTTCGACTTCGGCAACAAGCTGGGCGCTTATCTGATCGCGCTCACGCTGGTGGTGCTGTGCGCGTTCACTTACCAGCGCATCCGCGGCAGTTATTACGGCATCGCCCTGCGCGCCATGCACGACAGCGAAGACGCCACCCGCGTCGTCGGCGTCAACAGCACCCTGCTCAAAGCCGCCATGTTGATGGTGTCCGCCTTCATTGCCGGCATGTTCGGTGCGGTCAATTCGCACTACATCAATTTTATCGAACCCGATTATGCCTTCAGCGCGCTGTGGGTCACGCTGCCCATCGTCGCTGCCATTTTTGGCGGTTATCGCACCATTCTCGGTCCGGTTATCGGCGCCCTGGTGATCTACCTGGCCGACCAGCTGATCTTCAAAAGCTATCTGCCCACCGGCCACCAGCTGGTGCTGGGGGTGCTGCTGGTGGCGATGATCGTGCTGCGCCCGTCCGGCCTGATGTCGCTGCTGAACCTGAAAAAGAAGTCGAAGGGAGCAGCGCATGCTTGAACTGCACAACGTCTCGGTGCGCTTTGGCGGTCTGACTGCCGTCAACGACGTCACCCTGAAAATCGCCAGCAATGACGTGATTGGCCTGGTCGGCTCGAATGGCGCTGGCAAGACCACGCTGTTTAATGCCATTTCCGGACTGGTGCAGCCGACTGCCGGCAGCATCCGCTTTGGCGGGCGCGATATCCTGCACGCGCCCATGTACCAGCGCGCGCGCATGGGCATCGGCCGCACTTTTCAGGTGCCGCAACCGATGCACGAACTGACGGTGCGCGAAAACCTGCTGGTGGCGCAGCGTTTTGGTACCGGCCGCATCGACCACAAGCGACTCGATGAAATCCTCGATTTCACCTCGCTCAGCGCCAAGGCCGACCGCGATGCCGCCAGCGAACTGGCGCTGACAGAATTAAAAGCACTGGAGGTGGCCAAGGCCCTGGCCACCGACCCGCAGCTGCTGCTGCTCGACGAAGTGCTGGCCGGCCTGGAGACCACCGGCAAACGCCGCTTCATGGGCATGCTGCGCGAGCTGCATACGCAGTTTAATGTCGGCATCGTGATGATCGAACATGACATCGAAACCATCAGCAGCCTGTGTCCGCGCGTGGCAGTGCTCAATTTTGGCCAGCTGATCGCCGATGGCGCGCCGGCCGCTGTGTTCCGCGATCCGGCAGTGATTCAAAGTTATACGGGAGCGGCATGATGGAACAGGCGATGCTCGAATTGAACGATGTCAGGGCCGGCTACGGCGCCATCAATGTGTTGTGGGACGTCAGCCTGAGCGCCGCGCGCGGACAACTCACTACCATCATCGGCCCGAATGGCGCCGGCAAGACCACCCTGCTGCGCGCCATCATGGGGCTGGTGCCGCTCGGCGCTGGCAGCATTGCGCTCGATGGCCACAACTTGTCAGGCAAGCGCACCTGGGACATGGCCGCCCTGTCGGTGGCGATGATCCCCGAAGGCCGCATGGTATTTCGCGACATGAGCGTGGAAGAAAACCTGACGATGGGGGCGTTCGCCAAGGCGCAGCGCGCGCACCTGGCGACGCGGCTGGAAGAAGCCTACGTCATGTTCCCCCGCCTGCGCGAACGGCGCCGCCAGCTGGCCGGATCGCTGTCGGGCGGCGAAGCGCAGATGCTGGCGATGGCGCGCGGCTTGATGTCCAATCCGGCGCTGTTGATCATCGATGAGCCGTCACTGGGACTGGCGCCGCTGGTGGTCAATGAACTGTTTGAGATTCTGGCGCGCTTAAAAGACGGCAAACGGACCATCATCCTGGTCGAACAAAATACGGCGCGCGCGGTGGCGGTGGCAGATCATGTGTACCTGATGCAAAGCGGGAAGGTGGCGCTGTCGCAGCCGGCCAGTCAGGTCGATCTGGCGCATTTGCATGGGCTGTATTTTGCGCATTGAGGGGGAGGCGCTGGGGCACACGCGGCGGCAGGGAGACGGCACTGGCCAGTCGCCCCTACGCTTGGCGCAGCAGCATCGGCCGCAGCGCGCTCCATACCCGTTCTGACGTCATCTGTTGCATGCAGTCGTGATGACCCAGCGGACACTCGCGCTGCCGGCACGGTGCGCACGCCAGCCGCAGTGAAACTGTGGCTGCCACATCGGCCAGCGGCGGCGCGTGATCGGGATCGGTGGGACCGTACAGCGCCACCACCGGCCGGTTGAGCGCCGAGGCAATGTGCAGCAGGCCGGAATCGTTGGCCACCACCGCATCGGCGCGCGCCAGCAGGGCAATCGCTTCGTCCAGGCTGGTGGCGCCGGCCAGGTTGATCAGGCTGGCGCGCGCGGCGCCGGCAGCATCGAGTACTTCGGCGCCCGCCGCCTGGTCCTTCGGTGAACCAAGCATGGCAATCCTGATCGCTGGATGGGCGGCCACCAGGGCCTGCGCCAGCGCACCGAAGTGGGCCGCCGGCCAGCGCTTGGCGCCGCCGAATTCGGCGCCGGGGGCAAACACCACCAGCACCTGGCCAGGCGCCAGAGCGGCCTGGTCGGCTGCGGCCAGCATGGCGCCAGCGCTGGCCTGCAGGCGCGGTCGCGGCGCTGCCTGCAAGGGTGCGCGCGGGTCCGCCGCCAGCGCCGCATAAAACGCCACCATCGGCCGCGGCGGCGTATCGTCGCGGTGCATCACATTGATCAAGCCATGGCGCGCTTCGCCCTTGTAACCGACCCGCCGGGCGATCCCCGCCAGCCACGGAATCAGCGCATATTTGAGCGTGTTGGGCAGCACGTAAGCGTCGCCATAGCCGCGCTGGCGCAGCAGGCGCGCATACTGCCAGCGCTGCTTGAGTTGCAGGGCGCCGTGGCGGAACGGCGTCTCCAGCACCTGGTCGACCTCCGCCATCGCCCGCCACACCGGCGCCACCGACGGCGGCGCCAGCACATCGATGGGGCGACCGGGTGCGCGCAGTTTTAAACGCTGCAGCAGCGGCTGCGCCATCACGGCGTCGCCAATCCAGTTGGGCGAAATGACCAGCGTACGCACGACAGCGTCGTTCACGCCGCCTCCGGGAACTGCAGCCGGTACAGGTTGGCATAAGTGCCGCCCTTGGCCAGCAGTTCGTCGTGGCGGCCCGATTCGACGATGCGGCCCTGGTCGAGTACGACGATGCGGTCGGCGCGCTCGATGGTGGAGAGGCGGTGGGCGATGACGATGGTGGTACGCCCGGCCATCAGGGCGTCGAGCGCGGCCTGCACGGCGCGCTCGGATTCATTGTCGAGCGCCGACGTCGCTTCGTCGAGAATCAGGATCGGCGCGTCCTTGTAGAGCGCGCGGGCGATCGCCACCCGCTGGCGCTGGCCGCCCGACAGGCGCAGGCCGTTTTCGCCGATCGCCGTCTCGACCCCTTGCGGCAGGCCAGCGACGACCTCGGTCAGGTGCGCCGCCTTGATGGCCGCCGCCAGCCGCGCTTGATCGATATGCTCGGCGCCGTAAGCGATGTTGGCTTTGAGGGAATCGTCGAACAGCACCACGTTCTGGCTGACCATGGCCAGCTGGGCACGCAGGCTGGTCAAGGTGATGTCGTCGTAGGCGACGCCATCGAGCGTGATACGACCGGACTGCGGCGCAAAAAAGCGCGTGACCAGGCTGACCAGGGTCGACTTGCCGCCACCGGAGACGCCCACCAGCGCCACCGTCTGCCCCGGCAGCACTTCCAGCGACACCTGCTCGAGCGCCATGCTGCTCGCCTGCGGATACTGGAACGAGACGTTGTCGAAGCGCAGGTGGCCGCGCGAACGGGCCAGCACCACCTTGCCGCGGTCATCCTCGGAAGGGGCGTCGATCATGTCGAACACGGTTTCCGCCGCCGTCATCCCGCGCTGCATCGGGCCATTGACTTCGACCAGCGCCTTGAGCGGCTGCAGCAGCATGAGCATCATGGTAATAAAATTGGTGAATTCGCCGGTACTCATGTTCGACTGGATCGCCAGCACGATCACCACCGATACCGCCAGCGCGGTGGCGACCTGGGTAATCGGCACGGTGGCGGCATGCGCCACCGTCATGCGCTGCGAGAAACCACGCAGCGCGGTGCTGCGCTGCTCGAAGCGGGCGCGCTCGTAACGCTCGCCGGAAAACACGCGGATCACCTGGTGGCCGCGCGCCGCTTCTTCGACCACCTGGGTCATCTCGATGGTGATGCGCTGGTTGTCGCGATTGAGACGGCGCAGGCGACCAGTGGTGGTGCGCACGATGACAGCGGTGGCCGGCACCACCACCAGCGCCACCAGCGTCAATTTCCAGTTCAGCAGCATCAGGCCAATCAGCAGGCCGGCCACCACCATCGAATCGCGCACGAAGGCGAGGAACACCGAGTTGATCATGTCGACCACCTGGCGCACGTCGCCGATCACCGTGTTGATGATCTTGCCCGTCGATTCATGGGCAAAGCGCGCCACCGGCAGGCGCAGCACGCGTTCGAACACCATGCCGCGGATGTCGTTGAGCACGCGGCTCATGATCCAGTTGTTCAGGTAAGCCGTGGAAAAGGTGAACACGCCGCGCAGCACGAAAATGGTCAGCAGCACGGCCGGCACCAGCCACAGGCTAAAGGGCTCGCGGTGCGGTCCAAACCCGCGATCGAGCAGCAATTCGAGCGCCTTGCCCAGCAAGGGCTGGGTGGCGGCGGTGCCGGCCATGGTCAGCAGCGACAGCAGCGCGCGACCCCGATAAGGCCACACCACCGCGCCAAGGCGCCTGGCGATACTGTTTTTTTCCATCGGTTCATCTTTCTGGTTATGCGCGGTGCCGTCGCCGGCCCGATATTTTCGCACGAGCACGGTCCAATCTGCTGAAAACCGCCACCACTGGCCTGCCTGCTGTGCGCTTTGCTAGAATGGCTCACCCTGACTTTGGCACCGACTGTAACCCATACATGACAACTGTTTCTCAATACCCCTTGTCGCGGGCGGAACGCGCGGCCAGCCAGCTGTTCTTGCTGGCCCTGTTCGCCGTGGCGTTTTCGACGGCGCTGACCAATGTCTTCGTTGGCCTCGCTTACCTCAGCTTCCTGTTGGCGCTTGCCAGCAGCGCCCCCCTGCGTGCGCTGCTGCGCCAGCCGCGCACGCTGCTACCGGGCTTGCTGGCACTGCTGCTGCTGGCCTTGTACCTGCTGGCCGTCAGCTGGACCGTCGCCCCGCGCGCTGACGTCCTCACCGCCCTGAAAAAATACAGCCGCCTGTTGATCCTGCCGATGGTGATCGTGCTGGCCTGGCGCGATGAACGGCTGCCGCGCCGCGCGCTCACTTATTGCCTGGCCGGCCTGGGCGTGCTGCTGGCCTCGATCTATTTGACCAGCGTCGGCCTGATGCCCAGTTCCAGCCTGGGCTGGTGGCGCGTCAGCGCCGACACCCGCGACGCCTTCGTCTTTCGTAACCATATCAGCATTGGCATCCTGCTCGGTTTCGCCAGCAGCGCCGCGCTGCTGATCGCCAGCCATGCGCGTCGCACCAGCTCGCGCGTGCTGGCGCTGGCGGCGGCAGTGCTGGCGGCGCTGCCCATCATGTTCCTCAGCCAGGGACGCACTGGCTTCGTCGTGCTGCTGGTCGGCTTGATCACCGTATTCCTGCTGCGCGTGCGCTTGACGCCGCTGCGGGTGGTGGTGGCGCTGGCGGCGCTGACACTGGCGGCGCTGGCGGTGTATGCGACCTCGGCGAACGTCAAGTCGCGCACCGACGACATGATCAATGAAATCGCGCACGACAAGGTGCAGTCGCCGAATGGCTTGCGGGTCAGTTTTATTGCGGTCGGCTTGCGCGCATTTGCCGCCCATCCGCTGATCGGCGTGGGCACCGGCGGCTTTGCCGAAGTGTACGCCCCCACCGCCAAGCGCAACTGGCCGGCCGGTTCCGAACTGGCGCTGGCGCGGCACCAGCCGCACAGCGAATTCATGCTGGTGGCCGTGCAGCTGGGCGCGCTCGGCCTGCTGGTGTATTTCGCCATGCTGACCAGCCTGGCGCGCGCGGCGGCCGCGGCGCGCCGCACGTTTGCAGGCGATATCCTCATCGTGCTGCTGGCGATCTACATTTTTACCTCAGCGTTTAACAGCCTGCTGTGGGACACCACCGAGGCGCACTGGTTCCTGTTGCTGGCGGGCTGCCTGTATGTGGGCGCGCGGCGCCAGGCGCAGGGCGCCCTGGCCGCTGCATCGAGCGCCTAGTACTCGACCGCCACCGCCTGCGCTCCCAGCACCTGCTCGAGCGCCAGCTGCAGCGCGTCCGACGGCGCCACCCGCCACTCGTCACCGAGCTGCAGCAGGCACTCGACCCCGTGCGGCCTGATGCGCAGCGCCACCGGCAAGCCATCGTTGTGGCGGTACGGCTGCAGCACTTCGGCCACCTTGGCCGGGCTGATGGTGCACGCCATGTCCATGGTCAGGCGGTGGCCGTACTGCACGCGCGAGGCGGCGATATCGAATACCTTTTCGGCGGTGATCCGCAAGCCGCCATTAAAGCGGTCTTCCGATACCTTGCCCACCACCAGCAGGAATTCATCTTCCTTGAACATGTTCTTGTGGGCGTCAAACAGCTCGTTATAAATGGTCACCTCGACCACCGCCGTCTTGTCGTCCAGTGAAACGATCAGGATGCGCCCGCGCTGGGTCATCTGGCTGCGCACGCCGGTGATGACGCCACACAGCATGCGCGGCTCGCGCGACGGATCGAGATCTTTCAGCTTGGTGCGGGCAAAGCGGCGCACCTCGGTGGCGTAGGTGTCGAACATGTGGCCGGACAAATAAAAGCCCAGCGCGATTTTTTCTTCCGACAGCTTTTGCTTTTCGCTCCACGCTGCCACCTTGACATACTCGGGCGGCGCCACCAGGTCGGCGTCGTCACCGCCAAACAGGCTGACCTGGTTGACTGCGGCCTGCGCCTGGTCGGCGCATTCGACCGCAAAGGCGACCGAGGCGAGCAGGATGGCGCGGTCGACGCCAAAACAGTCCATGGCGCCGGCGCGGATCAGCGATTCGACCGTGCGGCGGTTGATCTGCTTGCGGTCGACCCGCAGGCAGAAATCGAACAGGTCGACGAATGTGCCGCCCTTGACGCGGGCGGCGATAATCGCCTCGATGGCGCCCTGCCCCGAACCCTTGACGGCGCCCAGACCATAGCGGATGTTGGTGACGCGTTTGCCGGTCACCGAGGGCGCCTCGCCTTCCGGCGTAAAACGATAATCGGAATAATTGATGTCCGGCGGCAGCAAGGTGAGGTTGCAGACGTCGATGGCGTCTTCCACCAGGATCTTGATTTTATCCGTGTCGTCCATCGCCAGCGACAAGTTGGCAGCCATGAAGGCGGCCGTGTGGTGCGCTTTCAGGTAGGCCGTGTGGTAGGACAGCAGGGCGTAGGCGGCGGCGTGCGATTTGTTAAAACCGTAGCCGGCGAACTTTTCCATCAAGTCGAAAATTTCGTCGGCCTTGGCGGCTGACAAGCCATCCTTGGCAGCGCCGGCGCGGAAAATTTCGCGGTGCTCGGCCATTTCCTCGGCCTTCTTTTTACCCATCGCGCGGCGCAGCATGTCGGCGCCGCCCAGCGAATAGCCGCCGACGATCTGCGCCATTTGCATCACCTGCTCCTGGTACACCATGATGCCGTAGGTTTCCGACAGAATGGCCTCGGTGCGCGGATCGGGATAATCGAATTTTTCGCCGTGCTTGCGCTTGCAAAAGTCGGGGATCAAGTCCATCGGACCCGGCCGGTACAGGGCGACCAGGGCAATGATGTCTTCAAAGCGGTCGGGCCGGGCGTCTTTCAGCATGCCCTGCATGCCGCGCGACTCGAGCTGGAAAATGGCGACGGTTTTCGCCTTGGTCAGCAAATCGTAGGAGGCGCGGTCATTGAGCGGCAGGCGCGACAGGTCGAACTCGGCCTGGGCCGGATCGAGCTGCTTGATATAGCGTACCGCGCGGTCGAGAATGGTCAAGGTGGTCAAGCCCAAAAAGTCGAACTTGACCAGGCCAACCGCTTCCACATCGTCCTTGTCGTACTGCGATACCACGCCAGAGTCGCCGCCCTGGGTGTACAAGGGACAGAAATCGGTCAGCTTGCCGGGGGCGATCAGCACGCCACCGGCGTGCATGCCGATATTGCGGGCGATGCCTTCGACTTGCTGGGCCAGCTCGAGCAGCTGCTTGACTTCATCTTCATTTTCCAGCCGCTCGGCCAGTTGCGGCTCTTCGGCGATGGCGTCGGCAATGGTGACCGGTTTGCCGGGCTTGAAGGGGATCAGCTTGGAGATGCCGTCGCAAAAATTGTAGCCGAAATCGAGCACGCGGCCGACGTCGCGGATGGCGCCCTTGGCCGCCATGGTACCGAAGGTGGCGATCTGCGAGACCGCTTCCTTGCCATACAAATCCTTGACGTGCTGGATGACGCGGTCGCGCCCTTCCTGGCAAAAGTCGATATCGAAGTCGGGCATGGAAACCCGTTCAGGATTCAGGAAGCGCTCGAACAGCAGGTTGTATTGCAAGGGATCTAGGTCGGTAATCAACAGCGAATAGGCGACCAGCGAACCGGCGCCCGAACCACGGCCGGGACCGACGGGCACGCCATTTTCCTTGGCCCACTTGATGAATTCGGCGACGATCAAAAAGTAGCCGGGGAACTTCATGTTGCAGATGGTGTCGGTCTCGAATTTCAGGCGCGCTTCGTAGCGCGGCCGCTCCGCTTCGCGCTTGGCCTCGTCTGGATAGAGCTGCAACAGGCGCTGTTCCAGGCCCGCCTGCGATTCGGCCACCAGGAACTGGTCGATGGTCATGCCGGGCGGCGTGGGGAAGTTGGGCAGTTGCGGCTTGCCGAGCGTCAGCACCACATTGCAGCGCTTGGCAATTTCCACCGAATTGGCCAGCGCCGCCGGCATATCGGCAAACAGGTCTGCCATTTCCGCCTGCTTTTTAAAGCGCATTTCTTCATTAAACCGCTTTACGCGCTTACCGTTTGCCAACATTTCACCTTCGGCAATGCAGGTACGTGCTTCGTGGGCAATGAATTCGTCCTGCGCCAGGAACTGGATGGGGTGGGTAGCCACCACCGGCAGTTGCAGGCGTGCGGCCAGGGCAACGGCGTTGCGCAGGCTGGCTTCCTGGTTGGCCTGGCCGGCGCGCTGCACTTCCACGTAAAAGTGACCGGGGAAGATGGCGGCCCAGCGTTTGGCGCAGCGTTCGGCCAGCTCGACGTTGCCGTTTTCCAGCGCCATGCCGATGTCGCCAAACTGCGCGCCCGACAGCACGATCAAGCCGTTCGCCTGACTCTGCTCGGGGTGCAGGGTCGATGCACTGGTGGCCAGTGCCTCGAGCCACTCGGGGCGAATTTCCGCCCTGCCCTTGTGCTGATTACTCAGCCACGCCTGCGACAGCAGTTCGCACAGTTGCAGGTAGCCCGTGTGATTTTTTGCCAACAGCAACAGGCGCGACGGCCGGTCGCGGTTGTCGTCATTGCTGATCCATGCATCGACGCCGATGATCGGTTTGACGCCCTTGCCGCGCGCCGCCTTGTAAAACTTGACCATGCCAAACAGATTGGCGAGGTCGGTGATCGCCAGCGCCGGCTGCTTGTCCTTGGCGGCGGCGGCGACGATGTCGTCGATGCGCACCAGACCATCGACGATGGAATACTCGGAATGCAGGCGCAGGTGGACGAAGGCGGGCGCCAGTGGGGCCTGCGGCGGCGAAGACACGGCGTGAGCCGCTTGTTCCAGAACTTCCATACTCATTTTTGGCAATCTGCAAGGCTGTGCGACGAAGTGTCTATTTTACTCCGTGGCGCCGGCATGGCTGCACAGAAGGCGCGTGGCGCGAGCGCCACTGTAAGCAGATGTAATCGTGTCAACCGGCATGAATTACCTCACGTTAAGGATAGGCAGCATCAACCACAACACTTCAGGGACCTACCATGAAAAACGTACTCGCCGCACTGCTCGTCACCCTCGCCGCCACCAGCGCTTTCGCCCAGAGCGCCGCTCCCGCCGTCAAAGCCGATGCCAAAGCGGTGAAAACGGAAATGAAAGCCGATGCCAAGGTTGCTACCGCCAAAACCAAAGCGGCCGGTGTGGAAGCCAAAGCGGATGCCAAAGAGGCAACTGCCGATGTAAAAGCGGACGCCAAGGTTGCCAAGGCAAAAACCAAAGCCCACGCCAAGAAAGCCAAGGCAGAAGCCAAAGCCGAGACCAAGGACGCGATGGCAGCGCCAGCCGCCAAGTAATTCCTGGTTCGTACGGCAACAAAGGGCAAGATCGACGATCTTGCCTTTTTTTCGTCTGACGCCGGCCATCGATGGGGCCGAAGCGTCGACGCTGGCGGTTTATAATGGCGGCCACCCGCAATCATCCATCGTCACCGCCATCATGCAAGAGAGCACTACCAGTTTTGTCAACATCGCTGCCTACAAATTCATCACCTTCGAAGGTCTCGAGGCGCTTCGCCCCCAGTACCAGGAGATTTGCGCGGCACTGGGTTTAAAGGGCACGATTTTATTGACGCCCGAGGGCATCAATCTGTTCTTGTCGGGCACCCGCACGCATATCGACCAGTTTTTGGCCTGGGTGCGCAGCGACGCCCGCTTTGCCGACCTGGAAGTAAAGGAAAGTTATTCGGCCGAGCAGTCGCACAAGCGCATGCTGGTGAAGATCAAGAAAGAAATCATCACCATGCGCATGCCGCTGATCCAGCCGGAACTGGGCCGCGCGCCAGCGGTCAGCCCGCGCGACTTGAAGCGCTGGCTCGACCAGGGCCATGACGACGCCGGCAAACCGGTGGTGATGGTCGATACCCGCAATGCCTTCGAGGTCGATGTAGGCACCTTCGACAACACCATCGATTACCGCATCGAAAAATTTACCGAATTCCCGCAAGTGATTGCAGCGAACCGCGAGGCGCTCGCCGACAAGACCGTCGTCACTTTTTGCACGGGCGGCATCCGTTGCGAGAAAGCCGCCATCCACATGCAAAAAATTGGCTACGACAGCGTCTACCAGCTCGAAGGTGGCATCCTCAAGTACTTCGAGGAAGTCGGCGGTGCCCATTACACGGGCGACTGCTTCGTCTTCGATTACCGCACCGCCCTCACCCCCGAGTTGCAGCCGAGCGTGACGGTGCAGTGTTTTGCCTGCCGCGCGGTGGTCACGCCGAGGCAGCAGCTCGATCCGCGTTATGTGTACGAGGTGTCGTGCCCGCAGTGTAGTCAGAGGATTACTTCTGTGACCTGAGGTGGCAGTTATAATCACTGTTGATCATAAATTCCACCATCCACTCCAATGCATACTTTCGAGGCCTCCTCCGGACTGGTACCGCTCGCGGCCTCCTTACTGGCGGGACAGCGGATAGCCATTCTGCTTCCTTGCTATAACGAAGCATTGACCGTTGCTACCATCATTGACGACTTCAACAAATACCTGCCGCAGGCCGAAGTCTATGTATTCGATAACAATTCAAGCGACAACACCGCATCACTGGCGCGCGCCGCCGGCGCCATCGTTCGCGCGGTACCGTTGCAGGGCAAAGGCGAGGTGATCCGTCGTATGTTTGCCGATGTCGAAGCTGATATTTACATTATGGTCGACGGCGATGACACCTACGACGCCAGCGTGGCACCCCAGTTGGCCGCGCGACTGGTCGAGGAAGGTCTCGACATGTTGGTCGGTACCAGAGTGACGGACGAACAGGCGGCTTACCGTTTTGGTCACCGCTTCGGCAATCAGATGCTCACAGGCTGTGTGGCCGCCCTGTTTGGCCATACGTTTACCGACATGCTGTCGGGCTACAGGGTGTTTTCCCGACGCTACGTGAAGTCGTTTCCGGCCCATTCGGCGGGGTTTGAAACGGAAACCGAGCTGACAGTGCATGCGCTCGAACTACGCATGCCGGTGGCGGAAGTGGCGACCCGCTACAAGTCCCGCCCTGAGGGTTCGCTAAGCAAGCTTGACACCTACCGCGACGGCTGGCGCATCCTGCGCATGATCGTGCGTCTGTTCAAGGCAGAACGCCCACTGCTGTTTTTTTCGATCGGGGCGGTTGCCTGCATGCTGCTGGCCTTGCTGCTGGCAGTTCCCTTGGTACAAACTTACCTGACCACGGGCCTGGTTCCGCGCCAACCGACCGCGATACTTTGCACGGCGCTGGCGCTGTTCGGCACTATCTTGCTCTCGTGCGGTCTGGTACTCGATACCGTGACCAAGGGCCGCATTGAACAAAAACGCCTCGCCTACCTGACGGTAGCAGCGCCGTCGGCGCGCCGTGGCTGAGCAAACGGATCGTTGCGGCAGGGACATGCCATTGCGGGTCGAGCTGCTGCGCTTTGTCCTTGCCGGTGTGCTTGGCCTGGCGGTTGACGTCGGGGTGCTGTATGGGGCGCTGGCGCTGGGCCTGGACTGGTTTAGTGGCCGTGCCATATCGTTCATCTGCGCAGTCTGGACGACCTGGCAATTTAATCGTCGTTACACGTTCGCGCCAAGTAAAAAACTGTCTGTATGGCAAGAGTGGTGGCGCTATCTCTCGGCCATGCTGCTGGGCGGCGCCGTCAATTACGTCATTTACAGTGTAGTGGTGATCGCATTACCCGACATACCCCTGCTGCCCTTCATTTCCGTTGCTGCTGGCTCATTAAGCGCCATGGCGGTCAATTTCATCAGCGCGAAATATTTGGTCTTTCGCCGCTCTTCCTGAGAATTCCATGGCCATGCTTCCACAGAGTGCCCGTTCTTTTGCCCTGATCAGTGCTGTGCCGAATTCCAAGGTCATCACGCGCCTGGCGTATTTTCTAGTTCCTCTGATGCTCGGCCTGCTGTCTTTAGGTCTGGGCCAAGACGACAACTGGGACTTAAAAAATTACCACTTGTATAACGCGTTTGCTTTTTTAAACGGCAAAATTGGTTTCGACCTAGCGCCTGCCCAGTGGCAAAGCTATTTCAATCCGACGCTGGACCTGGTGTACTACGGATTGAGCACCTCGTTGCCAGCCCCGGTGGCCGGATTGCTCATGGGGATACTGCACGGCTTGAACTTTCTGCTTGTCTTCGGCATCTGCCGACAAGTGCTGCCTGCCATGACGGCGCCCCATCGTTTCGGTGCGACAATGTTTTTGTCGCTCGCTGCGATGCTTAGCCCCGGATTTTTGGCGCAAATCGGCAACAGCATGGGCGACAATATGACGTCACTATTCGTGCTGGGCGCTGTATGGTTGCTGCTGCACAATTGGCAGCAACTCTACGCTGGCGCCAGCGCTGTGCTGTACATTGTCATGGGTTCCGGTTTGATCATGGGCCTGGGCTGTGGACTCAAGCTGACCAATGCCACTTATGCGGTGGCGCTGTGCCTGGGACTTTTCATGCTGTCCGGATCGTTAGCAATGCGAACGAAACTGGCATTCGCATTCGGCGTGGGGGTCCTCGCCGGCATCGCCATCAGCGCTGGACACTGGTTTGCCTTGATGTACCACACCTTCGGCAATCCATTATTCCCGCAGTTTAACAACCATTTTCTGGCACCTTTGGCCGCGCCCATCGGCGTCGGCGACACGGGTTGGCTCCCCAAAAACTGGTCCGAGCGCATCTTTTGGCCTTTCATCTTCGCGCTCAATCCCCGTCGGGTCGGCGAATTGCAATTGCGCCTGTGGATTTGGCCCGTGCTCTACGTAGGTATGCTCGCATTCGCTGCAAGGGCGATTTTCATCATCGACGCACACAGCAATGATGATGCTGCAGCGCTGGCGCTGCGCCAGCGCCAGCGCTTGCTGCTGACCTTCGTGGCCGCTTCCTACCTGGTGTGGCTAAGTTTGTTCAGCATCTACCGCTACCTGGTGCCCATTGAATTACTGGCGCCCTTGGCGGTGTGGCTGATCGCCGCACACGTGCTGCCTTCGCCCTGGTCGAGCCGCATTGCCATTGTCATTATTTCGCTATGCGTCATCGCCGGCATTCCGCGCGCCTCATGGGGCCACGCGGGGTGGACGCGCGATGCATTTACTGCAGCCGTTCCGGTGCTTGCCGATCCACGCGAAAGCATGGTGCTCACCGTGCACGGCGACCCGCCGCTGGGCTGGCTGGTAACACGCTTTCCTGCCACGTTGGCGTTCGTCGCCATCGGCTCGGGGTTCCCGGAATCGGCTGCCTTTGTCGCCAAGGTCAAGCAAATGGCGCGCGCTCGCACTGGCCCCCTGTTTGCAATGATGCAGGCCGATCGGGCCGACCCAGCAGCGCCGCGCAGCGCCGCTCAACTGCAGAGCGCAGCCGACGAAAACCGCGCCACCGTAAAGCGCGCAAGCGAACTGGTAGGGCAATATGGCTTTAAGCTTGACCCGGCCAGTTGCACGATGTACCAGGCTGCCGCCGGCACATCGCGCTGGAATTATCAGTTGTGTACACTCACACTGAATTAGACAGGAATGATCGAGATGATGACCAGAATTGAATCGGCCAGCACGCGCGCCGCCGCGCCGCCGCCTCAATGGTGCACGGAAAGGGAGCTATGAGCGCCGCCACCACCGTGCTGCGACGCGCGCTGATCGCAGGCGCCGTACGAGTGGGTCGCGCCGTGCTGCGCCGGCCGCAGCTCAAGTATGCTGCCAAGACACTGCTGGCGACATTTCCATCCTTGCGAACTCGCGTGCAAGGCATGATGTACCGTGCAGCGCTGTCATCCCATTCGCGTCTGTCAAATCGTCTCAAAGACGACGCCGAGCTGTCGCCGCGCACCATCCGGATGCTGCGCGCACTAAACAATGCCACACGTAACACGGATGCGCCATGAGAATTGTGATCGACCTGCAAGGCGCCCAGTCAGCCAGCCGCTTTCGCGGTATAGGCCGTTACTCACTGGCGCTGGCACAAGCCATCGCGCGCAACCCCGGCGAACATGAAATCTGGCTGGTGATGAATGGCGGGTTCGGCGATTTGTTGGCTCTACAGAATGCATTTTCCACATGGGTTGCACGTGATCGCATGCGCGTCTTTGATACTCCGCTGCCGGTTGCAGAAATGGCTGCTGAAAATGAGGCCCGTTGTCGCAGTGCCGAACTGCTGCGCGAATTTTTCATAGCCCAACTGGAACCCGATGCGGTACTGGTCACCAGTCTGTTCGAAGGATTCGTCGACGATGCCGTCGTCTCGGTCGGCAACTTTATTCCGGGCGGGCGCACAGCCGTGGTGCTTTACGACCTGATTCCTTTGCTTCACCCGGACAGCTATCTCGGCACGCCCATACAAAAGCAGTATTACGCACGCAAGATCGACTCGCTGCGGCGCGCCGGTCTGCTGCTAGCCATTTCTGACCACGCCATGACGGAAGCACTCGGTGCCTTGGAGCTGCCCGACGGCAAGGTGGTGGCCATTTCCGCTGCGGTGGATACGCGCTTTTGCGCCGGACCGCAAGCTGACGAAGCGCAACTGCGGCGTCTGGGCCTCGAGCGGCCCTTCGTAATGTATGCGCCAGGCGGCACTGACGCGCGCAAAAATCTGCATGGTTTGATTGACGCTTTCGCGCTGTTGCCGGCGACGCTACAGAACAACCACCAGTTGCTCATCGCCAGCGGGATGGACAACAGCACCCGAAGTGGCTTGCAGCACTACGCGACAAAGGTCGGATTGCCTTCCAGCACGCTTGTACTGAGCGGCTATGTCGACGATCAACTGCTTGCCGAACTCTATCGCACGTGCACCCTCTTTGTATTCCCTTCACTGCATGAGGGTTTCGGTTTGCCAGCGCTCGAAGCGATGGCCTGTGGCGCCGCGGTCATCGGCGCCGACAACAGCAGCATTCCGGAGGCGATCGGTTTGGCCGAGGCGCTGTTCGACGCCAGCGATCCTGCGGCCATGGCCGCAGCAATGGCGCGTGCCTTGTCGGACCAGGCTTTTCGGTCACGATTGCGCGATCACGGACGCACACATACGCAGCTGTTTTCGTGGGACATTACCGCAGCTCGCTGCTTGCGGGCACTCGAACAAACCTTTGGTCATGCGCCAGCGACTACACCGGCGGCGTTACCGGGGCGGCAGCGACTGGCCTTTGTTTCACCGCTACCGCCAGAGCGCAGTGGCATCGCCGATTATGCGGCGCAGCTCTTGCCCGCCCTGCTGCCCTATTTCGACATTGAATTGGTGCTGCATCAAAAAGAGGTGCACCTGCCGTCTGCATTGGCGCAGCTGCCGCAACGTGACGTTGCGTGGTTCATGGACCGCGCCGACCAGTTTCCGCATATTATTTATCAGTTCGGCAACAGCCCCTTCCACGGCCACATGTTTGCCATGCTCGAAGCGCATCCTGGCGTGGTGGTACTGCATGATTTTTACCTCAGCCGGGTGCTCGCTTACGAACAGATGACGGGCGCGTTGCCAGGGGCATGGACCGATGCCCTCTACCATTCGCATGGCTACCCGGGCTTGCTGGCGGCAGATCAACAGCATGACAGCGAACTGGCCCACGATACCTTTCCTTGCAATCTGGCCGTGTTGCAAAACGCGACGGAGATCATCGTCCATTCCAGGCACAGCAAAGCCCTCGCTGCCGATTGGTACGGTGAAGCGGCCTTAGGCCATTGGCACGTGGTCCCTTTGCCAAGGGCAGCGCCGCTCCCGCTTGAGCGTTCCAGCGCGCGCCTTGCGCTCGGCATCGACGATGATGTATTTCTGGTCTGCAGTTTCGGCTTTATCGCCCCCACGAAGCTGACGCTGCTGTTAATCGAAGCTTGGCAAGCGAGCGCGTTGGCCGCCAACAAACGCTGCCTCCTGATATTGGTGGGCGCCAATCACGGCGGCGCCTATGGTGAGCAAGTTACTCGCCAGGTCGAAGTCAGCAGCAACGCCCGCGGCCGCATTACAATCGCCGGGTGGACCGACGATCTCGCCTATCACCAGTATCTGTGTGCCGCTGACGCCGCCGTCCAGCTTCGCTGCATTTCGAGGGGCGAAACGTCGGCAGCGGTGCTTGACTGTCTCAACTACGGCCTGGCCACGATCGTCAACGCCAATGGGTCGATGGCCGAATTGCCCCGCGACGCGGTCTGCATGCTCGATGAAATCCCGGATGCGGCAGCTATTCGCATAGCGCTGGAGCGACTCTACAACGATTTAGCATATCGCCAGCATCTGGGGATGGCAGCGCGCGCACTGCTGGCCACTACACATCGACCTGATCATTGCGCCGCCTTGTATGCGCAGATCCTGGCCACGGCGTCGCAGGCAGCGCCCACCGCAAAAGGTGCGCTGACCACGGCTCTGGCCGCTGCAACAGGTCGTGGTACCACCGACATGCAACAGACTGCAACAGCAATGGCACGCCTGCCGGACCCGCATGCCGCTCGTCAGTTAATGCTCGATGTGACGACGATCGTCCAGAACGACTTGCGCACCGGGATAGAACGAGTCGTACGCGCGCAGGTACTGGCACTGCTACGCCAGGATGGTCGTTTACGAATCGAGCCCGTCCGCCTCGAATTCAGTCATGGCCGATGGCAATACCATTACGCCCATGCCTGGACCCAGGCGCTGCTCGGCATTGATGCCAACGGCGCCCCTGACCATGTGGTCGACGTGCAAGCCGGCGACATCTTGTTTGGTGCCGACTACGCACCTGTGGCGGTGACGGCGGCAGCAAAGCAAGGCTTGTACGATGACTGGCGCGCGCGTGGTGTCAGTGTGCAGTTTCAAGTCTACGACTTGTTGCCGGTGTTACAGCCACAATTTTTTCCGGAAGGGGCCGCCCATGTCCACGCCGAGTGGCTGACCGCCATCGGCACCGCCGCCGACCAGCTGGTATGCATATCCGGTGCCGTCGCTTCGGAGCTGGCGCACTGGCTGGGGAGCAACGGCGCATCCGGACAAACGCTGCCACGCATCACTTCGCTGCACTTGGGCGCCGATTTTGATGGCACGGGCCCCGCAACGCCGGCGCGCGCGCATGTCGTCGGCAAGAGCGCGCCCGCCTTCCTCATGGTGGGAACGATCGAGCCGCGCAAAGGGTATCTGCAGGCTTTGGCGGCATTCGAATTGCTATGGCAACGCGGCGTCAACGTGTCGCTCAATATTGTCGCGACCGAAGGCTGGACCAGTCTGCCCAACGCCGAGCGCCGTACCATTCCGCAAATCCTCCAACAGCTGCATCGCTTGATGGGCGACAAACGCCTGAGCTGGCGGAAGCATGTGGACGACGCCGGACTTGAGCAACTCTACCTCCGCAGCGCCTGCCTGCTGGCAGCGAGTGAAGGCGAAGGATTCGGCTTGCCCCTGATCGAAGCAGCCCGCCATCATCTGCCCGTGCTGGCCCGTGATCTGACTGTATTTCGTGAGGTGGGCGGCGATGAGGTGCAGTATTTTAATGGCGCCGATGCCACGGCCCTCGCGGATGCCATCGAGATGTGGCTGGGAAAGAATGCCAAGGGAGAAATCAGCGAACCGAATCTGCCTTGGTACACATGGGACCAACACGCTGCGCTACTTTCACGGACCCTTGAAAGCAGCTGACCGGCGTTTTCCGAATGCACACCTCCGTCAGGAACCCAGGCGAACCGCAGCGCGACTACGGGGAGTGGTCATCATTGCAGCCCACCGATTTTGACATTTTGCATGGACATTTTTTTCGTCCAACGCTGAACCGGTGCTTCAATGAGGCGATGGAGGCAATAGGCAGCCAACAATGCCAAAATCAGTCCTCTTAGAAAGAGTGCACTGGGGCCCGAGCCATGGTTGGAATAAATGAGCATCTCAATGATCGCTGTATGGATGGCATACAAGGGATAAGAAATTGTCCCAAGCAGCATCAGCCAGCGCCGATCAAGAAAGGTTTGCGCCCGCGCTGAAAACAAGCAACACCAAAACAGTAGTGCGGCGAGTATCCAGGCTGTGAAATTTTTCGAAAACGAAAGGTTGTCGGTGATCGGCGCATAACTGAGGGCAAGCAGCAGCATGACACTCATTCCGAAAAATTTATTTAAACTAATGATTTTTTTGTAATACAAACAGGTGGCCGTACCGATAAACAATACCGGTAGAGAACTCACTGCCAGCGCCCAGTCGACAGTGGCCGGACTGGACAGTATTGGCGCGAAGCGCGCGGCCACCCCCAGTCCCGCCGCAGAAAAAAACAGCATGGGCACCAAGGGCACGCGCAGAGGCGCCCGCGACAAACCAAACAGAATCGCCATGATGATATAAAACTTCACCTCGATCGCCAATGACCAGACAAGAGGCTCGATATTGGTCTCACCCGGAATCAAAATGTTGCCAAACAGACTGATGTTGATTAAAAATAGTTTTAGCGTCGCCACATCCAAAGCACGATACCCCATCATGATTTGTGCCATCAGTCGGATTGCTACCGCCGCCACGATGACGGGGTATAAGCGCAAAATTCGATGCCAAAGAAATTCCAGCGAAGCAGTCTTTTCCAAGCTGAGATAGATGACAAAGCCGCTTAACAGAAAAAAGCTACCGACGCCGAAAGAACCAAGTATGGTGGCGAAAAAAAATAATAGACTGTCTGGTGCACAATTGGAAGACATCAATATCATATGATCAATTGCGACCAGTAAAGCGGCAAAGCCTCGCAATGCATTTAGCGATCTGAGCTTAAGCACTACGGGCACCCGATGAAATCGAGTCGTCGGTCGTTGACACAAACAGCTGATTTTTCCCATTCAGATGGGAAATTTGCGAAGCTCTGAGAGCGGCGCCGTTGACGAACGCAACCTCACCGCTAAATATGTCGAGCAGTTTTTTTGCAAATACCTTGTAATCATACGGATCAGACGCCAACGTGTCATTCATGTTAATTTCGCCACAAGACGAGACATTCGATGAGATGACAGGTACGCCGCGCGCCTGCGCTTCCAGGATCGGCAAACCCAATCCTTCATAAAAAGAGGGGAAAAATACCACTTTTGCCTTCGTCATCAAATCCTGCAGTTGAGCATCACCAGGGCTGCGGTACCAGCGAACACTTGCACACACTTGGGAAAGTTCAGAAAGAAACTTCAAGACATCGTCTTTATGCAGGCGTTCCCGGCCAACGATCACGACATGCAGTTTTTTCTCCGCAGCAGCGGCTTTCAAGGCACTTGCTGCCGTCGAAAAATTCTTACGATGATCAAGGACATTGATCATCAGCACATCCTGTCCCGACGGATCGTCTTGTATCGTACCGCTGCCGAAATCAGCAAACGGAATACAAACATCGATCTCCGCGTCGCCGTGCGCACCATATAATTTGATGAAATCGTGACGTGTGCTTTCGCTGATGCAGCTGATAGTCTCGACGTTGCGCATGAAGTAGTCGTATCCAATATGATGTTCATTCGCGAAGCGATATATATGGATGAATTGTGGCATCCGCAGAATACCTAGCGCTAACAAATTTGGCACCATATCGTAAACAATTCCCACTGAAAAACGGCTGTCAGCGATTGCTTTGCCAAACTGCGAACACAACCAGGGGCAAGTGAGAATTGATTCGTCAAACTGTTCTGGCACGACTGCTTCGCCGTCCCAAAGGATTGGGGTGCCATCCTCATGGGGGCGTACTTCGGCCAAGCCCGCACGCGACGCGGTGCCGCTTTGCCAGTACGGCGCTTGAAACTGCAGTTTTCTCGTGTCGCTGAGGATGGCGCGTGCCGCTTCGAGCGTGGAGCACGTTATCCACTTGCCCTCTTTATAGGTGGCCAACGTGACACTATGTCCGCGCGCCACCAAGTTATTGTAGTGATAGCGAATCACGCGAAGAACGCCAATATGGGTGAGGTTAAAATCAGACTCCACCGCCATTAAAATTTTTTTAAAGGACACTGGAGCCGTCTCTTTCCTTGTGGTTCATCAATTGATAAATTTGGCGCATTTTGTTCACTGCATCTGCGGGACGCGGATCTGCCCAGAGCTGAAATACTTCATCCTGCTCCTCCACCCATGGATAATCGGCAGGCGTCACCGGAATTAATGCAACAGCGACCGTCGCGATGCGCTCGGTCCATTCTTTCGTCTTAAGCAGTTCCAAATTTCCTGACCAACCGGTCATCAGGCAGTATCGTCCGAGCGCCAATGCCTCCGCACACCCCATACCGTAGCCCTCGGACCGATGCAGGCTGACGTAGCAGTCGCACGCATTTTTCAAACCGAGCGCTTCTGCATAAGAAAAACTTTCGCGGTCAATTAATATCACGCCGGGATGTTGCGCCCTGATTTGACCTAAAAAGCGCGCATACTCGTCGCGTGTTGCAGAATCTTTTCCGGCCGCCAACTTTACGTGCATCACCAAACCAACCTGATCTTCGATTCCTGCAAAGGCCTCCTCAAACGCCCGCATGCCAGCCGCAGGGTTTTTACGAATTGTCGAACTGGTAAATTCCCAATTCAGCAGAAACAGTTTTTTATCCCCTGGTAATCCAAAGTATTGTCGGTCGAAGGTCGCCAGCGTGGCCGGATCAATGCGCACTTCCGGATCGACCACTTGCACCGGCAAGGTCGTACAGCACGCCAGCGCGTCGCGCACAAATTCGGTCGTCGTCATCAACCCGTCCAGACGCTCGAAATTTCCGGCCAGGCGACGTGGTATGTAAGGTAACTCCCAGTGCGTAAAATTAATATTCCAACGATTTTCGACCCAAGCGGGGAAGAGATCAAAATGATGGCTTATAAAAGGAAAACCGATGCACCATAAGTTACGTGGATACACCGGCGCAGCGACGACGTAAGCAGCGAGATCGGCGGGCAGCACGCTGTTATTGAGCGATTGATCGATCGGAACGACGCAGAAAGGAATCCCCTCGCGCAAAAGCCGGCGCATGTAGTGCACCGTGACGTTGAGCACACCGCCACCGGAATCGCCGCAATAGAGAATGAAGTTGCATCCTTCTTTGTCAGCCGGCTGACTGCGGATGGGGGAGACATTGACCGCTGTGGACAGCGCGTCCTGACTGGCGGCCGGAACCGCTTGGCGCATCTTAACGCGCAACTTGCGGCGCACGAAACGTGTGGCTGAACCTGCGACTCCCATCCAACTGTGACCATCGCGTCGCAGATTTCGAACCCGGCGTTCAATTGCTTTCAGACGACGCCATGGTACTGCATTGGCATCGGCTACCAGAATCGGCGCCGAGGCCACTGGCGGCACCTGCTCCGGCACAGGCATCACCTGCGCTGCCTGTACCTGCTCCCACGGGTGCTCGGCAAAGGCGAATGCCTCAGTCAACTGGTCCGCCACATCCGTGACCGCACTGGACAAACGATTGATCCTTGGCAAAACCGAATGGCTGGCGAGGACCTTGGCCAGCTCCACGTCTTCAGCCTGATTATGAAAAATCAGTGCATTGAAAGGTATGGCACGCAACAGCGCCCGCTTGGCGATGACCAGGCCGCCGTTGAGGTAATGCCTCGACCACGTCTCGTTTTCATTGCCACATTCGTAAATCGGCCCCCAGATCAAATCGCCGCCATCGTCCATCGCACAGTATGAAGGATAGATTTTTCCGGAAACATGGTGCTGGCGTATTGTCAGAAAATCGAAGTCGTAGCCGTAGGTGTCGAAACCGCTGAAAAAATCCTTGCTGAGGACGTACCGATCATGAAGTACGCAAACGTTTTCGTGACGCGCAAGCTCGACAATATCGTTTTTTTTAACGCAGATGTCTGCAAGCGACGCGCTGTAAGCGTGATCAATATACGTGGGGTGGTAGCTGTCATAGGCAGCATTTCGGGGCCCAACAATCAAAATTTCGTGAGATAAACCGCCATATTCCCTGACCGAGCGACAAAATTGCTCGACCATGTCGACCTTTTTACCTTGCGTCAAAATGCCGAAAGTCCAGGATTGATCCTTTGCGCGGGTAATCACGTCCTTTTTAATCTGAAATGCTGTGACAAACTCACCGGCGTTAATCAGTTCCGCACGCACGCTGACGCGTATTCCATACTTTCGGAACAAAAAGCTTTTTAACGATGGAATGGAAATATGTTGATTTTGCAAATAGCGGACTACCAAGGTGCCATTTGCCGCCAGCATGCGGATACAAGAATCGAGCAGAATACGCCAGCCTTGCAGCGCAAGCACATCCTGAACCACCCAGACCGACTCATAGCGCCCGAAATGTTCGATCGATGGCCTGAATCCCGCGAGACGGTGCAAGTCGCATTGAGAAAAAGCATGGTCTTGCGGGGAGGCGTCCCCGATCCATGCCCGCTCACCGGACAATTCCAACTGTTCAATGAGGGATAGTACTGTTGTATGAGGGAACATGGCGACGTTAATTTTCCTAGAGAGCGACCATCGAACTGCGTAAACAGATGGAACGGTGATGCCTTACCGGCCTATGCTGCACGCACTTCGAGCGCAATCAGGCCAAAACCGAGCAGACGGCCATCGACAATGCCGCCCGCAGCGTCAGGCCTGGAAGCAGTCGCGGGAACGAATGTGAGCTTAATTATGGGTAATTCTCTAATCATGGCCACAGGAATCCGGATCACAAACTGTGCCGGCGCTGTCAGTGCAGCAATGGCCACGCACGTGAGTGGAAGCCCGTTACAGGCAATACCAATGAGCTGGATGGCACCTGCCACGCGACCGTAAGATGTGGCAGTGATGGAAACCTCGAGGTCGCGGCCTGCGGCAAGGCCGGTCAAGGGAAGTTCAAGGTGGGCTTGGGCAGCAACTGTCCAGATACCCCATGGTTCCGGATCGCCCCAACCTTCGCGGAAAATGCCGGCGGTCATACCGTTCACGCGGGCATATGCAAGCGGCGTTTTGCTGCCGCCGCCGTCCTGTGCCGAGATCCCAAGCGCACTGAGCAAAACGCCATCCATATCCGATGTGAATGACAGGACCACATTGCGTTCCTGGCCCGTCATTGTGCTGTCAAGCGATGCCGTCGCGCAGCGTAGACCGTTGTCGCACTCCTTCCATCGCAGCTGCAAGCGCGTGCCGTTTGCGTCGATCGTCATCAACATCGCGCCGGAGTACGCCGGAATGTAAATTGTCAGGAACAGACGACGGTGAGCGTGAAAAGGCAGCCCGATCGCCAAATGGGCCCGCCGTTGCAGCAATACCAGTCCGTCAGGGACACACGTCCACTCCGAATTGGTGGCCACAATCCCCACCGCACACAAGGTGCGCGGCGTCGTGGTGACATTGAATTTGACTGTATCTCCAAACGGAAACTCCCCAACCACCACGTCGGTCTGGTTGGCAGCAAACCGCGGCAACGGGAAATTGGATGGCAGGTACGGCAAACGTTCGAAATCGCCCAGATAGCCCGGACGACTCGTTGTTGCATGCAATTGAACAGAGCGAGCCAACCGCGGCGTTACACCATCAGCAACCAGTGCACGGCTCAGCTCGACGTCTTCGTATTGTCCCCAAAAAAGTAATTCACTCCACGGCGTCGCGGACAGAACATGGCGTTTTCCGATGATGACGCCGCCATTGACATAACCATGGGGACTATAATCGCCGTGTTGCAGCAGCGCGCTACCCGTACAGGACCACTGACTGCCAATGGTCACCCAGTCCGGAAATATATCGCCGCTATCGTCGAATTGGGCCGGCACGAGGACGCTGAAGTCGGCGCCGAATTCGAACAGCTCCTCGAGAAAAGCGGCCGGCACCTTGTAGCGGTCATGCGCAATCACCAGGTTATCTGCCTGCGAAGTGCTGACAATCAAATTCTTTTTCGCTGTGATCCAGCCCCGATTGAGGTGCGCGGTGGGCGCGTCGATATGGCGGATACGGGGCTTGACAGCGACGGCGCCTTCCTCTGCCAACGCTGGCCCGCAGATGGCGATACTCCAGTCGATCAAATCGATGCCGCGAATGGCTGCGATACTGGCAACGAAACGGGCTACCGCTTCAGGTCGCCGTCCGTCGGTGATCAAGGCGAATTCGATGCTTGATAATGCCGGTTCAATATTTTCGCGTTGACAACGAAGGCAATAAAACAGAACACCGCCAGGAAAACTGTCCTGATATACGAGTTCAAATGCGAAGTCTTTACGGCGGCGCAGGAATGCCGCAAACGCAAACGCGCTGAGCAAAGGCGTTTCCGAAAACCTGACAAACAAGGTACCTTGCTGTCCGTATTGAAATAGTCGCAATGCCTCATCCATGATCAGTGGCCACTGTTTGTAATGGCCCAGATCATTCTCCACCAGATAGACGCGGTGATAGCGCCCGTGTTCGGACGGCGAGAGGCGAAAATCTGCCCCCGCATCGAACAAATCAGTGGAGTGTTCAAACCCGGCGCTGGGAACGTTTTCACCCGCCCAATAGGCAGGCTCACCGTTATTGAAATCGCTCAGTAATTTTGATTCGAGCATCCGCTAGACCACTTTCTATCTTGAAATCAAAGACTTCAACGCCCGTAAAGGTGCGGTCACACGCCAGCTGGTGGAATCGCGCAGCGCCGCAATTTCAAGCCGCATCGACTGTTCGTTTTGTTGCATATGAACGAGTTCCGCAGCCAACGGAACATTGTCGCCAAGGGGCGCGGGCGCAACGGTTCGGCGCGCTGTCAGCTCGTTCTTCTGTTCAGCGAGTTGCACCGTCAATGCGTCCTTTTCCCGGCCCAGCCTGGCCACTTCTTTTTTCCAATGTACAACCCGCGCCCAAGAGGCGGCATTTTCAGCCACCAGATGGCGAGCGCGTGCAACGTGTTGGTGCACAACAGGTGCACTGGCCTCCGCCGGCAACTCCGGCAGCGGGGATGGCACGTGCCAGTAGTGCCTGCCATCGTAGAGGGCGATGCCGCGCAACTGTAAACGCTGCTCCATGGCCTGCCAATCAACACCGTGACGGTTAAAAAAGACATTGACCTCCGCCCCTGCCGGATCGTTTGACTTGATTGCGTAGGGCTCAAAGTTGTGAGCTGCCAAAAAATTGAGGACGTCGTGCAGCAAAGGCTCGTTTTGATAGAGTACCGAATTTCGCGTTGTGGACACCTCGAGCATGCCACCGTCGACCGCGGACAAGTACTTGCCCAACGAAGCGAGCACTCTCAAATCAACACCCTGTGCGTCAATTTTGATGAAATCGACATGGTCAAAACCGGCTGTTTCAAGCAGCGTATCGAGCCGCACCACCTCAACTTCAATTTCTTCGTCAAAGTACAGATCACTCCGGCCCTGCCAATATTCATTTTTTTGCAACGACGTGGTGTCAAAATCCAATAAACTCGATACCCCGAGGTCTGCATGTCGGGACACATTGAATCGGGCACGCCCGGGAACCTCATCGATGGCAAGGCGGCGGAACTGCACTGCTGGAAGATTCAACTCCGTGCGCTTCGCTTCCAGAATATCGAACAACTCGGGAATAGGTTCCACTCCTAGAAACTGCATCCACGGCAGCCGCGCTGCAAGGGGCAATATGAATTCGCCATTATTGGCGCCAATGTCGAGAATGCAGGAATTCGCCATGAGAGGTCTACTCTTCAATAACGTATTTATCATTCAGCGCGCCCGGGTGCTTGACCACGACTGTCACCGCATCTGTCAGGGCCAGAAAATCCGTCGATTCGCCAGGCGCGATCGAGATAATGTCACCGGCACGCCAGTCTCGGCCACACATACGAACCTCGCCCTCGACCACTGCAGTGACTTCGGTAGCCACCTTGTGCATATGCCGGCCTTCTGCATCGCCCTTGACGTAATGCTTGATCGCAACCTCGCACGCATCGGTACTCAGTACGGTCGGATTGAAGGCGCCGACGAACCAGCCTTTGACCATATCTTCCAGACGGGCACTGTTCATGCTTGTTCCTTGCTCAAGGCGTTGTGAGTTGCATCAAATTTTTCAAACTGACGTTCCGATTTGAGTGGGTGAAAATGCTGCGCGTCGATTCGATGGACGCCGATTCGCGCCTGGCGCAGCACCATCTCGTTGAGCGTTGGACAAATGTAATATTTGCCATCAACGTGGGCATGTTTAAAAATGGTTTGCTGCGCCGATTCGACAAAATCGCGCCCGCGCCGAAACCAGTAAAAGCCAACGGTAGCATGATTGCTGATCGGATTTTTTTCAGCGCATTCGACAACCAATTGCTGCTCGTCGAGCCGCACATACGAATACCTTGGATGCACCGATGGAAAGATGACGACGCCAGCATCGTATTCGGCCCGCAAAAACTGATTAATGACCGTATTAAAGTCGATATCAAGCAATTCATTGCCGTTAACGATCAACAGCGGTTGCTCGCTACTGAAATCGGAAATTGCCAGCAGGGCAGTGCACGCGGCGCCACTGGTGGCGCGCCGGATCTGAACCACATTGGCTTCTGGCGCCAACAAACGCACTACATTGTCAAGATGCCATTTCTTACAGTCGAGTTCGTTCACTGCCAGCGTCAAATGTGCACCAAGAATTGAATTGCATTGTTCAGTCAAGTGCTGCAGTAAGGTTTTCCCGTTGACCTCACTGAGAGCAAGCGGGTATCCACTGTCGCGGTTATCATGGAAATCATTTGCGGCGAGAATCAAAATATTCATCATGTCACGCTCCTTCTGCCCGTCGTATGGCTGCCTGAATATTTTCAAAATTGACCTCACTGACATCGCCCACGATCAGCAAATGCGCACCCGACGCGCGTGCGGCGCGAATGCCATTTTCATTGTCTTCGACAATCAGGCAGTTTTCGGGCCTGACGCCAAGTCGCGCCATGGCAGTGACGTAAATTTCAGGAGAGGGTTTCGGTTGCGTAACATCGTCCGCAGAAAGCATCAAATCAAGGTAGCCACTCAAATCGGCTTTCTCCATCATGGTCTTGACTGTGGGAAAAATAGAATTCGATGCCACCGCCAGCTTGTGGCCCTGGGCTTTCAGACGAGACAAGGCATACTCATGTACAAAACGCGGACGGCAGCGTTCGTAGACCATGTCCATGGTGTAGGCCTGCTTCATCTTGTTTATAAACGGATGCAGATCGCGTGGCAGATTGCTCATAACGCTGAGCATTTCCAGTTTTCTGCTTGTTGGCAGCCCATCAAAAACCGTCAAGTGATCATACCGGGAAATTTCGAAACCGAATAAGGCCAGGGCTTTATTTAATGATTCGTAATGCCATTCCTTTGCGTCTATCAACACGCCATCCATATCAAACACCACTGCTTCAATCATATTCTTCTCCGGCCAGCCGAATTTCTCGTATCAATTTATTTAACAGGAAACACATTTATTCTTTCATGGAAAAAAATTCGGTGGCGTGCTCTGGCAGGTCCGTGCACAGGCAAACATTGCCGCTCAAATACAATCCGCTTTCCTTCAACTGCTGCCAGAACGGCAGATGGTCACGGCGGTGCAACTCGGGCGATACCAGGCACACCTTTGTTGCGCGCGTGAGCAATTGAGACAGTGCTGCAATCCGCCAGCCGTCCGACTCGAAGGCGTCAAGCCATACACCGGTTGCACAATCCATAAACGGCGGTGCTGACTCGATCTCGCTCATTCTGACATAGGTCGGATTACCCTCGGAGAGCTGCGCACGTGTGTCAGGGATAGACATGTCAAACACGAACCAGTTCGTATAACCATGGCGCCTCATTTCAGCAGCAACCGCTGAGGCTAGCCCATCGGCCTTGATATTAATCGCTAGCAAAGGCTGTTTATCGCCTGTCATAGCAAGCAATTGCGCCAGCGTCAGTTCGCCGCCTCGTGGCGGATCGTGCGAAATGACCAGCTGGCCGCACGCATCGCGAACGTCAGTCTCGGTGCCGTAGCCGAGCGAAAACGAACGTTCAAATGCCCGCACTGTATTTTTTTCGGCCGCTTCGCGCCAGTAACCACGATGACTGAGAATTTCCATCAGCAGCCCTGCGCCGCCGCCAAGGACTGCGGTAGCGCGAGAAACGCCGCAAGATCGGCAGGCGTACCCAGGCCGTGCATGCCCTCTCCATCGCTTCCGATGCCAAATATGCCGACACGGTGGCCGTCTGCAATCATTCTGTTGTAGACGGGTGCGACGTAAAATTCACCATTCACCGTCTCGTCGTCGTCGATCATTTCTTGTGCTGCTGCAACGAAGGCGCGCCCGTGCGCGAAATTGTAAATGCCAACCGTGGCGTCTTTTGAAATGACCTCTTTTTCAACGACTTTTGTTACCAGACCTTCAGCCGTCGTCGAGGCGAAGGACCACTTGGGATCGTCTGCTGTCATGGTCATGATCAAGCCATCGAGTTGGCGATTGGTCAGATCGTACAAATACGCGTCAATGGAAGTAGCAACGTATTGGTCACTGTTTGCAATCATTAGCGGGTCGTCATTATCAATAAACTGCTGCGCTGCCAGGACCGTACAAGCCGCCCCTTGCGTCACGCCGTCCAGCAATACGACTTTGGGATCATTGGTCCACAGGGGCAATAAACGATCGAGTCCGTAAGCAACGTAATGCTCCCGCTGGCAAATGAAAATGAACCGATGCGGTACCGTCGGCGTTAGATTCGCAATCACCACCTGTATCATCGGGACGCCGTGTAGCGGAATCAACGGCTTGGGATCAGCAAACCCGGCAGATGCAAAGCGGCTTCCACGGCCCGCCATCGGTATGACAATATTCAACATGGCTTCTTTCTATGAACTAAGTCTGTACAACTCAATTTCCAAAATATGCAGTAGCGACCGTCACCGGATCAGCGTCCATTTTGACACGTCCATGTTCGAGCCAGATCGCCCGGTTGCAGGTCTCCATCAATAATTCACGCGAATGGGTGGCGACAACCAAAATGTTTGTAGTCTGCACCAAATCGCGAAGGCGGGCCTCGGCTTTGTGCTTGAACCCTTCATCACCGACCGACAGCCACTCGTCCATCAACAGTATTTGTGGGCGCATGATCGTTGAAACTGCAAATGCCAGACGCATGTGCATGCCCGTGGAGTAAGTCCGCAAGGGCATATTGACGAAATCGCCCAACTCGGAAAAATCGATAATGTCATCGAGGTGCCTGGTGATCTCTTGCTTGCTCATTCCGAGCATGCCGCCTCGCAAAAATATATTTTCGCGCCCAGTTGCCTCGGCATCGATGCCGAGCGAGATGTCGATCAGTGAACCAATCTCGCCATCGACGTCGGCCGTACCGATGGAGGGGGAATAAACCCCTGTCAGCAAGCGCAACAACGTGCTCTTGCCGGCACCGTTGTGTCCCAACAGTCCGACACGGTCACCATCACGAAATGAGAAGGTGACGTCTTCCAGCGCCCGTACCACCACGCGCCCGTGCGCATCCGAGCCTAATTGCCCCCCCGTCGCCACCTGAATCAGGCGCTTTTTCAAAGACCGGCCGCTGGCATTGTAAATAGGAAAATCTACGCTCACATTATTAAAATCAATTGACGCCATAATATTATAACCAATATGCAATACGGAGTTTATATCTGCCATACACTGCCAGCGCCATCGCCCAACCGACCACTGCTAACCCCAGCGTAACTTCCCAATTTACTTCCGATGCCAGGCGCTGCAACAACGGCGCGCGCACAATTTCGATGAGATGAAAGAAAGGATTCCAAACCAACAAATAAACACTCGCCTTCGCCGGCAACAGGTTGGGCAACCACATGATAGGCGTTAAGTAAAAAACAATCTGCAAAGCACTGTTGACAATTTGCGGCAGATCGCGGTACCTGGCACATAAAATTGCAAGAATCAATATCATCCATGTCAAATTAACGATCACAACAAGTAATCCCGCGATACTTAAAAAAGCTTCCATGCCGACGGGTTTGCCGACCGCGAGCAAAACGAGCGGGAAGATAATAATATTATGCGCTAGAATCAAGAAATTTCGCCAGATCACACGCAATACGTGGATGAACAAAGGCAGCGGCAACTGTTTGATTACTCCTTCCGCAGCAACAAAACTCAGGCACCCCTCGGCAATCACGGTGGACATGAACGTCCAAAGAATCATGCCCACAGTCAGAAATGGCAGAAAATCGGCCATTGGTGAATTGAATATTTTCCCGAACACGATACCGATCGTCGCGATCATAACGCCCATGCTGATCGTGAGCCAAAACGGGCCCAGGGCAGAACGCCGGTAGCGTTGCTTGACGTCTTGCCAACCAAGCATACCTACCAGAGAGTAACGCCGGATTGCCTCAGTGATGTCTCTGGAGGCAATCGCAGCAGCATTAGTATTTTTCTTTTTCAACATTTTTTCTTAGGCATTATGTAATAACGTTTACGAGAATTTTTCGCTAAGATGAGACCCGGTTAAAGCGAGCAGCATTGGCGCGTCCGGCGGGTTTTAAAAATATTTACAATGAAATGATTCGCCAAACTGGACGGCCTAAGACGTTATGCTAAGGATCAGCTTTCAATTCCTCACGCGAAAGAGAATGGCCGATCCTACACGACGGCTGAAGTCTGATTAATGCCTGTCTAACGTCCTACCGTTCGGAGGGCAACAGCGTAGTAATTGAGCAAATATTATAGCGCACGGGCCGGCGATTCTGATCAGTCGCAGCGGGCCTTTTCACTGGACCGGCGCGGGCATTGGCGTCCAAGCTGCCTTTCGTGCGAAGCGAAGGCAACGCTCACTGACCCGACAAGCCAGCTTTGCTACTGCGCAGCGCTGGCAGGAAATGAACGCTTCGCCAGAAATAGCGCATCGGCGAATGCTGTTGCAGATAGTTAAAATATTTTTTTGAAGAAATCGCGTGTGCGACGTTACGACAGCATGACCGCACAGGATGTCAGCCAATGCTACGCGATTCATTCGCGGCGCGAACGGCGGGGCACGACATGTCCACCGGTTAACTGGCTACGGTGGGGCAATGATGTGCCATCTAGGGAAGCCCTGTCGCAGGCGCTACGCGTTGCAGCGCCGGCTTCCGTCATTACTGCGCCTGCGGCTTCGGCACGCCGCCAAGTAATGCAGCGAGCTTTTGCCTGGACTTGACCTGCGGGGTTGACAGGCCAGGGGCGCCCTCCGGACGAGGTGCGACCGACGGCTCGTATGGCTTGAGAAACCACGGATCGACCTTGTCGCGGCGTGCCGTCGGACTGCTTGAGCGCGCAGGCCTCTCGGCCGGGCGGGCTCCCCCGTCACTCTCGGACCGGCGGGCACGCGCTTCGGTTGCAGGCTCGGCACTACGCCCGTCGCGCGCGCGCGGCGCGGCGCGCTCGCCAACCGCCGCCGCCGGCGCTGGCTTGAACCCCACCAGTTCGCCCCGCGTAATGGTTTGCTTGATCAATTTCTCAATATCGACCAGCAAGCGCTCATCCTTGTCCGAATACACCGACACCGCATCGCCGGAGGCGCCAGCGCGCCCGGTGCGGCCGATACGGTGCACATAATCTTCAGCGTTGTAGGGCAAATCGTAGTTGATCACGCATGGCAGATCGGTGATATCGAGGCCGCGGGCGGCGACGTCGGTGGCCACCAGCACCTCGATTTCACCGCGCTTGAATGACTCGAGCGCCGCCATGCGCTCCTGCTGGGTCTTGTCGCCGTGAATGGCCGAGGCCTTGATGCCCCCCAGTTCGAGGTGGCGGGCCAGCTTGGACGCGCCGATCTTGGTGTTGGAAAACACGATGACCTGCTTGAGCTGGCGCTGGCGGATGATGAATTCCACCACTTCCACTTTTTGCGACTCGGCCACCTTGTAGACCACCTGGGTCACCTTGTCGGCCGTGGCGTTGCTGCGCGCGACTTCGATGGTGACGGGGTCGTTGAGAAAACTGGCGGCCAGTTTCTTGATCTCTTGCGAGAACGTCGCCGAAAACATCAGGTTCTGGCGCTGCTTGGGCAGCATGTTGATGATGCGCTGCAGGTCCGGCAAGAAGCCCATGTCGAGCATGCGATCGGCTTCGTCCATCACCAGCATCTGCACCTGACCGAGGCTGACGTTTTTCTGCTCGACGTGATCGAGCAGGCGACCCGGGGTGGCGATGACGATTTCGACGCCGCCGCGCAGGATCACCGTTTGCGGCTTCATGTCCATGCCACCGAACACCACGGTCGAACGCAGCGGCGTGTGCTTGGCGTAGGCCTTGACGTTTTCCGCTACCTGCACCGCCAGCTCGCGCGTGGGGGTGAGGATCAGCGCGCGCACCGGGTGGCGCGCCGGCGACATGCTGGGGCTGGCATGGGCCAGCAGCAGCTGGATGATGGGCAGCGAGAAACCCGCCGTCTTGCCGGTGCCAGTCTGCGCCGCGCCCATGACGTCACGGCCCTGCAGCACGATGGGAATGGCTTGTGCCTGGATCGGCGTCGGTACCGTGTAACCCTGGTCGGCCAGCGCGCGCTGGATGCGCGGATCGAGGCCGAACTGGTCAAAGCGGACCGGATCGGCACTGGTGGCGGCTACGTCGACGGCAGCGCGCATTTCAGGCACGGGCACGGGCAGCAGCTCGGACGCAGTCTCAGGAGTTACCGCAGGTAAAACATCGGCCGGCACGCTGGCATCGATGGCGAAAGAAGAATCGGGGGCGTTGCTGGCGTCGGTGTCGGGCATCAGGTCGGTGGGCGCGGCGGGCGCCTGCTTTCATCTATGGATAGGTGTTCGGGTGTTCGGACGTGCGCTTGTTCAGTCATGTGCTGGCGGGCCGGCGCGGCCAGGACGCCAAGGGCGCTGCCAGCGCCAGCTGTAACGTCGCGTAACGTTGAGGCCGCACAACAGGGCGCGCAGGCGACAGCCGGCACAGCGCCTTTTTACAGACCCATCACGATACCCTAATTTGCCCATACTGTATATGGGAGCGCGGCGCCAGCCGCCGTCCGCCGCGCCGGCGCGGCAGCACGTTTGGCGTAGTCGCTATGCAACATGGGCAAAGCACCATCTTGCTATTTTATTGACATCAAACATCGCTGAAGGCACAGTACTGTTGTTTTGGTTGCAACGTCCGCCTGCCGTCGCCACCCGCCTTTCCTGGATACCAATGCTTCCCCTGTTGAACTCACACCTGACAGCCGCGCTACGCCTGCTTGCAACGTTCTGCCTGCTTGCCATGGCGGCTGTGGCCGCTGCCACGCCGACCTCCGAACTGCGCTTCAAGCGCCTGGGATCGCTGGACGCCGACGATCTGTCGATCCTGTCGATGCTGCAAGACCGCCAGGGCTTCGTGTGGATCGGTACCCACAGCGGCGGACTGTACCGCTATAACGGTTACCAGGCAGTCAAGTATACGCATGACACCAGCGGCCCCGACAGCCTGCCGAATGACCGCGTCTCGGCCCTGTTCGAAGACCGCCAGGGCCGCATCTGGGCCGGCACCCAGGACGGCCTGGCCCGCTTCAACCCGGCCAGCGGCACCTTTACGGCGCTGCTACTGCCGCCCGGCCCGAGCAGCGGGCGCATCGTCAAGGCCATCATCGGCGACGGCGCGGACGGCATGTGGGTGGCGACCTGGGGTGGCCTGCAGCATGTCGACCGCAATGGCACGGTGCGCCGCTACGTGCATGACGACAAGGATGGCGACAGCCTCGGCGCCAACGACGTCAACGCCCTCGCCCTCGACGCCGATGGCGGCCTGTGGGTGGCCACCTGGCCGGGCGGCCTCGATTATCTGCCGAAGGGGGCCAGCCGCTTTCGCCACCTGCGCACCGATACGCCGGCCGCGCCCGACGACAAGCTCAACATCGTGCGCGCGCTCCATTTCAGTCGCGCCGGCATCTTGTGGATCGGTACCGAAGTGGGCGTGATGACCTGGGATAGCCGCTCGCCGTGGCAGACGCGCGCGCGCATCGATTCGCCGCGGGTGCGCATCAATGCGCTGCACGCCGATCAGTCCGGCGCCGTCTGGGCCGGTACGCTGGCGGCCGGCCTGTGGCGCTGGGACCGGCCGGACGCTGCACCAGTCCATTATGCGCACCGCGCCAACGATCCCTACAGCTTGCAGTCGGACCATATCCGCGCCGTGATGACCGACCGCACCGGCATGCTATGGGTCGCATCATTTACTGACGGCATCAGCCTGGTCAACTTGAACAGCCACGGCTTCCAGCGTTTCATCCCGTTCGACGCCGCCGCCGACAATACCCTGCCAAACAACTCGGTGCAAAACCTCGAAGCGGCGCCCGACGGTCGCCTGTGGGTGGGCAGCAATACCGGCTTTTCCCTGTTCGATCCCGCCAATGGCGCCGTCATCAAGACCTGGCACGGCGAGCCGAAACGGCCGGGCGGTCTCTCGAGCGATGTCATCTACAGCCTCTACCAGCCGCCAGGCGGCCCCCTGTGGGTGGGCACGGCAGCCGGGCTGAACCGCCTTGACCAGATTGACGGCGCCTTCCAGACGCTGCGTTTTAGCCAGCGCGCCGCCGGTTCCAGTACCAATAACAGCACCAGCAACAGCACCAGCACCAGCACCGCCATGGATTTTATTAATACCATCGTGCCCGGCGCCGGCGGCGTGCTGTGGCTGGGCACCGGCCAGCACGTGGTGCGCTACCACCCGCAAACCGGCGCCACCACCATCTATGCCACCGACGCCCGCGATCCGACGGCGCGCAGTGTCACCGGCACCACCTGCATCGTCGAAGACCGGCGCGGCCGCGTCTGGATGGGCTCCGACTGGAGCGGCGGCGGCCTCGACATGCTCGATCCCGCCACCGGCAAGTTCCGCAACTTCCGCAGCGAACGCCAGGCCGGGCAAGCGCCCGGCCGCGGCGCCGCGCTGGCCGACGACAACGTGTCGACCGTCTACGAAGACCGCCAGGGCCGCGTGTGGGCCGGCACCGCCAAGGGCATCAGCGAAGTGCTCACCAGCGCCGACGGCAGCATCAGCTTTCGCAACTTTGCCGGCAGCGACAGTGTGGGCGCGGTCAAGATCCTCGCCATCCGCGCCGACGCCGCTGGCATGCTGTGGCTGAGCACGGCCGCCGGGCTGGTGCGCATGGAGCCGAATACGGGCAAGGTCAGCCGCTTTACCAGTGCCGATGGCCTGACCGAAGGCTTTGCCGCCAACTCGGCGACGGTGGCCGCCAATGGCGTGCTGTACTTTGGCGGCGTCAAGGGCATGACCGCAGTCCACCCGCGCCAAGTGCGGCGGCTGTCGGTGGCGCCGCAAGTGGCGCTGACCGATGTCAGCGTGTTCAACCGCTCGCTGGCTGCCGGCGCCGGCGCCGGGGTCAAGCTGGCCGGCACCGTCACGGCGCCCAGCGCGATCACCCTGTCGGTACAGGAATCGGTATTCGCCTTCGAATTTTCTTCGCTCCATTACACCGATCCGGCCCGCAACAGCTACGCCCACCGCCTGCGCGGCTTTGACCGCGACTGGGTCATTACCGATGCCAACCACCGCACCGCCACCTACACCAACCTCGACCCCGGTACCTATGTGTTCGAAGTAAAGGCGGCCAATGAGCAGGGCATCTGGGGCGAGCAGCCGGCCACCGTCACCGTTCACATCCTGCCGCCGTGGTGGCACACCTGGTGGGCCCGCCTGCTGGGCGTGGTGCTGGCGATCGGCGTGCTGGCTTTCATCTACCACGCCCGCGTGCGCGGCCTGACGCGGCGCCAGAAAGACTTGCAGGCGCTGGTGGCGGCGCGCACCGGCGAGCTGGAGAGAAGCAATGCCAAGCTGGCAACACTATCGTCGACCGACGGCCTGACCGGCATCACCAACCGCCGCGGCTTTGACGAAGCGCTCGACAACGAGTGCCGCCGCGCCCGCCGCACCGGCGCCCCGCTGGCGCTGGCCATGCTCGACGTCGACCATTTTAAGAGTTACAACGACTGCTATGGCCACCAGGCCGGCGACCATTGCCTGCGGGTGGTCGCCGGCGTCATCGCTTCATTCTGCCGGCGCCCGGGCGACCTGGTGGCGCGCTATGGCGGCGAGGAATTTACCCTGCTGGCGCCGGCGCTCGACGACCATCAATTGCTGGTGATTGCCGACGCGATCTGTGTGGAGCTGGCCCGCCTGGCGCTGCCGCACGCGCAGTCACCGTACGGCGTGGTGACCATCAGCATCGGTGTGGCCGCCGTCCGGCCTGCCGACGCGGCGCCCGCACCTGCCGCGAGCGGGATGGCCGAAGCGGCCGCGGCCGCTTCCGATACGGCGCTGCTGGTGGGCCTGGCCGATCAAGCGCTGTACCGCGCCAAGCAGGCTGGCCGCAACCGTGCGGCGATGGCGAGCGCGATGTTGCCGGCGCAGGCCGTGACCAGCCGCGGGGCGCCGCTGGAGGCGTGAGGGTGATCGGCTCAGGCGAAGATAGCGTGAAGATAGCGTGAAGAGAGCGAGAAGTGAGCGAGAAGATAGCCAGAAGAAAGCGAGAAGAAAGCGGGACGGTAGCGTGCGCTCAGCGCGCCCAGCCGCGCGCGGCGGCGACCTGTTCGGCGCGGGCGTCAAGCGCCGGGCCGACGGCGCGCGCATCGATCGCTGCCAGCACGACAGCCGGAAACGCGCTGCCGACGGCACGCTCGGCGCCGGCGCCGGTGCCGTTGCCATCAATTAGCACCGGCAGCTGCCAGACAGCGCCGGCGCGGCACGCCAGACCGGCGGCAGCGCCCAGTTCGAAGGCGCGGCAGTAGGGGCCCTCGCGGCTGACGAAGCTGATACCGATGCGCAAGCGGCCGCGCGTCTGCGCGCCGCTGGCCAGCTGCACATTGAGGGCCGTGTCGAGCTTGCCGTGGGCGCGCAGCATGCCCTGCTCGTCGAGCGTGGCGAAGGCAGTCTCGCCGTGGTACGCGGTGATTGCAGCGATGCCGCCGATCAAGCCGACCAGCAGCGTTGCCACCAGCACGGCCCGTGGCGCCCCCAGCCGCCCCAACTGCCCCATCCGGCCCATGCGCAATGGCGCCTGCTGGTGGCCGTCGCCACGCAAATCGCGCCCTTGCCTGCCCTCGCGCCCTTCGGCGCGCGCCGGCGCGGCGCCGGGGGCCGAGGCACGGCGGGCGGCGCGCACGCTGTCGAGCTGGATCACCTTCGGCCGCAGCGGCGCGCCAGGCTTGACTGCCGTGCCGCCACTGCCGGCCAGTAAGGCCTGCAGCGGCGCCGGCAGCGCCCCCTCGAGCACCCCGGCGTAAGCGCGCTGCAAGTCGTGGCGCACGTCAAGATGCTGGCGCACGCGCGCCGCCACGGCGGCATCGGCCTGCATGGCCAGTTCGACCTGGCGGCGCACGTTCTCGTCGAGTTCGCCGTCGGCATACGCCATCAGGATATCGTCGCTCAATTTCATGGAACACTCCTGGCGTGGCCGGGCAACACCGCGCCCAGCGCCTGGCGGGCACACGCCAGTTCGTCGCCGATGACCGCAAGCGGCACCCCGAGCACACTGGCCGCCTGCTGGTAGCGCAAGCCCTCCACCAGCACCAGCGCGACGACCAGGCGCTGGCGCGCAGGCAGCATGGCAAGCGCCTGGCGGATGGCCAGATCGGCGCTGCCGTTGGCGAGCTCCGCCGGTGCGCGCTCGCTGGCGCCGGCCAGCGCCAGCCACTGCTGCGCCAGCAGGCCAAACAGCGTCAGGTCGAGCGGACCATCGGCGCGCCGGCTGGCCAGCGCTGCCAGTGCATGCTGCACCACTGCCTGGACCAGGGCATCGCCCGCCTCGGCCTGCGGCACCAGCACTGCGGCCAGCCGGCGCAGACGCGGCACCAGGGCGGCAAGCTCGGTATGGAAGGCGGAGGTCGTCATGGGTGATGGGCGGTGATGGTCGGCGATGGTCGGCGATGGGCGTGGTGTCATCAATGGCCGGGCGGGCGCCTCGAACAGCGTTGCCGTCATTCCCCTCACTGCGCGAGACGGTATGGCTGCAGTTTATCACCGCCGCGCGCTGTCATGACAGGCCGCCGCCGTTTTACGCGTTGCAATGTTGGGGGCGGCGCTTACGAGGTAATAAGGCCGTGCTCGTCGAGCATATCGTGCAGCAGTTCGAGGCGGATCAGCGGGTTGTCGAGCATCAGCAGGCTGTGTTTTTGGGCAATGGGCAATGGCAGCAATTCGCACCAGCGATTGGCCACCCAGCCACAGTCGTCGAGCAGGAACGGCGGCCGGAACGGCCAGCGGTCTTCCGGCACCTCGTCGAGCGAGGCGAGGACCCGGTCGAGGGCGTCGGCGGCGCCGCGCAGTTCGGCGGGGATACGCACCGACTGGTCGGCCGCCAGCAACTCCACCTCGGCCATCCACAGGCCGGCCGCCTGCACCTCGGCGTGCAGCACCCGAAAACGGGCGCCGCCGCGGCACACCACCTGGATCAAGCCGGGCGAGGGTGCATGGTGGGTATCGATGCTGGCCAGCGTACCGGTATCGGCAAAGCGTTCGCTGCGCTCTGGCGCGCGCACCTCGTTGCCGGCGGTGAGCAGGACCACGCCGAACGGGCTGCCATCCGCGATGCACTGGCCGATCATGTGCAGGTAACGCACTTCGAAAATCTGCAGGGGCAGCACGCCGTCGGGTGCCAGCACGGCGCCAAGGGGGAACAGGGGAATCGAGATGGTCATGCAGGCATGATGCCAGAATCGCGCGCTGTTGGCGCACCGCTGCCCCACCATCAGTGCGCGGGCGTCGTTACGGCTGTGGGCGCGGCAGCACCGGCCAGGCGCGCAGGCGGTCGCTGAACGCCCCCAGTCGCCACACCAGGCGCTGCCAGCCGGGCGCCGGCCACTCGACCACCAGCACCGTCACCGCACCCCCCGGCCAGGCGCTGGCGGCCACCGGATAGACCCCGACCTGCTCGAACGGCAGCCGCCAGTGCTGGCCGGGCGCGAGCAGCACGGGACCGAAGCGCAGCGCCACCGTGTCCTGGTTGTGTAGCACCAGCACGTCCTCGACGCCCAGCGTCAGGGTGATGGTCGCTGGCAAAGTGGTACCGGCACTGGCGGGAATGACCAGCGTTTTCTGGCGGCTGGCGCCGTGCACGGGCGCCAGCGCCAGCCAGGCCAGCAGCAGGGCAGCGCCGGTCCACAGGGCCAGTGACAGGCGCCGCCGAGCGGTGCAGCGCGCATACAAAGAAATCAGATTGAACAAGGGTGGCAGGCTGCACACTGCAGACATTGTGCGCTTCGACGCGGGAGCGCAGTGTAGCAAAGCGGCAGCCGGCGCCCAAGGACGTTCGGTCAGGCACACAGGGCGCAAGCGCGGCCACGCCTTGTCCCACTGCGGTGCGCCCGTCATGGCAGCGCCTCAGTTGCCTTCCATCGGCGGCAGCGGCGGATTGGACGGCGCCTTGACTTCCTTGAGCACAAACGAGGTGTACACCTCCTTCACGCTGGGCAAGCCATTGATGTATTTTTCGGCGAAGCGGCCATACGCTTCGAGGTCTTCGGCCACCACCATCAGCTGGTGGTCATAACGGCCGGAAATACGGTGGCACGACAGCACCTGCGGAATGGTCGCCACCGCCGCCTCGAATTCCTGCACATACTTGATGTGGCTCTTTTCCAGCGAAATGCTGATAAACGCGGTGACCTGGTAACCGAGCTTCTTCGGGTCCAGCTTGGCCTGGTAAGCGCAAATGATGCCGTCGCTTTCCAGCCGCTTGACGCGCCGCCAGCACGGCGACGCCGTCAGCGCTACCCGATCAGCCAGGTCAGCGCTCGACAGCCGCGCATCCGCCTGCAATTCCTCCAGAATTTTCCGGTCGATCCGGTCCAATTTGACGCGTGCTTCAGTCAATGCGCGGTTCCTTGTTAGACGAAATAGCTATTGCAAATTTAACTGTTGTATTTGCCTAAATATAGCAAGTTATTGCGCGATGCAAAATATATAATTTATTTACACGAAATAACTGCAATTGAGAAAAAAACCATTGCCCATAAGGGCCATGCGCTGCGCGCACTCGTTGTAGCCGTTCCAGCTCGCATTTTCCACCGTCGCCTCCAGGAGTTTCGCCATGCATGCACGTCATCTCACCATTCCCCGTCGAAAGCGCTCAGCTGTCTTGATCGCCGCCGCCTTCGCACCCGTCCTGTTCGGCGTCCTCCCTGGCCTCGCCCAGGCCGCCGGCCAGGACAGCAGCGCCGCCAAGGCGCCGATGGAACGGGTCATCGTTACCGGCTCGTCGATCAAGCGGATCGATGGCGAAACCGCCCTGCCCGTGCAAATTCTCAAGCGCGAGGACATCGAACGGATCGGCGCCTCATCGACTGAAGAACTGGTCAAGCAACTCAGCTCACTGAGCAGCAACGGCACTTCGACCACCGCGGCCAACGCTTCCGGTTTCGGCGGCGGCAATATCGCCACCGTGTCGCTGCGTGGTCTGGGTAGCGCGCGCACCCTGGTGCTGGTCAATGGCCGCCGCGTGTCGGTGTACGGCGGCGGCTCGGCCGGCTCGGCCGGTTCGTCGGTGGACGTCAACAGCATTCCGCTGGCGGCCATCGAACGCGTCGAAGTACTCAAGGATGGCGCCTCGGCCGTGTACGGCAGCGATGCCATTGCCGGCGTCGTCAACTTTATTTTGCGCAAAGACTACCAGGGCCTGCAAGTGAGCGGCACCTACGGCCAGCCATCGCGCGGCGGCCACGGCAAGGACAAGACGGCCACCCTGTTCGGCGGCTGGGGCGACCTGGCAGCTGACGGCTACAACGTCACCCTGGCCGTCAACATCCAGGAAACCGACCCCATCTTCGGCGCCGACCGCCCGTATGCGAACCGCCTGAATGTCGCCGAAAACAACGATCTGACGTCATCGATCACCTTCCCCGCCAACGTACTGGCCGGCACCGTGCTGCGCACGCCGTCGCTGGCCAACTGCGGCCCGGTCTCGCAGGTGACGCCGTTCAACCCCCTGCGCTGCAGCTTCGACAACAGCCCGTACGGCTCGATCCAGCCTTACTCGTACAAGCAAAGCGTGATGACCAACGGCCGCAAAACGATCTCGGCCAACGCTGAAGCGTATTTCGAAGCTTCGCTCACCCGCAATCGCATCGATTCGACCACCCAGCCGGTGCCGCTGACCTATAACGCCATCACCACCGCCAGCAATCCTTATGTGCCAGCATTTAAGGCACTGACGGCGCCGTACGGCAACCTCGGCAATGGCGGCTTCATCCTGCTGCCGACCAGCCCGTACTACCCGGCCGCGTTTGCCGCCGCCAACGGCGTCGCCGGCAAGCCGCTGCTGCTGAACTACCGCGACGTCGTCAACGGCGCCCGCAGCACCCGCGACGAGTCGGAAGCGTCGCGCGTGATGTTCGGCGTGCGTGGCAGCAGCGCTGGCTGGGATCTCGACAGCGCCTTCCTGTACAGCGAATCGAAAGTAAAAGAATTGCTGCTGGCCGGCTATGCCCAGTATTCGAAGGCCCTGCCGATCTTTAACAGTGGCCTGATCAATCCATTTGGCGACACCGCCGACCAGAGCGTGCTGGCCGCCGCCCGTGCCGCCGAATTCCGCGGCACCAGCTATTCGTCGAAAACTTCGACCACCTCGATCGATGTGAAAGCCTCGCGCGAACTGTTCAACCTGAGCAATGGCGCCGTGGCACTGGCGCTGGGCGCTGAACTGCGCCGCGAAAAATTTGCCTACGATCCATCGGTGGCGATCCAGACCGGTGACATCGCCGGTCTCGGCGGCAACGCCTTCCCCGTGGTCGGTCAGCGCAATGTGTCGTCCGCCTACGCTGAAGTGAGCGTGCCGCTGGCGAAAAAGCTCGATATCGATGGCGCCGTCCGTTACGACAATTACCAGGGCGTGGGCAGCACCGTCAATCCGAAAGCGTCGGTACGCTGGCAGCCTAGCAACACCGTGCTGATCCGCTCGTCGGTCGGTACCGGTTTCCGCGCACCGTCGCTGACCGACCTGTACACGCCGCAGGCCACCAGCGTCACCGCCAATGGCACGCGCGACCCGATCCGTTGCCCGAACCTGGCCACCGGCGCCGCCACCGATTGCAGCTTCCAGTTCACCACCATCACTGGCGGCAACCCGAATTTGCAACCGGAAAAATCGCTGTCCTACACGGCCGGCATTTTGCTGGAACCGCTCAAGGACCTGTCGATCAGCCTCGATGCCTTCCGCGTCAACCTGAAAAACTCCATCGTCGTCGGTGGCCTGTCATCGACTTACTTCCTGGCCAATGCCGACCGCGCCACCCAGTACGCCGGCTTCATCCAGCGCGGCCCCGCCGATGGCAACGCCAGCGGCGTCGGTCCGATCACCGGCATCCTGCAAACCAATGCCAACCTGTTCAAGACGCAGCTCGGTGGCGTTGACGTCGATGCCAAGTACGGCTGGCGCATGGCGTCGGGCAACCGCCTGACCGCCCGCATGAGCGGCACCTATCTGTCCAAGTATGACGTGCAAGGTCCGAGCGGCGCCTACACCAGCGCCCTCGACACGGCGCTCAACGCCGGCGGCGGCGTGGTCTTGCGCTGGAAGCACAATGCCAGCGTGGCGTACGAGATGGGCCCGCTGTCGGCGTCGCTGTCGCAAAACTACCAGAAGGGTTATGTCGATGCGCTCGGTAGCCGCGTGGCAGCCGGCACCACCCCGCGCAAGGTGCAGGCGTACCAGACCTTTGACACCCAGCTCACTTACACCGGCATCAAGGCGGCCAAGCTGACCGTGGGCATCAAAAACCTGACCGACCGCGATCCCCCGTACACCAATCTGGCCTCGAACTTCCTCGGCGGTTACGATGTCAGCTACGGCGATCCGCGCGGCCGCTTCGTCTACGTCACAGCGGCTTACACCTTCCGCTGATACAAAGCCGGGCAGTGCAAGCTGCCCGGCTTTTTTTTCACCCCAGAATTGAAGGATGCACATGGCACACAAGCTTTCCCACACCGCCCTGCTGGCGAGCCTGCTGGCAGCGAGCAGCATGGCCGGCGCCGCCGCCGACAACGGCCCCAACACCACCGTGCGGCAGGCGCCCATCAGCGCCATCGTTGGCGAAATTTCACCGAAGCGCATCGAAGCCTATGTCAACAAGCTGGTCAGCTTTGGCACCCGCCACACCCTGTCAGACACCGAATCGGACACGCGCGGCATTGGCGCGGCGCGGCGCTGGATCAAAAGCGAACTCGAGCGTTGCGGCGCCGGCAAGCTCAACGTTGTCTTCGACAGCCACCTGCACCCGGTCGACCGCCGCATTGCCCGTCCCGTCGAGATCGTCAATGTGGTGGCCACCCTGCCCGGCGCCCAAGCCGAATCGCGCGAGCGCCTGTATGTGGTCAGCGGCCACTATGATTCGCGCAACTCGGAAGATGCCGATGCCGTCGGCGATTCGCCCGGCGCCAACGACGACGCCTCCGGCACCGCCGCCGTGATGGAAATGGCCTGCGTGATGTCGAAGTACCAGTTCGATGCCACCCTGGTGTTCATGACCGTGGCAGCCGAAGAACAGGGTCTGTACGGCGCCGCCGATTTCGCCCAGAAAGCCAAGCAGAAAAACCTGAATATCGCCGGCATGTTCACCAATGACATCATCGGCAGTTCGCTCAGCGACGAAGGCAAGCGCGACAACACCCAGGTGCGCCTGTTTGCCGAAGGCATTCCGGCCGTCAAGGATGTACCCGACAACCTGCGCACGCTGGTACAAACGGGCGGCGAGAACGATTCGACGCCGCGCCAGCTGGCGCGCCTGGTCAAGGAAGTGGGCGAGCGTTACGTGCCCAATTTCAAGGTCACCATCATCAACCGCCGCGACCGCTATTTGCGCGGCGGCGACCATGCCGCCTTCCTCGATCAGGGCTACGCAGCGCTGCGTTTTACGGAACCGGCGGAAGATTTCAATCACCAGCACCAGAACGTGCGGAAGGAAGGCACGCTGCAGATCGGCGACCTGCCGCAGTTCGTCGACCCTGCGTATATCGCCCAGGTCACGCGCGTCAACGCCGCCGCGCTGGCGTCACTGGCACTGGCGCCGGCCTCGCCGCAGGGCGTCAAGATCATCACCGCGCGCCTGACCAACCAGACCGACCTGAGCTGGACCGCCAACGGCGAACCGGACCTGGCCGGCTACCGCGTGGTGTGGCGCGATACCACCGCCGCCCAGTGGCAACACAGCAAATTCGTCGGCAAGGTGACCACGGTCAGCATGCCTATCTCGAAAGACAATGTGTTCTTTGGGGTGCAGGCGATCGACAAGGATGGCAACGTCAGTCCGGCGACGTATCCGCTGCCGGGGCGCTAAGCGCGCCGGTCAAGCAGTGCAAACAAGGGGGCGGCCACGCAAGTGTTCGCCCCCTTGTTTGCATGAGCAGCGCGCCCGCTTAGCCCGGCATCGCTTTACGGGGCAGGCTGATGGTAAACACGCAGCCATCGCCGGGATGGTTTTTTACCGTCAGCGCGCCGCCGGCCGCGCGCACGGTTTGCTTGGCGATGGTCAGACCGAGGCCGAGGCCATCGCGGTTCTTGCCCATCTGGGTAAATGGCAGGAACATCCGTTCGGCCGCACCGGGGCGCAGGCCGCCGCAATGGTCTTGCACATCGATGAGGATGTGGTCGCCAGAGGCGTGGGCGCTCATGCGCACCTCGGTGCCCGGCTGGGTAAATTTAAAGGCGTTTTGCAGCAGGTTGGCGACGGCGGCGATCAGCAGGTCGCGCGGACCGTCCAGCGCCAGGTCGGCGTCGACCGCCAGCGTGCGCAGCGAGCAGCCGTGCTGCCTGGCTGACATCGAGGCAGCGTCGTGGATCTCGCCGATGAAATCGGCTAGCGAAAACGCCGGCGGCGGCGTGGCTACGCCATCGGGCGCGATGCGCACTTCATCGAGCGAACTGGCGATCAAGCGCTCCAGCCCTTGCAGGCTGCGCTCGAGAATCGACCCGGTGGCGCCGGACAGGCTCAGCTGCCCCGCCTTGGCGGCGGCAAACGCCAGCGAGGCGGTGCCCAGCAGGTTACGCAGTTCGTGGGCCAGAAAACCCAGCCGGCGGTTCGACTCGAGTTCATTGGCCTCGGCATTGATGGCGTCGCGCTGGTAGCTGTATTCGGTGACCGCATCGGAAATGGCGTTGTCGAGGCAACGGTTGAGGGTGCGAAATTCATCGACCTCGAAGGGCGCATCGCGCTCGACGGCGAGGTCGGTAATCGCCTGGCACAGGTCGCCATAGTCATGCACCACCTGGTCCACGCTCAAACCCAGCGCCAGCAAATCCTTGCCATGCTGGGCCGCCGAGGCGCCCACCGCCGACAGCGCCAGAGCGCCGTTCGACGGACCGGAGATCAGCCGGCTGTCCATGGGGTGGCGCGATTTTTCTACTTTTAAGGTCTGGATCAATTGCTCGAGAAACAGCGGAATACCGTCCTGTAACTGCTTCTCGGTCGCCGAACGCCCCGCCCGCGTGCCAACCTTGACGCGGCAGCGGGCGGCCAGCTCATCGCGGTTATTCGACAGGAAATCGTGCATCATAAAAAAAAGCTTTCGACCGTACCTGGTGCATGCAGGAGTCGCAGATGTGCAAAGCAATCTTGACGACATTTAACAATCGTACCATTTGTATTGCGCATTTTTTTAATACTCTTGGTAAATTCTATTGACTACCAAGCAGTTCCGACGGCCGCTGCCGCCGTTTGCCACGCCCTGACGAACAGTCCTTGCCAGTTAGGTCAGGCAGGTGCACGATAAAGAAGCCGGTCGCAAGGCGGTCAATGTTTTATTGCTACAGTTAAACATGTGCGAAAACTATTTCTGACGCCGGCGAGCACCTCTCACACCGTCCATGCTGCGACGGTGCCAATTACGCACCTGGAGCTTCCATGACCACACCAACACAGACTGTGCTGGCGATCAATGCCGGCTCGTCGAGCATCAAGTTCGCCCTGTATGCCGCTCCCGCCCTCGAGCTGCTGGTGCAGGCCGAGGTCAGCGATATCGGCGCCGCCACCAGCTGTTTTGCAGTGACCACCGGCGCCCACCCGCAGTACAGCCACAGCTTTGCCATTCCCGACGCCGTCACCGCCGTCCAGGTCGTCGTCGACTGGCTGGTCGAGCATGTCGAGGCCAGTTCCCTGCACTGCGTCGTGCACCGCATCGTCCACGGCGGCGCCGCTTTGCGGGCCACCGTGGAATTGAACGAGGCGGTGCTCGAGCAGCTCTACAGCGGGCGGCGCGATGCCCCCGAACACTTGCCGCAGGAAATACGCCTGCTGGAAACGCTGCGCCACCGGTTTCCGCTGGCCCGCCACGTGCTGTGCTTCGACAGCAGCTTCCACGCCAGCATGGCCGATGTCGCCAGCCGGCTGGCCGTACCGCGCCGCTATCACGACGCCGGCATCATGCGGCTGGGCTTTCACGGCCTGTCGTGCCAGTACCTGATGCACCAGCTGCGCGCGCTCGAAACACCCCGCATTGCCAACGGCAAGGTGATCCTCGCCCACCTCGGCGGCGGCGCCAGCATCACCGCCGTCGAACACGGGCGCAGCTGCGATACCAGCATGGGCGTCAGTCCCGCCGGTGGTATCGCCATGACCAGCCGCTCGGGCGACATCGACCCCGGCTTTGCCTGGCACTGCCTGCACAACGAGCACATGACGCCGCACGCGCTGCAGCAGATGCTGATGCACGAATCGGGCATGCGTGGCATTGCCGGCGGTGGCGACAACGGCAACGGCGACATGGCCCAGCTGCTGGCACGCGAAACGGTCGACACCCAGGCGGCGCAGGCGATCGCGCTGTTTTGCTACCAGGCCAGCAAAGCCATCGGCGCGATGGCCGCCGCCATCGATGGCATGGCCGTGCTGGTGTTTGCCGGCGGCATTGGCGAACATGCGGCGGTGATCCGCCAGCGCATCTGCGCGCGCCTGTCGCACCTGGGCGTGCTGCTCGACGATGGCGCCAACGGCCGCCACGCGCCGCTAATTTCAGCGCCCGCCAGCGCCGTGATCGTGCGCATCATCGCCACCGACGAGCAGTGGATGCTGGCCGAAAACGCCCGCATGCTGCTCGACACCACCAGCGCCGCCACCGAAAGCCCCCTATGACGATCGCTCCCGCGCGTGCCAACACCTTGCGCGCCCTCCACTGCTACTGGCAAGCGGCCAATTACCTGTCGGCGGGGCAGATCTATTTGCTCGACAATGCGCTGCTGCGCCAGCCCCTGCTGCCCGAACACATCAAGCCCCGCCTGCTGGGCCACTGGGGCACCACGCCGGGTCTGAATTTTATTTATGCCCACCTCAACCGCCTGATCATCGAGCGCGATCTATCGATTCTTTACGTCACCGGCCCCGGCCATGGTGGTCCCGGCCTGGTGGCCAACGCCTACCTGGAAGGCCGCTATGCCGAAGTGTATCCAGAGATTAGCGAAGATAGCGTCGGCATCGGCCGCCTGTTCAAACAATTTTCTTTCCCCGGCGGCATACCCAGTCATGTCGCGGCCGATACCCCCGGCTCGATCCACGAAGGCGGCGAGCTCGGCTACAGCCTGGCGCATGCCTTCGGCGCCGCCTTCGACCAGCCCGATTTGATCGTTGCCTGCGTGATCGGCGACGGCGAAGCGGAGACGGGGCCGCTGGCGACCAGCTGGCATTCGAACAAATTTCTCAATCCCGCACGCGATGGCGCCGTGCTGCCGATCCTCCATCTGAACGGCTACAAGATTGCCGGCCCCACCGTGCTGGCCCGCATTTCGCGCGAAGAACTGCAGGCGTTGATGGTCGGCTATGGCTATGAACCCTGGTTTGTCGAAGGCGACGATCCCGAACAGATGCATGCACTGATGGCCGACACCCTCGACGCCGTCGCCGCGCGCATCGCCGAAATTCAACATCGCGCGCGCGCGCTGGGCGAGACGGCGCGGCCGCGCTGGCCGATGATCGTGCTGCGCTCGCCCAAGGGCTGGACCGGGCCGGCCTTTGTCGATGGCAAGAAGAGCACGGGCACCTTCCGCGCGCACCAGGTGCCGATCGCCGACATGGGCGTGCCTGGCCACCTCGAACTGCTCGAACAATGGCTGCGCAGCTATGCGCCGGAACTGCTGTTCGACGCTGACGGCCGCCTGCGCAGCAGCCTGCGCGCCTGCGCGCCGAGCGGCCTGCGGCGCATGAGCGCCAACCCGGTGGCCAATGGCGGCGCCCTGTTGCGTCCGCTGGTGCTGCCGCCGCTGCGCCAGCACGCGCTGGCGCAGGCCGCCCCCGGCGCCGTGGTGGCCGAAGCAACCCGCGTGCAGGGCGCGTATATCCGCGACGTCATGCGCCTGAACATGGACAACTTCCGCGTGTTCAGTCCCGACGAAACCGCCTCGAACCGCTGGGGCGCCGTGTTCGAGGTGACCGCGCGCTGTTCCACCGCCACCATCCTGGCCGACGACGACAACGTGGCAATCGATGGCCGCGTGATGGAAATGCTCAGCGAGCACCAGTGCGAAGGCTGGCTCGAGGGCTATCTGCTGACCGGCCGCCACGGCATACTGTCGTCCTATGAAGCGTTCATCCACATTGTCGATTCGATGGTCAACCAGCACGCCAAGTGGCTCAAGGCGGCCAACGCGCTGCCGTGGCGGGCGCCGATCGCCTCGCTCAATTTCCTGCTGTCCTCGCACGTCTGGCGCCAGGACCACAACGGCGCCAGCCACCAGGACCCCGGCTTTCTCGACCACGTGGTCAACAAGCGGGCCGAGATTGCCCGCGTGTATTTGCCGGCCGACGCCAACACGCTGCTGTCGGTGACCGAACACTGCCTGCAGAGCCGCAATTACATCAACGTCATCGTCGCCGGCAAGCAGCCGGAATTTCAGTGGCTGGACATCGATGCCGCCATCGCCCATTGCCGCAGTGGCCTCGGGGTGTGGGACTGGGCCAGCAATGAAGATGAAAGTGAAGATGGCATCGACGTCGTCATCGCCAGTGCCGGCGACGTGCCCACGCTCGAAGCGCTGGCCGCCGTGCAACTATTGCGCGCCCAGTTTCCGCAGCTGCGCATCCGTTTTGTAAATGTGGTCGACCTGATGAGCCTGCAACCAGATTCGGTCCATCCGCACGGCAAGACCACGGCCCAGTTCGACGCCGTGTTCACCACCGACAAGCCGGTGATTTTCGCCTTCCACGGTTATCCTGCGCTGGTACACCGGCTGACCTACCGACGCACCAACCATGAGAATATCCACGTCCACGGTTTCGAGGAAAACGGCACCACCACCACGCCGTTCGACATGGTGGTGCTCAACCGGCTCGACCGCTATCACCTGATGCTGGCGGTGGTCGAGCGGGTGCCGCAGCTGGCGCCGCAGCGCGCCGCGGCGCGCGCCTACGTGGCGGCGCAACTGCAGGCGCACCGCCTGCAGATCTGCACACACGGCATCGATTTGCCGGAAATCCTCGACTGGCAGTGGCATGGCGACCATGCCGGCGCGCCACTGTGGTCGTGACGACTGCCCCGCTGGCGTCGCCAACGGCGCCGGTCCATGCAATACTGGCGGTAGCACCCCATTTCATTACCAGGAGCGCAGCATGAGCAAAGCACAGGACAGTAAAAAAGAGACCAAGAAAGAGCCAGCCAAGACCACCAAGGAAAAAAAGCAGGCGAAGAAGGAAAAGCAGGAAAAGAACGCGCGGGCGCAGTAATGCTGTGCAGTTAAACAGCGCTGGGACAGGCGACTTCGCGTCAGCCCCCCCCCTGCGGCGCGCGTCGCAGGGGGGACTGGCACCGCAGGGAGCCCGTCCCATGTACGCCTACCTGAACAGCTTTACTCCCCCTTCAGGACCCCACCGCAATGACCAGATTCGCCCGAAAACTATCCTGCTCACCCTTGCTCAGGTAACCGAGCGGATTGGCAACAACCCGGCACTGCCACGCCCGGCCATCTTGCTCGCCGCTGACCAGGTAATCATTCATGCAGTGCAAATGCCCGTGCATCCACACGTCGACCAGAGGAAACAGGTCGTCGAGCGCATTGCAAAAGCCGGCGCTGCCAGCGCTCAGACCGTAGCGCGGATCGGCGCTTTGCAGGCTGGGCGCGAAATGCGTCACCACCACGGTGGCGCCATCGAACGGTTGCGCCAGCGCCTGCCGCAGCCAGGCCTGGCAATCGAGCGACATCGCCCGCAGTTCCTCAGCCAGCACCGCTACCCCACCTTTGAGCGTGGTGTTTTTGCTAAGATAATAATTGGCCGCGCGAAAAGCCTTGTCAAGCGCCTTGGCGCGCCTGGCGGCATCGGCTTCACGCAGCGCCAGCGACTCGAAATCGCTCCACAGGGTGGTGCCAATAAAGCGCACGCCGCCGATGTGGAGCACTTCGCGGTCGAGCCAGCCGATGCCCAGCCGCGCGCAGGTGGCGCGCAGGCGCGCATAGGTGGCATCGAAATCGAGCGCATCGAATTCATGGTTACCCGGCACGAACAGCACGATGGAGCAAACCGCGCCCGGTTGCAGGGGCGAAAAGCGGGCCAGGCCGAAGTCGGCGTCCGCCAGCCGGCTGCCGTTTTGGTACGAGCCAATGTCGCCGGCCAGCACGACGACGTCGACATCGACGCCGATCTGCGGCTGAAAATCGGGATAGCGTTCGAGATGAAGGTCGGAGAAGAGCTGTAGGCGCATATGCCGGGCAGTATATAAGAGATATCGCCGAGATACCGCAGAGATACCGCCGAGATTCCGCCAGCGCTCGCGGCGGCCACACGCAGCGCGCCAACGCACATCCCCGACAAGGCGTAGAATCCGTCAAACGTTAAACTTTTCCCAACTAAATAGTAATCATTCCCGATGTCAAAACGCCACCTCGAAATGCACAAGCTGGAAAACGTCGGCTGGCTGCGCGCCGCCGTGCTGGGCGCCAACGATGGCATCGTTTCCACTTCCAGCCTGATCCTCGGCGTCGCTGCCGCCCATGCCACCCACCAGGCCATTCTGGTGGCCGGCGTGGCTGGCCTGGTCGCCGGTGCCATGTCGATGGCCACTGGCGAATATGTCTCGGTGCAGTCGCAGGCCGACACCGAAGCGGCGGCGCTCGACAAGGAACGCGCCGAGCTCGACGACAATCCCAAGGGCGAGCAGCTCGAGCTGGCAAATATCTATGTGGCGCGCGGGCTGGCGCCGGCGCTGGCGCAACAGGTCGCTGCCAGCCTGATGGCGCACGACGCCCTCGGCGCCCACTCGAAAGACGAACTGGGCATTACCGACGCCATGAGCGCGCGGCCGCTGCAGGCGGCGCTGGCGTCGGCGCTCAGCTTTGCCATCGGCGCCGCGCTGCCCCTGCTGGTGGTGCTGCTGGTGCCACACAACAGCCTGATTCCAGCGATCGTCGCAGCCTCGCTGCTGTTTCTCGCAGCGCTGGGCGGGCTGGCCGCCAAGGTCGGCGGCGCCAGCATTCGCAAGGGGGTGCTGCGGGTGGCGTTCTGGAGCGCGCTATCGATGGCGGCCGCGGCTGGCATCGGCGCTTTGTTCGGCACCACCGTGTAACGCCGTCGACCGTTTTTTCCACGCATTGCATTTCACCTACACCTGGAGCCCGCATGGCCAAACTTGATCTCACCGCTGCCGCTGGCGACAGCGCCTGGAAATATGGCAAACCCGCCGTGCTGCTGCACTGGACCATCGCGCTGCTCATCGCCAGCCTGCTGGGACTGGGCTGGTACATGATGGCGATCGAAGACGACCCCGGCAGCCAGTGGTACTTCGACCTGCACAAGTCGCTGGGACTATTGGTGCTGGGCCTGATCGTGCTGCGCATTCTCTGGCGCCTGACGCACCGGCCGGCATCGTTGCCAGCGAGCTTGCCACGCTGGCAGGTCCGCTTGAGCCAGGTGACCCAGGGCGCGCTCTACCTGGCCATGCTGGCGATGCCCGTGCTGGGCCTGCTGGGGGCCTCGTTCAGCAAGCAGGGGCTGGCTTTTTTCGGCCTGGCTGTGCCAGCCTGGGCGATCCCCAATCACGACACTGCCGAGCAGTTTTTCGACCTGCATGGTACGCTGGCCTGGGTGCTGGTGGCGCTGATCGCCGTGCACGCCGTGGGTGGCTTGAAGCATTTGCTGGTCAATAAGGATGGGGTATTTCAGCGCATGTGGTGGTAAGCGCGCCCGCAGCGCCCGCCTGAACCGGTCCATTTTCCGTGGACCTGACGCCACAATGGGCCGCTGCCGGGGGCGCCGCCACCAGAAGCGCGTACAACTGGGGCGCAGTGCGCTATGATGCGGCTGTTGCCTTTAACAAAGTAAGCCTTGCTGTAGCGCATGCAAAACAATATCAAGCACATTGTCCGTCTTGCACAGCAACAAGCGCTGGCCAGCTTCGCGGACCTGGTCGGCCACATGCTGATGGATAGCAACGTCCTGATCAGCAACGCCGTGCGCAACGCGCCGGCCGCCGACCACGCCGCACTCAATGCCGCGCGCTACTGGCTGGGTGAAAAAGACCGCCTGTTCCGCCAGATCATGCTGGCGAAATTCACCACCCTGCTCGAGCGTGCCATGGAAACCATGCACACCGACCTGCGGGCGGGATTGCACGACATCCGTGCCGACACCCTCAGCCTGGTCGATGACGAAGTGATGACCCGGCAGATCGAACTGGACCGCCTGGCGGTACGCCTGCGCGACGTCGATGAACTGAGCCTGGGACGCATCAATCTGACCATCGCCAGCCTGCATGGCGTGAGCAAGGTGCGCGAACGTGAAAATCCGTTCCGCCCCTATCTGCTGGCGCGCGCCCTGTACGAGAGCGTGCGCGAAACGGCCCGGGATACGCCGATGGCGAAAGTGCTGTTCGAACACATGTCGGCGGCGATGGCCAACCGCCTGCCCGCCTACTATGCCGCCATCCTCGGCAACTTCGAAGCGCGCGGCCTCGACGCCCGCCTGCTGGCGCAACCATCCGACATGACGCGCGCCCAGCGCGAGCGCATGAACGCCGAATACACCAGCGGCGCCGCCAACCAGATGCAGGGTTTGCAGGAACTGGTATGGCAGGTGCTCGATGAGCGCGGCGCCGCGCCGCGGGGAACGCCGAGCGGCCATGGGGCGGCGGCGCGGCCGGCGGCACCGGCCAGTCCGCAACGCTCGTGGCTCAACGCCCATCTGCGCCAGCTGCAACAGGGGCCGGGCGACGCCGCCGCCGCCGCGCTGGCGCCATCGCCGCTGGCACTGTCCGAGCAGCTCGCTGAAAAAGCCGATCCGCACAGCCGCGTGACCATCGATCTGGTCGGCCTGGCCTTCGATTACATCGCCCGCGACGAGCTGCTGCAACGCGACATGCGCAATGTGCTGCTGCGCCTGCACGTGCCCTTCTTGCGCGCCGCCGTGCTCGACCCGCAGATGCTGCAAGAACACAACCACCCGGCCCGCAGCCTGCTCGACCGCCTGGGCACGCTCGCCGCTACCATGCAAAACGCTGGCGCCAGCCTGCCAGCCCTGCAAGGCCAGGCCAGCCGCCTGATCGAGCAGGTACGCCAGCAGTTCGATGCCGACACGGCCGTATTCGCCGCGGCCGAACGGGAACTCGACGCCATCGTCGACACCCTGTTGCAGCGCAGCGCACCCCAGTACGCTGCGCTGCGGGCGGCGATCGAGGTGGCCGATGTCGACGGCGCCCAGTCGCTGGCCGCGCACAAGACGCTGGCCGCCCTGCTGGCGCCGCTGCGCCTCGATGCGCGCCTGCGGGCCTTTATCGATACCGTCTGGATCCGCGTCATGCAGCGTCCCGGAGGCGGACTCGACGCCACCCTGCTTCCCGAACTGATCTGGAGCTCGCAAGAAAAAGCGGCCGCCGAAGACCGCAGCGTGCTCATGCGCGCCTTGCCCACCCTGGTGCGCCGCATTCGCGAAGGCATTGCCCAGCTGGGCTTGCCCCCGGCCGAGGCGAATGGCGCGCTCGACCAGCTGGTGGCAATTCATATGGATGTGCTGGGCCAGCGGATTGCCGCCGGCGGGCTGTCGACCGGGCTGGACTGGCTGCATGTGCACTTCGCGCCCCTGAGCATGGGCGCTGCCGTTGCCCCTGCTGGCGCCAGTGCCCCCGCGGCCGCGGACGTGCTGGCGCCGGCGGCGCTGCAAGCAGCGCTGGCGCAGCAAGGCCTTGCTGCCGTGGTACAGGGCGAGCCGGCCTGGCGTGACAGCCTGGCGTCCGACCAGGAATGGCTGCAGCGGGCGCGCCCGGGCGCCAGTTTTGAAACACTGATCGACGGCCGCTTCGTCGCCGCCGGCCTGCAGGCGGTCAGCGCCGATCTGGGCATCTTTGTGTTCAGTCCGCCGGCGCCGGCTGTGCCGCTGGTCTACCGCAAGCATGCGCTGCTGGCCGCGATCGACGCCGGCACCATCCGTCCGCTCGAGTACGCGCCCTTGTTCGAGCGCGCTGTCAGCGCCGCCATGACGGGGCTGACAACGCCGCCGGGCTGAGTGCAGCCGCCGCTGCTTAGTGGCCCAGCAGTGCCGCCGTCGGCCGGGCGTGCGCTGCCCGCGGCTGAGACGGCGAGGGCGGCGGCGACGGCATCGTGGCATTGATCTTGAACTGGCTGACATCGGTCAGCAGCGACTGCGACTGGTCGCGCATGCTCAGCGCCGCTGCCGAGGCCTGTTCGACCAGCGCCGCATTTTGCTGCGTCATTTCATCCATCTGGTTGATCGCCAGATTGATTTGCTCGATCCCGCTGCTCTGTTCCTCGCTGGCAGCGGCAATCTCGCTCATGATATCGGCCACCTGCTGCACACTCTGGACGATCGCGCCCATCGTCTGCCCCGCTTCATCGACCAGCCGGCTGCCCTGCTCGACCTTGCCCACCGATGCATCGATGAGCAGCTTGATTTCCTTGGCCGCCGATGCGGCGCGCTGGGCCAGGAAGCGCACTTCGTTGGCCACGACTGCAAAGCCGCGCCCCTGTTCGCCCGCGCGCGCCGCTTCGACGGCCGCATTCAGGGCCAGGATATTGGTTTGAAATGCAATCCCATCAATAACGCCGATGATATCGACGATCTTGCCGGAACTGGCCTTGATCGCGCCCATCGTCTCGACCACCTGGCTGACCACGCTGCCCCCCTTGAGCGCCACCGCGCTGGCCGACATCACCACCTGGTTGGCCTGGCGGGCATTGTCGGCATTTTGCTTGACGGTGCTGGTCAACTCTTCCATCGTGCTGGCGGTCTCTTCCAGCGCCGATGCCTGCATCTCGGTACGCCGCGACAGGTCGGCATTGCCCGCTGCAATTTCCTGGGCCGCCACCGAAATCGTGTCGGTCGACACGCGCACGCCGCCAACCAGGCTCGACAAACTGCTATTCATCTGCCGCAGGGCTTCGAGCAACTGGCCGGCCTCGTCGTGGCGGCTGTTGTCAATCTGGCTGGTCAAGTCGCCGCTGGCCACTTTGCGGGCGGCCGCGACGGCGCGGGCCAGCGGGATGGTGATCGAGCGGCTCAATAACCACCAGCAGCAGATGCCAAAGGCCAGCATGACCACGCCGAGCGCCGTCATCAGGTTGCGGCTGGCGACATTGATCGCGGCAATCTCGCTGGTGGCGGCATCGATCTGGCGCCGCTCCTCGGCCAGCAGCTCGGCGATGGTGGCGATAAACGTTTTCGACAAGGGAACGAATTGTTGATCGAGCAGGCGGGTGGCGGTCTCGAGGTCACCCGCTTTGCGCAGCGCCATAATTTCTTTACGACTGGCCAGATAGGCTTTGCGGATCTCGCCGATCTGCTCGAACAAGGCTTTTTCGCGCGGCGTCGCCATATAGCTTCCCACGTCCTTTTGCAATTGATCGGACGCCTTCGCCCCTTCGGCCGCATCGTCGGCGAAAAATGCTTCGAGTGAGGGGTCGCTGCTCTTGATGATTGCCTGCGCGCGGCGCACAGCGACGTGGATGTAGCGGCTCCAGTCAACCACCAGCCGTTCTACGGCCAGCGGTCCATGCAGCAGATTGTCGGCGGCCTTGGCTACCGTATCGAGACGGTTGATGCTGACCACAATGGTGATCATCGAAAACAGCAGCAGGCCGGCGAAGCCCAGGGCCAGTCTGCGGCCAATGCCAAGATTACCGAACGATGTGAACATGATGACGAGAGAAGTAATGAGAGACAGACCAGCATGGCCGCTACCGTCTGGTCGCCCGTACCCGGTCGGGGCACCCCGCGTTTGCCAGGATACCCCTCAAGTGTCAGGCTGCACCGGAACGATGATCAGCATGCGCGCGTGGTGTAAAGCAGCGCGCCATGTAGCGCGACACTTTGCAACCATTAGTCACTATCATGGTGCAAAAGTTGAAACACGTCAACATCTGTTGTTTTTAGGATCGAACCGACCGGATCAATGCAGCGGCAACGCCTGTGGCAGCTACGGCGTCGTCGCCGCGCAGCTCAGGCTGGCACCCTGCACCGCGCACACCAGGCTGGCGCGGCCGTCGCGTGCATATTCGGTCAGCTGCCAGCCGGCTTGCTGCCGTTCGAGCAGCGCGAAGCCGTGTCCCGCCTGCGTATAAAACGCCGCGATGCGGGCGGCGCCCAGCTGCAGCGCCGCCTCCGGCAGCTGCTCTGGCAAGCCGCGGTCGGCCAGCGTGCCGCTGTTGCCCAGTACAAAAGTGGGGGTGCCGCCCGCCTCGAAGCCGAGCGCCTCGAACAGGTGCACGTGGCCATGCAGGGCCAGCGTCACCGAGGAGGGCAGCAAGCCATCGGCGTTGCTGGCGGCAAGCGCGCTGAGCATGGTCTTCGACGATGGACCGATCGCCTTGTGCTTGCCGGGCAGGCCCAGCCCAAACAGCGGGTGGTGGCTGAGAAAAATCGATTGCACGCCAGGGCGTGCCAGCGCATTGATCTGGGCAAATTCGCGCTGAAAAGCGGCCGCGGCGTCGTCCTGCTCGGACGAGTCAAACACGATGAGCTGGGTGTGCGCGTCGACGGCGATGGCGAACGGTGCACTGTGCGCTGCCTGGGCGTCGTCGCGCGCGAGATCGCACGAGCGCTGCGCCGTCCACGGCGCAGCGTCGAGGAAACGGAACCATCCCTGCCCGGCGCGCGCGCAGCTTTCGTGGTTGCCACGCACGAACACCCAGGGCGCCGCCCGCAGCAGGGGCCGCGCCGGCTCGAACAGGTCGGCCGACCAGGCATCCTGGCCGAAGCCCCAGGCACTGCCGGCGCACGACGCTTGCCCCGGCGGACAGGGACTTTCCCGATAATGAACGTCGCCCACGTGGATCACCAGGTCGGGCTTCAGGGCGGCCGCGCTGCGGCTGATCTGGGCAAACGGCCAGGCAGCGCTGTCGAGGCACGGCTGGAAGGCGCCGTCCGACTGCTTCAGGCGACACCCGGTATCGCCGACGATGACGATGCGTTCGGCCGCATGCTGCGGCACCGCCAGCGCAATCGACCCCACCCGCGCGCTGCGCGCTGCCGCCGGCAGCGTCGCTTCGCACACGCTCAAGGGAAAGCGGGCTGGTTTGGTCAAGCCCTGCGCCACCGGCCGCGCCGCTACCTCAGCGGCTGCCACCCGCAACTGCATGGGCAACGATGCACCGTCGACTTCCATGGCGGGACAGCGCGTACCGGCCACCAGCGCGCGTGCCAGCAAGGTGCTGCCAGCGCCGCGCAGCAGATACGCTTCCTCGACCGGTGGCGCGATGGCGCTGAACGTGCTGCAACCCGTCAGGCACAGCAGCACAGTCATTACGTGCAGCATTGAGCAGCGCCACATCCCTTAAAACTCGGCGCGCGCCGACACCTGGAAGCTGCGCGCAGCCTGGAAGGTGTACTGGTCGAAGGGCACCGTCTTGCCCACCGAAATCGAGGTGATCGCCTGCTTGTTGGCCAGATTAAATACATTCAACTGCAGCTTGAGCATGCTGATGCCGGCGCCCGGCTTGAGGAAGCGGTAGGCCAGCGACAGGTCGGTATTCGTGTAGCCGCCGATCAGGTAGGTATCGTAGGCGGCTGGCTTGGCGGGATCGTAATCGACCTGGCGGTTTTTGCCGGTCCGCTTGCCGATCAGCGATGCGGCCCACGGACCGTCCTTGAACAGAAAGCCCAGCGCGGCCGTCATGTCGGGCGCATTGGCGATGGTCTTGCCGGTATCGGTGGCCGTCGCCTTGTTTTTCGAGCCATTCGCATACAGCGCCACGCCGCTGCCCACCAGCCAGGTCGCCTGCCCTTCGACACCTTTGTAGGTGGCACCGCCGACGTTGACGAAGGCCGCATCGGCGCCGCTCAAGCCATTCGACACATATTTGTTGGTGAAGTCGATCTTGTAGACGTCGATATCCCAGGTCAGCGCGGCAGCGTCGCCCACCACGCCTAGCTGGTAGTTGACCGATTTTTGCGGATCGCTGCTGTTCTTGCTGGGGTCGGCAATATAAAACGATTTCAGGTCAGGCACCTGGAAGCCCTTGGCGTACTGGGCATACACGGCCAGCTGGTTCGACACCTTCTGGTTGGCGGTCAGGAATGGCAGCGTGGTGCTGTATTCCAGCGAGGTGTGCTGCGGCAGGCGCGTGGTCTGGTTGATGTCGGCATCGACGCTGCGGGTGATCTGCACGTACTTCACGCCCGGGGTCACGGTCAGGCTGGGGGTGGCGGCCCATTCGAACTGAACGAAGGGCTGCACATTGCGGATGGTCGACTGCTGGTCGAACAGCACGCTCGGTGCCTGCAGCGGGGTCGGCTTGGTTTCGCGCGGATCGCGCAGGCCCAGCGTCAGGTCGAGGTCATACTGGTGGCGGTCGGTCTTCGAATATTCATACCACAGGCCGCCACGGATCATGCCAGCCTCGAGTTCCTTGTTGAGGCGCAGAATGTCGCCCGTCACGCGGTACTTGTTGCGCTTGTCGATACCGGGAATGTCTTTATTGCCCAATGGACCGATCTTGGTGCCGGGCGCGGTGGCGCCGGTGGGGTCGGTCGAGGAAATCGTTTCGTTGTCGTACGAATAGGTATAGAGCTGGTTGTCCGAGGTCCAGCCGGCGCCCCAGCTGGTCTGGCTGCGCAGGTAGCTGAAGTCGGTGGTCTTGTCGGTGTGGTTGTAGCCAGCATAATTAAAACTGGTGGGGTCGTTGTTCAGGCCAAAATTCTTGCCATACTGGGCCACCTGGGCCAGCGTCGGGCCCTTGCTGTTATCGGGCTGCACGTAGCCAATGCGGTTGTACGAGGCAAACACGGTCAGCACGGTGTCGTCGCCAACCGGGCGGCGCACCTTGATCATGAAGTTGTCGCTCTTGATGCGGTTGAGCGTGATGTAGCCATCGGACTTGAGGCGCTGGGCATTGAACTGCACCGTGCCATTGCCGAAGCCGGCCAGCTGGCCACTCTCGTAGGCAGCGCCAGCGAGCGTGGTGTTCCAGGTACCGGCCGAGCCGAACACGCTGAACTTTTGTTCGCGCAAGGGCTTCTTGGAAAACAGGTTGATCGAACCGCCGAAAGTGGCAAAGCCGAGGTTGTCGGCATTGCCGGGACCGCGCTCGACGATGGCGCCACCGATTACCGAACCGGGGAAGAAGGAAGTCGAGTGGTGCGCCGGATTGTTGGTGTCGCCCCAGGGAATGCCGTCGAAGGTGATGTTGTACTGGTCATCGGAAAAGCCGCGCATGGTGGTCTTGGTTTCCGACAGACCGGGACCATTCGACGAATCGCCCGACAGGCTCGGCGCGATATTGACGATGCGGCTGTACTCGGCCGTCGGCGTCACCGACAGCTCGATGAAATCGCGCGTGATGATCGATTGCGGCTGGGTGGCATCCATGCTCGACTGGGTGGGGGCGACCGCGGCCGCCGTTTGGGTACCCAGGTAGTCGCCACTCTTGGCGGAAATCACCACGGTGGCGACCGGACCGCTCACCGCGGCGGCGGCGTCGTCGACGGCGCTGTGCGCCAGGACCGGACTGAAGGCCAGGGAGATGAGCAGGGCAACTTGTTTTCGTGCGAAGCGGGAAGCGATCATTGAAATGAGTAGGGTTGGGTTAGGCACATGAGCGACTGCTGGTTATTTGCCGATCCAACAACGATACATGGCAAAAATGACCGCTACATGACTTCACAGTTAACATTTTACCTTGCCGGCCCATCACCCCGCCCCTGTCAACGCCAAAACGGCTGTCGACAATTCTTACACTTCTTGCTTAACCGAATTATTTTTCTTAACCAATAGTTTGTTTTTTATAGCAATTTTGATGTTGGCATAATATTTGAATTATTGCCACAACCCATTCAAAGGAGCTTGTATGAAACGATTCAATACACGCGGGCTGTTGCTGGTCTGCTTGCTGGTCTGCTTGCTGGTCTGCTTGCTGGCCTGCTTACTGGCCTGATGACCGCCGCCTCTTCGCAGGCAGGCGTGATCGAAACAGACGCGAACTACCAGGTCAGTCAGGTAGCCTACTATCAAACGATTGCACAGTCCTTCATTGCCGAAGACAGCGCCATCAAATTTGCCTTTTATTTCACGCCAATGAATCTCGATTGGCCGAACACGCCGATGGTCGTCAGCCTGATGGCCGGCGAGTGCCTTGGGGGCGGGATTCTCGCCACCCGCAGCTTCACGCTGGCGACCGATTTCAGCGGCTTTTTTGACGCCGATTTCAGCAACGTCGCGCTGCTCCTCGGTGAAACTTACACGGCGTCGATCGATGTCACCGGCGACAGTCCTTATTGGGGCGTATCGTCGAGCGAGCGCGATTACGCGGGCGGTACCGGCTATGCGAACGACGAAGTTATACGCAACCACGACTGGACTTTCCGGGTGACGCCGGTGGCCCAGTCGGCTGACGTGCCGTAACCGACCAGCGTGGCCCTGTTCGGGCTCGCCCTTGGCCTGGCTGGCTGGCAACTGGGACGTCGTCGCGCCTAAACATTTTCCATGGCAGCGCTGTAGCGCGCGGGGCGCGCGGCGCCGTTGCAGTTGGCGCGATGCACCAGCAGGTGCTGCGCCGCCACCATTTTCTGGTTGACCACGCCACAGGTCCAGCGCCGGCTGCTCGCTCGCGCTCGCGAAAATGACAGCGCCCATGACAAGGGGGGCGCTGCAGGTGCAAATGTGGTGGGCCTCCCGTGAGTCGAACACGGCACCAACGGATTATGAGTTCGTGAGTTTACGCATTCAGCGCCATTGATTTATATCGGATTTCCCAGCAAATACCTGCAAAATCAGCCTCTTAGGCTACGACTCGCCCTATCAAAGTATTCGCCAATATTCGGTTATGTTGATATTATTTGCCTACACAGTGCCTACACTGAAAACAATCAACAAAAATGGCGCATGAGCAAAGTCAACTTCACTTCGGACCGGGTGGCCTCGTTTGAGTGCAAGACCGGGAAAAATCAATCTATCTACTGGGACGCCAAAACCCCAGGCCTAGGCTTAAGGGTGACGGAGGCCGGCGCGAAGTCTTACATATTTGAAACCCGTCTACACGGAAAAACGATTCGCCTGACAATCGGTGACATTCGAACCTGGCCCATTGGCAAAGCCCAGTCGGAGGCCACCCGATTCAAGGCGCTCACTGACCAAGGCATCGACCCGCGTCAGCAGATGGCCGCGCAGCGCTCGGCGCAGGATGCTGCCACTGCCGAAGCAAAACGACAAAGTTTGACGCTTCAGGTTGCGTGGGACGAATACTTGAAGGCACGCAAGCCTAAGTGGCAACCTAGGACTTACCGCGACCATCTTCTATACACACGCCCCGGCGGAGAAACCAAAAAAATTGGTGAGGGTGAGACGATGGCGATGCCGCTTGCGGCGCTGATGCCTCTACAACTGTCTGAACTGACGCCCGAACGAATTGCCGCCTGGCTGAACGTGGAATCGGAAACACGCCCTACGAGCGCAGCAAAGTGCTACCGCCTTTTGCGGGCCTTCATAAACTGGACCGCAGACAGGGAGGCCTTTAAGAACCTCATCCCTGTTAACGCTTGCTCTGGACGCTCCGTTCGCGATGCGGTACCGAACTGCAAACCAAAGGCGGGCGATTGCCTTGAACGGGAACAGCTGGCCGGCTGGTTTGCAGAGGTCCGCAAGTGCTCCCCAGTAGTCCGTGCCTATCTTCAAGCATTATTGATTACCGGCTCGCGGCGAGAGGAGCTCGCATCGCTGCAATGGGCAGACGTGGACTTCCAATGGCGAAAAATTACCATCCGCGACAAGGTCGACGGTTCCCGCGTGATACCCATGACGCCCTATGTCACGAGCTTACTATTGGGGTTAAAGGCTCTAAACGAGGCGCCGCCAAACCAGAGGCAACTAAGACGCTTAGGGCTTGATAGGTCGCAGTGGATGCCGTCGCCCTGGGTATTCTTCAGCGCCCGAGGTGAGTTTGGCAGACTGACATCGCCGACGAAAGCCCACAATGAAGCCGTTGCAGCCGCTGGCCTCCCACACCTTACCATTCACGGGCTACGACGGTCCTTCGGAACGCTGAGCGAATGGGTAGACGTTCCTAGTGGTGTCACCGCTCAAATCATGGGCCATAAGCCCAGCGCCTTGGCAGAGAAACACTATCGACGCCGCCCTATCGACATGCTCCGAAAGTGGCATGACGAAATCGAATCGTGGATGCTGACCATGGCCGGGATTGAGTTCCAGCCAGCTGCAGCCGGGTTGCGCATTGTCAACGCAGCCTGAGATACCATAACAAGTTCAAAGCATTAGGCTATCCCGACGGGGAGAAAAGCAGACTCCTTCACTGCCTGCCTAGTGCCCCAACAAATGAAGGGCACCTGAAGGGGTGTCATGTCCTATCTTGCTGAACTCGTCCTGCCGCCAGGTACGACAAGAATTACCGTTTCTCACGTTACCAGACTCTTGGCGGAGGCCATCCATCCAGATTTGCCCAGCGACGCACCGCGTATTGTAAAAACCCTTGCAAAGCAGGCTTTAACCCAAGACGGTCAACCTGGCGGGCACGATGAGCACCTAACCGGGGCTGACAGAGTCGCCGAAGAACAGCTTCTCGCCTCCATGGATAGGCAGGCCGGAGTCGCTATGACTTACGAAACCGACTGGGCGTTGCTCGAAGCTATCTGGGATGGACTGCCTCCGCTGACGTTGCCCATTCGCGAGACAGATTGGGAAAAGTACGCGATTGCTTTCCAAGAGTCGCCCCTTCGGCCGGATTGGAGGCTGGTGGCCATATGGGAGTCTCCGACATTCTTAAACAACTTTGCTCGCCTGGCGACTATGGTTGAGCATGACAAAGCCCTCGACAAAGCAATGGCTGCGGGTCTGATTGTGCCGCGTTCTTCGCTAAGCCTTCTGCCGGAGCCGGGCATTACCGGAAACCAGCTGGACCATGCGTTTTTCACTGTTGCGGAACTCGCTCAATACGCTGCTACCCATCACATCGGCGTGACTGTCGCCGCTCAGCCTTCGGCGGTGGTAGGAGCGCGTGAAGATGAGGCAATGCAAAGCGCGCACTCTCAAAAAATAGACTGGGAGTTCTGGCGCGCCATGCCCAAGGTATGGCACTGGCAGGCGTGCGCTTTGTCGCTCTCCATTGACCCTGACTCGCTGAAACAGTCGCCGCATTCGTGGATGGCTGGTCCGGGACGTGGCCCAGTTTTCGAAAGCAGTAGTTTTCCAGACCGAGCATCCGAGGACGCGTTTGATAAGCGCCTACGATTGCTTGAGGCGCATCGTTACGATGGCAATTTCTTCACTTTACCAATGGCCAAGTTCAGCAACCTTGGCTCTGGGGAAGTACTACTACGTGAGTTTGCTGCATGGGCTGCATCCGTGGGCTGGCGTGATATACCCTTGGAACTCACCTCGCTCGTGCAGGATAAAAGAGTTCCGGAGCAGGTACTTGCAGCGACGGAGACGGAACATTCCGAGCGCAACCCAGAGGACCAAGCAAAATACGATAAGGCTTGGTCGCTGTATGATGAGCTCGAAAAGTGGGAGCGAATGCAACACAATAATGACCCCCTTCGTGCGATAGAAATCGAACGCCGACTGGCGTCGCTGAAGGCGGAAATTGCAGCAATCGATGCGCCCTCCGAAACGACCACACCTGCGGCCAAAGCCCCAGAGGCTGCCCCCGTCGCGGGCATTTCCAAATCTCAAGTTTTAGACGCTTTCTCGGACCTCGTGGACATCGACTTAGCGAGCGCGCTAGAAGACGTTCCGAAATGGATAAGTCATGCTCGGCTAAGGAAGGGGACGCCAGGCGGCCGGCACAAGACAATCTGGTGCCCGATTTTGCTTGCGGTTTGTCTTAACGAAAAACATAGAGTGAAAAAAGTCCAACTCAACCAAGCATTCTTCAAGCATGGGTTTTTGAAGGAGTGGCGTGAACAGTGGCACGAGCAAAGCGACGATTTAGTCTGGTGAGCTGTGGGGCAAACTCCGGACTGAAATACCGGGGAAATACCGCAGGACGCTAGCAACATCCCCATAGAAGTTGATTTTGAATACCCCGGCAACTGACCGCCACAGCGCGGTAATAAATTCTGAACACACTTAAACAGGCAGCGATGCCAAGGAGTGATTCAGAATGCAAACCGCCGAAACCACGCAGACGCCGCAATTTTCTGGCGCGGCGCCCATTCCCCGGTTTCCTGCACTTGAGCAGGAGACACGCAGCCATGTGGAAACAGCATGCGCTGCCTTCCACCTTAACCGCAGAGAGCAGACGTGTAGAGCCTGGGCCTGCCTGGAGAACGGACCGTTGCGGCCAGTCCGCATAAATGGCCGCCTCGCTTGGGCGGTAGCGGACATTCAAAAGCTGCTGAAGGGGGAAGCATAATGGACAAAGGCCAACTCCCAGTATTTGCAGAATTGACCCTTGGCGCTGACACCCAAGATTCTACCGCAAACACAGCCCGTAAATTCACCGGAACCGATAACCCACGCCATTTGCGCGTTATTCAATCCCTCTTGCTTCGCCCGAGGAAGCGCGAGGAAATCGACCGCATAGCAGGCGCCTCAAATGGGCCCGAGTTGATGGCTGAACTACGCCGTCGCGGTCTCACGGCTAAGTGCCATCGCACCCCTGGCATCGACCGGGACGGTTGCCCAATCAAGTTCGGCATCTACGAGCTGGATGACGCAGACCGCCGCGCTCTGACGGCATGGCTGCGTAAGCGCGAAGTACGGGCGAAATGATGGAACGCCTTCACCGAGCTATCCGCATGGTAGCGACCCTGCCATGGGACCTCCTTTGTCTCGCGCTGGTATGCGCTATCGCTTGGAGCGGCCCATGGTGAACGAATATGAGCGCGCCGCGTCGGCACTACAAGCGATTGACCCAGGATGCGACCGTGAAAGCTGGGTGCGTGCAGGCATGGCCACTAAAGCTGCCGGGCTCGAATTTGAGGACTTCAATACTTGGAGCGCTATGGGCGGCAACTATGCGGGCGAACGTGACTGCCGCGCCGTCTGGAAGTCTTTCCACGAGTCTGGCCCCGTGACGGCGGCATCGTTGTTTGCTATGGCTGCGGCGGAAGGCTGGTCCGACCCTAGCAAGACGCGCGGAACGGGGCTTCAGGCCGCGAACGTGCGCAGCTACAGGCCTTTGCATTCGGTGCCGGTAAAAGCAGCGCCAGCGCTCGCTATGCACGCCGAAAGCGCCAAAGCGGTAACTGTCTGGAATCGGTGCGAGCCGGCGCCCGCCAATCATGCTTATCTGGCGCGGAAGGGTGGCATACCCGAAGGCCTGCGCATCTACCCAGCTGACGCACCGACGCTAGTTATTCAGGGGCAGGACGTAGCTGGGTTCCTTGCGGTCCCTTGCTGGGACGGCGACAGGCTGCAGACCATTCAATTCGTGCCAGGTGAAGGGCCCAAGCTTAACCTGCCAGGGGCATCGTTCGGAGCCGGTGCTTTTGTGGTGGGCGGCAGCGCAGCCAATGGCGTGCTGTACTTGGTTGAGGGAATCGGACAAGCGTGGGCCGTGCACGCTGCTACCGGCGCCGCCGCTGTGGTCTGCTTCGGTGCAGGCCGCATGGCGACCGTGGCGGCGTCCTTACGGGCCCACATCGCCGCCGCAAGACTTGTCTTGGTGCCCGACCGTGCCAAAGAGCGCCAGGCGGAAGCAATCGCCGCCGCGGTCAACGGGGAGTGGTGTGAGCTGCCAGCTGATAAGCCAGCAAACTACGACGCAAACGATTATGCGTTGGAGTTTGGCGCCGCAGCGCTCACCGGTCTGCTGACGCGGACAAAGCGCCCGCCTATGCGTTTCAACGTGCTGTCGGGTGCGGACCTGTCACAGGCTCCGCCGCTGCGTTGGATGGTGCGTGGTGTGCTGCCGCTCGATGGCCTGGCCGCGCTGTACGGTCCAAGCGGCTCCGGCAAATCGTTTTTGGTGCTGGATGTCGCCGCAGCCGTCGCGGCTGGCGCATTCGATTGGTTTGGCCGCCGCGTGACGCAATGCCCGGTAACGTACTGCGCGCTGGAAGGCGAGGCAGGCATGGGCAAGCGTATTGCCGCCTGGAGCATGCACAACAACAAGTCAGTGCCCGATAGCCTGCGCTTCGTCGCGCAACCCTTCGACATCCTCGACGGGAAAGATGTAAACGACTTGGCCAAGGCCGTGCAATCTGCCGGTGGTGCTGGCGGCCTGGTGATTCTCGACACCCTTAACCGGGCAGCGCCTGGTGCCGACGAAAATTCATCCGTGGACATGGGTCGCATCATCGCCGCTGCCAAGCGATTGCAGGGCCTTACGGGCGGGCTGGTGCTGCTGGTCCACCACACCGGCAAGGACGCGACAAAGGGATTACGCGGGCATTCGAGCCTGTATGCCGCCCTCGACGGAGCCATTGAAGTGAACAAAACCGACAGCCGCCGTGAGTGGAGCGTCGCGAAATCGAAAGACGATGAGACCGGGAGCGTGCACCCCTTCAAGTTAGAGGTCGTCAGTCTCGGCTATGACGACGAGGGCGATGAAATCACTTCCTGCGTAGCCGTCGCTGACGATTCATCTGAAACGGTGAAGCGGGTGAGGCTGCCGAGCGGTGGTAATCAAAAGATTGCATTGGATGCGCTAGGCGAGCCGCTGCGCAAGTCATGTGACTTCGGAAAGGACGGAGCGCCTGCAGGGCACCCCTGCATCCGCCTTGACGATGCTGTGAGCCATGTAGCGGAACGGATGGTATGCGAGGGCAAGCACAAATCGTCTCGTGCCAAGGAGGCTGTTAAAGGCCTTGTCGCTCGCGGAATTTACGGCGTGAAGGGGGACTGGCTGTGGCGCATCTAATCAAAGCCAGCACCATAAACAAGTTCAGTGCGCCCTTCTGTGCGGTCCTCCCCGAACCTGCCCGGTATATATACCTGGGCCGGGTAATTTCGGGGGAAATGGACGAGCCCGAAAACGACCGAAACGGGAAGATTCGGGGATTTCGGGGAAGTCAATACGACTATCCTGCAGGCCCGACGGGCACAGATAAAGGAAGGTAAAAATGAGCGATACCAAAAAAGCGCCGGGTGCAAAATCCCGACAGCGCGTTAGGAATGTAAAAGCGAAGAGCGAGGACCCTCGGGCTGATAACCCCAATACCTTGCAAATGACGCAGCATGAAGGGGAGACAGCGGGCCGCGCGCATTCCCGAATGATGGCTAGCCCGACGGTGAACGCAGCTACAACGATGTTCAACTACCACCCTATGAAGGCAGGCGCAAACATAACTGACTTGGTCGACGAGCTGGGAAAGCAAGTTTTAACCATCCGCGATGAGTGTATGGACCGCCCAGAAGCAATGCTGGCCGCGCAGGCCCATGCCCTTGACGTGATGTTCTCATGCTTGGCGCAAAAGGCTGCGGCAAACATGAATGCTGGTTATCTGCAAGCGACGGAAACCTATCTTCGGCTGGCATTCAAAGCGCAGTCGCAGTGCCGCACCACCTTGGAAGCCCTGTCCGAAGTCAAAAACCCGCGCTCTCCGACCTTCATCAAGCAGCAAAACGTGGCGCAAAATCAGCAAGTGAACAATGGCGGGCCGCCGTTGTCACGCCCCGCGCAAGAAAAACAAATCGATTCATCGAACGAACTATTGGAGAGAACGCATGGCAAACGGTTGGACATCGGAACGGCGGGCCAAACAATCGGCGCTGATTCGCACTTGGAAGCCGTGGGAGCGCTCCACGGGACCGAGAACGCAAGCCGGCAAGGCTACGTCATCCGGTAACGCGCTATCACACGGGACGCGCTCTGCGGCATGGCTCGATGAGGAGCGGCGCATCCTCGACCTCATGGGGGCGATGAGAACTTCGGTTACGTGAATCAGCCCTACCATTTCACCGCAACCACCGTTATCAACGCCGCCCAGAAAACCCAGCCTTTTAGGCTCTTTAACTGTTCTGATAGCTGAGCATACAGGTCTGGGGTGGAAAGTAGATGCGGCGCCCCAATCCCTGGCGGCACCTCACTGCCTACGTCCGAACCCGCATCATACTCAGCGGTCGGCGCCTCGTTGTACTCCGGTCGATTGTAGTGCAAATATTCGCTTTTTTCGGGAGACGGAAAGCCTCCTTGCGACATCGCCAGCGCCGCGGCAGGGCGTTGCCAAATGTGAGGGTTGAACGAAGCCGCGTAGACAAAGGCAGGGCCGTCCCGGTCAGAATACTTTTTGAAATCCTCGACTTTCAATCCTTTTGAACCCGATAGGTAGCACTTCGAATAAGCAGCCAAGCGGACAATCCGCCGCTCATTGTTAGGGTCCAGGTCGCTTGACGAACCATAAAGCCGCAACAAATTAAACTGGACTCGCTCAGCGGCGGTAAGAGCGTCGTCCTTGTGGTGACTGTACGCCCCGCCGTCTGCAATATCAACTTCCCACAAATCGACTACAGCAATCAAGTCTTTGCTGCTCACGTAGGCATCATAGGCAACTTTGGAGGGAATACGATTAAGCACTCCCCACAGAAAGTTAGATGCTTCCAGCGTCTTTGGGGCGCTCCTTACGGCGTCGACGATGCCGCGATGAACGTCCCAATGGAACATATCGGGGCTATCGTCGTATTCAATGGCAGGGCGCTTGAAGCGCTTACTCTCTGACAAGTATACTAAGATTTGAAGCCACCGTTGGTCGGGAATGGCTGCGTAGATTCCCTCTCGCCGGCAGCACTTCCTGATAAGGTTCAGGCCAACGCAATCATTGCTGTGCATCCGTTTGGCAAGCTCGTCATCTCCGTGTTCAACAATCCAGTCGAATGCTTCGGCGGATATGCCATCTGTGGAGTCAGCCTGGCAGAACAGCAGCGAAACTACGGATGTGTTACTGAGAATTGCGCAAAGAATTGGGTACGCAAATGTATTTTGAGCTGCCCAATAATTTCCAGGTGGTGAGCCGCACCAGCGAGCGAACAGCGTGCTCAGCGTTTCGGGATTGTTCGCCCATCGAGCGAGCCCTAAATCAATCGTCTCATCACGCCTCGCCAACAAGGTCGACTCAGTCCTCTTCGAAACCCCGGAGTGGAAAAGAGGCCGCGAGTCGTAGTCCAGATACGAGGACTTCAGCCAAGAGTACACGGCGTCAGCGGGAGCTCGCGCTAGGTAAGCTTCGTCTAAAACTTCATCGTAAGCCATCGTGCGCCCCCTGATTGTGTGAATGGCAATACTACCCTTTCCAGCAAGCACTTTACTGCCAACCTTAAGGATTCTTTGATGACGGAAAAACCGCTTGACGGGAAACGCAAGGGCGGTTGATACTGAAGCGTCCCCGAAAAAGAGGGGGCCAGGTTTGGCGACCTGAATAACGAAAGCGCACTAGCCGCGCAATGCGGCTTTTTTACGTGCGTGCTGCCTTGCGCTTGTCCTCTATGGGCGGTGGCGGCGGGGATGCCTTCGGGCATGCCGGTGTGCTTTCGTGCCGGTTCGCCAACCCTGTCACTCACCGCCCCCCCTACTTACGGGGTAGGGTTCAACTTGCCAAGGAGCGCACTATGTCAAACAGCACAATTCTCTCAGCCTCAGCACCCGCATCAGATGCCGACGTCCACCAATTCAGGGCCGTCGTGGTCGACATGGACGCGATGGCGCAAAGCGGATTTTCCAAAATATCGTCTATAGCGAGGATGGCGCTAGCCGCGCTGCAAGGCCCGCCACGTCCACGGGAAGACAGCGACATCATCAACGTTCTTAAAGCTATCTGGCACATCGCGGATGACATCGAAAACTGCATTAATAGCCGTGCTGAGGATGTCGGAGCCAACTATATTGACGAACACTCTCACCGCAGGCCTACCGCAACAACGGCGGCGCCCGCGCAAGAAGGCGGTGTGAAATGACCGCACCGGCCACCAACCCAAACTTTAGACATTGCGACCGCGCGCCATACGAGCTTGGGCACCTACTGCTGAAACTTCAGCCGGCCAGCTTCGCGGCCGAACGTTCTGAAGCAGCGCTTGCGGAACATCCTAGAGACGCCGTTGCGGCCGTCCTGCAGCACGCGGGCAATGCAAATGACACGCTCATGCATGGTATCGAAGCGCTGGGGCATGTTCTCTTCGTGGCCGCCGAAAACGAGGACTGCGGACTAGACATGCGCGCGGTTCGAAATCTCGGCACGCTTCTTTCTCACCTCGCTGTTGAGGCCCAGTTCCTCCAGGAGCTGGATTGGAAGTTGACGCAGGACTTGGAGCGCCTTGACCGCACCCCTGCACTCTGATGATTTACGGTGAGCAGTACTTATTGCGCGGGTGGCGGCCAATGCTGGCCCCGCGCTTCTTGCTCACCTCATTTGCCCCGCGCACGATACGACCATCGCCACGACGGCAATCGCAAAGATGACCAAAGCGCCTTTGCCACCGACGTATATACCTGGCCGCCGCCCCTTACGTTGGTACGGTTTTCGCATTCTGGTCCACCTCTTTGATGCTTTCGATTGAGAGTCCTAACGCACCCAGTTTTGTAAGACGGGGCGTGGGGTCCGTTTTTAGGATATCAATGGCACGCAATGGATTATCGTCCGAACGGCGGTTATGCTCGGCGACCAAAATCTCCTGCGCGACAATTTCACGGCTTGGCTTGTGGTGCCAATCGAGTTCAAGCTCATGGGATTTTCCCTCTTTGTCAACGTATCGCACATTCCATACCCGCATCATCTTCTCCTCGACGTTGATACTTCGGCATGATACAGCGGCATAATGCCGTACGTCACCAAATAACTCGGCCTCCTAACAGCGATGACGCTGTGGTCCTTCTCGTGGCGGTTTCGGCTATTATTTACATTTATAACAACAGGAGGCAATATGCGGACGCTGTTTTTGACTGTCGTACTGTCTGGACTCGCTGGAAACGCCGCCGCGGAATGGACCCTGATATCGGAAGGGGCTAACAACAATTTGTACGCGGACTTCGCCACTGTCCGGCGCTCTGGAGGCAATGTAAAGGTATGGACATTGAGTGACCGAGCAAAAGCCACGATGTCTCCCGGGAACCCGGCGAAGACTTATCGCTCGATGGTCACATTGCAGGAAGTGGACTGTAGTGATGAGAAAATGCGCGCCTTGCAACTTACCACTTATGAAAATGGCATGGGTGCAGGTAAGCAGTTGGATTTTGCAACTAGAGCAAACAACCCATCATGGCAGTACGCGGAGCCAGGAACGGTCGCCGAGGACGTCGTTAAGGCGGTTTGCAAAAAGTAATGCCCGTCTAAGAAGGCATACTTTCCCGACATCCTGCAGCGCCAGCACCACGCCCGGAGCGCCGACGTCCAACAAGTATCAACACGAATCAACTATACACATTCCAATAAGTTCTATATACTTTCCATACACAACCGCAATGGAGAGCAAAATGGGCAAAGGTCAAACAGTTGGATATACCCGCGTCTCGAGCGTTGGCCAGAACACTGCCCGCCAGCTTGACGGTCTGAGCCTGGACAAAGTCTTCGACGACAAATGCAGCGGCAGTGATACCAACCGCCCTGCCCTCCAAGCGATGCTGTCGCATGTTCGCGAGGGCGATACGGTGGTTGTCCACGAAATCAGTCGGCTGGCGCGCAATACGTCCGACCTGCTGGCGCTAGTCAAGCAGTTGACGGACAAGGGGGTCGCCATCACGTTCAAGAAAGAAGGTCTGACATTCACCGGCGACAAAGCTAACGCAATGAACCAAATGCTGCTTACGATGTTGGGCGCAGTCTCGGCTTTCGAGCTTTCAATGATTAATGAGCGCCGTGCGGAGGGACAGGCTAAAGCACGCGCGGAGGGCAAGCATATGGGCCGAACCGCAAAGCTGACTGCCGAGCAAATCGCGTCTATTCGCCTGCGCGCTGCCACCGAGAGCAAAACATCCCTCGCCGTGGAGTATGGCGTGAGCCGGGCTACGCTGTATGCGGCAATAAAGTCTGTATAACGAAGCGCATCGACGGAACAGCCGCCAGAATGCTACTCGGCCACTTCATGCTGAAGGAAGCCGATGGTACGTGTCGGTGACGTAATGGGAGCTGCAAAGTTCTGCAATGTGTCCTGTTGGAGCGCGTCGAACAACACATTCAGTGCATCTGGCTTGTCATCCGGAACTAAAAAGCTTTTTTCCGCCCAGATGACGACCCAACCTGCGCCGCTACGTTGCAGCCCCAGATAAAAGCGCTCATCGACGTAACGTGAGTCGTTGTGCGTATAACGAAGACTCAAGCCGAAGTAATAGAAAGTATTTGGTCCCCGGACAAGGGTTGGATAGTCGGTGAGCTCTCTCACGTCGTCCGTTCCTTCCAACTTGTCACTCAACCCCATGTAGCGGAGCCGTCCTTTCGGGGCCTCAAGGTATTGCTCATACCGATGCGCTACGAGCCGACCAAAGTGGCGGCATTCGTTGAGGTACGCGAAGTACCGTCCGTTCCACCCGAGCGCTTCTTGCACCGCTGTTTCATACCTGGACATTAATGTCTCCCAGCTGCGTTGACTTGGCATGCCTACATGGTGCCTACACGAAATTTTCTGCCAATTAAACAAGAGCCATTATCAGCCCTAAGCCCTTGATTTTATTGGTGGGCCTCCCGTGAGTCGAACACGGCACCAACGGATTATGAGTCCGCTGCTCTAACCAAGCATGAGCTAGAGGCCCGAAAGCGGTATGGCAGCAACGGCGCTGGATATGCAACTGGCCACCGTCCCGGGCGCAGCCCGGAACGAAGTGGCAAGAGGATACGGGCTGCGCCGCCGGGTCGTCAAGCCTTAGTTACCTTCGAGGAAGGACTTGAGCTTGTCGGAACGGGAAGGATGGCGCAGCTTGCGCAGTGCCTTCGCTTCGATCTGGCGGATGCGCTCGCGGGTAACGTCAAACTGTTTACCCACTTCTTCGAGCGTGTGGTCGGTCGACATTTCGATACCAAAACGCATGCGCAACACCTTGGCTTCGCGCGGCGTCAACGAGTCGAGCACATCCTTGACCACGCCCCGCATCGACGCGTGCAAGGCCGCATCGGACGGCGCCAGCGTATTGTTGTCTTCGATGAAGTCGCCCAGGTGGGAATCGTCATCGTCGCCAATCGGCGTTTCCATGGAGATCGGCTCTTTGGCGATCTTCATGATCTTGCGGATTTTGTCTTCTGGCATTTCCATCTTGATCGCCAGGGTCGCCGGATCGGGCTCGGCCCCCGTTTCCTGCAAGATTTGACGGGAGATGCGGTTCATCTTGTTGATCGTTTCGATCATGTGCACCGGGATGCGGATGGTGCGCGCCTGGTCGGCAATCGAACGGGTGATTGCCTGGCGGATCCACCAGGTCGCATACGTGGAAAATTTATAGCCGCGGCGGTACTCGAATTTATCGACCGCTTTCATCAGGCCGATATTGCCTTCCTGGATCAGATCGAGGAATTGCAAGCCACGGTTGGTGTATTTTTTGGCGATCGAAATCACCAGCCGCAAGTTGGCTTCGGTCATTTCGCGCTTGGCCTTGCGCGCCTTCATTTCGCCGGCGGCCATCTGGCGGTTGATATTGCGCAAGTCTGGCAGCGGCAGCACCACGCGCGCCTGCAGGTCGATCAGGCGCTGCTGCAGTTCCTTGATGGTCGGGATGTTGCGGCCAAGGATGGCGCTGTACGCATGGCCCGCATTGACTTCGCCATCGACCCAGTCGAGGTTGGTTTCATTGCCCGGGAAGACCTTGATGAAGTGGGCGCGCGGCATGCCGCACTTGTTGACGGCGACGTCGAGGATTTGCTTTTCGATGTGACGCACTTCGTCGACCTGGCCGCGCAAGGTGTCGCACAGCTTTTCGACCACCTTGGCAGTAAAGCGGATGCCGAGTAACTCGTTGGAAATGACTTCCTGCGCCTTGACGTAGGCTTTCGAGTTGTAGCCGTCTTTTTCAAACGCCTTGCGCATCTTGTCGAACTGCGTCGAGATGGTGTCGAATTTCTCGAGCGCCTGGTTTTTCAGCGCTTCGAGCTGCTCGGCGGAAAAGCCGGCGGCGCCGGAGGCGTTGTTTTCTTCTTCTTCTTCGCCCTCTTCTTCCTCGGCTTCGTCGTCTTCCTCGTCGTCATCGGAGGCCGCTGGCGGCGCCGGCGGTTGCGGTGCCACCACCGGATCTTCTTCGACCATGCCGTCGACGATTTCGTCGATCTTGGTTTCGTCGTTGCGAATGCGGATGGCCGCCGAAATAATCTCGGCAATCGTCACCGGGCAGGCGGAAATGGCCTGGATCATATCCTTCAGACCGCCTTCGATGCGCTTGGCGATTTCGATTTCGCCTTCGCGCGTCAACAGCTCGACCGACCCCATCTCGCGCATGTACATGCGCACCGGATCGGTGGTGCGGCCGAAGTCGGAATCGACCGTCGACAGCGCCGCTTCGGCAGCAGCCTCGGCTTCGTCGTCGCTGGTGACGGTGGCGACATTGTCGGTCAGCAGCAGCGATTCGGCATCGGGCGCGTGCTCGTAGACGGCAATCCCCATGTCATTGAAGGTGCCGATGATGCCTTCGATGGCTTCCGGGTCGACAATGTTTTCAGGCAGGTGGTCGTTGATCTCGGCGTAGGTGAGAAAACCGCGTTCCTTGCCCAGCTTGATCAGGGTTTTCAGCTTGGTGCGGCGTTTTTCCAGCTCTTCTTCGGAGGCCTCGGTGTCGGACGAAAAAGCGTCTTTCAGCAGGGCTTTTTCCTTCGCCTTGCGGTCCTTGGCCTTGGCCTTGTCGACCGCTTTGAGCTCGGCGCGCTCGACGGCGTTGAGGGCGGCGACTTCATCGTTTTCCGGCTGGAATTCCTTGGGCTTGCGACCGCGCCGGCCCGGCACTTTGACGGACGGCAGCACATAGCCGGACGTGTCGATGGCGGCCAGGGTGGCGGCGTCGGTGGTCTGGCTGACGGTCGTCGTGCTGCGCGACTCCGCCTTGTCTTGGGCGTTGTCCGCCTTGGCGGGCATACTGGGCGTGGGAGCCACGGGGGTTTCAGTTTTCTTGATTGGCACAGGCGCTTTCGATGTCACAACGACTAGCTTTACGATGGAATTGATAAAGTTTGTTGCCGCCCCATGCGGGGATTACGTCTCCCGGCTGCCTCGCGGCCAGCCTGGCCCTACTGCACTCGACCACCCCTGAATATGACCTTCCTTGCATGCTTTCGACAAGCCCTCGGGCCGGCAAAAACCAGTGTCTTAGACACAATACTTATCGTTTTATTATAGCACGCACACCAAGTATTTCCAGTCAACGCAGGCCCCCGCGCGGGGCTAGCGGGGCACCCGGTCGGCCGCTTCTTCGACCGTCAGTTGATTCTGAATTGCAATCAATTCGTAATACCGCTTGCGCGATTCATCTGAGGGCAAACCGGATGACATCAACTGGTCAATTTCTTTTTTTAACTGGTTCTTTTTGATATCCCGCACCGCACCGGTCAGCCACATCTTGTCGCTGTCGAGATCCGATTCCCCTTCAGCAGCAATTTCTGCGATCAGGCCGTCATATTCGACGCTGACTTCTTTTAATTGCTGGGCCAGCGCGGCAAAGCCGCCGAACTCGCCCAGCGCCTGACCGGCGGCGACCAATTGTCGCAGGCGCTCGGCCGACTCGGGGCCGAAAAAGTCGAAACATTGTAGCGCCGACTCGTCCAGGCTGAGACTCAGTGGCGGATGCGCAACAAGATGGCGCAAAATCTGCAATTCCAGCCCCAAAGGCTGCGGCCGTCCCTGACGCGGCGGCGCGCGGCGCGCCACCGACACCGGCTTGGCCAGTTCAAACAACGCTTCGATCTCGGGCGGGGTTGACTGCGTCATGCCGGCCAGCCCACGGACGATTTGCAAGCGCAGCGACGACGGCGTCATCGCCTGCAATAAGGGCTTGGCGTCGAACTGGGCACGGGCGCGCCCTTCGGGCGTGTCGAGATCGTTGTCGCCCTGCGCCTCGCGCAGCAAAAATTGCGACAGCGGCATGGCTTCGTGAATTTCTTGCTCGAAGGCTTCAAAACCCCGTTCGCGCACGAAACTGTCTGGATCGTGTTCGGTCGGCAAGAACAAAAACTTGATGGTCTTGTTGTCCGTCACTTGCGGCAGGCACGCTTCGAGGGCGCGGCGGGCGGCACGCCGACCAGCCTTGTCGCCATCGAAACTGAAAATCACCGAGTCGGTCTGGCGCAGCAGTTTTTGTACATGGGTGCTGGTGCAGGCCGTGCCGAGGGTCGCCACGGCCTGCGGAAAACCCAGCTGGGCCAGCGCCACCACGTCCATATAGCCTTCGGTCACCAGCACGTAGCCGGCATCGCGGATCGCCTGGCGCGCTTCGAACAGGCCGTACAGCTCGAACCCCTTTTGAAATAACGGCGTTTCTGGCGAGTTCAGGTATTTGGGTTCGCCATTGTCGAGCACGCGACCGCCAAAACCGATCACCTGGCCTTTGGTATTGCGTATCGGGAACATGATGCGCTCGCGAAAGCGGTCATAGCGCTTCTTGTTGCCACCGTCTTCATCGACCCGGTCGATCACCAGGCCCGCCTCCACCAGCGCCACCGCCTCGTAGTCGGCAAACACGCTTTTCAGATTGTCCCAGCCGGCCGGCGCATAGCCCATGCCGAAGCGAGCGGCCACTTCGCCCGTCAAGCCGCGTTTCTTCAGATAGGCGATGGCCTCGGTGGCGCCTTTTAACTGGCCACGGTAAAAATCGCAGGCTTGCGTCATGGCCTCGGTCAGCGCCAGCGATTGCGCTGCCTGCACGGCGCGCTGGGCCGGCGGGATCTTGTCGTCATTGTCAGGCACCACCATGCCGACGCCCGAGGCGAGGTCCTTGACGGCATCGATAAAGCCCATGCCCGAGTATTCGATCATGAAGCCGATCGAGGTGCCATGGGCGCCGCAGCCGAAGCAGTGATAAAACTGCTTGGTGGGACTGACGGTAAAACTGGGCGATTTTTCGTTGTGAAACGGGCACAGCCCCATGTAATTGGCGCCGCCCTTTTTGAGCTGGACGTACTTGCCGACCACGTCGACGATATCGACCCGGTTGAGCAAATCGGTAATAAAGGATTGAGGAATCACTGCAGATGGTCAGAGTTTGCGTTAGGTCAGACTATACCGCTGAGGACGGCTTGAGTTGATATGCCGCAATAGAACCGGTGGGGCAGGCGCACTACGCGCGCCCCACCCTCGCGCTTACGCCGTCAGCGCTTGCTTGATCAGCGACGACACCAAGCCCATGTCGGTGCCTTTTGGCATCTTCGGCTTGATCAGCGCCATCACTTTGCCCATGTCCTGGGGACCGGCGGCGCCCGAGGCAGCCACCGCATCGGCGACCGCAGCGCCGATTTCTTCGGCGGACAGGCCGGCCGGCATGTAGGCCGACAGGATAGCCAGCTCGGCTTTTTCGATGTCGGCCAGGTCGGCGCGGCCACCGGCTTCGAACTGGGTGATCGAGTCCTTGCGCTGCTTGATCATTTTTTCAATGATGACCAGCGCCTGGTCGTCGCTGACGTCGATGCGCTCATCGACTTCCTTGCGCTTGATTTCGGCGATGATCAGGCGAACCGTGCCCAGACGACCGGCGTCTTTTGCGCGCATCGCCGTTTTCATGTCTTCGGTGATTTGTTCTTTCAGGCCCATGGCTTCCTCGTTCGTGTGATTGGCGACCATCAAACGGTCAGTATAAAAGGCAAAACCCGCTGCGGTAAAACCGGAGCGGGTCTGCGATGCTTTGGACCATGAATCCGGACGAGCTGGCCGTCGCGGATCACTGGGCCAGCGATCTTAGAATAATTTCTTAGGCAGTTGCTGGCTGCGGATGCGTTTGTAATGACGCTTGACTGCAGCTGCCAGCTTGCGCTTGCGCTCAGCTGTTGGCTTTTCATAGAACTCGCGAGCACGCAGTTCGGTCAGCAGACCAGTTTTTTCGATCGTGCGCTTGAAGCGACGCATGGCGACTTCGAACGGCTCGTTTTCTTTAAGGCGAATAGTGGTCATGTAAAAATTCAAACCGTTTGATTTAGGGAAGAAGGAGAGTGTAGCAGGGTTTGGCCGGCATGGGAAGTGGCATTGGCGTGTTTACCGGCTCTATTGCCTCTGGCCAACAGAGCCGGCCCGTCACACGTCGCTTAAAGCCGTACCGGCCGCCACTGCCGACGCCCAGGCCCACTGGAAGTTATAGCCGCCCAGCCAGCCCGTCACATCGACCGCTTCGCCAATAAAATACAGGCCAGCGACTTTGTTACTTTCCATGGTCTGTTGCGACAGTTCGCGCGTGTCGATGCCGCCCAGCGTTACCTCGGCCTTGCGATAACCTTCCGAGCCAGTCGGCACGATGGCCCAGCGGTTGATCGCTTCGCCCAGCGCCCGCAGCCTGGCGTCGGGCATGTCGGCAAGGCGGGCGTCGGCGGCAATGCCGGCCACTTCCAGCAGCCGCTCGGCCAGCCGCACGGGCAGCCACTGGGACAGCAGGTTGCCCATCTGCTTTTTCAGGGTGCCCTTGTTGTCGATCAGTTCTTCGGCAACATCGACGTCAGGCAACAGGTTGACGATGATGGGCGTGCCCGGCAACCAATAACTGGAAATTTGCAGGATGGCAGGGCCGGACAGGCCGCGGTGGGTGAACAATAAATCTTCGCGGAACTTGCCCTTGATGGCAGTCTTGCCCTTGCCGGAACTGGTTTCGACTTCCACTTCGAGGGCGATGCCCGACAGCGGCGCGAACGCTTCCCAGGCGGGGCCATCGAACGTCAGCGGTACCAGGCCGGGCCGCGGCTCGACCACGGCCAGTTCAAATTGCGCCGCGATCCGGTAAGCAAAGTCGGTCGCGCCGATTTTCGGGATCGACAGGCCGCCGGTGGCGATCACCACCGCTTGGGCGAGGATGTCGCCGGTGTCGGTGGCCAGCAAAAAGCCATCGTCCATCTGTTCGAGCGACTCGACCTTGGTGGGCATGCGCCAGGTCACGCCGCCGCTGGCGCACTCGGCCTTGAGGACATCGATGATCTGCTCGGCGGAGGTGTCGCAAAACAGCTGACCGCGGTGCTTTTCATGAAAGCCGACCCGGTGCTTTTTTAAGAGCGCGAGAAAATCCTGCGGCGTGTAGCGCGACAGCGCACTCTTGGCGAAATGCGGATTACGTGAGAGGAAATTGGCGGGCGTGGTGTTGACATTCGTGAAATTGCAGCGGCCGCCGCCGGAAATGCGGATTTTTTCCGCCAGCTTGCTGGCGTGGTCGACCAGTACCACCCGCTTGCCGTGCTGGGCGGCCACGGCCGCGCACAACATGCCTGCAGCGCCTGCGCCGATGACGGCGACGTCGTATTCTTTTGCCATGATTGCTGCCGGCGCCAGGCCGTCCTTATGAGTAGCCCGGCATTATGCCAGTTTAACGGTGGCCGCCCCAAGCCGGCGCGCCGCTTTGACGCACTGTTCCACCTGCTGGACAATCGATGGCGGTACTGGCGCGTCGCCGCGCAGGGCGGCGGCAATCCAGGCGGCGGTGGCGGCGGCATCGCGCGCCGCGGGCGCCGCCGCCAGCAGGTCGGTGGGAGCGTCGCGCGGCACCAACAGCTCGCGCTGGCCATCGTGAAACCAGTCGATCTGGTTGGCGCGGTTGGCGTTGGCCACCGTTTCTCCCTCGGTGCCGCGCATCAGGAAGGCGTCGCCGCGGCCGCCGGGGGCGGCATTGACAAAATAGTCGGCCAGCATTTCCAGGTATTCCGGGTGGGTGTAGGACACCAGCCGCAGCGCCGGCCCCGCATACGGCTGCAGGATTTTGACCAGGGTGTGGGTCGAATTGCGCACGCCGAGCACGCGGCGCAGCGCCAGCAGGCGGTGCATGGCAGGGGCCAGCACCTCGATGGGGATAAAGGTGGGCTGGCCGCGGCTATGCGCCAGCGCGAGCGCTGCCAGATCGGGCGCCGCCGCCAGGCCCATGGCTTCGAAAATTTCCGCCGTCGTCACCCGGCCCGGATCGCGGCTGACCCCGTGCACCAGCACCGGCACCCCTTCGCGCGCCAGCAGCAGCGCCAGCAGGGGCGTCAAATTGGCCATCTTGCGCGCGCCGTTGTAACTGGGAATGAGAACGGGGGCGAATGGCCCGTCCGGCAGGGGCAGCGGCGTGAACGAGGCTTCGGCAGCGTCGAGAAAGCCGGCAATTTCCTCGACCGATTCGCCCTTGATGCGCATGGCCAGCAAAATGCCACCCAGTTCGAGGTCGGACACGCGCCCGGCCAGCATGGCACCGTACAGGGTGCGGGCGTCAACGCGCGTCATGCTGCGCGCGCCTTTCTTGCCGCGGCCGATCTCCTTGATGAAGGCGGCGGCGGGAAAGTGGTCGGCGGGGAAGGTGGGGGTCGGTGTCATGGCGAAAGCTTACACGGCGGCGTGCCTGTGGTGCAAATGCGCGCGCCCTTGCTTGCGCGCGGGGAAACATTGACTGCCACAATGGTCTCAATGGCAAGCGCTTGGCGGACACAGGCCGCCGTTTGCGGCTACACTGATTCCTGATCCACCACCCGCACAGACGCACCATGACCACCCACGATATTGAAAACAGTAACGTCAGCTCGTTCGCGCGCATGCCGTCGCCCCTCGAACTGCACCGCAAACTGCCACTCACGGCCACCGCCTTCGACACCGTCATGCGTGGCCGCGCCGCCCTGCGCGACATCATCGACCGCAAGGACAAGCGCCTGTTCGTCGTCGTCGGCCCCTGCTCGATCCACGACCCGGTTGCCGGCCTCGATTACGCCGCCCGCCTCAAGACGCTGCAGGCCGAAGTGGCCGACACCATGCTGCTGGTAATGCGCGTGTATTTTGAAAAGCCGCGCACCACCACCGGCTGGAAGGGCTATATCAACGACCCCGACATGGATGACTCCTTCCACGTCGACCAGGGCATGGAAAAGGCCCGCCAGTTCCTTCTCGATGTGTGCGAAATGGGCATGCCCACCGCCACCGAAGCGCTCGACCCGATTTCTCCCCAGTACCTCGGTGACCTGATCGCCTGGACCGCCATCGGCGCCCGCACCACCGAATCGCAGACCCACCGCGAAATGTCGTCCGGCCTGTCGACCCCGGTCGGCTTTAAAAATGGCACCGATGGTGACATCAGCATTGCTGTCAACGCCATCCTGTCGTCGGCCCATCCGCACTCTTTCCTCGGCATCAATGGCGAAGGCACCGTATCGATCGTGCGCACCAGCGGCAACGCCTACGGCCACGTGGTGCTGCGCGGTGGCGACGGCCGTCCCAATTACGATTCGGTGTCGGTGGCGATTGCCGAGCAGGCGCTGGCCAAGGCTGGCCTGCCGGCCAACCTGGTGGTCGACTGTTCGCACGCCAACAGCTACAAGAAACCGGAACTGCAGCCTCTGGTGATGTCTGACGTCATGCAGCAAATCCGCCACGGCAACCGCTCGCTGGTGGGCGTGATGATCGAGTCAAATATTGTCGGCGGCAACCAGAAGATTCCTGCCGACCTGACCCAACTCAAATATGGCTGCTCGGTCACCGATGGCTGCATCGACTGGGCCACCACCGAGACCATGCTGCGCGCCGCCCACGCCGAACTGCTGCAGCGTCCCTGAGCGCAGCATCCCTTCGAGCACGCCGTCCACCGATGGCGTGCTTTACAATACCGCCCTCCCCTCTTTTCTCTGGCTACAGCCCATGATTGTTCTCGGCGTCGAATCTTCCTGCGATGAAACCGGTCTCGCCCTCTACGACACCGAACGGGGCCTGCTGTCGCACGCCCTCCATTCGCAGGTGGCCATGCATGAACAATACGGCGGCGTGGTGCCGGAACTGGCTTCGCGCGACCATATCCGGCGCGCCCTGCCGCTGCTGCAAACCGTGCTGGACACGGCCGGCATGACGCTGGCCGAAGTCGACGCCATCGCCTACACCGAAGGACCCGGCCTGGCCGGCGCCCTGCTGGTGGGCTCGTCGGTGGCGTGCGCGCTGGGGCTGGCGGCCGACAAGCCGGTGCTCGGCATCCACCACCTGGAAGGCCATTTGCTCTCGCCCTTGCTGGCGGCCACTCCGCCGGCGTTTCCCTTCATCGCCCTTTTGGTGTCGGGTGGCCACACCCAGTTGATGCGGGTCGATGGTGTCGGCCAGTATGAACTGCTGGGAGAAACGCTCGACGATGCCGCCGGCGAAGCGTTCGACAAGTCGGCCAAGCTGCTCGGCCTCGGTTATCCCGGCGGCCCGGCCATTTCGCGGCTGGCCGAAGCCGGCGACCCGCTGGCGTACAAATTGCCACGGCCGATGCTGCACTCGAAAGACTTCAATTTCAGCTTTTCCGGCCTGAAAACCGCGGTACTGACGGTGGTAAAAAACCATCCGGAAAAAGATAGCGCCGCCATCAGCGCGCAGGACAAGGCGAATATTGCACGCGGTTTCGTCGACGCCATCGTCGACGTGCTCACTGCCAAGTGCATCAGTGCCCTCAAGCATACCGGCCTGAAACGGCTGGTGATCGCCGGCGGCGTCGGCGCCAACAGCCAGCTGCGCGCGGCCCTGAACAGTGCGGCTGTGCAGAAAAAATTCCAGGTGTTTTATCCGGAGCTGGAATTTTGCACCGACAACGGCGCGATGATCGCCTTTGCCGGCGCCATGCGCCTGAAAATTAATCCGCTGGCGGCCAAAAAGGACTACAGTTTTAATGTGCGACCGCGCTGGTCGCTGGACGACATCCGCGAAATCTGAGCGGCATGTGGTTTAGTTTCCCTCAGTCATTTACGCATATTAATCAGGCATTTACAAAGTGTAACAACATCCTACGGTGTTCTCGTCGTCTCCCGAAAACTGGCAAGATGCCAGCGTTTTCTTGACGTGGAGGTGAGGCATGCGGGTAGTCAGCTGGAATATTCACTGGGGTTGCGGGAAAGATAGCCGCATACGCATTCACGCCATCATCGACGTGCTGCGCAAACTCAATCCTGATGTGATTTGCCTGCAAGAAGTGGCATCAAATCACCCCGAACTCGAAGGCAGCGCCAGCGCCAACCAGTTCCGCCAGCTCAGCGGCGCTTTCGGCGGCTATCACGCGGTCATTGAACCGACCTCGGAAATTTACCAAAACAATTTGCCGCGCCAGTTTGGCAACCTGTTGCTCTCAAAATACCGCATGACCCAGGTGCACCGCCACATGCTGCCGTGGCCGCCCGATCCGGACAGCCCGGCCGGCATGCCGCGCGGGCTGATCGAAACGGTGCTGGAGGCCCCTGGCGGCAAGCTGCGCATACTCACCACCCACCTCGAATATTATTCAACGCTGCAGCGCATGGCGCAGATACAGTACCTGCGCTATCAGCACTGGGAAGCGTGCGAGCGCGCCGTCATCTTCCAGCCTGATCCCAGCCTCGATGCGCCGTTTCAGCTCGGCTACCGGCCCGGTTCCGCCATTTATTGCGGCGACTTTAATATGCTGCCCGGCTCGGCGGAATACCAGGCGCTGCTGGCACCGGGCGAAGGGGCGACGCTGCCGCTGGTCGATGCCTGGGGTTTAAAAAACGAGCAAAAACATGCGCCCACCGCCGGCCTGCATGGCTTTGCCTGGCCGGACAAGCCGGATACCTATGACTATTTCTTTGTCACCGATGACCTGGCACCGCGCGTGACGTCGGTGGACGTGCTGTCGGAGACGGCGGCGTCGGATCATCAGCCGATCTTGCTGGAACTGGCTTAGGCGACATGGTTGGGTGCGAAATTGGGGCAGGCCCCTGCAGTGCTCACGCAGCTTCCTTGCCCGGCCGCGACTGCCGCCGGTACAAAAACTCCAGCACCCGCATGCGGTAATCGATATACAGCGGGTCTTGCGCCAGCGCCACCCGGTCGCGCGGGCGCGCCAGCCGCACCTGCACGATGTCGCCGATGGTCGCCGCCGGTCCGTTGGTGAGCATGACGATGCGGTCCGACAGCAGCACCGCTTCGTCGACATCGTGGGTGACCATCACCACCGTCGAGCCGGTCTGGGCGACGATGCGCAGCAATTCATCCTGCAGATGGGCGCGGGTGAGCGCGTCGAGGGCGCCGAAGGGCTCGTCGAGCAGCAGCACCTTGGGCGCCATCGATAGCGCGCGGGCAATGCCGACGCGCTGCTTCATGCCACCCGAAATTTCATGGGGCCGCTTGCTGGCGGCAGCCGTCAAGCCCACCAGCGCCAGCGCTGCGTTGGTGCGCTCGCGCAATTGCATAGTCGGCTCGCTGGCGCCGAACACCCGTTCGACCGCCAGATAGACGTTTTCGAAGCAGGTCAGCCACGGCAGCAGCGAATGGTTTTGAAAGACCACGGCGCGCTCGGGCGACGGACCGTCGATTTCGCGGCCGGCGCAGATCAGGGCGCCGTCGGTGGCGCGGGTCAGCCCCGCCAGCAAATTGAGCAGGGTCGATTTGCCGCAGCCCGAGTGGCCGATCAGGGTGACGAATTCGCCCTGTTCAATGGTCAGATCGACATTGGCGAGCGCGTGAAAGCTGCCTTTTTTGGTGTCGAAGCGCATGTCGGCACCCCGCACTTCGATGAATTTGGCCTTGTGCATGTCAGTGTCCCGGGTCTGCGTATGTCACCGATTTGGCCAGCGCCACCAGTGCCTGCTCGAGCACCAGCCCGACCACCCCGATGACGACAATGGCAATAATAATGTGCGGCACATTCAAATTGTTCCACTCATCCCACACCCAAAAACCGATGCCGACGCCGCCCGTGAGCATCTCGGCGGCGACGATCACCAGCCAGGCGGTGCCAATGGCCAGACGCACGCCGGTGAGCATGTAGGGCAGCACGGAGGGCAGCAGTATCTTGGTAAAAATCTTCCACTCCGACAGGTTCAGCACGCGCGCCACGTTCATATAATCCTGCGGCACCCGCTGCACGCCGACGGCGGTGTTGACGATCATCGGCCAGATCGAGCAGATAAAAATCGCCCAGATGGCAGCCGGGTTGGCGGCCTTGAATACCAGCAGCCCGATCGGCAGCCAGGCCAGCGGCGACACCGGTTTTAGCAGGCTGATGATGGGGTTGAACATGGCCGCCATAAACCCGAAGCGGCCGATGATAAATCCCAGCGGAATGCCGACCAGCGCCGCCAGCCCAAAGCCCACCGCCACCCGTTTCAGCGAGGCCAGAATATTCCAGCCGATGCCCTGGTCGTTCGGTCCCTTGTCATAGAAGGGGTCGGCGAACAGGCGCAGCGCTTCGGCGCCAGTGACGGCGGGCGAGGGAAAGGCCGGGTTGTTGAGCGAAATGGCTTGCCACACCAGCAGCAAAAAGCCCAGCCCCACCAGCGGCGGCAGCACCAGCAGCAGCGCGCTGCGCAGCCGTTCGGCAGCGGGCGAACGGCCCAGGCGCACGCCCTGGCGCGCCAGCCGCTCGCTGCGGCGCGGCTTTTCCGGCACATCCCCGGCCTTGGACTCGGGCCCCAGCGTCTCGATCACGGCACTCATGGCATGCTCCTCAGGCGCGGATTTTGAAACTGTCGGCGTAGGCTTTCGGGTTCTTGCCGTCCCACACGGTGCCATCGATGAGCTTGGTGGTGCGCATGCTGGTTTTCGGCACGGTCACCTTGGCCAGCGCCGCCCCTTCCTTGTACAGGGCGATCTGGTTGACGGCAGTGGCGGTGGCCAGGTAATCGGGCTCGGCCTTGAGCAAGCCCCAGCGCTTGTGCTGGGTCATGAACCACATGCCGTCCGACAGATACGGAAAATTGACACCGCCATCGTCGAAAAACTTCATGTGATTGGGGTCGTCCCAGGTCTTGCCCAGGCCATTCTGGTAGCGCCCCAGGATGCGCTGGTTGATGACATCGACCGAGGTGTTCACATACGATTTGTCGGCGATCGTTTCGGCCATCTTGCTCTTGTTCGACAGCGAGGCGTCGATCCATTTGCTGGCGTCCAAAATGGCAGCGATCAGCGCGCGCGCCGTATTCGGGTGCGCCTTGGCCCACTCGGACGTGGTGCCGAGCACCTTTTCCGGATGGTCGCGCCAGATGTCCTGGGTGGTGGTGGCGGTAATGCCGACGCCGTCGACGATGGCGCGGTGGTTCCACGGTTCGCCCACGCAAAAGCCGTCCATATTACCGACGCGCATATTCGCCACCATCTGCGGTGGCGGCACGGTAATGACCTTGGCGTCTTTCATGGGATTGATGCCATACGTGGCCAGCCAGTAATACAGCCACATCGCGTGGGTACCGGTGGGAAAGGTTTGGGCGAATGAATATTCGCGCTTGTCTGCCTGCATCAGCTTGGCCAGCGAGGCGCCATCGACGCCGCCTTTGTCGGCCACTTTTTTTGACAGGGTGATGGCCTGGCCGTTGTGATTGAGGTTCATCAGCACGGCCATGTCTTTCTTGGGACCGCCTATGCCCATCTGCACGCCATAGACCAGGCCGTACAGCACGTGGGCGGCATCGAGCTCGCCATTGACCATCTTGTCGCGCACGCTGGCCCACGACGATTCCTTGCTGGGAATGATCTTGATGCCGTACTTCTTGTCGAAGCCGAGCACCGAGGCCATCACCACCGAGGCGCAGTCGGTCAGCGGAATGAAGCCGATGCGCACTTCTTCCTTTTCCGGCTTGTCGGAGCCGGCGGCCCAGACGCCGCCGCTGGCCAGGCCGGTCAAGGCCACGCTGGCACTGGCGCTGGCGCCCGCCTTGAGCAGGGTACGGCGCAGGCGGCTGGGATTGTGGTCGTCGTTCATGGTTTTCCTTGTTGGGCGCCGGCGGCAGATAGATCACTATCAGCAAGCGGCGTGCCAGCAAGGAAAGGGGGATGAAATGCAAAAACCCCAGCGGGCGCTGTCACAGCGTCGGCCGGGGTTGGGACTGGACAGCACCGCAACAGGGCGCCGCACCAGAATGGAGCGTTAGTCGTGTCTCAGTCGGCCTGGGCAACGATATCGCGAATCGCCTGCTCGAACACTTCAGGCGGCTGGCCGCCGGAAATCAGGTGCTTTTGATTGATGATGATCGCCGGCACCGAATTGATGCCATGGCGCTGAAAAAACTGCTCGCGCTCGCGCACTTCGCTGCCATAGGTATCGCTGGCGAGAATTTTCTTCGCTTCGGCCTGGTCGAGCTCCACCTGGCCGGCCAGGCGCACCAGCACATCGTGCGAACCGACATGTTCGCCAGCCGTAAAATAGGCACTGAACAGTGCCATTTTCAATGCGTGCTGCTTGCCTTCCAGCCCCGCCCAGTGGAGCAGGCGGTGCGCATCGAAGGTGTTGTAGATGCGGTCGCGGCTGCCGAATTCAAAGCCGAGCGCTTCGCCACGGGCGCGGATCATCTCGCTGCTTTCGGCCCGCTGCTCGGGACCGGCACCGTATTTATTGAAGATGTGCTCGCCGATATCCTCGCCTTGCGGCACCATTGCCGGGTTCAGCTCGAAAGGCTGAAAGTGGATGCTGGCGTCGACGGCGTCGCCAACGTTGTCGAGCGCCTGCTCGAGCGCCTTCAGGCCGATGATGCACCACGGGCACGATACGTCCGACACAAAATCAATCCTCATTTCCTTGCTCATGGCACTCTCCATTTTGTTCAGAAGCCTAGATGGGCATGCGACGCGGAAATTCAAGCTGGGACGGCTTACTTGTGGGCCCCTTTGGCGGGCTTGGCGACAGCGCCCTTGCTGCCTATCCGGCTTTCCTTGCCAGCCAGCAAATTGCTGATGTTCTTGCTGTGGCGCCAGACCAGCAAGCTGCTCATCAATAGTACAGCGATAAACATTTCATCGACGCCATTCATGAGGCCATAGAAAAAGGGCGCGAAGATGGCGGCGATCAAGGCCGCCAGCGATGAATAGCGAAAGGCGTAGGCAATCACCAGCCAGGTCACCAGGGTGCCCAGACCCAGCCACACGCTCACGCCAAACAGCACGCCCAGCGCGGTGGCCACACCCTTGCCGCCGACAAATTTGAAAAAGATGGGATACAGGTGGCCGATAAACACCGCCAGCGCCACCATGGCGACGCCGGCATCGGCCACGCCGTACTGGGGCGCCAGGCGCAGCGCCAGCCAGACGGCGAACCAGCCCTTGACGGCGTCGCCGATCAGGGTGGCGATGGCGGCTTTCTTGTTGCCGCTGCGCAGCACATTGGTGGCGCCGGGATTTTTCGAGCCATAGGTACGGGGGTCGGACAGGCCGAACAGGCGGCTCATGACGACGGCAAACGAAATCGACCCGATCAAATAGGCGGCGATGACAAATATCAGGGTGTTCATGGTTTCTCTCTGGTGGCTTTTGTTATCACTCCGGCAAGCTGCACCGGGGTGCTGAATATACACCATCGATGCGCGCCATTGCCAGCCATGATAGCAAGCATCGGCGGCGCGGCAGCGCCGCCGCGCGGTGTAAATCAGTGTAAAGATCAGGCAGCCGGGCGGCGGCGGCGCGCCCCGCTTTGCTATGATCGCAGCATGAAAAAGGTATTGCTGATCGATGACGATGTGGAACTGGTGGACATGTTCCAGGAATACCTGACGCAGGAAGGGTTTGCCGTCGCCACTGCCCATGACGGCGTGCAGGGCACCGCGCTGGCGCTGTCGGGCAACTACAACATTGCCGTGCTCGATGTGATGATGCCGGGTGTGAATGGCATTGAAACCTTGCGCCGGGTGCGCCAGCACAGCCGCCTGCCCATCCTCATGCTGACCGGCCGCGGCGACGACAGCGACCGCATTCTCGGCCTCGAACTGGGCGCCGACGATTATGTCACCAAGCCGTGCACGCCGCGCGAACTGACGGCGCGCATCCGCGCCATCCTGCGCCGTGCCGAAGCGCCGGTGGCCGATGCCGTCAAAGCGCTCACCCTCAAGGTCGGCAAGCTGGAAATGACGCCCGCCATGCGGCGCGCCACCATCGCTGGCGAGCCCCTGCAACTGACCAGCACCGAGTTCAATCTGCTCGAAGTGCTGGCGCGAAACGCCGGGCGCCCCGTCAGCAAGAATGAATTATCGGAAGAAGCACTGGGACGACCGCTGGCCCGTTTTGACCGGAATATCGACGTTCACCTGAGCAGCCTGCGGCAAAAGCTGGGCACCCTGGCCGATGGCCGCTCTTGCCTGCTGACCATTTTCCGCCAGGGTTACCAATTGATCGGCGACTGACATGGGTCGCCTGTTCTGGAAGTTTTTTGTCGCCATCCTGCTCGCCCAGGTCGCCGCCACTGGCGGCGTCGGCGCGTTTTTCTGGCTGCGCAGCCAGGCCGTCGAACGCAGTCACGCCGCCAGCACCGTTGACACCGGCATGCGCGCCAGCGCCACCCTCGATGCGGCGGCGGTCGCCTTCAAGTATGGCGACATTGCCGGCCTGCGCGAGTTCCTGCAAACGGGCATGGGTGCCAATCTGTACGTGCTCGATGGCGCCGGCACCGAACTGCGCGGCCGGCCGGTGGCAGCGGCCCTGCGCGGCCAAGCGCAGCGCCTGCTGGGCACGGCCGAAGGGCACGCGGTGGTGCGCAATTTTTCGAATGAGAATGGCAGGGGAGCGGTCTGGACCGCCTTCGTCATTCACGGCGTCGGCCATGGCGGCTTTGGCGACGCTGCACGGGCGTTCCCCGCAGCGCCGCCGCTGTTCGGCGGGCCGCCCGCCCTCGCCCGTCCCACCGAGCCCGGTGCCATGCGCGGCGACGCCCATGGTCCGCGCATTCCGTATATCGGTATCGTCATCGGCATCCTCGCCAGTTTTGTCGTTGCCGCCGTGCTCGCCTTGTATATTTCGCGTCCCATCCGCGCCCTGCGCAGCGCCTTTGCCGCTGCCGCCTCGGGCGATCTGGCGCCCCGCTTTGCCGACGGCAAGCCAGGCAAGGGCGATGAATTGATTGAACTGGGACCCGAATTCGACCGCATGAGCGGCAAGCTGCGCGCCCTGATGGACAACCAGCAGCGCCTGCTGCACGACGTTTCCCATGAACTGCGCTCGCCGCTGGCCCGCTTGCACGCCGCCATCGGCCTGGCCCATCAAAATCCCGACAAGCTGCGCTCCTCGCTCGAACGGATCGAACGCGAAAGCATGCGAATGGACAAGCTGGTGGGCGAACTGCTGACCTTGTCGCGCCTGGATACCGCCATCAACCTGCCGCCGCTGGAAGACGTCGCCATCGGCGAACTGCTGCACCAGATCGCCACCGACGCCGATTTCGAAGCCGAACTGTGCGGATGCCGCGTGCAACTGCTGGGCCACACCGACAGCGACGACGCCAGCATGCAGGTGCGCGGCGCGCCCGAGCTGTTGTGGCGCGGCATCGAAAATATCGTGCGCAATGCGATAAAGTATTCGCCGCCCGGTGCAGTGGTGGAAATCGCGGTACAGGCGCCGGCAGCGACGACCCCGACCGCGGCCCGCCGCGTCCTCATCGATGTCCGCGACCGCGGTCCAGGCGTGCCGGAGGCCCATCTGTCGAGTATCTTCCAAGCCTTTTTTCGCTCAGATCCCAGCGCCAACAATATCGACGGCCACGGACTCGGACTGGCCATCGCCCAGCGCGTGATCGCTGCCCACGGTGGCACGCTGGCCGCCCGTAACCGCATCGGCGGCGGCCTGTGCGTGAGCATCATGCTGCCCTGCAGCAGTGCGACGAGGTAGTGAACAGTCACCATTGCTGCGACCAACAGTCACCACCGAGCGTGCGCGCCGGTAATCGATTTTATGTAAAAATGGGCAATGTCAGGCCATCTGCCCCCTGCCGCGCTGTTTACAGACCCGACCCACCGCTGCCCAATACTTGATGCAGGCGTGTCGCACCATGCGAACGTGTTGCCGAAGATGGTGCGGTGAGCGGCACGTTTGCGCGGGCGAACCGGGGCGCCGCCCGCCTGGCGCACAGCACGCTGGCGCGAAAAATTTCCCAGTTAGAAGAGGCGAAGGCCAACCAGGCCTTCCAGCTCGAGCTCAGCGACCGCATCCGCCAGTTCAGCGATCCCGACGAAGTCAGTGCAATCGCCTGTGCCCTGCTCGGCCGCACGCTGGGGGTGTCGCGCGTGCTGTACGCCGAAGTCCATGCAGAAGACGGTACTGCCTATGTGCGGCACGACTGGACCGCCGGCGACTGCCCCAGTTTGGCGGGCCAGCACAAAATCATGGATGATTTTAGCCCGCACATCATTAACGCCCTGCGTGCGGGCGCGACGGTGGTCAATCATGATGTGGCCAGCGACCCGCGCACGGCCGCCCACGTGCTGGCCTACCAGCACATCGGCATCCGTGCCGACCTGATCATTCCATACGTGCGCGCCGGCGTCCTGACGGTGGTGCTAACGCTGCAAAGCGCGCAGCCGCGCCAGTGGCAGCCGCACGAACTGCGGCTGGCGCAGGAAACCGCCGAGCGCACCTGGTCGGCGGTCGAAGCGGCGCAGGCGCAGGCTGCCCTGCGTTACGAACGCGACCGCAGCCAGTCCATCTTCGACAGCATGGCCGAAGGCTTCGCCGTGCTCGACCGCCATTGGACCATCTTGCAGGTCAACGCCGAAGGCCTGCGGCTGACGCGGCGCACGGCGGCCGAGGTGATCGGCCGCAATCACTGGGAGGTATGGCCGGAGCTAAAAGACACCGCAGCGGAGCTGGTGTACCACCGGGTCATGCAAACAGGTATCACGGAAATCATTGAGCTCCTCTACACCTGGCCGGACCAGCAGCAGGCGTGGATGGAAGTCCGCGCGCAGCGCTCGTTCGATGGTGGCGTCGCCTTTTTCTTTCGCGACGTCAGTGAGCGGCGCGCCGCCCAGGAACAGCTGGCGCTGGCGGACCGCCGCAAGGACGAGTTTCTGGCAATGCTGGCGCACGAGTTGCGCAATCCGCTGGCACCGATCGGCGCCGCCGCCGATCTGCTGCAGGTGGCCCTGCTCGATGAAGCCTTAATCCGCCAGACCAGCCAGATCATCGCCCGCCAGGTACGTCACATGACCAGTCTGGTCGACGATCTGCTCGACGTCTCGCGCGTCACCAGCGGCCTGGTCGAGCTGAACATGGAGCGGCTCGATATCGCCCAGGTGGTGGCTGAAGCAGTCGAGCAGCTCAGCCCGCTTATGCGCGCGCGCCGCCACCGGCTGACGGTGAGCTCGACCGAACAGGCCGCGCTGGTGCTGGGCGACCGCCACCGGCTGGTGCAGGTGCTGGCCAACCTGCTTAACAATGCCGCCAAATACACCTTTGAAAGCGGCCACATTGCCGTCACCACCGAAGTGGGCGACGACCATGTGCTCATTCACGTGAGCGACGATGGCATCGGCATGGCGGCCGATCTGGCGGCGCATGCGTTTGACCTGTTCACCCAGGCCGAACGCTCGTCGGACCGCTCACTGGGCGGGCTGGGCCTGGGACTGGCGCTGGTCAAGAGCATCGTCGGCCTGCATCACGGCAGCGTCAGTTGCAGCAGCGCCGGCGCCGCCTGCGGCAGTATCTTTACCGTCTGCCTGCCGCGGGTGGCAGCGCAGCAGCGCGGCGCCGACGTCATCCCCATCGGCAGCGCCAGCGAGGTGGCCAAGACGGCGCTGCGCATTCTGGTGGTCGACGACAACGTCGATGCCGCCGTCATGCTGGCCATGCTGCTCGAAGCCGTTGGCCATGAAGTAACGGTCACCCACCACGCGCGCGGCGCGCTCGAGCACATCAGCACGGCAACGTCCGATGTGTTCCTGCTCGACATCGGCCTGCCTGGCATGGATGGCAACGAACTGGCGCGTCGCCTGCGCGCCCACGGCGCCAGCGCTGGCGCGGTACTGATCGCCATCACCGGCTACGGCCAGACGCAGGACCGCGCGCAAACAGCGGCGGCCGGCTTCGATTACCACTTCGTCAAACCGGTTGACCTGGAACAGCTGTATGCAATCCTGGCCGCGATCAAACGCGCTGAAACTGTCGCTTAGCCGGTCATACCGTTCGGCAGGCGCTTTACCCGTAAAGTCCGGACAGCTGTTGAACTTCATTCTCGCGCGCGACTCCAAGTTACTCGACCATTGATTAGGGGAGTGACATGGACCGCGCCGCCTTCGACCGGCTGTTACGACGCTTGCGGGCATTGGGCCTGCACGAGCGCGAGGAAGTGTGCCTGGAGATGGCCCACTCGATTTACGGCGAGCGCATTTACGCCCTGATCGAGCAGGCGGCCCAGGACCGCTTGCAGTGTCCACGCTGCCAGAACACCAGGCTGTATCGCGACGGCAGCGCCAATGGCTTACAACGCTATCGCTGCCGCCAATGCGGGCGCAGCTTTAATAGTTTGACGGACACGCCGCTGGCGCGCCTGCGCCATAAAGACCGCTGGCTGAGCTATCTCGATTGTTTGCGCGATCCGGCGTGTACCGTACACCGGGCAGCAAAAAAAGTGGGCGTGCATGCAAACACCAGTTTTCGGTGGCGCCACCGTTTTCTCGACTGGGTGAAATTTGACCGGCCGCGCAGCCTGCAGGGCATCGTCGAAGTTGACGAAACGTTTTTATTGGAGTCGCAAAAAGGCGCGAAGCAGTTAACACGACCTGCGCGCCGGCGCGGCGGCGTCGCCAGCCGGCGCGGCATTTCGGCCGAACAGGTCACGATCGTGGTGGCGCGCGACCGCGCCGCGAATACCATTGATTTTATCGGCGGCCGTGGCGCCTTAAAGGCAGCCAGTCTGCAGCGCCATTTGCTGCCAACACTGCAGAGCGATACCTTACTGGTCAGCGACGGCAATCCGGTCTACCGCCGGTTTACCCGTGACGCCGGCATTGCCCACCGCGCCGTCAATCTCAAACGAAAAATCCGCGTCGATGGCGCCATTCATGTGCAGAACGTGAATAACTATCACAACCGTTTTAAGGGCTGGCTAAGCCATTTCAATGGCGTCGCCACCCGCTATCTGGCGAACTACCTGGGGTGGCGCTGGGCCATTGATGACAATCGCGTTGGCAGTGCCGAAGGCTTCCTGAGAGCGGCGCTGGGGGTTTTCCGGAGTTAACGGGTAAAGCGCCGTTCGGTGAGCAGACATGGGACATATGGGGACATAGGTAAACTGAACGTCATTGCCCTAGCGCTCGTGCAGCGCCACCGTTACCGGCGTCGCCTGCAGCAATTGCAGCACGTCCTGCGGCGCCAGGCTGACCAGGTAACCGCGGCGGCCGCCATTGATATATATAATTGGCAGATCGAGAATGCTGCGCTCGATGTACACGGGCAGCGTTTTTTTGGTGCCGAAAGGGCTGGTGCCGCCCACCAGAAAGCCGCTGTGTCGGGTGGCCACTTCCGGCTTGCACGGTTCGATTTTTTTGCAGCCGATCTGGCGTGCCAGTTCCTTGGTCGACACTTTGCAATCGCCGTGCATCAGCACGATGAGGGGCTTGGCGCCCTCATCTTCCATCACCAGCGTCTTGACGACGGCGTGCTCGTCGACGTCCAGTTCGCGCGCCGACACGCTGGTGCCGCCCTTGTCTTCATAGGCATATGGATGTTTACCAAACGCAACGGCGTGCTTGCGCAGCCAGGCGGTGGCGGGGGTTTCGGAGATATGCTCTTTTTTGGCCATGCGTGATACGCTGTTTATTCATCGGGGGAGTCTGTCATTATGCAACAGGAAATTCGCTTTGCCACCTTCAACCTGTTGAACCTCGGTCCCGTCGGCGCCAAGCTGTACGACAATCTGGAACCTTGCACCGATGCCCAGTTCGAAGCCAAGGTCAACTGGACAGCACGGCAAATCGATTTGCTCGATGCTGACGTCATTGGTTTTCAGGAAATTTTTTCCCAAGACATACTCAAGCTGGTGCTATCGCGTACCGCCAACTACCGCGACGCCACCCATGTCGGCTTCGATGCCGATCCCGCCTGCGAGCGGCCGACCCCGACCGTGGCCCTGGTCTCGCGCCTGCCGCTGGCCGCTACCGCCGTCTGCTACACCACCTTTCCCGACGGCGTCGCCATGCCCGCTGGCAGCCGCGATGCCGACCGCTTCGCCCGCCCCGTGCTGCACGCGCAGGTGGTGGTGTCGGCGACGCTGACAGTCGATGTGCTGGTGGTCCACCTCAAGAGCAAGCGGCCCGATTACCGCACCGGCGACACCAGCGACGACTCCCTGCTGTATGCCCTCGCCTGCCTGCGCTCGCTGGTACGGCGCGGTACCGAAGCAGTGGCCCTGCGCGTACTGCTGAGCAACCTGCACCGCGACACGCGCCGTCCCTGCGTGCTGCTGGGCGACTTCAACGATGTCGCCGATGCCGTCACCACCGGCATCGTCATCGGTGCCGGTGCGCCGCTGGGCGAACGCTTGTTCGATGCTTACCAGTTGCAGCGCCGTCCCGATTACCTGGGCCATGTCGGCTTTTCCAGCATGCACGACGGCCAGTACACCACCATCGACCATATCCTGGTATCGGAAGAATTTAACGCCGACCTGCCCCATGCGATCGGCGAAGTGGTCGACGTCATTTATCTCAACGACCACCTGGTGCTGGGCGTGCCGGAAGCGTCCGACCATGGCCAGGTACTGGCGCGCATCCGACTGTTTGATCTGGCGCCCCCATTTACTGCTGCGGACCTGTAAACGGTTTACCGTTCGGATCAGCCAGCAGATCAGCTGGCGGATCACCCAGCGGATCACCCAAGTCAGGCTCGGGCGACGGCATCCCCGCATACCAGCCCTGGTAGGCATCGCAGCCATGCTGTTCCAGATAACGTAACTGCGACGCCTGTTCGACGCTCTCGGCGATCACCGCGCATTGCAGGCTGCGGGCAACGGCAATGATGGCGGGCACCACCGATTGCACGCCCGGCTCGGGTAGCAACTCGTCAATAAAACGCTGATCGATTTTTAACGCGGACAGGCGGTAGCGGCGCAAGCTCGCCAGGCTCGAGTATCCGGCGCCGAAGCCATCCACCGTCAGGCGCACGCCACGGCGGTGCAGCGCGTCGATGGTTGCAACGGTGGCGGCGTCGGGCTCGACCAGCATCGCCTCGGCGATGTCCAGTTCGAGGTACGCGGCGTCCAGCCCCGACTGCAACAGCGCGGCGTCAACCACGGCCATCAGCTGGCCATGCAAAAACTGGCTGGGCGACAGGTTGACCCCGACGATGACCTTGTACCCCTGCGCATGCCAACGCTGGCCCTGGCGGCAAGCCTGGCCCAGCACCCATTCGCCGATCGCCCCCATCAGCCCGGCCGACTCGGCCACCGGCAAGAACTGTTGAGGCTGCAGCAAGCCCTGTTGCGGGTGGCGCCAGCGCAGCAGCGCTTCGACACCGAGCGTGCGGCCGCTGGCGATTTGAATGACTTTTTGGTAGTGCAACTCGAACTGGTCGAGCGCCAGTGCCTGGCGCAGCTGCTGCTCAACTTCTACCTGTTCAAGCAGGTGGGCGTTCATGGCGGGACTAAAAAACTGCAGGGTGTTGCGGCCGGCCTGCTTGGCGTGGTACATGGCAACGTCGGCATGCTGCAACAAGGTGTCGGCGTCGTCACCGTCGTCAGGGAACATGGCGATGCCGATCGAGGCGGAGATGGCCACCGGGTCTTCGCGCGGGGGCACGCTGCCATTGCCCGGCAGCGGGTGGCGAATGGTCATCGGCTGCGCCACCGCCTGCATCACGGTGGCGGCCACGTGAGCGGCCTGGTCGGCGCCGCGGATATCGGCCAGGATGATGACGAATTCGTCGCCACCGTGACGGCTGACGGTGTCGACCGTGCGCACGCAGCGCGTCATGCGCAGCGCCAGCTCCTTGAGCACGGCGTCGCCGGCCTGGTGGCCGAGGCTGTCGTTGACCTGCTTGAAGCGGTCGAGGTCGATGAACATCAGCGCCACCCGCGTGCGCCGCCGGCGCGCCGTGGCCAGCGCCTGCTGCAGGCGGTCGAGAAACAGCACGCGGTTGGGCAGGTCGGTCAAAAAGTCGTGTTCGGCCAGGTGGCGCGTGTGCTCCTCGGCCAGCCGGCGGTTGCTGATGTCGCTGAGGATGACGATGTAGCTGCTGATGGCGCCGTCAGCGCGGCGGATGGCAGTGAGGGCCACATGCACCGGATAGATGTCGTGGTTGGCGCGCTCGCCGAAAATTTCGCCTTCCCAGTGATCGTGGTCGGTCAGGTAGTCCCAGATCTGCTGGTAAAAGGCGGGCTCGTGCGGTCCGTTCTGCACATTCGGCAGCGGCCGGCCGATGACCTCGATGGCGGCATAACCGGTAATGTCAGTAAAGGCCTGGTTGACGGCCAGCACCCGCTGCTCGCGGTCGAGGATCAAAATGGCGTCGCGGCTCTTGTCGAATACTTGCGCCGCCATCAGCAAGGTCTGCTCGGCGGCGAGGCGGGTGGAAATATCACGGATCACCGCGTAAGCGAGCTGTTCATGGTCGAGCGCCACCGAGGTTAACAGCACCTCGGCAAAAAAAAGTTCGCCATTGCAGCGTTTATATTGCCATTCGAACTGCTCGTTGCCTTCAATAAAGGCGCTGGCAGCGAAATCGGCGTCGCGCAGCAGCGACGACTGGCCACCGGGCTGCTGCTCGGGAGAGAAGTCGAGCAGGCTGTGCCCGACCAGCTGCGCATGCTCGCAGCCAAACAGGCGCAGCGCCGCCGGGTTGGCGTCCATCACAATGTTGCCGCGCAAGAGCACGATGGCGTCGTTGGAGCGCTCGAACAGTTGGCGAAAATGCACCCCCTCGCTTCGCAGCGCCGCTTCGTCGACCTTGCGGCCGGTGACGTCGATTTCCATGCACAGCACTTGCCGCGTAAAACCGTCGCGGCTGATGGCGTAATGGCTCGAATAGACCCAGCGCTCGCTGCCGTCGGCGCGTTCAATCAACCAGTCGCGCGGCGCCGGCACCTCGCCGCTGTCCCAGACGTGGGCAATGAGCTGGTCGAACTCGTCGTTGTGGCCGGGGCGCGGCACCACCGTGGTCAGGTGCTGGCCGATGGCGTCACGGGCGGGAACGCCAAACAGCGTTTCGCAACTTTTGTTCCAGTAACGCAGGGTGCCGTCGCGGTCGCAGCTGTGCACGGCGACATTCGGGGTGAGCTCGACGGCGGCGACGAAGCGATACAGAAAATCGAGCGCGGCAAGGCCGGCACCTTCCGGGTCGTTGCCGGGGTAATGCATTTGCATGTCTTCTGGCACTGCATCCTCGCTCTGTGGTGGCGGTCAACTCTGACTATGCATTTTGGATGGCCGGACAGTCTGGCGCTTGCGCGGCCTCAAAGTAGATCCCGGACTGCGCGCCGCCCCCGTTGCCAGGGGCAATGCGGGCGCGCTTCGTCGCGCTGTTGCGCACTTCATCGGCGCCTTTCGCCGGCCTGTCGCGCACTACTGGCCATGTGCCTGGTGTTTTTCTATAGTGTCACCATGCGCTTCCCGCTCCACCGGCTGACGACGGAGCACACGCGCACCGCTGTTCACGCAATTGCATTAACAATAACAATACCCCAAACCCTGTTGCCACCAAGCCCCCATGAAAATCGAGACCCTGCCGCTGCCCCCCGCCACCACTGCCCGCCGCCACTGGAAAAAAGGCGCGGCCCTGCTGCTGGTGCTCTTGAGCGGCGCCGGCTGGTACGCCATGAAGGCGCGCGCCACCGCCGCCACTGACGCCAAGGCCGTCAAAGACGGCGCAGCAGTGGCGGTATACGAGCTGTCAAAGGCCGATGTGGCGCTGATCAAGCGGCGCGAACTGCGCCTGGACCTGCCGCTGGCGGGCGCCCTGGCGCCCTCCGAGATGGCCACCGTCAAATCGAAAGTATCGGGTGTGGTGCTGGAGATGAGACTGCAGGAAGGCACGTCAGTAGCTGCCGGGCAAGTCATCGCCCGCCTCGACGCTGCCGACCAGCGCGCCCGCGTGGCGCAGATGCAGGCAGCCTGCGATGAAGCGCAGGCCCGCCTGTCGCTGGCCACCAAGAACCGCGCCAACAGCCAGGCTTTGCTGGCGCAAAACTATATTTCGCAATCGTCGCACGATACCAGCCAGAACAGCGTCGAACTGGCGCAGGCCAGCCTGGCCGCCGCCCGCGCCCAGCTCGACATGGCGCGCATCGCCCTGGCCGACACCGTCATCAAGGCGCCGCTGGCTGGCGTGATCAGCAAGCGTCACGTGCAGGCCGGCGAAAAACTGGCGCCGGACATGCCGGTGGCCACCATCGTCAGCCTGCGCCAGCTGAACCTGGAAGCGCAGGTGCCCGCCTCGGAAGTGCCGCGGGTAAAAATTGGGCAGGAAGTGCGCTTCAAGGTCGATGGCTTTCAGCAGCGCGACTTTATCGGCCAGGTGGCGCGCATCAGCCCCACCACGGAAGCCGGTTCGCGCTCGATGGTGGTGTATATCAGCGTCGACAACCGCGATGCCTCTTTGCGCGGCGGCATGTTCGCCAAGGGCGCCATCACCACCGAGAAGTCGGCGCCGGCGCCGCTGGTGCCGCTCGCTGCCGTGCGCCAGGTCAAGGGCGCTTCGGTGGTCTACACCATCAGCGCCGGCAAGGTCGCGCTGCAGCCCGTTACCCTGGGCCTGCGCAATGACGACGACGGCATCGCTGAAGTCAAAACCGGGCTGCAGGACGGCGCCACCGTGATCGTTGCGCGGCTCGATGCTGTCAAGCCGGGCCAGCAGGTCAGAATCGGCGCCGCCCCCACTGTGGCACCGGCCGCTGCCGCTGCTACTGCCACCAGCGCCAGCAAGGGATAAGCCATGTGGATCACCAAAACCAGTATCAACAACCCGGTGTTCGCCACCATGGTCATGGTCGGCCTGATGGTGCTCGGGCTGTTTTCGTACCGCACGCTGCCGCTCGAGAGCATGCCCAGCGTGGAAATCCCGTTCGCCTGGGTCGAAGTGCAATACCCCGGCGCCTCGCCCGAACAGGTGGAAAACGACATCACCCGCCCGCTCGAAGACGCCATCAATTCGGTCAGCGGCATCAAGACCATCCGCAGCAATTCGTGGGAAGGGCGCGCCGGCATCAGCCTGGAGTTTCAGCTCAGCGCCAATATCGACAAGGCCATGCAGGAAGTGCGCGACAATATCGGCCGCGTGCGCCCGGCCTTTCCCAAGGATGCCAAGGAGCCGCTGGTCATTCGCGCCGAGGGCGATAACGAGCAGCCCATCGTCGAGATGACCTTGATGTCCGACAGCCGCAGCCTGCGCGAGCTGTCGACCCTGACCGAGCAAGTCATCACCAAGCGCCTGCAGGGGGTGGCCGGGGTCGGCCAGGTGCGCGTCAACGGCCGCACCAACCGCCAGATCCTGGTCAACCTCAAGCCCGAGCAGTTACAGAGCCAGAACATCGGGGTCGATGAGGTGCTGCGCTCGATCCAGGCGACCAATGCCAATCTGCCGGCCGGTAACATCAGCTTCGGCGCCAGCGAACAGCTGGTGCGCATCGAAGGGCGCATGAAGACGGCGCGCGATTTCAATCGCATCATCGTCGCGCGGCGCGCGTCCGGTCCGGTCTACCTCGACCAGGTCGCCACCATCGTCGATGGCGAGCAGGAAGAAACCTCGGTCTCGCGCGTCAATGGCCGGCGCGCCATCTCGATCGAGGTGACCAAGGTGCAGGGCGCCAACGTGGTCGAAGTGGGCACCAGTCTGGCCCGGGTGGCGGCGCAGCTGCAAAAGGAATTCGGCAGCGACTACCAGCTGCGGGTGATGGAAAACCAGGCCGAGCGCGTCAAAAGCCAGCTCGACAACGTGAAAGAAACCATCATCGAAGGCGCCGTGCTGACGATGATCATCGTGTTCCTGTTCCTGCACTCGTGGCGCAGCACCATCATCACCGGATTGACCTTGCCGATTTCCGTGCTGGCCAGTTTTATCGCCATGAAAGCGTTTGGGTTTACCCTCAATTTCCTCACCCTGATGGCGCTGTCGCTGTGCATCGGCCTGCTCATCGATGATGCCATCGTGGTGCGCGAAAACATCGTGCGCCACCTGAACATGGGCAAGAGCCACCTGCGCGCCGCCTTCGACGGCACCAATGAAATCGGCCTGGCGGTGATGGCCACCACCTTTGCCATCGTCGCCGTGTTCGTGCCGATTGCCTACATGCAGGGGATCATCGGCCGCTTCTTCATGCAGTTCGGTATCACCGTGGCCGTGGCGGTGCTGGTCTCGCTGTTCGTCAGCTTTACCCTCGACCCCATGCTGTCATCGGTATGGCCGGACCCGGTGCAAGACCGCTTTAAATACGTGCCGTGGCTGGGCCGCCTGATGGAGCGCATCGAGCATGGCATCGACCGCGTGCACCTGTGGTACGGCGCGATACTGGCCACGGCGCTGCGCTGGCGCAAGGCCACGCTGGCGCTGGCGCTGGCCCTGTTCATCGGCAGCTTGGCCTTGATCCCGCAAGTGGGCGGCGAAATGTTTCCGGAGACCGACAATGGCTACATCCAGCTGCGCTTTAAAACGCCAGTCGGCTCCAGCCTCGATTACACCGCGCAAAAGGTCGAGCAGATGACCGCGGCACTGGGCGAATTCGGCAAGGACATCGATACCATTTCCACCACCGCCGGCACCTATGATGGCCGCAACACGGCGCAGATGAACCTCAAGCTGGCCGACCGCAACCACGTCAAGCGGCGCACGCAACAGGTGCTCGAAGGGGCGATTCGCCAGCGTCTCGAGTCGATCGCCGGCATCACCACCTCGGTGGGCAACCGCCCCATCTTTATTGCCATCCTCGGCCAGGACGAATCGAAGCTGGACGCGGTGGCGCACCAGTTGATGGAAAAAATGCGCATGATCAAGGGCGTCAAGGATATCGAGTACAGCCAGGAAGGCGCCAATCCCGCCACCATCTTAAAAATCAACAACGAGCTGGCCAGCGACCTCGGCCTGTCGGTGCAACAGATTGGCGCGGCCCTGCGGCCGTTCGTCGCTGGCGACCAGGTCAGCCGCTGGCTGGCGCCGGACGGCCAGAACTACGATGTCAACGTGCAGCTGCCAAAAAGCGGGCGCCAGAAAATCACCGACCTGGGCGACCTGTCGGTCGCTTCGAGCAAGCGCGACGCCGCCGGCAATCCGCTGATGGTGCCGCTGCGCCAGGTGGTCGAGTTCGTACCAGCGACCAGCCCGCAGGTGCTCAAGCGCCAGGCCCTCGAGCGCCGCGTGGCGATCTACGCCGGGATCGAAGGGCGGCCGAATGGCGACGTCAATGCCGATGTGCAAAAAGCCATCAAGACCATCGCCCTGCCGGTGGGCGTGCGCTTTGACATCGGTGGTGAAGCCGAGCGCATGGCTGAAACCATGGGCGGTTTTGTGGCCGCGCTGGCCATTGCCATCATCTTTATTTATCTGGTGCTCGCTTCGCAATTCGGCAGCTTCCTGCAGCCGGTGGCGATCATGGTGTCGCTGCCGCTGTCGATGATCGGCGTCATCGTCGCCCTGCTGGTGACGGGCTCGACTCTGAATATTTTCTCGGTGATCGGCATCGTCATGCTGATGGGTTTGGTAACCAAGAACGCCATCCTGCTGGTCGACTTCACCAACCATGCGCAGCGCGACGGCAAGGGGCAGATGGTGGCGCTGATGGAAGCGGGCCAGGTGCGCCTGCGGCCCATCCTGATGACCACCCTGGCGATGATTTTCGGCATGCTGCCGATGGCCATTGGCCTCGGCGATGGTGGCGAACAGCAGGCGCCGATGGGGCGCGCGGTGATCGGCGGGGTGATCACCTCGACCCTGTTGACGCTGGTGGTGGTGCCGGTGGCCTACACCTACCTCGACAATCTGGGCAAGCGCGCCGTGCGCTGGTTTCAGAGAGGGCGGTCGCTGCCAGCCAGTGAGGCGCTTGACGTCGCTTGACCGGCCAGACCATGCAAAACGGGCCCGCGATGACCGCGGGCCCGTTTTTTATCGTGCCATTACTTAGATGGGGCTTTCTTCCTGGGGGGAAGCGCGCTCGATGTCGCTGTCGCCGTCAGTGCTGTCGTCGTCTTCGGCGCTGTCGTCCGGCTCGCCGTCGGCGCCTGGATTCGGATGGGCTTTTGCTTCGGCCTTGCGCTTGGCCTTTTCATCGGCTTTCTTTTTTTTCTCCAGCTCGCGCTGTCGTTTTTCGTAAGAAAAATTTGTTTTCGCCATGATTACCTCGTGTGTTGTCTGAATTGAACTTGATGACGCCATTATGACGCATTATGCGCGCCGCATTTGAACTAAGCTATTCGCACCAGGGACCGTCTATGCCCGTGGATGATGGATACCATGTAACTGCTTGAGACGCTCGCGCGCCACGTGCGTGTAAATCTGGGTGGTGGAGATATCTGCATGCCCCAGCAACAACTGGACGACGCGCAAATCAGCCCCATGGTTGAGCAAATGGGTGGCAAACGCATGGCGCAGCGTGTGCGGCGACAGCGGGCCGTCGATGCCGGCGCGTGCCGCGTGTTTTTTAATCAAAACCCAAAACATTTGCCGCGTCATGGCCCCTCCGCGCGCCGTCACGAACAGGGCGTCATCGATCTGACCGTCGAGAATCTGCGCGCGCGCCTCGGCCAGATAGCGCACCAGCCACACGCGTGCCTCGTGGCCGAACGGCACCAAGCGGGTCTTGCTGCCCTTGCCCGTCACCCGCAATACGCCATCATTCAAACTCAGTTCGACCAGTTTCAAGCCCACCAGTTCCGACACCCGCAAGCCACTGGCATACATTAATTCGAGCATGGTGCGCTCGCGCAAACCGAGTTGAGTGCTGACATCGGGCGCCGCCAGCAAGGCTTCTACTTGCCCCTCGGTGAGGGTGTGGACGAAGCGTTGCGGCTGCTTGGCCGACGGCATTTTCAGGCAGGGGTCGACGACGATCTGGCCCTGACGCAAGGCCAGCTGATAAAACCGTTTCAGCACCGACAGGCGGCGGTTGGCCGAACTGGGCTTGGACTGGGCGTGGCGCTCGGCAAAGTAGGCCAGCACATCGGCCGCGCCCACCTGGAGCAGCGTGGCGCAGGCGGGCCGCCGCAGCGCCAGCCAGCGGGCGAACAGGCGCAGGTCGCGCCGGTAGGCTTCGAGCGAGGCCTTGGCCAGGCCCTGCTCGAGCCACAGGTTGTCGCAAAAGGCATCGATCAGGCCGAGGTTGACCGTGGCAACGGCGGCGGCGGCGGCGGGCGCAGCAGCGCTTGCTTCTGCCATCACGTCCACATTGCCTGCTGTTGCCACGGGGTGCCGGCCAGGCTGGCCCCTTCGTGGGTCAGCAGCCAGCGTTTGACGCCCAGGTGAAAGCCGTGCTCGTCGTCATGATGGGAAAAGCCGCCGAGGCCGCCAGCTGCCGTCACCCGGTGGCATGGTATGACCAGCGGAAACCAGTTGGCGCCACACGCCTGCCCCACCGCGCGCGGCGCCGAACCGATGGCCGTCGCCAGCTGGCCATAGGTGCGCACGCTGCCGCGCGCAATGCCCGCAATGGCCGTCCACACGCGCTGCTGAAAGGCACTGCCGACGCTCGCCAGCGGCAAGTCAAAGGTGAAATCGGCATCATCGAGATAGCGCAGCACCTGCCTGGCAGCAAGCTCGGCAGTGGCGTCGACGGGCTCTTTCGCACCAAACTGAGGCGGCAAATACACCAGCTCGCGCACCACGGCGCCGTCGGTGCGAATGCCGATGGCACCGAACGGCGCAGCGACGATGGCGCTAAACACGGGGCCAGTCAGGGGGCCAGTCAGGGGTCCAGACGGGGCGCTGCTGTTGAAGGCGGAATGAGATGCTGGCATGGGGGCAGTGTAGCGCATCGGCGCCGCCGGTAAAACGCTGCCACGGCGGCGCTGGTGAAAAAACAGCCCAAAAAAGGCGAAAAAAAACGCACCCGAAGGTGCGTTCTAAGTATGGTCACGTTTCCGGTCGTTTGGTCAGTGCCAACGACATTCTGTAAAACGTGGGTCTCCTCGATATTTCTCCGGTATGGACTACCGTGCTTTTATCACTACTCCCCAAAACCTGTGTGCATTTACGCTGCAGCGCACCATTGTGGTGCTTGCAAGGCGGAGCAATCATAACGCAAATAATTCTTAAGCTGCGTGGTTTTTTTTGCACTGTAGTTGAATTATTTTTACTTATAGATCAAAGCCAGCAAGCAATGTGATTTCTGTGGTAGCAAGCGCAATGCCCCTGTGGGGTGTGCAGGCGCCCGCGCCGCAGCGGCGTGCGGCACGGGTGCAAAAGGAGGGAAAAAGTGACGCGAAGAGAAGTGCAAGAGTAGCGGACCCGGCCGCGAGCAGCCGGCGTTGCACATGAAAAACTTACTTGGCCTGGCGGGCTATTGCACTCATCAGTTCCTTGCCGATGCGCGCTTCCATCTCAATTTTTACAGGCGCCATGGCGGCACGCCAAGCGGCATTCTCCGCTGGTGTCGGCGTATAAATGGTCGTCATTCCGGATTTTTTGATGGCGTCCAGCGCCAGGTCATTGTCACGTTGGGCAATGGCTTTTTCAAACGTGGTTGCATCAACCAGCGCTTTTTCCAGCAGCACGCGTATGTCCGCCGGCAATCCGTCCCAGAATTTCTTGTTGGCGACCACGGCATTGCCAAGGTAACCATGGTTTGACAAGGTGATGTGTTTTTGCACTTCATGCATTCTCTGCGTCAAAATATTCGACGGTGGATTCTCGGTACCGTCGACGGCTCCCGACTGCAGTGCCTGGAAGGTCTCGGAGAACGACAGCACCACAGGAATAGCACCGACTGCGCGCATCTGCGCTTCGATGACCTTGGAGGACTGAATGCGCATTTTCAAGCCGTTGAGGTCCGCCGGCACGTGCATCGGCGAGTTGGCGGACATGACCTTGAAGCCGTTATCCCAAAAGCCCAGGCCGACGATGCCCTTCGATTCCAGCTTTTGCAGCATCGCCTTGCCAATTGGTCCTTCGGTGACGCTGTATAGCGACTGCTTATTGGCAAAGACGTATGGCACATCGAAAATTTCATATTCCTTGATGCCCAGCTGCAACCCGAACTTCCCCAACGGCGGGGCCAGCATTTGCACAGCGCCCAGCTGCAACGCTTCGAACTCCTCCTTGTCCTTGTAAAGCAGACTGTTGGGATAGACTTCTACCTTTACCCGTCCGCCAGTCAATTTTTCAGCCACCATCTTGAAACGTTCGGCGGCCAAGCCCTTGGGCGCATTGGGCGCGACGTTGTGACTAAATTTGATGACGATCTGCGTCTGGGCATACGCCGCCGACATGCTGACGGCGGCGGCCAAGGCGACCACCAGAGACTTCAATTGCATGCTTCCTCCCCGTTAAACGCAATGCGTAATCATGAATGCGGCTGTCGACAGGGCCGTGCCAGCCATGCTGTCGAAGCGGATACGAAGTTTCACAATATCAGTGGAGTAACAATTAATCCACCATACATAATGACTATAAGTCCGCTTTGAGGAAGCGTTGGAGAGCAATCCGCCAGGAGTCAGACGGGCATGCGTGGGAAAACAAAGGGCAGAATGTGGATGCCATGTGATGCAATAGAACAACACTTGATGCATATCGCCGCGCCAGGCAGGCGCGGCGGTGGGCTATTTATTTGGCCTGGCGGCCGATGGCGGCCATTAATTCCTTGCCGACCCGTCCTTCCATATCTTCCTTGACGGGCGCCATCGCCGCGCGCCAGGCGGCCTGCTCGCTGGGGCTGAGCGTATACACCGTGGTCAAGCCCGATTTCCTGACGGCGTCCAGCGCCAGGTCATTGTCGCGCTGCGAAATGGCTTTTTCAAACACCGTGGCGTCGGCCATCGCCTTGTCGAGCTGTACACGTATGTCGGCAGGCAAACCATCCCAGAATTTCTTGTTGACCAGCACGGCGTAGCCCAGGTAACCGTGGTTCGACACGGTGACGTGCTTTTGCACCTCATGCATGCGCTGGGTGTACATATTCGACGGCGGGTTCTCGGTGCCATCGACCGCCCCCGTCTGCAGCGCCTGGAACACTTCCGACAAGCTCAGTGGCACGGCGACGGCGCCGACCGCTCGCATCTGCGCCTCGAGCACCTTCGATGCCTGGATCCGCATCTTCAAGCCCTTCAAGTCTTCCGGCGCGTGCATCGGCGTGTTCGACGACATCACCTTGAAGCCATTGTCCCAAAAGGCCAGGCCGACGACGCCGCGCGATTCGAGGCGGCGCAGCATGCCCTTGCCGATCGGCCCTTCGGTGACGTTATACAGCGCCTGCTTGGTGGGGAAAATGTAGGGCACGTCGAACACTTCGAATTCTTTGGCGCCCATCGGGCCGAACTTGGCCAGCGAAGGCGCCAGCATCTGGACGGCGCCCAGCTGCAGCGCTTCAAGCTCTTCCTTGTCCTTGTACAGCGAACTGTTGGGATAGACTTCCACCTTGACGCGCCCACCCGTCAGTTTTTCCGCCGCCATCTTGAAGCGCTCGGCCGCCATGCCCTTGGGCGTATTGGGGGCGACGATGTGACTGAACTTGATCACGATCGGCGCCTGGGCCTGCGCCTGCGCCAACGCCGTCGAGATGGTCAGGGCAGCCGTCAGGGCTACCGCCAGAAATTTTAATTGCATGCCAGCTCCTTAATATTCGTGCAAGATCACGACCGTGCCATGGGCGCAGTCGCGACAAAGCCGCAGAATATCAGCTGAGAAACAATTAATCCATTGTGGATAGTAACAATTGGTTATAGCAACTAAATGTGCGCCGCCAGCGGCAAGTGGCGGCCCATGCAAAAAGGGGGGGCAACTAGGTTGCCTCCCCCTTTTTTTGATAAAAGCGCGACGATGTCTAGCTATAAATCAGATTTGGCAACCACAGCGAAATCTGCGGTACATACGTCACCAGCATCAAAAAGCCCAGCATCGTCAACAGCCACGGCATCACCGCCACCGTCAACTCTGAAATGCCCATCTTGGCCACGCCCGAAGCGACGTAGAGATTCAGGCCGACCGGTGGATGGCACATGCCCACTTCCATATTGACGACGATCAGGATGCCGAAGTGCACCGGATCGATGCCCAGCTTCATCGCTACCGGGAACAGGATGGGCGCCATGATCAGCACGATCGACGACGGTTCCATGAAGTTCCCCGCCACCAGCAGCAGGACATTGACCACCAGCAGGAAGGAGACCACACCGAGGCCCTGGCCGATGATCCAGCTGGCCATCGCCTGCGGAATCTGCTCGCTGGTCATCAGGAAGGAAAACAGGATGGCGTTGGTAATGATGTAGAGCAGCATAGCCGACATCGCCGCCGAATCGAGCAGCACCTTGCCGACCTGCCTGAGCTTGAGGTCCTTGTAGACGAACACGGCAATGATGAAGGCATACACGGCCGCCATCGCCGCCGCTTCGGTGGGCGTGAACACCCCCGTATAAATGCCACCCATCACGATGACGATCAGCAGCAAGCCCCAGGCGCTTTCGCGGAACGCTTGCAGGCGCTCCTTCCAGGTCGAACGCACCATGCGCGGATAGTTATGCTTCTTGGCCAGCACCCAGGTGGTCAGGCCAAGGAAGAAGGCCAGCATGATGCCGGGCACCACGCCAGCCATGAACAGCTTGCCCACCGAGGTATTGGTGGTCACCGAATACATCACCATCACGATCGATGGCGGAATCAGGATACCGAGCGCGCCCGACGTCGTGATGACGCCAGCGCCGAAGCGTTTCGGATAGCCCTGCTTGACCATCGCCGGCAGGATGATCGAACCAATCGCCACCACGGTGGCCGGGCTCGATCCCGATACCGCCGCAAACAGCGCGCAGGCCAGCACGCCCGCCAGTGCCAGGCCGCCGTGCCAGTGCCCCACCATCGACGAGGCGAAATTGATCATGCGCCGCGCCACGCCACCGTGGGTGAGGAAGTTACCGGCCAGGATAAAGAAGGGAATGGCCATGATCTCGAAACTTTCCAGCCCGCTAAACAGCTTCATCGCCACCGATTCGATGGGCACGCTGGTCATGGTGAACAGGAAAGTCAACACGGTCAGACCGAGGGCGATCGACACCGGCATGCCGGTGACCAGCAGCACCAGCAACAGGGCGAAAATAATCAGGGCGCTCATGCGATCCCCTTTCCTACGGGTGCAATCTGTTCATCGAGGCCTTCGACATGCGAATGGTCGTGGTGCGGTACGTCACCGGTGCGGATAAAACCGGTCAACACTTGCAGGAAACGGAAGCACATCAGGTAGGAGCCCAGTGGCACCGCCAGATACACGATCCACGACGGAATTTCGAGGTCGGGCGAGGTCGAGCTGGTGTGGTACATCTTATAGACGAAGATGGCGCCCAGGGTACCGATCAAGCCCGTAAACACGGCGCCCGAGAGCAGGGCGAAACCGACCATCACCTTGCGGTTTTTTTCGCTCAGGCGGTTGACCAGCACATCGACGCCCACGTGGATGCCGGTGCGCACGCCATAGGCGGCACCGAACTTGGCCATCCACACCCCCATATAGATGCACAATTCCTGGGCCCAGCTGGTGTTCAGAGAAATCAGGTAATCCTGCACGCCCGGAATGGGCAGGCCGGACAGATAGCGGTGGACCACCGCAACAAACACGACCAGCGTGGCACTGGCCATCAAGGTCGCAATGATCCACTCTTCGAGACGATCGAGGATTTTCATGGAAGACTTTCAGAGATGAGCGGGCGCCTGCCGACGGCAGCGCCACGCAGCGAACGATACTAACGACGCGGACAACACCAGGCGCCGCGGCCGGACCAGGCCGGCGCGGCGCCGGCGCTTACTTGGCCTGCTTGGTGATCGCGCCGATCAAGTCCTTGCCGATGCGGCCTTCCATCTCCTTTTGCACCGGCGCCAGCGCGGTGCGCCAGGCGGTCTGTTCGGCCGGGGTGAGGTTGTAGACGGTGGTCTTGCCAGTCTTTTTGATCGCTTCCATGGCCAGATCATTGTCGCGCTGGGCAATCGCCTTTTCAAACGTGGTGGCGTCGGCCATGGCCTTTTCCAGCTGCTTGCGTATATCGGCCGGCAAACCATCCCAGAATTTCTTGTTGACGATGACGGCGTAGCCCAGGTAGCCATGGTTCGACATCGTCACGTGCTTTTGCACCTCATGCATTTTCTGGGTGTACATATTCGATGGCGGATTTTCGGTGCCGTCGACCACCCCCGTCTGCAGTGCCTGGTAGACTTCGGAAAATGCCAGCACCTGCGGATTGGCGCCCAGCGCGCGCATCTGCGACTCGAGCACCTTGGACGACTGGATGCGCATTTTCAGCCCCTTGAAGTCTTCGGGCGCATGCATCGGCTTGTTGGCCGACATCACCTTAAAACCGTTGTCCCAGAATGCCAGGCCGATGATGCCCTTCGATTCGAGGCGCTGCAACATGCCCTTGCCGATCGGCCCTTCGGTGACGTTATAGAGTGCTTGCTTGCTAGGGAAAATGTACGGCAGGTCGAACACTTCGAATTCTTTGGCGCCCAGCGGGCCGAACTTGGCCAGCGACGGCGCCAGCATCTGCACGGCGCCCAGTTGCAGCGCTTCCATTTCTTCTTTGTCTTTGTAGAGCTGGCTGTTCGGGTAGACTTCGACCTTGACGCGGCCACCGGTGGCTTTTTCCGCCATCATCTTGAAGCGCTCGGCAGCCTGCCCTTTCGGTGTATCGGTGGCGACCACGTGGCTAAATTTGATGACGATCGGCGCCTGCGCCCAGGCGGCAGACATGCTGACGGCGGCGGCCAGGGCGATTACCAGGGATTTGAATTGCATGCTATCTCCTCATTGAATGAATTTTTAGTGGTTGGGCCACTTTTGCCCGAGTCTGCATCAGCCCCTACTTACTTGCTATTGTGGAATTCCACAATATCCTTAAAGCAATACTCCTTCGCATAAAATATGATCAAGGCGTTCACCTCTCTCACCCAGCAACTGCGCTGGCCGCTGCGTTTTTTGCTGCCGGCGACGCTGGTGCTGCTATTCATCGCCGTACTGGTCTGGCTGCCATGGCAGGCACGCGCAATGGAGAGCAATGAGCGGCAGGAGCAATTGATTGCCGATACCTTGTGGGTCGAGCAATCGCTGCGCTTTGAACTGAACCGCAGCGAAGATGCGCTGGCCAGCCTAGGCACCGAACTGGTCAACCAGCCGCCGCACGCCCTCATCGAGACACGCATGAGCCAGCTGCTCAACAATGGCCACGAGTTACGCAGCATCCGCTGGCTGGGCGCCGACGGCGCCGCCATCATGGAACAGGGCAGCATCGTGCCCGGCGCCACCGTCACCGGCGCCTCCCTGACGGCCTGGGAGTATGCCCGTGCCACCCGCGCCAGCCGCTACAGTGAGCCCTTCGCCATCAGCGCGGGCGGCCCGGCGGTGATCGATTTTTACCTGCCGCTGTACCGCGGCCGCCAGTACGTCGGCAGCCTGGCCGCCACCTATGACTTGAAAACCCTGCTCGAGGAAACGGTGCCGTGGTGGTTCGCCCAGGACAACGCCATCGCCCTGATCGACCGCGACGACCGCCCGCTGGCGCGGCGGGTGGCCGCCGGCCCCGGCCGCGGCGTCTACACCCACAAGCGCGTGCTCGACTTGCCGGGCTCGTCGATGATCCTGTCGACCGACAGCGTCAAGGGCCCGCCCCGCCTGTTGCCGAACCTGCTGGTCGGCACCGTGATCCTGCTGGGCCTGGGCCTGCTGGCGTCGCTGGCGGCGCTGTGGCGCCACATTGCCCGCCGGCTGCTGGCCGAAGGGGCGCTGCGCCAGCAGATGGCGTTTCGGACGGCGATGGAAAATTCGCTGGTGACGGGATTGCGCGCGCGCGACCTGACTGGCCGCGTCACCTACGTCAACCCGGCCTTTTGCCAGATCGTCGGCCTGCCGCCGGAAGAGCTGGTTGGCAAGGTGCCACCGATGGCCTACTGGGCGCCGGAAGCGATGGCCGACTACCAGCAGCGTTTTGCGGCGGTGCTGGCCGGCCACATCACGCCGCAGTTCGAAACCATTTTTCAGCGCTCCGACGGCGTGCGCGTGCCGGTGCTTATTTTCGAGGCGCCGCTGGTCGACAGCGATGGCCGCCAGACCGGATGGATGGGCTCGATCCTCGACATATCCGATCGCAAGAACGCCGAAGAACTGGCCCGCCAACAACAAGAAAAACTCAGCGCCAGCGCGCGCCTGGCCACCATGGGCGAAATTTCATCGATGCTGGCGCACGAACTGAATCAACCGCTGGCGGCCATTTCCAGCTACACCACGGGCGCCTTAAACCTGCTGGGACGGGCCGCCGAGCAGGGCGCCAGCGTCGATGCCGCCCTGCTCAAACCGGCACTCGAGCAAGCCAGTGCGCAAGCGCGGCGGGCCGGGCAGATCATCCGCAGCGTGCACGAGTTCGTCAAAAAGCGCGAACCGCAGCGCCAGCTGGTGCAGCTGCGCGGCGTGGTCGAAGGCATCGCCACCCTGATCGAAATGCAGGCCAGCAAACATTTTGTCAGCATTCACAATGACATCCCGGCCAGCCTGCCGGCCGTCAGCGCCGACCGCATGCTGCTCGAACAAGTCTTGCTCAACCTGACCCGCAATGGCATCGAAGCCATGCAGGACGTGGCCCCCGAGCGACGCGTGCTGCGCCTGACCGGCACCATCACTGGCGGCCAGGTGCTGGTGACGGTGATCGACCAGGGCCACGGCATCGCACCGGCGGTGGCCGAGCGGCTGTTTTCACCGTTCTTTTCCACCAAGGCCGAGGGCATGGGCATGGGCTTGTCGATTTGCCGTACCGCTATCGAATTTCATGGCGGCACACTGACCCATTGCGACAACCCGGGTGGCGGCACCCTGTTCCGCTTTGCGCTGCCGGCCCGGCCATAGGCTAAAATCCACCACGGCCAGTTTCGCGCCCGCCTACAAAAATACTGGAGACCAGCATGTTGCACATCGTCGACGACGAGGACGTCATCCGTGACGCCCTGGCCTGGCTGGCCCAGACCCGTGGCATCGAAGCGCGCGGCTACGCCAGCGCCCACCAGTTCCTCGAGCAGGCGGCCAGCGACTTCGATGCCGACGGCGACTGTGTGCTGCTCGATGTGCGCATGCCCGACCTGAACGGGGTGGCGGTGTTCGATCAGCTGGCCGCGCGCGAGCTGACGCGGCGCATGCCGGTAATTTTTTTGACCGGCCACGGCGACGTCCCGATGGCAGTCGACACCCTCAAACGGGGTGCCTTCGATTTCTTTGAAAAGCCGTTCAACGACAACCAGCTGATGGACCGCGTCGAAGAAGCACTGGCGCAATCGCGCCAGGCCGGCGCCGGCGCCGCCGTGCAGTCACGGCTGGCAACGCTGTCGGCGCGCGAACGCGAAGTGCTCGAGCTGATCCTGGCCGGCAAACTGAACAAGGTGGTCGCCGATGAGCTGGGCATCAGCATGCGCACGGTGGAAGTGCACCGCGCCCATATTTTCGACAAGATGCGGGTCAAGACGGCAGTCGAGCTGGCGGGCCTGCTCAAGTAAGCTTGCACGGCGCGCCAGATTAAAACATGCGCGGACAACTGCCGATCAGCGGTTCGCCCACATTCGCCCTGCCCTGGTCAGCCTTGTTCTTGTCCTGATAGCGCACGCAGAAGGGGCCGACCAGTGCGCCAGTGATCCGGTACACCTTGCGCTGATCGTCGCCCGGTGGCGTGAAGTCTTCGATTTTGGCGGCCTGGTACCAGCGGTTGGGTGCGGCCGCATGGGCCTCTTCGAAGCCCCTGGCCAGTTTGTCCATTTGCGAGGCGGTGCCGCTCAGCGGTGCAGCCTTTGGCGGCAGTTGCCGGTTGGCGGCCTGCGCTGCCGCCTGCGCGGTGGCGCGCTCGGCCGCTTCCTGCTGCGCTTCGCGGCTGGCATCGAGGCGCGCCAGCCGTTTGAGTTCGTCGAAGTCGATGGCAGCGGCCGGCGCGCAGGCGAGCAGCGCCGCCAGCAGCGCGCACGCAGTCACTCGGCAAGGCTGAAACGGGCGCAGCAACATGGCACATTCCTCAGGTCATAGAAAATCATCATGTCATGGCCGTGCTGGCGGGCCACAGCCCATTGCAAAGTAGCAGCAGACGACACCTTGGGTAGCGGCGCGCTGCCGCGCAAGCGAAGCTTGTAGAATCGTAGCACTGAACCGATCTAGCCGAGGGCCTCTCCATGAGCGAAAAAACCGTTGCAGACAAAATGTTTTTAAGAAACGTCAAGTCGATTGCCGTCCTCAATGGTGCGGCCCATCCCGCCATGGTGGCGCAATTGCCGCAGGAATTGCTCAGTGCGGGCGACGACCCGGCCGACGTCGTCGTGCTGATCGCCATCAACCAGAAGCAGCTCGATGAATTGTTGCCGCTGGCCAGCGAGCGGCTGGGCGACAAGGGTTCCCTGTGGATCGTCTACATGAAGCAAAGCGCGCCGAAGGCAACCGACATCAACCGCGATACCATCAACGCCACTGCCGGACTGCACGGCATCACGGCGGTGGCCATCATTTCGGTCGACGCCGACTGGTCGGCGCTGCGCCTGAAACGACTGTAAGCCGACTGTAGTCCCACCGGAGCGCAATGACGCCGACCTCAACCGTGGCGCGCGAGCGCCCACGCCACATGCTCGCGCACCAGCGCCGAGGGGTGATCCGCGCGCGCCTGCAAGGCCGCCACCAGGGCGGCGTTGCCGCGCGCGCCAGTGGCGGCATTGCCCAAGGCCACCGCGATATTGCGCAGCCAGCGTTCATGGCCAATGCGGCGGATCGGGCTACCCTCGAGGCGGCGATGAAACGCGTCTTCGTCCCAGCCAAACAGGTCGACCAGGGTGGCCGATCCCAGGCCATTGCGCTCGTCGAAATCGGCCAGCACGGCACGCTGCGCATACTTGTTCCACGGACAGGCGGTCTGGCAATCGTCGCAGCCATAGATATGGTTGCCCATTAGCGGGCGCAGCTCAAGGGGAATCTGTCCTTTCAGTTCGATGGTCAGATAGGAAATGCAGCGGCGCGCGTCGAGCCGGCCGGGACCGAGAATGGCGCCGGTGGGGCAGACATCGATGCAACTGCTGCACTGGCCGCAATGGGCGCTGACGGCGGCGTCGACAGGCAGCGCCAGGTCAACCAGTATTTCGCCAATAAAAAACATCGAACCGGCCTGGCGGTTCAATAACAGGGTGTGCTTGCCGCGCCAGCCCAGCCCCGCTTTTTGCGCCAGCGGCAATTCCATCACGGGCGCCGAATCGGTAAATACGCGGTAGCCGAAGGGGCCGATGGCGTGCTCGATGCGCGCGGCCAGCTGCTGCAGGCGCGACCGTAAGACCTTGTGATAGTCGCGCCCGCGCGCATACAGCGACACCACCGCTGCCGCCGGATCGGCCAACCGCGCCGCTTCGCGCGCGCGCCAGTCGGCGGCGGCGTTCTTGGGCAGATAATCCATGCGCACACTGATCGCCCGCAGCGTGCCCGGCAGCAGCTCGGCGGGGCGGGCGCGCTTGCTGCCGTGGCTTGCCATATAATCCATCTCGCCGTGATGGCCCTGTGCCAGCCACGCCTGCAGACCCGCTTCGGCCTGCCCCAGGTCGACGTCGGCAATACCGACCTCGGCAAAACCGAGTTGCACGCCCCAGGCCTTGATGGCGGCGGCCAGTTCAATCAAATCGGGGGGCGGTGAAGGCATGCGGTCCAGGCAAGGGGGAACGACGGGCGAAAATACAGGCGACATCTTTTTCAACTCACTATTTTATGCGATGCAGCACTTCACAGCCTACCTCCGCGATGACGACGCCACCAATGCCCTCGGCGCCGCCCTCGCGCGCGTGCTGCTGCCGGGCCTGGTGATCTACCTGCACGGTGACCTCGGCGCCGGCAAGACCGCCCTCACCCGCGCGCTGCTGCACGCCGCTGGCCACGTCGGCAAGGTCAAAAGCCCCACCTACACCTTGTCAGAACCCTACCAGGTGCAGCTCGATGGCCGCGCCGTGCAAGTGATCCATTTCGACCTGTACCGGATGGGCAGCGCCGAAGAGTTTCTCGACGCCGGCTTTCGCGAAGCGTTCAATCAAGACAACATCTGCATCGTCGAGTGGCCGGAAAAGGGCGATCCCGTGCTGCCGCCGCCCGATCTGGACGTGTTTCTGCACGTGGCGGGCACGGGTCGTGAGGTAGAATTGCAAGCGTTGTCCCACCTGGGTTCGCTATGTCTCGACCGCCTTTCCTTTCCGCCGCGCCCGTGATTCGGGAAGCTGCCCGCGCCAGCGCGCAGCGCCGTCGCCGCGTGCTGCTCAAGGCCGGTGGCACCCTGCTGTTATCGGTGCTGGCGCCGCTGCCGGCAATGGCCGCGCAAATTCTCGCCGTGCGCGTGTGGCCAGCGCCCGACTACACCCGCGTTACCCTGGAAAACGACAGCGAACTGAAAGTGACGCACTTTGTCGTGCCCGATCCGCACCGGCTGGTGGTCGATATCGAGGGCCTGGAACTGAATGCCACCCTGAAAACCCTGGTGGCCAAGGTGCAGTCGAACGACCCGTATATCCGCCAGGTGCGGGTGGGCCAGAACCGGCCCGGTGTGGTGCGCCTGGTGTTTGACCTGAAGGAAGAAATCCGCCCCCAGGTGTTTACATTGGCGCCGGTCGGCAATTACCAGCACCGCCTGATTTTCGACCTGTATCCCGTCAAGCCGCTCGACCCGATCGCCGCCATGATCGAAAAAGGCGACTGGTCGCGCGACCCCGATGCGCCGGTCGGCGAGCTGGTGGCGCGGCCGCTGCCGTTGCCGCCGGCGCCGGCCGCCGGCGCCGGCCCTGTGACTGGCGCGGTGCCGGCACCGACGCCGACGCCGACGCAGGAAACGCTGGCGCAGACCAAACCGGCCCTGCGCGCCGAACAAAAAGTGGCGCGCATGATCACCATCGCGCTCGACCCCGGCCACGGCGGCGAAGACCCGGGCGCCACCGGCGCCACCGGCACGCGCGAAAAAGACATCGTGCTGGCGATTGCCAAGCGCCTTAAATTCAAGCTCGAAGAGTTGCCGAACATGCGCGTCATGCTCACCCGCGACGGCGATTATTTTGTGCCCCTCAACCAGCGCGTGGACAAAGCGCGCAAGGTGCAGGCCGACCTGTTCGTCTCGATTCACGCCGATGCGTTTGTCGAGCCATCGGCACGCGGCTCGTCGGTGTTCGTGCTGTCGGAAAAAGGGGCGTCGTCGACCGCGGCGCGCTGGCTGGCCAACAAGGAAAACCTCGCCGATGCGGTCGGCGGCGTCAATATCGGCAGCCAGGACCGCCAGCTCGCCAGCGTCTTGCTGGACCTGTCGACGACGGCGCAAATCAACGACAGCCTCAAGCTGGGCAAGGCGGTGCTCGGTGAAATTGGCGGCATCGCCAAGCTGCACCGGGGCGCCGTCGAGCAGGCCGGCTTTGCCGTGCTGAAGGCGCCCGATGTGCCCTCGATCCTGATCGAGACGGCCTTCATTTCCAATCCCGAGGAAGAAGCGCGCCTGAAGGACAATGGCTACCAGGACCAGATCGCCACTGCCATCACGCGCGGCATCCGCCGTTATTTTGCCAACAACCCGCCGCTGGCCAAGGGCCGGCTCACCTGAAAGCGACGCGCGTGATGTCGATCACCCAGTTTGGCCAGCTGCCCGCACTGCGGCTGACCTGCGCCGATGGCGCCAGCGCCCTGATCACCCTGTTCGGCGCCCAGCTGGTGTCGTGGACCACCGCCGATGGCGCCGAGCAGCTGTTTTGTTCGGCCCGCTCGGCAGTGGACGGCAGCCGCGCCATTCGCGGCGGCGTGCCGGTGATCTTCCCCCAGTTTAATGAGCGCGGCCCCATCCTCCGCCATGGCTTTGCGCGGCTGAGTCACTGGACGCTGGAACAGAGCGGCACCGATGGCGAACGCAGCTTTGCCGTGCTGACGCTGACGGCCGCCCAGCTGGCGCCCGAACGCGCCGCCGAATGGCCGCATGCGTTCGTCCTGCGCCTGCGCGTGGCAGTGGGCGGCGACAGCCTGGCGCTGACGCTCGAAGTCGACAACACCGGATCGACACCGTTCGATTTTTCCGCGGCGCTGCATAGCTACCACCGCGTTGACGATGTGGCTGCAGTGCGCATCACTGGCGTGCAAGCGCAGCCTTTGGTAATCGGCGCCGCGCTCGACGCCATCTATGAAGGGGTCGGCACGCTCAGCATGACCGATGGCGGCCGCACGCTGCACTCGACCCAGAGCGGGTTTAGCGACGCCGTCGTGTGGAACCCCGGTGCTGCCGGCAGCGCCGCCGCCGCCGCCGCCGCCGATATGGCCGCCGACGACTACCGCCACTTCGTCTGCATCGAGCCGGCCGTCATTGCGCCGCTGACCCTGGCCGCCGGCAGCGGCTGGCGCGGCCACAACACCTTGCGCGTGCGCCCTACTAAGTAAACGCTAGTTCGATTCCTTCACCACCCGCCCGCTGCCCGGCTGAATCGGCCGCGCATTGAGGGGATACAGGCGGCTAAACAGCGCCATCTGCGCGGGCGACGCCGGCATCGGCTGCTTCATCACCAGCCACAGCACGCCTTCCGAGCACGGCGGCGTGGTGAGCGAGCCCATAAACGTAAAGTATTCGCGTTTTTTCGGCAGGATGTCGTTGACGTCGAGCGCCACCACCGGGTTGACCACCATGTTTTTTTCCAGCGGCAGGTTGTTCCAGACGGTCTGGATCAAGCCACTGGCGGCGCCCCGCTCGAGCAGCACGGCGACCACCGCCAGGTTGCCTTCGCCATCTTTATGCACCAGGTGCACCACCATCTCGGTGCCGCGTCCGTTGATTTTTTCTTCCGACGGCCGGTGGAAGTGAAATTGCTGCAGCTCGTAGGTGCGGTTCTGCACCGTGATGTAATTGCCCAGCCCGACATTGACCTGGATGGTGTGGCCATTGTCGATCACATTAAAACCGGAAGCGCGGTAATCGAAGGCGATCTGCTCGAGATCGACTTTCATGCCGTCACGCAGATCGATGGGCGACTGCCGGCTGCCGGTGCCGCACTTGGCCCAGCTTGAATTAATCTTGCTCCAGTTGGCCGGGCCGGTGTCGCCGTCATACGACCAGTGGTTGCCATTTGCATGGACGGGCGCGGGCGCGGCGTCGCTATGGCTGGCGGTGGCAGCGACCATCGCCATGGCAGCGGCCTGCTCGCGCTGGCGCTGGGCGGCCTCGGCCAGCTTGCGCGATTTGGCGGCAGCGGCGCTGCGCGCGGCCTGGTTGGCGCGCATGGCCGCCAGGCGCGTGGCAATTTTTGCCGACAGCTCCGCTTCCGATTCCTCTTCCTTGGCGCGCTGCGCCGCCACCGGCGAGGCAGTGACCTGCTTGACGACGACCGGCGCCTTGGCGCCTTCCGCCTTGGCCGCTTCGGCAGCCTTGGCCAGTTCACCCTTGGGTGCTTCGGCCTTGGCGCTGGCAGCGGAAGCGGCGCCGTGGGCGGCCGCAGGCGGATCATTGGCTTGCGCGGCGCCGGCGGCCAGACAACAAACGAGCAGGGAAATCAGGGTGCGCATGGGATTCCAGAAAGTCACTTTACTGTCTGGTTATCGGCGCGCCCCACCTAAAACTTGAGCCGTGCGGCAACATTTGTCCTATATTTGTATTGCCTTGCTGACTTACGAGCGGCGCAGCAGCTTGCGACCGACCTTCCACAGGCCGCCCAGCGCCACCGGCACTACGGCAACGGCGACACCGAGCAACACGATGGTGGTGAGGTGATCGCGCACCATCGGGATATTGCCAAAGAAATAGCCGGCAGTGACCAGCGACAGCACCCACAGCGCGGCGCCGGTGATGTTGTAGAGCTGAAAGCGGCCGTGGGTCATGTCCGACACGCCGGCGACAAACGGCGCAAAGGTGCGCACCACCGGCACGAAGCGCGCCAGGATGATGGTCTTGCCGCCGTGTTTTTCAAAAAATTCGTGGGTGCGCCGCAAGGCATCCTTGTTGAGCCAGCGGTAGTCGTGGGTGAACACGCGCTGGCCGATCGCTTCGCCGATATAGTAATTGAGGGTGTTGCCGGTGACGGCAGCGGTGATCAACAGCGCCAGCAGCAGCGGATAACTCATCTGCCCGGTGGCGCAAAAGGCGCCGGCGATGAATAGCAAGGTGTCGCCCGGAAAAAAGAACAGCACCACCAGGCCGGTCTCGCAAAACACGATGGCAAACAGCACCGCGTAGACGTAGACACCATACTGGGCGAGCAACATGCCCAGGGTTTTATCGACATGCAAAATCATGTCGAAAAATTGCATCAGATCCATAGTCATCCTAAAAGGTAGCCGCGCATCATACCACCCCGCACCCGGCGGTATTGACCGCAAGGGGCCGCTTGGACAGGATTTTTTTATGACATCTTCGTTTCTTGAACTGTCATTGTTTTAGATCAAAACAAATGGCTTGCCATTACAATCAGGCTGCCCTGCCGACTGGAGACCCGCATGCGTATTGCCCGCCTGACCGCCCTCGCTACCCTCGCCGTCCAGGGCGCCTTGCTGGCGCCCTGTCCACGCGCCGCCGAACTGCCGCCGCGGCCGACGCTGGCCGACGTCATCCAGACCTCCAGCGCCGCCGACTGGCGCCCGCTCGATCCGGCCAGCACCCTGTACATGGAATTGCCGGGCGGACGCGTGGTGATCGAACTGGCGCCGCTGTTCGCCCCGCGCCACGTCGCCAACATCCGCACGCTGGTGCGCGAACACTATTTCGACGGCCTGGCGGTGATCCGCTCGCAGGACAACTGGGTGGTGCAGTGGGGCGACGCCGATGAAGCGCAGCCCAAATCGTTCGGCAGCGCCAAGGCCGCGCTGGCCGCTGAATTTACCATCGCGATGGCGGCGGACCGCCAGTTCACCCGCCTGCCCGAGCGCGATGGCTACGCCGCCCAGGTCGGCCATTCGAACGGCATGCCATCGGCGCGCGACCCCAAAACGCGGCGCGCCTGGCTGGCCCACTGCTATGGCATGGTGGGGGTTGGCCGCGACAACGACGCCGACAGCGGCAATGGCAGCGCGCTGTACGTGGTGATCGGCCAGGCACCCCGTCAGCTCGACCGCAACATCACCGTGGTCGGCCGGGTGGTGGCCGGCATGGCACTGCTGTCGACGGTGCCGCGCGGGCCCGGCGCCATGGGCTTTTTTGACCAGCCTGCGCAGCAGGTGCCGATCGCCAGCATCAAGCTTGCGGCCGACGTCGCGCCGGCCCAGCGCAGCGAACTCGAAGTGATGCGCACCGACAGTGCCGCGTTTGCCCGCGCCGTCGAGGCCCAGCGCAACCGCGGCGGGCCGTGGACCAAGGTGGCGGCCGGCTATATCGACCTGTGCAACGCGCCGATTCCGGTGCGTGCGCGCGCCGGCACCAGCTCGAACTCGCGCCCCTGAACGGGCGTGGTACGGCGCCTCGGCGTGGTCGGGCACAGGCTATAATCGGGCCATGAACGCCGCCGCCCCCCTTCACACCATTCCCGCTTCCGCCACCGCAGTCACCGCCGCGCCGCGCCCGATCCAGGCGCTGCCGGACCAGCTGATCTCGCAAATCGCCGCCGGCGAAGTGGTCGAGCGGCCCTCCGCCGTCGTCAAGGAGCTGCTGGAAAACGCCCTCGATGCCGGCGCCACGGCGATCACCGTGCGGCTCGAAGAAGGCGGCGTCAAACGGATCGCCATCACCGACAATGGCCGCGGCATCGCTGCCGAGCAGCTGCCGCTGGCGCTGGCGCGCCACGCAACCTCGAAAATCGCCTCGCTGCACGACCTGGAAAACGTTGGCACGCTGGGCTTTCGCGGCGAAGCGCTCGCTTCGATCGCCTCGGTTGCCGCCGTCACCATCACCTCGCGCACGGCCGACGCCCCCCATGCGTGGGAGCTGAGCGGCTCGCATCTGGGTACGGTGGCGCCATCGTCCGGCCCGCACGGCACCACCATCGATGTGCAGGACCTGTATTTCAATACGCCGGCGCGGCGCAAATTTCTCAAGTCCGAACAGACCGAATATGGCCACTGCGCCGAGGTGGTGCGGCGCATCGCACTGGCGCGGCCGGATGTGGCGTTTAGTTTGTCGCACAATGGCCGTACCATCGACCACTGGAAAATCGGCCCGATCGACAAGCGCAGCGCGCACATTCTCGGCAGCGACTTTGCCGAAGCGCGGCTGGCGCTCGACGAAGCGGCCGGTCCCTTGCGCCTGCACGGCTTTGCCGGCCTGCCGACGGCCTCGAAGGCGCGCGCCGATGGCCAGTTTTTTTATGTGAATGGCCGCTTCGTGCGCGACAAGCTGCTCATGCACGCGGTGCGCGCCGCCTACCAGGATGTGCTGCACGGCGACCGCTTTCCCTCCTACGTGCTGGCGCTCGACCTCGATCCGGCGCTGGTGGACGTCAACGTCCACCCGTCGAAGATCGAAGTGCGCTTTCGCGACAGCCGCGCCGTTCACCAGTTCGTCTTTCACGTGGTCCAGCGGGCACTGGCGCAAACCTCGGCGACCGCGCACGGCAGCGTGCCGGCGCCGCTGCCGGCGGCCGATGTGGGCGGCGCGCTGGCATCCGCCGATGGCGCCAGCTGGCGCCGCGAGCACCAGCAAACCTCGTTCGGTGCGCAGTTATCGACGCCGTCTTCGGCCACCTTTTCACCGTCGCCGTATGCGTCGGCGGGAGCAGCGCGCTACCAGCCCGGCGTGGCGCAGTCGGCCGAGGCCTATGGCGCCCTGTTTGCGGCTGCGGCCCCGCTCAACCACCGCACGCACGATGCCATGACGGCGCCGATCACGCCCTACAGCGCGCCGCTCCACGCCAGTTCACCCGCCGACTACCCGCTCGGCTTCGCCCTGGCGCAGCTGCACGGCATCTACGTGCTGGCGCAAAACGCCAAGGGCATGGTCCTGGTCGACATGCACGCCGCCCACGAGCGCATCCTCTACGAACAGCTGAAAACGGCGCTCGACGCCCAGGTCGATGGCCAGGACATGCAGGTGCAGGCGCTGCTCATTCCCGTCACCTTTTACGCCGACGCCATCGAAGTGGCCACCGTGCAGGAACAGCAGGCGACCCTGCAGGCGCTCGGCTTTGACATCGCCGTGCTGTCGCCCACCACGCTGGCGGTGCGCGCGGTGCCGGTGCTGCTCAAGGGGGCCGACGCGCAGACGCTGGCGCGCGACGTGCTGCGCGACGTGCGCGAGTACGGCGGCTCGCGCGTGCTGATCGAACGGCGCAACGAACTGCTCGGCACCCTGGCCTGCCACACCGCCGTGCGTGCCAACCGCATGCTGTCGGTACCGGAAATGAACGCCCTGCTGCGCCAGATGGAAGCGACCGAACGGGCCGACCAGTGCAACCACGGCCGCCCTACCTGGGTACAGCTGGAGATCGCCGCGCTCGACAAACTGTTCCTGCGCGGCCAGTGATGCAGCCTGTCGTCCCTGCCGGCGCTGGCCGCCTTGAGCATATTGAACCCATCGCCGCCTACGCCCATGCGCCGATCCTGCTGCTGATCATCGGCTCTCTGATGCTGCAGCCGCTGTCGACCGATTTGTACCTGGCCTCGTTACCGGGGCTGGCGTCGACCTTCCAGGTGCCGGCCTCGACCGTGCAGCTGACGCTGTCGCTGTTCGTCGCCGGCTTCGGTGGCGCCCAGCTGATCATCGGTCCGCTGTCGGACCGCTACGGCCGCCGCCCGCCGCTGCTGGCGGGCCTGTCCTTGTACGTGCTGGCCAGCGTGCTGTGTGCAGTTGCGCCCGGCATCGGCCTGTTGATCGTCGCCCGCTTTTTGCAGGCGCTGGGCTGCTGCTCGGCCATCATCATCGCCCGCGCCATCGTGCGCGACGCCTATGCGCCGGCCGACAGCGCGCGCGTGATCGCGCGCGCCTCCAGCTGGCTGTCGCTGGCGCCCCTGCTGGGCCCGATCGTCGGCTCCTACCTGCAGGTGACGTTTGGCTGGCGCGCCGCGTTTGTCGCCCACGCCGTGCTGGGTGCGGCGCTGCTGCTGGCCGTGCTGCTGCGCCTGCCGGAAACCAACGCGCACAAAAATCCCCGTGCCACTGAACTGGCCGGCCTGCTCGAGAACTTCCGGCTGGTGCTGGGCGCGCGCGCCTTCTGGGCCAGCGCGCTGCCGGGGGCGCTGTCGTATGGCGCCATTTTTGCCTTCATTTCCGGCTCGTCGCTGGTGCTGATCCGCGTGCTGGCCGTGCCCACTGCCTGGTTCGGCTACTGCTTCGCTTTTGGCGTATCGGGCTACCTGATTGGTACGCTGCTGTGCCGGCGCATGCTGGGCCGCTACGGCCAGGCCAGCACGGCGCGTATCGGCGGCGCCGGTTCGCTGGCGGCCGGCGTGCTGTTTTTGGCGGCGATTGGCGCCGGCGCCGTCCACTGGTCGCTGGTGGTGGCGGCGATGTTTTTTACCATGCTCGCGCACGGCATCAATTTTCCGATTGCCCAATCGGGTTCGGTGACGCCATTCCCCCAGCAGGCTGGCACCGCGGCCGGCCTGATGGGCGCGCTGACCATGGCAGTGGCCTTTGTCGTCGGCAGCATCGTCGGCGCCACCTTCGATGGCACCCTGCGCCCGCTGGGCTGGACCGCCGCCGCGCTGGGCATCGCCATTTTTACAGCGGGGCGCCTGCTCGGCAGCGCACCGCCGCCGGAGGCGGTATGAACGGCGCGCACAACACACGACCGCCGCTGGCGGTGGCCATCATGGGACCGACGGCGTCGGGTAAAACGGCCGCCGCGCTGGCCATTGCGCGCGCGCTGCCGGCCGAGATCATCTCGGTCGATTCGGCGCTGGTGTACCGCGGCATGGACATCGGCACGGCCAAGCCGAATGCGGCGGAGCTGGCCAGCGTGCCGCACCACCTGATCGACATCCTTGACCCGCTCGACGCCTACTCGGTGGCGCAATTTCGCCTCGACACCTTGCATCTGGTGGCCGAGATCAGCGCGCGCGGCAGGCTGGCGCTGCTGGTCGGCGGCACCATGATGTATTTCAAGGGCCTCAGCGAGGGCCTGGACGAGCTGCCGACCGCTGACGCGGCGGTGCGCGCCCAGCTCGAGGCCGACGCCGCCACCGCCGGCTGGCCGGCCCTGCACGAGCGCCTGCGCCAGGTCGACCCCATCACGGCAGCGCGGCTGGCGCCCAACGACGCCCAGCGCATCAACCGCGCGCTGGAGATTTATCTGCTCAGCGGGCAGCCGATGTCGTCGCTGCTATCGGGCCGCGGCAAGCTTGAGTTGCCGTTTGCGCTGCTGCCGCTGGCGCTCGAGCCCTCCGAGCGCGCCGTGCTGCACGGGCGCATTGCCGTGCGCTTCGAGCAGATGCTGGGCCAGCGCGACGACGACGGCCTGGTGGCCGAAGTGGCACGCCTGCGCGCGCGCGGCGACCTGCAGCCGCATTTACCGTCGATGCGCTGCGTCGGCTACCGCCAGAGCTGGGACTACCTCGACGGCAGCATCGACCGCGCCACCCTGCGCGAGACCGGCATCATCGCCACCCGCCAGCTGGCCAAGCGCCAGCTGACCTGGCTGCGGGCGATGCCGGAGCGGCAGGTATTCGACTGCATCGGCGCCGACCCGGCACCGGCCATGCTGGCGCAGATCGAAGCGGCGCTGACAGCGCACGCACGCGCGTGAGAACGGTGGGTAAAACTGTTTGGCGCGTATCCTTGACACATTCACTGAAAATCTGGATAATGCCGGTCTGTCAGGTGATATAGCTCAGTTGGTTAGAGCACAGCATTCATAATGCTGGGGTCGGTGGTTCAAGTCCACCTATCACCACCAAAAACACGGCAAAGTATGACCAAGTTTGCCTAGAAACCCCTAAGAAATCAAACGCTTAGGGGTTTTTTTATGCCTGTAGCGCCAAAGTTTGCCCATTGACACCCATGTTTTTTGGGGGCAGTCTTGGGGGTCGGCCATGCCCCCAAAGACTGGATGCCCCCAAGATGCCTAAAATCGTTGTCCCTCTTTCCGATAGGTCGATCAAGAACGCCAAGCCGCGCGAGAAGGCCCACAAGCTGGCAGATGGTGGCGGCCTGTACCTGGAAGTGATGCCGACTGGGGCCAAGCTTTGGCGCATGAAGTTCAAGCAGGCCAACGGCAAGGAAAGCCGGCTTGCCTTCGGCGCGTACGATGAAGTGTCATTGCTCGATGCAAGGGGCAAGCGAGACGCTGCGCGTAAACAGGTGGCGGCTGGCGTTGACCCCGGCCAGGCGAAACGCATCGACAAGCAGCACAAGGCCACGGCTGCCGCAAACACGTTCGAGGCGGTAGCGCGCGAGTGGCATGCGAACAAACTGGAAAGCTGGCAACCGCGCACCGCCGCCAACATCATCCACCGGCTTGAGGTCGACATATTCCCGCTGCTCGGCAAACACCCTATTGCACAGATCAAGGCACCAGTGATGCTCGACGTACTTCGCCAGATCGAGAAGCGCGGCGCCCTGGACATGGCGAAGCGGCAGGGCCAGGTATGCGGCCAGATATTCCGCTATGCGATCGCTTCAGGCAAGGCCGACACAGACCCCGTGCCCAGCCTGCGGGGCGCCCTCAAGCCTACTTCCAATGGGCACCATGCGGCCATCACTCCAGACGACCTACCAGACTTCCTGCGCGCCTTCCAGAAGATCGAGGGGCGCATGTTCGTGCCGACCAAAGTCATGTTTCGCCTGATGATGATGACGTTCGTGCGGACGAGCGAGCTCACGGAAACGCCGTGGTCCGAAATCGACCTGGTGAACGAGTCTTGGGTCATCGACTGGCATCGGATGAAGATGGGGAAAAAGAAGATGAACCCGCGCAAGATCAACCACCATGTATTCCTCCCGCGCCAAGGCTGGGAGCTTCTGCGCGAGCTGTACGAGATCACCGGCGGCAATACCTACCTGTTCCCCAACATGCGCGACCACACGAAGCCGGCCACGAACTTCGGCATCCTGGCGGCGCTCAAGCGCATGGGCTATGCGGGCAAGATGACCGGCCACGGCTTCCGCTCGCTGGCTATGGGCGTCATCAAAGAGCGGCTGGGCTATCGGCATGAGGTGGTCGACCGTCAGCTCTCACATGCCTCTGGCGACGCCTACGGCGAGGCCTACGACCGGGCCATGTTCCTGGACGAGCGCCGCGTGATGATGCAGCAGTACGCCGACTACCTGGATGCAGCCGCCGGCGGCAAGGTCATAGCGGGTCGTTTTGGGCAAACGGCCCAAGAAAATAAAAACAGTTGATCAGCAAGCGAGGGAAACATGAGCGGAAGAAAAATTAAGAAGGTTTTTGGAATTTCTTTAACTGGAAAAATCACGCCTACAAGAGTGGCTCAAGAGGTGATCGGGCGACTTCAGTCAACGTTACAGGAGGGTATTACGGCCGGCACTCTTGATCCATCAACACAAGATCGATTTAACGAACTGCTGAAAAATTTCTCGCTTACCAATGAGCCCGAAAAGATCATCGAACAACATCATAGCCAACTCAGTATATTGACCAAGAGAACCGATAAGGTCAGGCTCGGTGCAGCCACATCAATCGAAATGGGAATCAATTTCTGTTTAAAAGCAATCTATGCTGATGTGCAAAATAAAACTGGCCTTGCCTGGCTATACACGGCTGAAGCCGTCGGCTTTTCTGGGGCGGCATGGGGTTTAGATCAAGCATCTTTTCACTTAGCAGCTACTGCAAAAGCAACCGCCAAATCCGGCGGCGATGCGAAGGCAAATAAAATCGAAGAGTGCAGGCGCGAGTTCTTGAAGATGGTCGATGACCATAACCCGCCCTGGAGCAAAACAAGATCAGGGATAGCTGACGCGATCCTCTTTCTAAAGCCGGAAATCGTTAGATATGCGAAAGATAACCAGAACAGCGTTATAACCGCAAGCACGAATCTTCCCAAGAAATGGCTTGAGCATCACTGGGGCATTGAAAAACGGGCATACAAAAAAGTGTCGCCAAGCAAAATCAAATAGTGCTTTGCACAATCGAATTCTACTAAGTGATGAGTGTTTTTATTTTAAGCATGATCGCCTAACCTTGCCTCTGTCGGCCCATTACGGCCTTAATACGACAGACAGAGGCAACTATGGCACAGCACACAGAAACACCCAGTAAGACCCTGCCAGCGGACGGTATGAGCCGCTGGAACCAGATCGCCCCATTCTCCCCGTTCAGCCGCGAGAAGTTCCGCCAACTGGTCATGGCAGGCAAGGCACCGCCAGCACATCGCCTATCCGAGCGTTGCACCGCATACCAGAACCGCGAGCTGCACCGCTTCTTCGCCGATCCAGTGAACTACCGGGTTGAAAATAAATGAGCGGCGCCGTCATGAATCGCTTGACGCGCGCGCTGGCGCTGGTCTATTCTGGCTTCGCTGCGGAAAAAAACGCAGACGAGTTTGGAAGCTCGAACTACACGAGGCGGACGACCGCTACCAAGCGGTATTTTTTCGTCCATGCTATTGCATCTCCTATGAGCGGCGGTGGCGGGGAGGCTTCGGCCTGCCGGTTTCCTTGTGTACCGGTCTTCCAACCTCGCCACTTGCTGCTCTCCCCGTTTGGAAGCGGGGCGTGCGGTTCTTCACCACACACAGGAGGCCATCATGCCTAGCACCACCCACGCCCCAGGTACGTCCGTACCGACCACATCCCCACACCAGCAAGAACAACTCTCAGCACAACGCAAAGCGAACGACGCCGCCGCTTGCGCCCTCATGTTCGACATCATGAGCCCAGCCTGGCCACCATTCGCCGGCGGCGCCCAGGTGGCCACCAGTGCTTTTTCGGTTGACCAGCTCATGCAAGCCGCGTTCTTCAATGGCCGCACCCCGCGCAGCGCCGAGTACAAAGCCGGCACCCGCGCCGCGCTTGAAAATCGCATCGAGCGGAAAGACATGATCCCGCCTTACCAGGCCGGCACCACCGAGGCCGACGCTTACTTTGCCGGCATCGAAGAGGGCAAGTCCATCTGGCGCGCAGCTGTCGCCAAGATCGGCGGTCAAGCATGATGACCGCAGTTAAGTCCATATCGGTCGACACCGTTACAGCTTCCGACCTGGCGGACGACATCATCAATGCTGTCGAGATACTTGGCGACCTGCTCAATCTAGCCTTGCGCGAATGTGTCAATTCTGAGGATGCAGGCAATGCAGAGTCGGCCATCCGCGCTGCGCGGCGCTATGCCGAAGATGTGCATGCAATTGCAACTCGAGTAGTACGAGGTGCAGCATGAGCGCGCGCAACCCTGAATTTAAGAATGTTGACCGTCCGGCCTACGAACTGCCGGCGCTATTGCAACGACTCGGCACCGTTTCATTCTACGCAGCGAATACGGCTGAGCAACGACAAATCGCGGAGGCGGCACGCGACCATGCGCGCAATCTGCAGAGCAATATCGCAGCTGGCATTGATTCTATTGGCCATTTGCTCTATTCGTCCGCCCTCGGCGATACGCCTCCTAACGCTGACCGGCTCCAGCACGTCGGCCTTTTAATTTCACACCTCGCCGTGCAGCTGGAGCACTCAATTGATGCGGCCGGCGAGATGGACATGTTCCTTGACTGGAAGACAGAAAAAAATGGGGCCGCTAAATGACGAACCCACTCCATGTGCTTGAGACGATGGCCGATGCTGGCATGCAGCCGGTGCGCCGCGAGGTATGGCTGGGCCTCGGCTTCAGACCGCCGAAGCGAAACGCCATCGAGATCGACCCGGCGCGTCTGCCCAGCTTTACCGAGTGCTGGCCGGTGGTTGGTCTGGACATCATCCTGGTCTACCACGGCAACGCCACGCGTTACGGGACCTTGCGTGACCTAAGCCATCGCCTGTACGGCGCCAGCCCGCGCCGCCTGCAGTTGATTGACCTCGATGCTGGGCGTATTGCTTTCCTTAAATTGATGGGGGTTTCATGAATGCCATGACCGATGTAAAAAAATTTGCTGGCGAGCCGGCAGCACCAGACCTGGAAACAACAAGGAAATTTGTGAAGGAATCAGTAGCCAAGGCTGCAAAGGCGGCCTGGCCTCCGCTTGAACCCCTCGCCAGGACATCGGAACCAGTGCCGTACCCGGCGGAAGCATTGCCCGCCGTGCTGCTGGCGGCCGTGCGGGAGGTGCAGAGCTTCACCAAGGCGCCGGAGGCGATGGTGGCATGCTCTGCTCTGGCAACGCTCAGTTTGGCCGCCCAGGCCCACTACGATGTTTCGAGGGCGGAACGACTGACTGGTCCGGTTGGCCTATATTTTCTGGTCATCGCGGAAAGCGGCGAGCGGAAGTCCACTTGCGACGGTTTGCTTACCCGGGTGCTGCACGATTACGAGACACAGCAGCAACACGATGCAAGGGTCGAAGTCAAACGCTACGAGGCCGATCATTCAGCGTGGGAGGCCATCCGGTCCGGCATTCTGGAATCGATCAAGCAAGCGGCCAAGAGCGCCAAGGACACCAGTCAATCGGAACTGGCGCTGCGGAGGCATGAGGAAATGAAGCCGGCGCCGCCTCGCGTGCCGCGGCTGATCTACAGCGACTTCACGCCGGAGGCCCTGACCTACTCCCTTTCCACAAAATGGCCATCTGGCGCCGTGATCTCGTCGGAGGCCGGCTCCGTTTTTGGTAGTCACGGCATGGGCAAGGACTCGCAGTTGCGCACCCTGGCCAACTTGAATCAGTTGTGGGATGCCTCGAAACTGACGTTCGACCGACGCGGCGAATCGTATGTCGTCGACGGTGCCCGGCTCACGATGTCGCTGCAGGTACAGGAGTCAGCGCTGATGGACTTCATCGGCCGCACAGGCACGCTGGCGCGCGGCACCGGCTTCCTTGCACGGTTCCTTATCGCCAGGCCTCAATCGACGCAGGGAACGCGCCTTTTCACTGAGCCACCTTCGAACATGCCGGCGCTGGCCAAATTCCACGATCGCATTTTGGGTATCTTGGAAGCGCCAGTACCGATCAATGAGCGCGGCGGGCTAGAGCCGCAAATGCTAGCGCTGGCGCCGGAGGCAAAGGCTGCATGGGTACGGTTCCATGATGAGATCGAGCGTGGGCTGGGCAAAGGCGGCGAGCTGCAGGACGTGCGCGATGTGGCCAGCAAGATCGCTGACAACGCCGCCCGGCTGGCCGCGCTCTTCCATGTAATCGACGCGGGGATCGGTGCCATCTCGGCCGAACACTTCGAGTCCGCCAGCATCGTAACAGCGTGGCACCTGAACGAGGCGCTGCGATTCTTCGGCGAGCTTTCGTTGCCGAGCGGTCTGGCAGATGCCGGCATGCTGGAGGACTGGCTGCTGAACTACTGCAAGATGAACGCCACCGATACCGTCTCGACGCGCACGGTCGCGCAGTATGGCCCCTCCCGGCTACGCGACAAGACCAGCCTGACCGCCGCTGTCGACGAGCTTATCGGGCACGGCCGCGCAGTCCTGATCACCGCCGGCCGCAAGCGTGAAATTCAAATTAATCCTGAACTCCTGGGGGGCTGATCATGGCACTGGCAGATTTGATGAAAAAAGGATTTATCACCTCTGCTACTGCTACTTTGGCTACAGTTGATGCGAAATCCAATGTAAACGCGCCATCTGTAGCGGAAGTAGCGAAAGTAGCAGCGATCGAAGATCAAATACGGAGAGCCGCATTTTCACCTGTAGCAGTTGTAGCAGTAGCAGGCAGGCATATACAAAAACCAGCCTCCGAGGATTGGCGGGAAAAACTGGTCTCTGAATTTATGGAGGTGGACGGCTTGACCCGTCAGCAGGCGCAGGCCATGGCCGCCATATCTGTGCGGCCTCGCACGCCGGCGGAGTGGGTCGAGATGTTTGCCGACCTGGATGCCCTGATCAACGCCTACTGCAGCAGCACCATGGTTAGTGACGAAGCGCGGCAGCACATGCGCGCCTCAAGCTACTCGCGGAGCCTGGCCAGCATCCCTCACGCCATCGACTGGTTTCGATCGCAACTGCGAGCCTTGGAAGCCGACCGCACCGGGTAAATGAGCATGCGGCGTGCACGTAGCGTGTACGCCGCGTAGTACCAACACTCCACGCACCGAGCACGAATCGTGCGCACATCATTCAATCTAAATTGCCCTGGTCCTTGGCGGGCAGTCGTACGCGCGCCGCCAGCGCTAGGCAGGAGAAACCATGAACCGCAACAACCGCCTGTACACCATCGACTCCGATGGAGAGAAGCACTTCACCGCGGCCGGCCTGCTGCTCCAATTCTGGGTACTGTCGGAGGGCTCTGGCCCGGCCCTATCTGATGACGAGCGGCAGCATGCCCGTTACGTGGTCGACAAGGTGATGGATACCTGGCACGACGTGGCGGCCATACCGGCGCCCCGTGGGAGCCTTGCGCGACGCCTCCCCACTGGCATCCCGGCCAGTCAGATGAACGACGGCCAATTGATGCAGGTAATCGACACGATCGAGGAGGCCTGCGCTGCAGTTGGCGCCGCGCTGGTGTTCGAGATCATCTACCCGCTTTATTCGGCGTCGGCTCACTAGCACCACACCATGAGCCTGCAATCCGAAGTCATCCTGCAGATCATCGCCGAGGTCGACCGCATCGACGCCCACGACCATGCGAAGCACTCGCTCAAGCGTTTCATCAACGAGGCATGCCTGGCAGCCGGCATCACCGTTGTCGACCGCTCGGAGCGTGTTCGCTTCGCGCGCCGCCTGCTCGATGAGGGCGAGCCTCGGCCCGTCATTCGCAATCGCCTGATGACCCGCTTCGGCATCCGCAAAACTGCGGCATACCGGGCGATCGACATCGCGCTGAAACTGTCCGCCAACGGACGATTTTTGCGGAAGGTTAGCGCGCAAAATTTCATCACTGGTACCACTCACAAACAGGAAAAAAATGAATACCCGATTTCAAACTGAAGAATTTTTTAGCAAGGCCAAGGAGCTGGGCCTGGTCGATGACATTGACCGACAGCTCGAAGAGCGCAAGAACGTGCAGCGCCTCGCGATCCTTGAAAAAATGAAGGCATTGCCCCCGATTGAAAAAACGGAACTGCCGGCAATTGGCAAGGCTGTTATCGCTGCGCGCAGAGCGCTGGAGCTGGCCGAAGAAGCCTTCCGCGATGCTGATCGAAATTTTAAGTATTTGTCACAACGTTCGTACGGCCTGCAAAACCAGTTCGAAGGCGCCCGCTTGACGTTGGAGCGCGAGGCAAAGGAGCTCGCACCCGACTTCCTGCGCACGGCCTGGGAGGATGCGAGCTTTCTGGACGGCCTTGTGTCTGCGCGGTTCGAGTACAGCACCGAGGCCACCTACTCATATCGGCATGGCCAAGGCTCGATCATCACGAGCAATCACGATGCAATTCTCGCGTGCCGTAACAACATCAAGGCAGCACAGGATCGCTTCATGGCAATGATGCTTGTCGACATCCCGCGCGCGAAAGCGCAGGCAGAGGTGGCTGAGACGTTTTCGAAGCTTGAGGGAGAGGCCTACGCGCTGGGCGTCGTGAGGTCTACATTCGAAGATCGTCGCAAGCCCGTAGATCTGTTGGCGAAAATCGAGGATAGCGTTTATCGCGCGAGCAAAGAGCATGCGCGTCACATTGAAACTATCAGCATCTGATCGGAGCCATCATGCAGCGACAATTAATCCTGAGCCAGTTTGCCAGCACCCCATGGGCAATGGACCAAGCACACCTCCAGAATATGGCG